>JBLHLM010000061.1:0-3137 GCA_047618365.1 Candidatus Poriferisodalaceae bacterium | reverse complement strand
GAGCGAGCGAGTTCGGTCCGAGCGCCACCAGCGACATCGGAATGTGAGCCGGTTCGATGCCTTTGGCCCGACTCGACGCGGCAACGCCCCGTCCAAGACCAAGGGTGAAGCGATCTCCTGCAAGAGAACGCATGGTCGTTGCGTGGGCGGCAGTAATAGTTGGGTGACGTGTGTTGTGGTTGGTGGCCGCGGCACTGATGCCGATCTGTTCCGAGACTGCAGCGGCGGCTCCTGTAATGGTCATCGCCTCTTTGATGTTCAAACGCTCGCTGATAAACGCTGAGCCGAGACCCATCTCCTCCGCCGACTTCACCTCGTCGATGAGGTCGCGTGCGGAGTTTGGTGCGCCAGCGAGGGTGTAGAACCCGAGCTCGTTTATCGACTCGCTCGTGTTGTCAGACATGCAGTCATTCCAGCAGGTCATCCGCCGCAGCGCGCACACTTGAGAGAGCGGCCAAACTTGCCCGATGAGCGAAGTTAGAGAGTTCGGACAGGGACAGGTGCTTTCGGAGCGTCGAGGCTTCAAGGGGCGAGTCGCGTGGATCACCATGAATCGGCCCGAGTACCGCAACGCCCAATCCCGACTGCTGCGTGAAGGACTCGACGAGGCATTCGCCGAAGCGAACGATGACAACGAGGTCCGGGTGATCGTGCTGGCCGGTGCTGGCGAACACTGGTCATCGGGCCATGACCTGGGCACGGCTGAAGAGTTAGCCGATCAAGAGGCCAGGCCCTATCCCGACGGGATGTATGGCGAGCGACACAAGTCGTGGGAACAGAATGTGGCCAACACATTTCGCTGGCGTGACGTGCCGAAGCCGACGATTGCGGCGGTTCACGGGTTCGTCATTTACGGAGGCTGGATGATCGCCTCGGCAATGGATCTCATCGTTGCGGCGGACGACACGAAGTTCCTGCCCGGCCACGTCCAATACTTCTCGGTGCCGTGGGAACTCGGGCCACGGAAAGCCAAAGAGATCCTGTGGCGAGCCCAGTTCGTCGACGCCGCTGCAGCGCTAGAGGCTGGGTTCGTCAACCATGTCGTGCCACGTGACCAGCTTGAGAATGCCGCCCTCGAAGTCGCCAACGACATCTGCCGCCAGGACCCACTCACTGCGGCGATGATCAAACGTTCGATCAACCAGATGCAGGACCGGATGGGCTACCGCGACTCGATCGAGGCTGCCCACGGCAACTACATGTTGCTCCACGCTGGCGGGGCCGTCCGTGGGATTGACGAGTCAGCTGCTCGCAAACGATTGCCGGGAGTTCAAGCTGCCATGGACGCAGCGGCCGACACCGAGTGAGCCGTGGTAGGTCGATTGCTCGCCGCACCTTTCTGGCTTCGCTGCCACCTGGGCCCGACCGCTCGTTGGCATCAGCTGAGACAGAGACTTTGCTCCGGTACCAGCGAAGTTGCGTCGCTTGGCGAATGGCCCGAATCGGGCATTCCACCTCGTGAAGGATGGTGGGCACTACGTCAGCCTCGAGCAGCCAGGAACGTTCCATAGTCTCCTCGCCGAGGCACTGCCAGCCTCACCCCGCTTGCGGTGAGCTCAGTCCACCAATCAGGGATCTGGGTCGTTCCGTTGGTTATAGACGTCGGGCCAGCACATACCGGCCGGGCCCTCGTGTGGGTGATGGATCGCGCATTGGGGCACGGGGCGTGCATCAAGTCGCCGCATTCACGGCGCGAAGTACGCTCGCTGTATGTCCAACTTCCTCCGTGTCACCACCGATGATCAGATCGCCTACGAGGGCGATGTGGCGGTTATCACCTTCACCAATCCGGATCGTCGGAACGTCCTTTCAGGACCCGTGATGGAAAAGTTGATCGACGTGCTTGGCACAGTCGGTCGCAGCGATGCGGTCGGCGTCATCATCGAAGCGGAAGGGCCGGCGTTCTCCGCCGGGCACGACTTCTCCGACATGGCCAGCGCCGGACTCGCCGACGCACAGGAGCTGTTCGCGACCTGTGAGCACATGATGACGCTCATGCAACAGATTCCACAGGTGGTCGTGGCCCAAGTACAGGGCATCGCCACCGCCGCAGGCTGCCAGCTCGTCGCGTCGTGCGATCTTGCTGTCGCCAGTGATCAGGCCCGCTTCCAGACCCCCGGGGGTAAGGGCGGACTGTTCTGCCACACTCCGCTGGTCGCTGTTGCTCGGGCGATCGGCCGCAAGAAGGCGCTCGAGATGGCGCTCACGGGCGACCCAATCGATGCTGAAACGGCATGCACCTGGGGCCTGGTGAACCGGGTCGTTCCACACGACGAGTTGGCCGCTGCCACCCGTGATCTTATGAAACGGGCCACTCGTGGCAGTGCCTACTCCAAAGGCAACGGCAAGCAGACGTTCTACAAGCAGGTGGATATGAGTCAGGGCGAGGCATATTCGTTCGCCGGAGCTGTGATGTCTGCCGGCGTGACGAGCGAAGACGGCCAGGAAGGCATCGCTAGCTTCGTCGAGAAGCGGCGAGCCGAATGGAAGAATCGCTGAGGCCCGATGTGATGGCGCGTGCGACGCGGTGCTCAACTAACTTCGCATGACTGTCAGCGGAGACGAGCTAGGAGAAGTCAGTTGCGGCGGAGTGACCTCGATCGGACGTCCCTGTGAGCGACGTTGACGTAGAGCAGCAGATCGTCGAGTTTCTCACCTCAGAGGTGGGCTCCGAAGCCAGCGCTCGAGTCGACAATCTCGTGCTCATCGGCACTGGTAGGTCTCGGGAAAATTGGCTGTTTGACGCTTCCTGGAATGGGCCGGACGGCGAGGTACACGAACAACTGATCGTGCGCCGCGATCCGCTCGGCGGACTGCTGGAAACCGAGCGGAGCCTTGAGTTCGCAATCCTCCAAGCCCTCGAATCGACTGAAGTCCCGGCCCCGCGGGTGCGCTGGCTCGACGCAGACGGCAGTCGCCTCGGCCGACCGTCGCTGATCATGGTGCGAGAGAGCGGCGACTGCGAGTACTACATCCTGGGAGACGAGAAGCGCGCGGTCGATGACCGAGCCGACTTGGCCCGGCGGCTGTGCGAGCTGATGGCTCAGGTGCATGCGGTCGACTGGCAGGCAGCCGGATTGGGAGAGGTGCTCGACGATCCCGGGGTGAACGCTGCTGCGGCCGCGGTCGATCACTGG
>JBLHLM010000060.1:0-3557 GCA_047618365.1 Candidatus Poriferisodalaceae bacterium | reverse complement strand
CTCCTCGTCGTTGGTGTCTTTGAGTCCACCAACACCTCCGAGACTACAAAATTCCCGAAACCACCAAATACATCACCAAATTCCGTGTCAGCACACTAGAGGCCGTTGAAAATTCAAGACGGACGAATATTCGGCACCCACAGGCGAAGTAGGTCGCATCCAGCGCAACCAACCCCGCCGCATAATCGCCGAAGTCGGGCCGTGGCCGAAACGTCCGGCACTACGACCGAGAAGCCTCGCTCCCCCGCTCCGTCGCGATCTGGGCGAAGACGGCCACCGATGATCACTCACCTTCTAGGCAGACAAATCACTACCCGAAGCCCTCACGACGTCCGACGCCGAGCCCCCGTCGCTCCGAACGGCGGACTGGTACACGGCCGAAAACAGTGCCTGACCAGGGGAAATCGTGATCCAAAGTGTGTCGGAGGGGGGATTACAACCCTTAACCCTCACCCCACCCGATCCGAGTGGATCGACCTCGAATCAGCCTGACCAGGCGAAACGTACTCAATACTCACAAAGGCAGTCGCCAGGAGTACATCCAGACAGCGACGCTCCCCCACCATCAGCGACGAACGCCTCAACCCGAACGGCCCGGACCTCGCCCTTCCTGCGCGCCGACAGCGTGACTCCGAGCGGGCCTCAACAAGTTCGAGGCCGACCGACCTCGCCGGATCCCCAGTGGCGGGTTGAGCCTTGGAGGCTGGGACTATCGTACGCAGCAACCATTCTAAATAGAGTTGAATCTATATCGACTCTGATCTATGGTGTTTGGATGGTGTGGGAGATCAACGGCACAGATCAATTCGCCGATTGGTACTCCTCGCTGTCCAAACCAGAACAAGACGCAGTCATCGCTGTTGTCGAACTCCTGGCCGAAAGCGGACCACAGCTCGACCGACCACACGCTGACCGAATCAAAGGATCGAAGTACCACAACCTCAAAGAACTGCGACCACGAAGCGCAGCGAAAAACTGCCGGATCCTGTTCATCTTCGACCCGAGACGACAAGCCGTTCTTCTCGTCGGCGGCGACAAGACCAACAACTGGGTGAAGTGGTACCAAACCGCCATCCCAGAAGCCGAAGCGCTCTACGAGGACTACTTGCAAGAACTCCAGACATCGGGCGTTCTTGCCGACACCGAGGAAGACAACTGACCATGGCACATCACAAGTTCACCGACATCGTCGGCGAGATCGACGCTGATCGTCGGGCTCGCATCGACGCCATCAAGCAAGAAGCCCGCGCCGATGCTGTTGCGTTCAATCTTGCTGAGCTGCGTCGGCTTCGTTCGCTCACCCAAGTCGAGTTGGCTGACCGGCTCCAGCGAGCCCAGGCGTCGATCTCGGCCATGGAAACAGCCGACGACAATCTGCTGTCGACGTGGCGTGCAGTTGTGGAGAGCATGGGAGGCCGGCTCGAACTCGTCGCGGTGTTCGACGATGAACGCATCGCCATTCCCAGCTGAGACCACCAGTCGTTATCGGGCACTCCAGCCGCACGTAGCGCCGGCAGTGCGGCGGGGGCCAGAGCGGGGTCTGTCGGGAATTTTGTGTAACGGCGTGATCTGATTGTCTGCGACCGGAAGGTCGTGGGCTGAAAGATCAACGTCATGAACGACGAGATCGAACCGGCTGTGTTGCCGGCTGAAATGATGCCCGAAGGAGCATTGATGCAGGACTTCGCTGAGCGTCTGGTTGAACAAGCCAGCCGTGACGGCGTCGATCTGACTGGGGAGGGTGGCCTGTTGACCGGGTTCATCCGCCAAGTGTTGCAAACCGGTTTGGAAGTCGAGATGGCCGATCATCTCGGCTACGAACCACACGCTGTCGAAGGCCGAGGCAGCGAGAACTCTCGAAGGCACTGTTGCAAGCTTCCTTGTCAAGCGGCGAGTGAGGTTTGTTGGTTTCGGTGTTGTTCGTCTTTCCACATGCGACGGATGACGTAGTGACACGGTTGGCGAGATGCCGTTTGTGGGCTCGTCTAGCTTCTCGCCGGGTCTTGCCTTCGCCAGTTTTGCGGGTGAGGTAAACGGCAGCTTCAGGCATAACACGGGCTTGGGTAACCGAGACGGTGTAAAGCATCGAGTTGACTCTCCGGTTACCTCTGAAATCGAGGCGATGACGTACCGGGACGCCAGTTCCCTCACCCGACGACAACGCGACAGCCCCAGTGCCGCTCCATCTAGCGAACTTGGACTCGCGGGAGAACCGGAACGGGTCACCGACCTCGCACAACAACGTCGCCGCAACAATAGTTCCGACACCAACTTCGTCACGCAGCGTGGTTCCATGCTCATCAAGAAGATCATCTATGACCCGTTCAAGGCGGCGAATCTCACGGCGGGCGGCCTGATCCTGTTCGACAAAGCCTTGGAGCCAACCAAGCCGATAACTGCCCGCCGTAGCGGCGTCGAGATCGACCGTGATGGCCTCGAGTCGCCTGAGGCGCACCTCGATCTTTCCTACCATTACGAGTTGGTCACGAATCTCGGTGGGAAGTTTGGTGATCCGTAGTCACCAATGTGATGCAGCATCAAAGTCCGTGTGGCTACAAGGGCTCGGCGGTGTTCAAGCACAGCTTCGATCCTGGCTACCAGCGGGTCATACACGTTGAGTGTTTGCGCCGGACCCAACGTTGGTTCGGCCTGAAGCGCTCGGGCACAACAGACCGCGCCGACAGCATCAGTCTTATCGAGGCGCCTTGAACGACGCTGGCCAGCTGAACGCGACGCAGGTACCTCTCGGGCGTCGAACCCCGCAGCGACGACTGCTATTGCGACATGGGCTCCCCACCGAGCTGACCCCTCGATCCCGACATGTTCAACGCGGTGAGTGCTCAGCAACTCGATCGCCTCGACATAACCCGCAGCACAATTCTCGAACGTGGCGTTTGATAACTCGATGCCGTGTTCATCAACAATCCCGACGGTGAACGTGTTTTGGTGCGGGTCGATGCCCGCAACATTTGGTGTCATCATGCGCTCCTGCTGGGTTGCGTATTCCGGCAGTCCAGGTCCGGCAGGAACGCTTCGTCAGATGCCAGTCAAGATGTTCAGGCTTCCTTCGAGACAGAAACGTTTCTGCCGGTCCCAACGCTCGACGCGACAGGTGCGACAACAGGCACGAAGCCACGTTGAGTTGAGTCAGTATCGAACGCCAGGACCAGACCGTAACCCTCTGGCTGAGAGCCCGACACAACCAACATGACACTCGCATTGAGGGGTGGTGAGTAGCGGGAGGGAACCTCCCCCTCCCGCTCTCTCAGAACCGTACGTGACAGTCTCCCGTCATACGGCTCCCACAGTCCGGCGTTGGGTTGGGAAATGACTTCAACCTTTGCTTTGGTCTACCTCTGGGTTCCTCCCCCGAAGGGTTGACCTCGAGGCGACCGTGGACTGCCCGGCCCCTTGGCTCCGACCCCATTACAGGGCCTTCATCGCTACTACGAGCCGGTCCGCCCCTGTGCCCCGCATCGGTACTCTCCCACTCGCAGTTTCAGCTGCTTGTGGTTCTCCCTCTCGCGGCCAGCAAAGCTGGCCGTCGCTATCGGGGC
>JBLHLM010000059.1:0-3643 GCA_047618365.1 Candidatus Poriferisodalaceae bacterium | reverse complement strand
GACCGCCAACAAGATCACCTCGGGTGGGAACCGATAGGGCGCAAATGCAGATCGATCGAGCGATGGCGAAACGATACGGCGGTGGCTTATCCCGACAGCCTCGCCGATCGAGCACGTGATCCGTAGACGCAACAGTTCCGCACACATCGTCTCGACAAGCGTGAGGCCGAGGTCGACCGAAAGGGCATCGCGCTCTGAGAAGTCTGAGCGTTGAGAATTCTGAGCGTTAAGAGGTCGGTGCTCTGAAGCAGGACAACCGGGTTTAACTAGCTCGGGTCGTCCTTAAGGAACGGCATCTTCTTGCGCGATCCAAACGGATTGTCGTCATCGAAGAAGGCACCTCCGAGGCTGGCGATCGAGTAGGCCGAGTGGCCGGCAGCGATGGCCGACCGAAAGCCCATTGCATCCTGAGCGTCGTTCACCTGCCGTTTGATCATCTGGGCCAGCAGGGGATCGAGGCTGGCGATGCGGTCTGCCTTCGCCATGGCTGACTCTTCGAGCGCTTCGAGCGTGACGACATCGGAGACAAACCCAAGCTCCTGTGCTTCCTCTGCGTTCAGCAACCCACGCTCCCACATCACGTTCTTTGCCCGGCGAGCGCCGATGTCCCAAGGCGTCGACTGGTACTGAAAAAGAAACGGGATGAACTGGGCGTTGTCGGCAGCCATGATGAGATCCATTGCCGAGGCGATCATCCAACCGCCGTAGATGCACTTTCCCTGGACTGCGGCCAGGGTGGGTTTCGCAAGGTCACGCCACCGGAGGGTGTTCTCGACGTTCCAATCCCACGACCGCTGGTGCACGCCGTGAACGCCGGGTCCGTACGGACGAGCTTCACGGTCGGCCTTCTCTTCAGGTGTCCCGATGTCATGACCCGAAGACCAGTGGTTTCCGCTCCCGAACAACACGATGGCGTTGACATCGTGGTCGTCGATCGCCTCGCCGAAGGCGGCATCGAGTTCTTCGAGCAGCACTCTGGATTGGGCATTGGCGTACTGCGGCCGGTGCATGGTCACCTTCGCCACCTGTCCCACTCGCTCGTACAAGATCGTCTTGGCCATCGTCATGCTCCTTCTTGCGGTTCTCGTGTCAGACTTGCCGCAAAACGATGCGCAAGCAAAGGGGAGCGGTCATGACATTGCTTGGGCCATACCGAGTGATTGATCTCACTAACGAACGAGGACATCTTGCCGGGACGATCCTGGCCCGGCTCGGGGCCGAGGTTGTGGCCATCGAGCCGACAGGAGGCTCGGCGGTTCGATCGTTGGGCCCATTCGCCTCCGACGGCACGTCGCTCACCCACGCGGCGTTCTCTCGTGGCAAGAAATCGGTCGTGTTGGATCTCCCTACGGCTGCCAACCCCGCGGTCGATACCGATCCACTCTGGAGTTTGTTGGAGTCGAGCGATGTGCTGATCGAATCGGGAGCACCAGGCGACTTGGCCGGCGCCGGGCTGACACTCGACGCGCTCTGGAGTCGGAACCCGCGCCTGATCGTTGTGTCGATCAGTCCCTTCGGCCAGCTTGGTCCCAAGGCCAACTGGGCCGCCACCGATCTCACGGTGTGGGCTGCCGGAGGCCCCTTGGCCCTTTGCGGTGACGAAGACCGCCCTCCACTGCAAGTGGGGGTGCCCCAGGCCTTTCTCCACGCCGGCGCCCAAGCGGCATCGGCCACGGTGGTCGCCTTGATCGAGCGAGACAGATCGGGACTCGGCCAACATGTTGACGTCTCGGCCCAGACCGTGGCCTTGGCTTCTACCCAGGGGTCTTCGATGTGTTCGCTGTTCGCCTCGCCCCTTACAACCCGCGCCGGCGGTGGCATGAAGGGCGGCGACATCAACCTGCGGTTCGTGTACCCGGCATCCGATGGATACGTATCGATCACCCACGCCTTTGGCGCTGCCCTCGGCCCACCGACGGCGGTCCTCATGGATCTTGTGTTCGCTGCCGGTTGTTGTGATGAAGCGACCCGGTCCAAGGACTGGATCGACTACGGCATGGCGTTGACCGACGGCAGCGAGACGCTGGAGGAGTTCGAGCGGGTGAAGGCGTGCGTTGAAGCATTCACTCGCCTTAAGACGAAGGCCGAGCTGTTCGAGCTGGCCAAAGAGCACCGGCTGCTCATCGCTCCGGTCAACACAGCCGAGGACATCGTCAACCTTGAGCAGTTCGCGTCTCGCAACTACTGGGAGTCGGTCGATGGCATCGCCTATCCGGGCCGTTGGGCCCAACACCCTGACCTTCCGACCGATCTGGCCATTCCAGGCCTCGGTCAGCACTCCGATGAGGTTCTCAACCGTGTTGCGTCGCCGTCACTCGCGGAAGTGCCGGCGACGACTCAGGCCGAACCCGATCCCCGTCCGTTGGCCGGACTCAAGGTGCTTGATTTCATGTGGGCAGTGGCTGGGCCCTCGATGTCTCGTCTGCTTACCGATGCTGGTGCAACGGTTGTGAGGGTCGAGTCATCCACCAAGATCGACGCTGCCAGAGCGTTCATGCCGTTCATCGACAACGAGCCGGGGGTTGAAAATGGCGGGCTTTTCAGCAGCCTTAATGCCGACAAACTGGGCGTCACACTCAACCTCAACACCGAGGCAGGGCGGGGCGTCGCCCGTGATCTCTGTGGCTGGGCTGATGTCATCTGCGAGTCCTACTCACCTCGGGCAATGAAGGGGTGGGATCTTGACTATGAACACGTGAAGGCGATCAACCCCTCGGTGGTGATGATGTCGACCTGTCTGTTCGGCCAGACGGGTCCGCTGGCCAACTTCGCTGGTTATGGGAATTTGGGTGGCGCCATGGCCGGGTTCTATCAACTGACTGGATGGCCCGACCGCCCACCGGTTGGTCCGTTCGGTGCCTTCACCGACTACACCTCTCCACACCCGGCGGCTGCAACCTTGCTGGCGGCCGTCGACCATCAGCGTCGGACCGGCCAAGGTTGTTACCTTGATTTCTCGCAGGCCGAGGCTTCAATCCACTTCATCGCCCCTGCGATTCTGAACTTCCAACACAACGGCGTGATTCCCGGTGGAATCGGCAACACGAGCGATAAGTACTGTCCCCATGGCGTCTTCGCTGCCAGCGGCGGAGACGAGTGGGTCGCGGTCGTGGCTCAAGATGATGAGGCGTGGTCGAAACTCGCCGCTCTGATTGGGCGCAGCGACCTGGCGGGGCTTGCCCTAGCCGAGCGGCTGGCCGAATCTTCGATGCTCGAGGACCTCGTGAGCGCCTGGACGATGGCGAGAACCGCGGCCGAGGCCGAGGCTGCGTGCCAAGAGCAGGGCATTGCCGCTCACCGGGTGCAGAACAGCCCCGAGCTGATCGTCGACCCCCAACTGGTTTACCAGAACCACTTTCGATCCGTTCCTCATTCGCTGCATGGTGAGGTTGCGGTCGAAGGCCCGAGATTCATCCTGTCGCGAACGCCGATCGGCCCATTGTCTGGCGGACCAACCCTCGGTGAACACCTCTATGAGGTGCTCACCGAGTTCCTTGGCTATGACGTCGAGTCCATCGCCGACCTCGCCGCGGCCGAAGCGTTCGATTAGCGGCGATCGGCGATGGGATCCTGCTTGGCAAGCACACCCGTCTCGGCGAGCGCATCGGTTTCGGAGCTACTGCGACCGAGCCATTCGGCGAGC
>JBLHLM010000058.1:0-3907 GCA_047618365.1 Candidatus Poriferisodalaceae bacterium | reverse complement strand
TTTCTTGCGCTGACGAGCTGTCGGGTCCTCAGCGCGCCTCTGAGAGGCTTCGCGTTCAGCTGCTTTGGTTTTTCGCGGGTCGTATCGGCCGGTTCGCTAGTGGCTCGTCGGTGAGCCGGTCGCGTTCGTCTTCATCGATGTCAGCAGAGGCCAGGTCGTTGGCCTGATCTGCGTTGAGATCGCCGCCTTCCATACCTTCACGGATCTTCTTGTTTTTCGCGGCCCGAGCGGTGCGTCGGCGTTTGTTGGCTTCGGCCCGAGTGATCCCGAGCCGTTTCTTTAACGCGTCGACGAGTTTGCGGTCACCTGCGGTGGCTGCTGCGCCGGCTTGTTCTGCGTGGGTAAAGAGCCAGGCGCCGTAGACGTCCATCTGGTTGAGGCGGCGTTGTAGGCGTTCGAGTTCGTCCAACCATTTGGTTGGTGTCATTGTCTCGATTTGGTGTTGTTCGGGCATTTTGAACACCATCTCATTGTATCGACACAACAACGTTCGCGCGCCAAGAAATTCGAAGAAAACTCTTGTAGATGCTGGGTTAGCGGGATGTTAGCGGCGGGGTGAGACATCTAAGTATTGCCGTTTCAATGGAGAACAAGTCGGCCAAATTTGGCGACCCGAAACCTGCTACGGGTGAGTGCGATAGTCAGCGGTACCTGGCACTAACAAATCGGTGTTAGCGAGAGCGCCGCGACTTGATCAGTCAGCTCGTCGGCGCTCAGCGTCGTGCTCTGGATCCACGCAGACTCCGGCAATGGCATCGACGGAGCCGGGTCGGGGAACGACTTGAACGTGCACGTGCGGGCCTTGGTTGCCGAGGATCTGAAAGTTGAGATGGATCGGGTCGTACACAGCCTCGATTGCACCTGCTACCTCTCCAACCGAAGTCCAGAAGTCGCCGTGCTCCTCGGCTGTCATCGACTGCGGATCCCCGACGTGACGCCTGCGAAACACCACCACGCAGTAGCCGGGAGTCGGGCCACTGAGTTGCAGGTAGCCGTCAGCCACTTTTCGTTGGAAGAACCGGACACCGTGTTCAGTCTCGGGCACGCTGCCGTCGGTGCATTGGGGACACCCGTAACCGCGCTTCTTCGCGAGGAAGTTCTCTGGCTACGGTCTCAGGTCCATCTGCCCGATCGTTGCACACATGAGTCGATCGATGACCCAATGGAGTCGGGTGCGGACATATTTGTTCGTCTGGGACTCGATTGAAGGAGCGGCTAGGTGGCTACCGGTTTGGCGGGCAGTCGGATTACGGCTGACACGCAGACAAGCACCACCACGCCACCCAATGCTTGGACGAACGTGACGGTTTCGTCGTGGATCGGCCATGCCAGCGACACGGCAACGATGTGCATGGCGAGCATGTACAGCGACGATCTGACGGCATCGATGTAGCCGTGGACCCAGCTCATCAACACGTGGCCAAACGCTCCCGTGAACAACGAGACGATGAGAATCCAGAGCCAGTCGGTCCCGCCGAACTGGGCGAAGTCAGATCGGTCCATCAGCAATAGGGCGGGTGACACTGCGGCCAAGAACGACCAGATGTTGACTCCCGCCATCCATTCAATGGGGCCGACGTCGTTGTTGGAACGAGCCACCCGGGTCAGCACGAAGTACACGGTGAAGGTCAGCATGGCCATGACTGCGTATCCAATACCGAGCCACGAGGCCCTGACCTGATCGCCTGCGCCGAGGATCACGATCGCTGCGCCGGCCACCCCACCAAGCGTCCAGAATGCATGCTTGAGGGTCGGCCGCTCGCCGAACACGGGTCCGGCAAGGAATAGGAGTAGCGCCGGCTGGTTGGCAACTGTCACCGACAGCACGCTTACGGTCGCTTCTTGCAGCGCGGCAAACACAAAGATCAGGTTCACCCCGAACGAGAGGCCGGGGAGCATTGTTTTTCGCATCAACGGCCACGAAAGCCGTCCGCCGGTCGCCATCAGAATGAGCACCATGATCGGTGACGAGATGGCGAATCGGTACAGCACCCCGACGAGCGGCGGGGCGGTGATGAGCTTCGTGATCGGCGGGCCCATGCCCCACACGACGACGATTACCGCCATGGCGATCAAGGGCAGGTTGGATCGCCCCTGGGTCGAGGACGCCGGGGCGGTCTGTGTCACCGGGTCAGTGTGCCACCTGTCGTGCTTGAGAGTGTCAGACGAAAACGGTTAGCCGAAGAGAGCGTCTTGCTCGGTTCGCAGCTCATCAGCGAGTCGTCCTTCAGGAACGATGATGTCGTCGTAGGTGATTGCCTGGTCGACGGCGACGTCGTTGACAAGCACACAGCCCTCAGCGAGTCCCTGTGGCAATAGGCGTTCGGCTTGCTGGACGGAGTGATTTTCGGCTTCGCCGTATGTGCTGTAGCCGCCGAGGCGGTCGAGCGTGGCGCCAGCTGCGAGGGCGGTTTTGGCCATCGTGATGACGTCGACCTTTGGCCCTCCGTCTGGCTGCAACACCGGATCGTTGAAGATCACAGCGCGCGCCACCGAGAACGGAACCTCGAAATGGCAGAGGTGATACGGGGTGTAGAAGCTGTACAGGGGACCCTCGCCGAGTTTGTACAGGTTCAGGTAGTGCTGCTGCTTGGGGTCGTCGTGGGCCGCGAACACGTAGATGCCGGGTCCCGGTTTGGCGCCAACGACGTAGTCGACAATTGGTCCGCTCGACCGCAACTCGTCGATGTCGTACAGGCTGGTGGCCTGGTCGATGTGATCGGTCCAATCGAGGCCGTTCATGCCCCGCTTGGACACTGACATCCCGTAGCCGTTGGCCACGATGGCCTGCTCGAAGCTGACCTTTGTGCCATCGGCGAAGCTGGTCACCATGTAGACGTTCTGACCCCATTGGGCAGCGAAACCCTCCTGTGTGGTGGGGTTGCGGAAACGGTCCTGGAGGCCCTTGATGTTGCCTGAGACCAGGGGAGTGAGCCCGATCGAGGTGACAAATCGAATGAGGTTCGCCTGCACGCCGGGCTGATCGCCGTCGCACCCGCTGACGATCACACCGGCAGCATCTGCTTTCGCTCGAAGAATCGACCCGACAGTGCCGTCGAGTTCAGCGTTCATGAGGATGATGTGGATGCCAGCGCTGATGAAGTCGGTAGTGACCCGAGCCCCGTACTCAACCGCACCGGTTGCCTCGACCATGGCGTCGATAGCGGCCGAACCACAGACGACGGTGTGGTCGTCGGTCACGGCTGGAACTCCAGCGGCGATAGCTGCGTCCAGCTCTGCTGTGGTCTCTACGTTACGAATGTCGGTGTGCCCAGCGTAGACCAGGGCGTCGCGCGCCTGCTGCGGACGGCGGGCGACCACGACGGCCACGTCCATGCCGGGCACCGAGCTGGCGATCTGGTTACACAAACCCTGCGACATGAATCCAGCGCCAACGATCGCCACCTGAATCGGTGATCCCTCGGAGGCTCGTCTGGCGAGGGCTGAATCGATGATCTGCACGTCAGAGCTCCTTTCTGGTTGAGACAGTTCTGGTTGAGACAGTCTTGGCATCGGCGATTTCGGCGCCAGCTGCTTGGAGGTCCAGGTCGGGCCACGCCAGATCCTTGTCGGAGATCACCGAAACGTCGATCGGCCAAGAAATGTTGAACGTTGGATCGTCGTAGCGCATTCCCCGCTCTAGGCCCGGGGTATACGACGCGCTCACTAGGTACGTCACTTCGGTGTCGTCTGCGAGGGTCAGGAACCCGTGGGCAAACATGGCCGGAACGTACAAGCCGAGCCGGTTGCTGGCGCTGAGTTCGACCGCGAACTTTTTGCCGAATGTTGAAGACCAAGGGCGCAGATCGATGATGACGTCGTGGATTGCGCCGCTGAGAACCCGGACGTATTTCGCTTCCATCATCGGGGGAAGTTGATAGTGGATGCCCCGCATGGTGCCGGCCTG
>JBLHLM010000057.1:0-4047 GCA_047618365.1 Candidatus Poriferisodalaceae bacterium | reverse complement strand
GAACCGAATCAGTCTGGCTTGGCTTGGCTTGGCGCGACTCGGGATGGCTCGTGCGGCTGTTTCGGATACTGAGGTGGCCACGGTGCGTCCTGGAAGCCGGCGGCCCGTTGGGTGGCGGAGAGTTCGAGCAGCGAAGTGAGATCGCTTCGTTGGGTGTGCATTGCCTCCCACGGATCGCCGTTGGCTTCGACTCTCGCCGGAACCGTGGCAATCGTGAAGTCGTCGATCGCGATATCGGGCATCTCTTCCCATCGAAACGGCGTTGATACCTGACCGCCGACGCGGGCCCTGACGGACCAGGCGCCGAAGACCGTCTTGTGAGGTGCGTTCTGATTGAAGTCGACGAAGATCCGTTCGCCACGTTCCTTTTTCCACCAGGCCGCTATGAGCAGGTCCGGGCGACGCTGCTCGAGTTCGCGCGCTGCTGCCACTGCGGCTGCCCGAACATCGTAGGAATCCCAGCGTTCCTCCAAACGAGCGTGGATGTGGATGCCTTTGCTTGCCGAGGTCTTGGGGTGGGTATCGACCCCGAAGTCGGCGAAGAGGTCGCGCACGGCTAAGGCTGCCTCCTTGACCTGGTCGAAGCTGGTCCCCGGTTGCGGGTCGAGATCGATCCGTAGCTCGTTGGTCACTGCCGGCCGGGCAGCTTGGTAGGGCCACGGGTGGAAACCGAGACACCCAAGGTTCACAGCCCAGACCACGTGAGCCAGGTCGGCAAGTACCAACGCGTTGCTGGTAGTGCCGTTCGGCGTTGAGACATCCGCTGTCTCGAGCCACTTCGGTGCGCCTTTTGGAACCCGCTTCTGGAAGAAGTTCTTGCCGCTCGCTCCGTCGGGAAAGCGCTGCATTAGGGTCGGTCGACCACCCACCGCTGCCAGGAGTGGCCCCTCGATCGACGCGTAGAACTTGATCAGATCGAGTTTGGTGGCACCGAGCTTGCTGAAGAAGATCTTCTGTGGGCTGGTGACACGCACCTGTCGGCCATTGATGTCGAGGTCGATTGGTTCGCCGTGCTCGTTGTTCTTGTCGCCTGTGGAGGCCATACACTTGATGGTAGGTGCGTCGTTCCTTTCGAAACAGCTTCGATTGTCTTGCCAATGGATAGTTACCCGACGGTAGTGTCTGGCTCATGGACCCGACGTACCCACCAGAAGCTGAGCCGTTCCGCGAGAAGATCCAGGCGTTCCTCGCCGAGAAGCTTCCTTCGAACTGGGCCGGATTCGGCGCCCTCACCCACGAACAGCAGACCACCTTTGTCGAGGAGTGGCGCCAGACCCTCTACGAGAACAACCTTCTGGCTCTGTCCTGGCCAACCGAATACGGCGGTCCCGGTCTGAGCAGCATGGAATCGGTCATCATTGCCGAGGAGTTTTCGCGCGTTGGTGTGCCGATGAGTGGTCCCAACGACCCGTTCGGCATCCAGATGGTCGGCAACACCATCATCCATTGGGGCACCGAAGAGCAGAAGAAGCACTTCCTGCCTCGCATCCTCTCCGGCGAAGACCGGTGGTGTCAGGGCTACAGCGAGCCTGGTTCTGGTTCCGACCTCGCGAACCTCGGCTGCAAGGCTGAACTCGACGGCGACGAGTGGATCCTCAACGGTCAGAAGATCTGGACTTCCGCCGGTCACCTGGCCGACTGGATATTTGTTCTCACCCGCACCGATGCAGATTCTCCGAAGCACAAGGGCATCAGTTTCATGCTGTGCCCGATGGATCAGCCAGGTGTAGAAGTGCGTCCGATCCGGATGATCTCGGGCGAGTCTGAGTTCAACGAGGTGTTCTTCACCGATGCTCGTATTCCTAAAGAGAACGTGATTGGCGAAGTCAACGGCGGATGGGCCGTCGCCATGACACTCCTTGGTTTCGAACGTGGCGAGGCAGCGGCCACGACTCCGATCCAGTACCGGACTGAGCTCGATCGAATGATCGAGTTGGCCAAGATCACTGGCGCCAACGAGGATCCGGTCATCCGTCAGCGTCTCGCCTGGTGTCACCAGAAGGTCGAAATGATGCGCTACCTCGGCATGCGCACCCTCACCAAGTTTCTCGCTGGCGAGGGCCCCGGCCCAGACGCTGCGATCAACAAGCTCTACTGGAGCGAATACCACCTCAAGTCGACCGAGCTCGCCATCGACATCCTTGGCGCCGCGGCAATGGCGCCGACCGGGCAGGCTCCGTCTAGCGCGTTTGGTGCCGACGACCCTGGGGTTGCGCCAGACAACGTTCGGTCCTGGGTCGACACCTTCTTCACCGCTCGTGCAGGCACGATCTACGCCGGTACTTCCCAGGTGCAGCGCAACATCATCGGTGAGATGGTGCTCGGACTCCCCAAGGAGCCGAAGACTGACAAGGGTTCATGGAAGGAATCCCACAGCTGAGCACGCGGTCCATAGGCACCGGCCCGCGGGCCCGCCCGTTGATCGGCCTCGTGGCCGAACATACGGATGTCGATATCCACGGCTTCCGGTTCGCCCACCATGTGGCGGCGGACTACTACGTCGACGCGATCGTGAGGGCCGGTGGCCTTCCGGTCGTGTTGCCGCTGGTTGCACCCGAGGACGCATCGGCATTTGTCGATCGCGTTGACGGGATCCTGCTCACAGGGGGCGTCGACATCGATCCGGCCACCTATGGCCACGAACGGGAGCCCGAGACCGTTGCGCCGCAACGGTCTCGCGATGAGTTCGAGTTAGCGCTCGTCGAGACGCTCGTCGAGCGCAACACGCCAACCCTAGGAATCTGTAGAGGGCTGCAAACCATCAACGTGGCCTGCGGTGGCACCCTGGTGCAACACCTCACGGACCACCCTCGAGTTTTGGATTTCGAGGTCCTGGCTCACGACGTTGAGGTTGTCGCCGGGTCTCGCTTGGCCAGCATCGTCGGCACTGAACCGCTGGCCACCAACTCGTTGCATCACCAGGGTCTTGGCCGGCTCGGCGACCGGGTTCGAGTTGTTGGAACCGCGCACGGTTTGGTCGAGGCGATCGAGGTCGAAGGGGCCGACCGGATTCTTGCCGTCCAGTGGCACCCTGAAACCCTCGATCATCTGGCGCCCCATCGAACACTTTTCGAAGACCTGGTTACGAACGCCTCGAACTGACTCAATGGAGGGTGAGGAGCACAAACAGGGTCTCCTGAGCCTCCAAAGCAAGCGCTGTTAGGCGGCGACCGGTTTGGGGGGCAGTCGCATCGGCTGGTCACCAGTGCCGGTTCAGCCAGTGTTGGTTCAGCCAGTGTTGGGGTTCGTCCCAGGTCACGCCGGGGTCGTTGTTTCGGGTGCCATTTCGGTCTCGCTGATGTCTTCGCTGAGCGAGGCCCGTCGGTTTCTCAACAGGCTCTTTGAGATGTCAGTTTTGGGTGGTGCCCAAGGGTTCCCACCTGAGTCGTGGATAGCGAAGCCTGGCCGGTCGGCGAGTTTCCAGAGTTCGTAGCGGCCCTCATGGATGAGGCGGTACTGAGTTCAGCAGAACAGGCCGAGGTTGTTGAGGTCGCTGTTGCCTCCGTGGATCCAGTGTTTGATGTGGTGACGTCGAAATCTGAGGGTGGGGCGTTACAGCGGGGCCACAAGCGGCCGCTGTCTCTGAGTTCGAGTGCTCTTCGTTGGGCTTTGGTGGCGGTTCGGACGTTTCGGCCCTGATCCAATATTTCGCCCGCGCTGCCCAGAATGATGGGGATGATGTTGGCGTCACATGCCAACCGCCGAATCGCTGCTGCTGAGAGTGGGATGCCGGTGTTGGTGAGAGAGATTTTCTGATCGTTGGCCTGGTCCATTAACCAATCGATGGGAATCGCCACGGTCACGTCAGGATTGGGTCGTAGGGCTGGGGTCTGCGAGTCCCTGGATGCGGCCTGTTGTTCAAGGATTGTTTGGGCTGCGGTATCGGCGAAACGTTGCTGCGGCGTGCGATCGGCGTCGGGGCCACCAGCCTTGTCTTGGTGCCACATCTGCTTGTTGATTGCCTTGATGCGAGCTTCAGCGCGAGCCACGGTTTCAGCATCGAGCTTGAGGTGCAGGTTCCACATGTCATCGGAATCGATGAACGTT
>JBLHLM010000056.1:0-4135 GCA_047618365.1 Candidatus Poriferisodalaceae bacterium | reverse complement strand
GGTTCGCCACCGAGCAACTTTCCGGCACCGCCGACAAGATCGTTGAATGCAAAGTAGGCACCCAATTGGGTCTCGAACTCGGCCTCGGTTTGTGGACCTGAGTCGGGGGCGGAATAGATGAGACACAAGTACTGCATTGCTCAACCCCTCTCAGGAAGTTCCATCAGGGGACGCACTTCGACCGAGCCGTGGGCCGCCGTCGGAATCATCGCGGCGTAGCTCAAGGCTTCTTCCATGCTTTCGCAGTCGAGCAGGTAGTAACCACCTAGATGTTCTTTCGTCTCGGCAAACGGTCCGTCGGTGATCAGGCTTTCGCCGTCTCGCACCCGGACCGTCGTCGCGGTCTCGATACCCTGCAGCGGCTCGCCGCCAACGAGCTTTCCGGCGCTGGCCACATGTTCACTGAACGCGAAATACGCCTGCATGTATGCCTGACCGTCCTCTTCTGACTGAGGTCCAGTGGATGGGTCTGAATAGATGAGGCAGAGGTATTGCATGTGTGCTCCTAGTCGTGCCGGGTCAGGTCCGGCGTTGCTCCATGATGACAAACTGTGTTCGACCGGATCGACACCTGTAAAGATTGTTCTGTGCCTGATTCTGTGCTCGAGGACATTTATCGCCAACACTCCGGCCGTGTGATCGCCACCTTGGCCCGCTACTCGGGCGACATCGAGCTAGCCGAGGATGCCTTTCAGGATGCCATCGAGACCGCGTTGGAGAAGTAGCCGGTCGAGGGCGAACCAGACAGCCCCGCGGCATGGCTGACCACGGTCGCTCGGCGAAAGATGATCGATCGATTGCGCCGCGCTCAGCGAGGCAAGGAGAAGGCCGAACAGATGGCCGCGGTCCTCACCCGTGGCGGCCCGGCGACGGAGGCAGACGTTTCCGTCGACATCGATGCCCTCGACGGCGAGGTGCATAGCATCGCTGACGACCGGCTCGAGCTGGTTTTTGCCTGCTGCCACCCGGCACTTGCCCCCGAGGCGAGGGTCGCTCTCACCCTGCGCACCTTGTGCGGCCTGACAACATCGCAGATCGCCAAGGCGTTCCTTGTCCCGGAGCCAACAATGGCCCAACGCCTGGTTCGAGCGAAACGCAAGATCGCTGCCACCGCAATTCCGTTCGAGGTCCCGCCTGACCATCTGCTGCCTGCGCGCCTCAACGAGGTCCTCAGCGTCGTCTACCTCGTGTTCAACGAGGGTTACTCGGCCAGCGAAGGAGACTCGCTGCTCAGATCCGACCTCTGTGCCGAAGCCATCCGGTTAGCCCGGATCTTACGACAGTTGATGCCCGACGAGACCGAGGTTGCGGGCCTGCTCGCCCTGATGTTGCTCCACGATTCGCGGCGAGACGCACGGGTTGGGCCTAAAGGAGAGCTCATTGTGCTCGATGACCAGGACCGTTCCCTGTGGGACCAGCAGCGGATTTCTGAGGGTCGAGCCATTCTCATCGGAACGTTGGCGACGGGCAGGCCAGGTCCCTACCAGGTGCAGGCGGCCATCGGGCCCTCCACTCGGAGGCAGACACGCCTGTTGACACTGACTGGCCACAGATTGCTGCGCTCTATGGCGTGCTGCTGACCATGACCCCGTCACCGGTCATCGAACTGAATCGAGCGGTCGCCGTAGGTATGGCAGCTGATCCAGCAGCAGGCCTCGAACTCATCGATGCGCTCGTACCGCGGCTCGGCGACTACGCCCCTCTCTTCGCAGCGAGGGCCGATCTACTCAGGCGTTCGGGCGCAGCCGACGAAGCCCGCGTCGCATACGAAGCAGCGATCCAACGCACGTCCAACGATGCGGAACGTCACTACCTGGAGGGCAGGCTCAACGAACTGAAGTGATTGGTGTGACGATCGCTGCGATCATGCACCGGTGACCACCCACACCCAAGCGCCCAACACCGCTCAGCTGAGACGCGACGGGCTGCAGCCATGGCACGTCGTCATCATCGCTGGCTCCCTGATCCTCATGATCACCGGTGGCATCCGTTCGAGCTTCGCTCTGCTCATCGATCCGCTGACCGATGCTACGGGTGGGCCGGGGCTCACCAAATCGCAGGTTGGCCTGGGACTCGCCATCCAGCAGCTCATGTGGGGGCTCGGCCAGCCCATCACTGGCGGGCTCGCCGATCGGTTCGGTTCCGGACGTGTACTCGCCATTGGTGGGGCCCTGTACATCGGCGGCCTCATCGCCATGTCGAACGTAACGACGGCAATACAGTGGCAACTGTCCGCCGGGCTCCTCATCGGCTCCGCCCTCGCCGGCGCGTCGATTTCGGTTGTGCTCGCGTCAGTTGGTCGTGCCGCCCCAGCAGAACGCCGATCTCTGGCGTTGGGACTGACCACGGCTTCGATGTCGCTCGGTCAATTCATCATGGTCCCAGTCATGCGTGGCCTCATCGATCGCCAAGACTGGGACGGCGCTCTCGTCACCATGGCCTTCATTGTCTCAACGGTGATCGTCGTTTCCTATTGGGTGCGGGGCAAAGCAGTGACAGGTGACGGCTCGCTGCACGCGAGCCAAACCCTTCGCGAGGCGATCTCCGAAGCCGCCGCCCACCGCAGCTTTGTTCTGCTGACCCTCGGCTTCTTCGTGTGCGGATTTCACGTGGCGTTCATCGGGGTGTATTTGCCCTCACACATCACCGACATTGGGCTCTCGAAGAGCACTGGGAGCCTGGCCCTCGGACTCATCGGATTATTCAATATCGGAGGGTCCATCACAGCTGGCGTGATGGGAGCCAAACGAAACAAAGCGCTTCTGCTGACGAACATCTACCTCGGGCGAGCCATTGTGATCGCCGCGTTCGTCCTGCTTCCAGCCTCCACTATGACCACCCTGGTCTTCGCCGCCGTCATGGGTTTGTTCTGGCTGTCAACAGTTCCGCTCACGTCAGGGCTCGTCGCTCAGATGTTCGGACCACAGCATGTCGGTGCGCTGTTCGGTCTGGTGTTCCTCAGCCATCAGATGGGCAGCTTCATCGGTGTTTATCTCGGCGGATGGGTATTCGATCAAACCGATTCCTACGACGCCGTCTGGTGGCTGGCCGCAGCCCTCGGCGTGATCGCAGCGATTCTCCACTGGCCCATTGGTTCGGGGCCTGTCGAGGTAGAACGCCTCTCAGAACAGAGCTAGCGCCCGGCTGGAAGGATGCCGAGGGCCACTTCATCGGGGGCCTCGAGCTGGCTTTGGAGCACCCACCCGAGCAGGCCGGCATCGTCATGAAGGGTGCTGCGACAACACGCCAACCCGTTCCCCGCCTGCACGGTGCCCGATTCAAACAGGGCCCAGTTGCCGACTGGGCGTCGAAGCAGCTGCAGAGTGACATCGGTGTTGATGAACGATGCGGCCGAGCCGTCGCCTCGAAAATCTGGCGACGTGTCCCAGCCAACCGCGGCCCCAAGGTCAGAGAGCGTGGCGATATGGGCGAAGGGTGTAGTCGTTTCGCCCTCGACCAGTGGATGGGACAGCTGTAACCAGATCAGACCTGGGCCTGGCTCTTCGGTTGAACCAGTGATGATCCGTTGTTCAGTGGCATCGGCATTGAAGCCTGGGCGCGGGTACTCCATGTCGGGATGTGCGCCTGGGTCAGCCTTGAGCGTAGGACGGGGCGGCACCTCGGCCATGGGCGGAACAGCATCATCGTTCGGGAGCAGCCACTGCGATGACGCCCTGGCGAGCATCCGCCCGTGATGCATGAGCTGGCTCTCGACGACAGCGGTCCGCTTGCCGCCCTTCACGATGGTGGCAGTCACCTCAAAACTTTCGATCGGGATACCGGAGAGAATCTCGACCGTCAGGCGGGTGCACACCAGATCCGGGCGTTGGAGTGCCGACTCAACCGCCCATCCCAACAGACCACAGATCGCACCCCCGTGCATCACGCCAGTCGCCCATGGCCCGCGAGTCAGTTCGGTAGCGGTCACATCCCATTGGCACTCGCCCGTCGCGCTCACCTGGAACAGGGCGGGCGGCACTGGCAGGGGTTGGCTGACGGCAGGCTGGGTGGGCATCGGGCCACGTTAGGGTGCCGCCATGCATCCGTTCAGATTTGGTGTCCAATACAGCTCTGCGGCGACGGCCGCAGACATCCGTGAAACAGCGCGCAAGGTCGAGGATCTCGGCTACTCCAC
>JBLHLM010000055.1:0-4270 GCA_047618365.1 Candidatus Poriferisodalaceae bacterium | reverse complement strand
GGCGGTCGAGACGGCGGTCGTGATGGCCGCGATGGTCCTCCGCCGTCACCATCTGGTCCTCCGCCGAGTGGCGAGGCTGGCGATGATATTGATGAATTGAATGACGCACCCGTCGAGGTGATGGCTGACGGAGGTGAATCATGAAAGTGATTCTCCGCGCAGACATCGCTGGAGTCGGCAACACCGGCGACATGCTCGAAATCTCTGACGGTTACGCCCGCAACTACCTCGTGCCTAAGGGTCTCGCCATGCGAGCAACCGAAGGTGCTCAGGCGCAGGCTGATGCCATGCAGAGGTCACGCAACATCCGCGACGGCCGAGATCGTGAAGCTGCGGAGGAGATCGCTAAGCGTCTCGTCCCGGCCGTGATCAAGCTCGAAGCACGTGTAGGTGGCGAAGGCACTCTCTACGGCAGTGTGACCACGTCCGATATCGCTGAGGCTGTTCGAGCTCAGACCGGCATCGAACTGGATCGCCGTAAGATGTCGATCGATGAGGCAATCAAGACCGAAGGTAGCCACGAAGTCAGCGTCAAGCTGCACGCCGACGTTAAGTTCGCTCTGAACGTCGAAGTGGTTCCCGAGGCCTGAGCCTCAATCATGTGAGTTTCTCGTGGCGTCCGTTGTCCTCGACAGCGGACGCCACGTGTGTTTTTGGGCCCCGACGTCAGCGTCGTTCGCCGACCTAATTCCACAACCCTGTGGGTAACTTCACAGTTGTCCACAGAAAAGACCATAGTTGTCCCCAACCTGTCCTCTAGCGGGTGCACAGGCAGAGATGGAAGGCTGCACCAATGTCGTACGACGAAGGGCCTCCAGGACCGGTCAGCCGGGTTCCTCCCCACAATGCTGACGCCGAGGCGTCCCTTGTGGGCGCCATGTTGTTGTCTCGCGACGCCATTGGCCCAGCGGTCGAACTACTGAGCGGTAGCGATTTTTACGTGCCCGCATACGGTTATGTATTTGACGCGGTCGCTGCGCTCTACGGCTCAGGCGATCCCGCCGACCCCGTCACCGTGGCTGAAGAGCTGACGCGAGCCGGTTTGCTCGATCAGGTCGGTGGTCCGCAGCGCCTGCTTGAACTGCAGAACACCACCCCTGCCACCTCCAATGCCGGTCGCTACGCCAAAATCGTCGAGGAACACGCCCTGTTGCGCCGCCTTATTGGTGTAGCAGGCGACATTGTGGAGTTGGGTTACAGCCGCCCCGATGATGTCGTGAAGACCGTCGATGAAGCCGAATCGATGATGTTCCAGGTCGCCGAGCGCCGCGTTGTGGATTCGACTCGTTCCATTCGCGAGTTGCTCGACGCCAACCTCGATCGTCTCGAGGAACTGTACGAACGCGGTGAGACAATCACCGGGTTGCCCACCGGCTACATCGACCTCGATGAATTGCTGTCGGGTCTGCAACCGAACGCTCTTATTGTTATTGGCGCTCGCCCTGCCATGGGCAAGACCGCCTTTGCCCTCGGGTTGGCGGCTCACGCGGCCATGGAGGCGAAACGTCCAGTCCTGTTCTTCTCGCTCGAGATGGGCCACCTGGAGCTCACCCAGCGAATGCTGGCCACCGACTCCGCTGTTGATTCCCAGCGGCTCCGCACCGGCAAGCTGGCGGAGGACGACTGGCCAAAGATCACCCGGAGTGTCGGGCGGCTGGCCGAGGCACCGATCTGGATCGATGACAACCCGAACCTCACGGTGATGGAGATCCGAGCCAAAGCCCGACGCCTCAAGAGTCGTCTGGGTGACGTTGGGCTCATCGTGATCGACTATCTCCAGCTGATGACGGGTCGAGGTAACGCTGAGAACCGCCAGGTTGAGGTCTCGGAGATGTCCCGTGGGCTCAAGATCCTCGCCCGCGAACTCGAGACACCAATCATCGCTCTCTCCCAGCTCAGTCGTAACCTCGAATCACGCACGGACAAGCGTCCTATGTTGTCCGACCTTCGTGAGAGTGGCTCGATCGAGCAGGACGCCGATGTTGTGGCGTTTCTCTATCGCGACGAGGTCTATAACCCCGAGTCGCCCGATATCGGCACCGCCGAGGTCATCGTCGCAAAACACCGTGCTGGGCCCACTGGCACAGTGAGGCTGGCGTGGCTGAGCCATCACACCAAGTTCGCCAACATGGCCCGCGGAAACTAGGCAGCACAAAAAGGGAGGGGCACCACACCGGGGACGCTTCCCTGCGAGACGGTGCACCATCTCACGGAGAACCTTGGACAGAAGGGTGTGTCGCCGGTGTGGCGCCGCAGACTTCCATCGGTGCTACGCCGGTGGTTCTTGAGTCTTCGTGGCTAATTACCGTCAGCCGACGTCGCCACCGAGCACCAGCACTGCGATAAGGAGGCCAACCAAGGCGATGAGGGCGAATACTGGACCGATCCAGATGGCTAGCTGAGCGTAGAGCATCGCGACCGCCGCTAGGGCAAGTAGTCGAACCCAACCGGGGGCCTTGCCGCCCTGTTCTGCCGATCTGACCTGAAGGCCAGTCGCCGTGATGAACAGCACGGCAGCGACCGTCAGCGTGACGAGGCCGGGCAGGATGAACGCAACGACGCCAGAGGCTCCCATCGTCGCCCCGATGCGGGTCAGTCGATCTCGCAGCCCGAGTTTTCTTGCTGGCTCTGGAGTGTTTCCCATGTGACTGTTTCCCATCTTCAGGGAACCTTCGGGTGATAGCGGCTTGTCTCACTTGTACCTGGCGACCGAGAATGGGACGGTACGGGTGTCCTGGCTTTCTACACGTTGTTTGTTCAGGCAGTGTGTCCCTACGCAGTACTTCCTTACCTAACGGTGTCACGGAGTCGAGATGTTCTTAGGTCGTGATCTGCTTCCCTTGATGGTGCTTGCCCTCGGTGGCGCCATGTTGGTTGGCAACGTGCTTGCCCTTTTCAAGACGCGTGAACCTCAGGGAGAGAACGAGCTTGAGCACGCCCCCTTCGGGCGAAGCGCCAGAATGGCGCTTATTGGACTCATCGCGACGATCTGGGCGATCGCCACGCTGACAAGCTGAGACGCGGTGTGCGCAGAGTTGGGGACCCTCATCCACTGGGTTGCCGTCGAAAAAGAGGCGTGACCCCTTGTTGAAAAAAGCAAGTGAGGCCGAAGTCGCAGTGCTCGTTGGCCACGCCCTCATGTATCGCCGTTGAGTTGTTTAGTTGTACGGATCTAGCCTCAATGCATGG
Organism: Candidatus Poriferisodalaceae bacterium; assembly: GCA_047618365.1. Lineage (GTDB taxonomy): Bacteria > Actinomycetota > Acidimicrobiia > Acidimicrobiales > Poriferisodalaceae > JBLHLM01. The sequence continues at coordinate 1,081 of JBLHLM010000055.1, read as the reverse complement.
ATCTTGCAGCTGGTCTCGATTACGTCCGAAGCAACAGCCGAGCGGTTCTCGCCACCAACCGGCGTGACGGAACACCTCAGATGTCGCCAGTGACGATCGCTGTTGTCGACGACACGATCATCATGAGCACCCGTGAGACCGCATTCAAAGTCAAACAGCTGAGGGCTGACCCAACAGCGTATCTATGCGTGTTCCCGGACAAGTGGCTCGGTCGTTGGGTGCAATTGAACTGCGAGACCGAAGTTGTGTCGCAACCGGAAGCTCTCGACCTATTGGTGGAGTACTACCGGACTCTGCGTGGCGAACACCCTGACTGGGATGAGTACCGCCAGGCCATGCGAGGCGATCAGCGGTGTGTCGTGAAGTTCAAGCCGACGAAGGCTGGGCCAGACCTGCAGGGTTGAGCTACCCGTTGGTGTCTGGTGTATCTAACGTGTACGCAAAATACGTACCAGGCATCGGATCACGGGAGAGCACATGACCCCAACGCTGACCGAAGACCCACTGAGCGCCGCCTTTGCTGCGCTCGCCAATCCCACACGGCGGACGACATTTTGCTCGCTTGGCCTCGGGCGAGGCGAACGTCAATGAACTCGCCGAACCCTTCGACATGTCGTTGCCAGCCGTCTCTCGTCATATTCGAGTGCTCGAAAGAGCTGGCTTGGTGACCCAAGGGCAGCGTGTCCAATACCGGCCCATCTGGGAGGAACGAATCAACCGCATGGACAGCTATCTCAGACAACTCGCACATCAACCGCCTGACTAACAAGAACTCACCCCAGAACGAAGCAACAGCGATGACTGATACGAACGCCTCCCAGGACTCCATGGTGCTGGAACACACTTTCGATGCTCCAGTGAAATTGATCTGGGATATGTGGACCGATCCCGAACACTTCAAGGCCTGGTACGGCTCCCTGGGAGCCGAGATCCCTGTCGCCAACCTCGATGTTCTCGTTGGTGGCACCCGTTTGGTGTGTATGGCCATGGAAACCCCAAATGGGCCGATGCAGATGTGGTTCAGCGGTGAGTTTGTGGAGGTCAACCCGACTTCTCGCCTCGTCTACACCGATGCCATGAG
>JBLHLM010000054.1:0-4527 GCA_047618365.1 Candidatus Poriferisodalaceae bacterium | reverse complement strand
AGCCAACACCTTCGTAATCGCCGCAGTCAACGTCGTCTTACCATGATCAATATGACCCATCGTCCCCACATTCACATGGGGCTTCGTCCGCTCAAACTTCTCCTTGGCCATGGGTCTACCTCTTCTTCGTTGTTCTTCTGGGGGGTTTCGTTACTGGTTGTTTGATTTCTTGTGGCGAAGATTCGCCGAGTGTCGCGGGGTGCCCTCACGGGCGGGCGGCTTATTCGCCGCGGATCCGCTTCACGATCTCGTCAGCAATGGCGGCTGGCACCTGCTGATAGGAGTCGAACTGCATGCTGTAGTTAGCCCGACCCTGGGTCTTGGACCGCAGGTCGTTAGCGTAACCGAACATCTCCGACAGAGGAACCTGTGCGTCGATGATCTGGGCGTTACCGCGGGCTTCCATCTGGCCAACACGACCACGACGGGAGTTGAGGTCGCCGATCACGTCACCCATGTAGTCCTCTGGGGTGACGACTTCGACGGCCATCACCGGCTCCATGAGAGCGGGGCCAGCCCTACGGGCAGCCTCGCGCATGGCCATCGTGCCAGCGATCTTGAACGCCATTTCCGACGAGTCGGTGTCGTGGCTCTTGCCATCGACGAGCTCGACATGAACGTCTTCGAGGGGGTACCCGGCTAGCGGACCAGAGTCCATCGAGGACTCAAGACCAGCGGCCACCGAGTTGATGTACTCACGGGGGATTGCTCCGCCCTTGATCTGATCGTCGAAGACGAACCCGGTACCTGGTGCGCCCGGCTTGAGGTTCACCACAACAATGGCGTACTGGCCGGAACCACCGGTCTGCTTGATGTGGCGGTACTCGAACTTGATGACGTCTTTGGTGAGCGACTCGCGGTAGGCCACCTGAGGCTTGCCGACCGTGGCGTCGACTCGGAACTCGCGCATCATGCGTTCGACGAGGACCTCAAGGTGCAGCTCGCCCATGCCGGAGATGACGGTCTGGCCGGTCTCTTCGTCGGAGCGAACCCGGAATGTCGGGTCTTCCTCGGAGAGCGAAGCAAGGGCCTTGGACAGCTTGTCCTGGTCGCCTTTGGACCTGGGCTCGACCGCAACATGCACGACGGGCTCGGGGAAAACAAGCTTCTCGAGGATGATCGGGTTCGATGGATCGCAAAGGGTGTCGCCGGTGCGGGTGTTCTTGAAGCCGATTCCGGCAACGATGTCACCTGCGCGGACGTCGTCGCGGTCGATTCGATTGTTTGCGTGCATCTGAAGGATGCGCCCAATGCGCTCCTTGTTGCCCGTCGTCGTGTTGAGGACCTGATCGCCCTTATCGAGCGAACCCGAGTACACACGGAAGTACACAAGCTTGCCAACGTGGGGATCGGTCATGATCTTGAAGGCCAGGGCGGAGAATGGCTCGTCGTCGGCGGCCTTGCGCTCGAGTCCGCCCTCGCCCTTGAGGTCGGTTCCCTTGGTGGGAGGAAGATCAAGCGGTGAAGGAAGGTAAGCGGTTACAGCGTCGAGCAGGGGCTGTACGCCCTTGTTCTTGAAGGCGGTGCCAGTGAGGACCGGAACGATGATGTTCTCGCAGGTGCCGCGGCGCAGGGCGTCTTGTATTTGTTCCTCGGTGACCTCTTGGCCCTCGAGGTAGGCCATCATGATGTCTTCATCAACATCGGAGAGGGCCTCAAGAAGTTTGCCGCGATACTCAGCAGCGATCTCTTCCATATCGGCGGGAATGTCATCGATTTCGTAGTTTGCGCCCATTTCGACTTCGCCGCGCCAAACAATAGCCTTCATGCGGACCAGGTCGACGACGCCCTCAAATGCAGCTTCGGAACCGATGGGAAGCTGGATCACCGCGACCTTGGCTTCGAGCCGATCGATGATCGCATCAAGAGTTCCGTAAAAGTCCGCGCCGGTGCGGTCCATCTTGTTGATGAAGCACATTCTCGGAACGTTGTACTTGTTGGCCTGACGCCAGACCGTCTCGGTCTGAGGCTCGACGCCTGCAACACCATCGAACACAGCGACAGCGCCATCGAGGACACGGAGCGAACGCTCCACTTCGACGGTGAAGTCGACGTGACCCGGGGTGTCGATGATATTGATTACGTGGTCGTTCCAAATGCAGGTAGTAGCGGCCGAGGTGATAGTGATCCCTCGTTCCTGCTCCTGCTCCATCCAGTCCATGGTGGCTGCGCCGTCGTGGACCTCACCGATCTTGTAGTTCACGCCGGTGTAGTAGAGGATTCGTTCGGTTGTCGTGGTCTTGCCGGCATCGATGTGAGCCATGATGCCGATATTTCGCACGCGATCTAAAGGTTGAGTGCGTGGCACAGCTGCCTTCGGGGGTTCGTCGGTTCGGATATCGGGGGGAGTTCAGAGAGCAGGCACCTGGCCCGCGCACGAAACCGGCACCCAGCGTGCCGGTTCGTGCATTCTTGGTGCGTGTTTTCGCCGAGGTTGGCGAGCTACCAGCGGTAGTGGGCGAAAGCCTTGTTGGCTTCGGCCATGCGATGTGTGTCGTCTTTACGCTTCACCGTGGCGCCTGTGCCATTGGAGGCATCGAGCAACTCGTTGGCAAGGCGTTCTGCCATAGTGCGCTCACGGCGGTCGCGGGCGAAACCAACGATCCAGCGAAGGGCAAGAGTTGTGGCACGGCGGGGACGAACCTCGACGGGCACCTGGTAGGTAGCGCCACCGACTCGGCGGCTCTTCACTTCGAGTTGTGGGCGAGCGTTATCGACCGCACGCTTGAGGACCGAGAGCGGCTCGCCGCCGGTCTTCTGCTCGATGATGTCGAGCGCTGCGTATACGACGCGCTCTGCCACCGAACGCTTGCCGCGCTGCAGGATCTTGTTGATGAACTGGGTCACCAACGTTGAGTTGTATACCGGATCCGGAACGAGTTCACGGCGGGGTGCTGCTCCACGACGAGGCATTTCAGCTCTCCTTCTTGGCGCCGTAGCGACTACGGGCTTGACGACGGGCCGTGACGCCGGAGGCATCGAGTGAACCGCGAATGATCTTGTAGCGAACGCCGGGAAGGTCCTTCACACGACCGCCACGCACAAGGACGATGGAGTGCTCCTGGAGGTTGTGACCTTCACCCGGGATGTAAGCGGTGACTTCGATGCCTGTCGTCAGACGGACACGAGCGACCTTACGAAGGGCCGAGTTCGGCTTCTTCGGCGTGTGGGTGTACACGCGGGTGCAGACGCCGCGCCGCTGGGGAGAACCCTTGAGTGCTGGGGTCTTGCCCTTTGCAGGCTTTGACTGACGGCCCTTACGGACCAACTGGTTAATCGTTGGCACAACTGTCCTCGGTGCGTAGAAAAGAAGATCCTGTGGGCATGTGACACGCTTGGGCGCGCCACGGGACATCCGACATAGGACCAGAGGTTCATGCTACGGGTCGCGTCCCACCCCAGCAACTCCTCGCCGACAATTCGGTTCCGGTGGCCCACGACAGCGCTCTGAACTTGGCGCGGCTGATGCCCTCGACGGGCTACCGCCCAGACGCGAAACAACCCGGGCCGGAGCCCGGGTTGTTTACGTTCAACGAGACCTAAGCCTCAGCTGGCGTCTTCCTTGCCACCAATGCTGGCAAGCCATTCGGCCGGGTCCTGATTGTCGTCGCTGCTCCAGAACTCCATCGGCTCGTAATCAGGGGCAGTCGGCACGATGTCGCTATAGCGACCCTGGCCGGTACCCGCAGGGATGAGCTTGCCGATGATGATGTTCTCTTTGAGACCCTTAAGGTCGTCACGCCGCGACTCGATGGCCGCTTCGGTGAGTACTCGGGTGGTCTCCTGGAACGAGGCTGCTGATAACCAAGAGTCGGTGGCGAGCGATGCCTTGGTGATGCCCATGATGACTGGGCGACCTTCGGCGGCACGTTTGCCTTCGGAAACGAGGTTGCGGTTGACCTCAGCGTAGATGCGCTGGTCGACCTGCTCGCCTGGCAAGAACTCTGCTTCGCCGGGCTCGCTGACAAGAACTCGACGAGTCATTTGGCGCACGATGAGTTCGATGTGTTTATCGTGAATCGACACGCCCTGCTCGCGATACACCTTTTGGACCTCTTGAACGAGGTACTGCTGGGTCTCACGCACACCACGGATCTCGAGGAGTTCCTTGGGGCAACGGGGACCATCAACAAGCGGATCGCCAGCTCGGATCTCTTGGCCGTCGGTGATGGCTAGGCGGGCGAGGGAAGGAACCGTGTAGGCCTCTTCTTCGCCGTCGTCCCCGATGACTTCGATAACTCGGCCACGACCGTCGTCCTCGCCGATGCGAACCACGCCAGATCGAGCGCTGAGAACTGCCTTGCCCTTGGGGCTACGAGCCTCAAAGAGTTCGACAACGCGGGGCAATCCGCCGGCAATATCGGTTCCCGCCACACCGCCGGTATGGAACGTACGCATCGTGAGCTGGGTACCCGGCTCACCAATCGACTGGGCGGCAATGACGCCGACCGCCTCGCCGACTTCGATGAGGTTGCCCGTGGCGAGCGAGCCGCCGTAGGCCTTGCCAGAAACACCGAACTCGGAGTC
>JBLHLM010000053.1:0-5759 GCA_047618365.1 Candidatus Poriferisodalaceae bacterium | reverse complement strand
ACTCCCACTGAAGAACGGCGCCGCGGCGCCGCTTGCAGGGTTGAGTGAACGAGCCGACCTCGACTACGCAGCCGACGTCCTCATCTCCAACGCCGACAGGCGCCAGCGAAGAAAGGCAGAGCCACCGGCCACCGCTTACCCGCCCGCATCGGGGCTCTGAGATCACCGTAGGTCCACGGCGTGGTTGGCCGAAACGACGAAACCCCAGGAGGTCTTTTGCAGGACGTTCCTGGGGTTTCGAGTGGTACGCCCCCCGGGACTTGAACCCGGAACCTGCGGATTAAGAGACCGGGATTTTGTGTCCAGATTGTGTTGCAGAGTCCAGATATCAACGAATTATCTGGGTTCGAGTCCAGATTGTGCTGCACAATCCGGTCAGTGCTGAGGAGTTTGGCACCCACTTAGGCACCCGGCGTTGGCTTCCTCGCAATGTGAAGCTTCGGGCTCTTCTCGCGTGGTGGTTCTTCGTTGGAACAACGAGGTGTAGTCATAAACTCGGATCCTTATACGCGGGTTTATATTCCTAAACCCGCGTATAATATTTCCATGAGTGGAGATCGTGAGCAGCTGGGCCTTTGGCCGGCATCCCAAACCGAGACTCGAGAGTGGGTCAGCACCCTAGGTGGTTTGTCTGGACGACAGCGCTCGAAGATCCTGCCCACGTACGAGGCGGGCATCACTCCGACCATCGCCGCCGTCGAATCGATCGACATCTCAGGAGGAGCCGCTGCGGACCTGGCAGAGGCCGAGGCAGCAATCGAACGATTCGACGAAGGGGTCGGCAACACTCTCGCCGGGTTCGCGGTCATTGCCCTGCGAACCGAGGCTGTGGCGTCGTCTCGTATCGAGAACCTCAGTGCTTCAGCAACCTCGATCGTCCTCGCCGAGCATCTCCCGAGAACGGCCAAGGCCCGCACGAATGCCGAAGCCATCTCGGCCAACGTTGCCACCCTCCGAGAAGCGATGGAACGCGAGACCTCAATTACCCCCGACGAGATCATTGAGATTCAACGAGTCCTGCTTCAAGAACACGCCCCATTGCTCACTGGCCAGTTCCGACAAGAGCAAGTGTGGATCGGCGGAACCAACTACTCACCCCATGGCGCCGACTATGTCGCCCCGCATCACGAACGCATCCCGGCAGCGATCAAGGACTGGGCAGCGTTCGCAGATCGTCGAGATCTTGGCCGGCTCGCTCATCTCGCTGTCGCTCACGCGCATTTCGAGAACATCCACCCGTTCCCCGATGGCAACGGGCGCACCGGTCGTGTCGTGGTCCAGCGAATGCTGCGACGCTCCGGGTTGACCAACAAGACCATTCTCCCGATCTCGGCTGGGTTGCTCACCGATACTCACCGGTATTTCGAGGCGCTCAGCGAGTACCGAAACGGTTCCGTCGAACCAATCGTGTCGGTATTCAGCGAAGCCACGTTCGCGACAGTCGCCAACGCACAACAGCTCGCCGCTGACCTGGCCGACATCGGCAAGGGTTGGCAAGACACCATCACGGCGCGCCGTGACTCGGCTGTGTGGCCGCTGCTGGACTACGCCCTTCGATCACCGGCGCTCAACGTGGCATCGGTTTCAGCTGATCTCGGCATTCCCGAGCATCGGGCCCGGACCGCTATCGACCTGCTCATAGATGCGGGGCTCTTGCACACCAACTCGACGTCTCGCCGCAACCGGGTCTGGCTCGTCCCCGAGGTCCTCAGCGCCGTCGAAGACTTCATGGAGCGCACCCGTCGACCAAGGATCGGATAACCAACGACGTGATGACTGCACCGTTGCGTTGAGGGATCGGCTGGCGCGGTTCAGCGTGAAGGTGCCTGATTAATACTTCTGGTGGGCGTTGCGGTGTTCCGTAGCGTTGTGAGGGTCTGGCCGGTGGGCTCAGAAAGTGCCTGTCACCTCGGTTGAGGTTGGCTTCTTCTCGAATTGTCTGCCGGTCGGATTCTCTTGCTGTGGTGTGGCTCGAAAGAGGCGAGAGCACATTGAACCCGAATCAGGAATGCCCGCCACGGTCTCCACACCAACCGGAAAGGGCAACATCAAAATGACCATCATGATCGGGATTGATCCCCATAAGGCGACGCACACCGCGGTCGCTATTGATAGCGAGGAACGGGTGCTCGATGAGTTCACTCTTCGAGCGTCCAAAGCACAGGCGAACAAGCTGCGAACTTGGGCGTCACAGTTCGACGACACGGAGTGGGCTGTTGAGTCCGCACGCGGCCTGGGTTACTTGTTGTCTCAACAACTTGTCGCTGCTGGCGAGACCGTGTTCGACGTGCCGCCGTTGCTTGCGTCGCGTGTTCGTGTGTTGGGTTCAGCACGTTCTCAAAAGAACGACCCCAACGACGCCCGCTCGGTCGCGATTGCTGCTCTTCGCTCCGAGCGTCTCCAACGTGTCGTGGTCGATGACCACGCCCAGGTGTTGCGTCTGTTGGTGAAACGACACCGTGACACAGCCCAACTTCGAGCCAAACAGTTGGTGCGACTCTCCGCGTTACTAACCGAGTTGTCAGCGGGCGGGATCAGCTCAAAAACCACGCCACACAAGGCGATCGAGCTCCTCGATCAGATCTCAACACTTAATGAGGTCTCTCGCACTCGAGTTCTGATTTGTCGAGAACTTCTCGACGAGGTTGCTCGTCTTGACGTCACGTTGAAAGAATCAAAACGGCGCCTCGAGACCGCGGTGGTCACCTCCGGCACAACACTCTGTGAGATCGTTGGGGTTGGGCCGATCTGTGCTGGAATCATCATTGGCCACACCGGCAACATTCAACGGTTTCCATCGAAAGCTCACTTCGCGATGTACAACGCGACAGCACCAATGGAAGCGTCCTCAGGAGGCAAGGTCCGTCACCGGCTCAACCCTCGTGGGAACCGACAGCTCAACTTCGCGATCCATATCGCCGCGGTTGTCCAGATCCGCACCGGCGGTGAGGGCCGCGTGTTCTACGACCGCAAAATCGGCGAAGGCAAAACTCACAAGGAAGCCATCCGTTCGCTGAAACGCCGAATCTCAGATCGCGTCTACGCACATCTCGTCGCTGACGCCCGCCGCGCTGCCATCGGCTGAACCAGAAGGTGGGCCCGGGAGGACACCCAGGAACGACTCTTAGTCCAGCGTGGCCGGCTCGAATCCTGAACACCGGCGCTTCGGACAAGTCACTTCCCGGACCCGACCAAAACAATAGAACCCTCTGACGCCGTTACGCCAGACCTCTCGTTCGACGCGCCCCACAACCCGACAAACAAACCACTTGACAACAAAGAGGCTTCGAGAATTCGTCCACCATTTGTTCTCAACGGTTTCAGCGGACCGCGCATCTGGTGACGATCGGCTGGCTATAGCCCGTGGTCGTTGCCCTGAGTTGTCTGAGCCTGTCCACAATCGGCTCACCGCTCGCCTGTCCTTGTGTGGTGTCGCGTCCAGTTTGGGCCGTTCGCTGACGCCCGCGTACCTAACGGGTACTCTGGGGAAATGGATTTGATGTCGTTGATTGAGACTCGTGCTGGGGTTCGTAGCGGTAAGCCGTGTTTCGTCGGTACGCGCATCGCGGTCTATGACGTTTTGGATTACTTGGCTTCTGGTATGACGAGTGCGGAGATCGTTGATGACTTTCCTGAGCTGACCGAGGATCATGTCCGGGCTGCGATCGGTTTTGCCGCGATGCGGGAGCGGCGCCTGGCCACGCCCGCGTGAAACTGCTGTTTGATCAGAATCTTTCGCGGCACCTTGTTGTCGAGTTCGCCGATAGCCGCCATGCCACCGAAGTTGGTCTCGACTCTGCCACTGACAATGAGATCTGGACGTACGCCGGCGAGCACGGCTTCGTGATCGTGTCGAAAGATTCTGATTTCCGCCAGTTGGCCTTCCTGAATGGGCCGCCGCCCAAGGCCATTTGGTTACGGCTGGGCAATGCCTCAACGACCGAGATCCTTGTCGTCTTGAGGAAAAATCAGGGTGTGATGCAGGTGTTCAGCGAGTCTGAGGATGAGGCGCTCTTGGTGATCGAGTCGACGATGACTCCTGACGAGTAGGCCAGGTGTGGCATCACTAGTCAGGCTGCTCTATGGAGTGGGATCGGGCCTGAAGGGGCCTGATTAATACTTCTGGTGGTGTGCGTGCCGTAAATTCGTCCGCCCTGTGATTCAGCGGGTTTTGGGCATCGCACTCGCCGATACCTTCTGCGCTCGTGACTCTGCTCCCTGCTTTCGTTCGCCTTGTTCTCCACCGACTCAGATGGATATTCGCTACAGGCGACGCCCGTGACGCAGAGATCCTCGCTCTCCGTCACCAACTCCTCGTCCTACAGCGCCAGATCAATCGACCACAATTCACCAACACCGACCGGACGATCCTTGCCCTCCTCGGGTCTGCAATAAGTCGGGTACGTCATCGCAACGCGTTTCTGATCGTCAAACCAGAAACCGTGCTGCGCTGGCATCGACAGCAGATCGCTCGGCACTGGACCCAACCACCAAACAAGCCTCGAGGTCGGCCGCCCATCGACCCGCATCTTCGGCGGCTCACACTCCGAATCGCACGCGAGAACCCCACTTGGGGATACCGGCGCATCCACGGTGAACTCCACAGACTCGGGCACACACTCGCCGCCTCGACAGTCTGGAAGATTCTCAAAGCCGCCGGCATCGACCCGACCCGTGATCGGACCGGGCCCACCTGGTCGGAGTTCATTCGCTCACAATCCAAAGCGATTATCGCTACCGACTTCGCCTGTGTCGAAACCGCGTTGCTCCGGAGGTTTTATGTTCTGTTCGTCATCGAACACTCCACCAGACGCGTCCACTTTCTCGGGATCACCACGAACCCAACAGGCCCCTGGACCACCCAAACCATCCGAAACTTCTGCATGCGGCTCGGCGCCGGTCATCGGTTTCGGTTCATGATCCGAGACGGAGCCGGACAATTCACCCGCGGGTTCGACACCGTCCTCGCAGGGGCCGGCATCACCGCCATCCGGATACCACCGCGCTCTCCTCAAGCAAACGCCTACGCCGAACGATGGGTCAGAACCCTGCGCCACGAACTCCTCGACCGAACCATCATCTGGAACGAACACCAACTCAAACGGCTACTCGGCGAATACATCGAGCACTACAACACCAGTCGGCCCCATCGCGGAATCGGCCAGCGAGCCCCAAACGACACCGGCAACGTCACACCGATCCGGCCAGACCGTCGGATCGAGCGAACAACCACCTGCGCCGGACTCATCAACCAATACCAGCAAGCAGCCTGACCGTAACGCCACCGCAACCCTTACTTCAACGCGCCCGGAAGGCCACCGCTACGGCCAGCAAGACCACGACAACGAGCCGAAACCAGCCCGGATGAATATTCGGCACCTTCACCCACAGGCGCCGTGTTCGTGAAGGTCGTTGCTGCCGTGGTGGACGCAACATTTGTACCGTTCTTTGACCACTTCAGAGTTGTCGATCGGGGTGCCGTCGTCGAGGTGCACCCATCACCACCTACATACACAACCACCTCGGTTTTCGGGTATGGCTCAGGGCCAGCCTGTTCTTTGTGGCGGTGACGACTACCGGTGTGGCGTGGTCAAAGGACCGCCTTGCTTGCTGTTCGGACCCCTAACGCCTCAGGCGAAGTGTGGCAAGACTTTCGTTGCCATGAGTTCGAGCGATCGAGAACTCTTCTCGATGTCGAGCCCCGGTGGGCGAGCCCAGAAGATAAGCCGATCGAAATGTCGACGTTCCCGCTGCTCCTC
>JBLHLM010000052.1:0-7005 GCA_047618365.1 Candidatus Poriferisodalaceae bacterium | reverse complement strand
AACTGTGCTCACGGCTCGTCGCCGAACCCTGGACGTTGATGCATGGCGACTATCGCCTCGACAATTTGTTGTTCCGGCCCGACGGCAGCTTGGTGGTGCTCGACTTCCAAGGCATCGGCAAGGGTCGAGCTGGTTGGGATGTCGCATACTTCATCACGACTGCACTCGAGCCGCATCATCAAGCTGAGGAAGAGCAGATGTTGCGCCGGTACCACGAGGCCTTGGTCGCTGCCGGCGTGAGCAACTACAGCTACGAAGCCTTGGTGACAGATTGCGACCTGACCAAAGAGGTGCTCGCCCACCGTTTGGTGGCGGGCGACGATCTCCTCGACACCGAAGTCGAGGGCGACGACAAGGCCCTTCTCGCAGTGTTGGTCGAGCGAGTCGCTGGCTGGGTCAAGGTCTGACCGTCAGCTGAAGAGGTCGTTGCCCATTCCTTCAGCGACCTCGTCGAATTCGTAGCCAGCTAGTTCGGTCCAGACCTCGAAGTTGTGTTCTCCGAAGTAGGCGGGCGAGGTGCGTTCGACGCTCAAACGTTCGCCGTCGAAGATGGCTGGGAACGTGTCGACATGGCGCGGTCCGAAGACGTCGTGGTCGACGGCTTGCCAGAAACCTCTGGCTTGCAGCTGAGGATCATCTTCGAAGAGTTGCCCAGCGGTCTGGACCTTGCCCGCTGGAACTCCGTGGGCCTGGAGCGTTGTCATGGCTTCGTCGGCCGACATCGATCCGACAAACGTTGCGACCGCTGTGTCGACCTGGTCGCGAGCAGCTCGGCGACCTGCCTCGGTGGCAAGCGCTGCATTGTTGAGGCCGACGAGACCGGCGAGCATCTCCCATTGGGCATCGTTGGTGACGCTCACCGCCAAGAAGCCATCTGCGGTCGGATAGACCTCGTTGGGCACGTGATCCTGAAGCCCATCACGATTTCCATGTGGCTCGGGTGCGTTGTTGTTGGCGAAGTGGTCGATCAGCGCTGGGCCAATCGAGTGGGTGCCCACCTCGAGTTGGGCCATATCGATTTTCTGCCCCTCACCTGTTCGGCTGCGAGCCTCGATTGCGGCGAGCGTCGTGACTGCTGCGCTGAACCCGGCGAGGTGATCGTTGAGGGAGAAGCCGGGGCCGACATCGCCACGCCCTGCCAGGTTCGTGAGATGGGTGATGCCGCAGACGGCGTGCACTGTCGGGGCATAGGAGATTACGTGTTGCCACGGACCGTCATGGCCGCAACCCGACATGGTCACGTAGACCAGGTTCGGATTCCATTCGTGCACCGTCTCCCAATCGAGGCCCCAGGCGTTGAGTACGCCGGCGCTGTAGTTCTCGATTAGCACGTCGCAGTTCTCGATGAGGCGCCGGGCTGCAGCGAGAGCGTCAGGATGTTTCATGTTCAGGGTGGCGCTGCGCTTCGACCGATTCCACACGAAGTAGTACGGATAGTCGGGAAGATTGACGAGGGTCGATCGCTGCTCGTTCTGAATCCTGATCACGTCCGCACCGAGATCGCCGAGCATCCGGGTGCAGAACGGCCCGGCGAGCACCCAGGTGAAGTCGGCTACCCGTAGACCTTCGAGTGGTCGGTCGAGGCGAGGCCCGTCGACGCCCGAAGCCCGCGTACCCCACTCCGCCATCAGGTCGTCGATGTCGGTGTCGCTGCTGGCGGGCGGGCGCGGACCCGGGTTCGGGGTGCCCGTCATTGTGACCATGGCGCCTGGCTGGCGAACAGTAGGGCCACCGTCAGGCACGGTGGCATCGGCGTAGAAGTTGCGATGTTGGAATTGCGGAATTTCAGCGACAGCGGGAATCTCGTGCACTCCACCGAAGGCGCAATGCCGTTCCTGCGCTTCCCACCACAGATCCATGGCGTCGTACTTGGCGACGAAGTCCCGGATGCAGTCCATCAGATCGTCGATGCTCTCGAGGATCGTGGTGACGTCCATGTTCTCCCAGCGCCTGGCGGCTTCGTGGCCCTCCTCCAGCATCCAGTTGACGAGGAACTCCGGCGTGGGCGTCGGGGTGATCATGGTGTGGCCGGTGCGGCACTTGGCCAGGTCATAGGCGCGTAGCCAGTGCAAGGCACCCTGACGTTCGGCGAGCTTGGGGAGGGGCAAGACGTCGTCGAAGAACCACTGCATGAAGATGTTCTCGATCGAACCGGTGATCGTCTCATGGATCGAGACGTCAGCGTGACGCCCGTGGCCATCGGTTCGAGCAGCGCGCAATCCCGCCAAGGCAGCGATCGAACCAGCGAAGCCCGCGTAGTTGTGGGTTTGTCGCCCCCACACGTTCAGCGGCTGATCGGGGAGGCCAGTGACCGCCATCACTCCGCCCAGCGCGGCGGAAACGAGATCGGAAGACACCCAGTCGGCCCGTGGACCAGTACGGCCGAACGGTGTGATCGAGACCTGGGTCAGCGACGGATTCTCGGTGAGCAGGTCGGCGTGGTCGATGCCCAGGTCGGCGAGACGGCCAGGACGTTCGGTCTCGATGACGATGTCGGCAACAGCGACAAGGCGGCGATAGGTCGCCCGTCCCTGTTCGGTGTCGAGATCGAGGACATGGCGACGTTTGCCGCCGTCGTACCACCAGTCGAGGACGCCCCCGAGGGCTGCCGCCGCGGGGTTGACCATCGGGTTGCCGGACGAACCTGCGGTGGTGACCCGCAACACGTCGGCGCCCAGTTCGGTCAGCAGTTTGGTGGCGAATCGGCCCTCGTCTGTGGTCAGGTCGATGACCCGTACACCTTCGAGTGCTCCGCCGATGGCGGCCCCTTGACTCATCGAGACTCTCCCAGGATCGAAACGATCAACTCATCATGGTCGATGCGAAACGATCGAGCGCTGCCCGAATGATGTCGATGTCGCCAGTCGGCAGCCCCATCACCAGCTCGGTGGCACCTGCGGCCTCATAGGCATCGACCGTTGCCTGGTCGACATTGTTCAGATCGAGCCGGACCGACACCTCGCCTGGGACATCGTCACGTTCGATTGCGGCGGCCTCTGACTTGATGGTGACGAGGCGCTCGCGCAGGCCTTCGGGTGAGACGCCAAGGGGATGCCAACCGTCACCCAAGCGGGCAACACGTCGCAACGCCGGTGGGCGGTTGCCGCCAATGAGGATCGGCGGATGCGGCCGCTGCTTCGGTTTCGGCGATGCCACCAGATTCTCGAACTCGAAGTGATCTCCGTCGAAGGTGGCCTCATCTTCGGTCCAGAGCCGGATCATGACTTCAAGGAACTCGTCGGTGTACTTACCTCGACCGTCGTAATCGACGCCGAGCGCAGCGTTCTCCTCAGGCAGGCTGCCGACACCAACACCGATGACGAGGCGGCCACCGCTGAGCTGGTCGAGCGTCGCCAGTTCCTTCGCTAGCACCATGGGATGTAGATATGGCAACACCAGGACGCTGGTGCCGAGCCGGACCCGCTCGGTCTTCGATGCGATCCAGGTGAGGGTCACAATCGCATCGTGATAAGGCTTCTGGCCGAGCCGGTCGTGGACGTAACCAATGTTGACGATGTGGTGATTCACCCACACCGAGTCGAAGCCGAGCTGTTCTGCTTGCACCGCGAGCCCGACCACATCGTGTGGGTCGGCAACACCGAAGTTGTTGGGAACCACGAATCCGAACTTCATGACGCGCACGTCCCGGCGATGCTGCTGATGGCGGTGTCTCGGCGTGGTTGGCGAACCTTGTGAACGTCGTAGCCGTTCGTGCAGTAGCCGAGCGAGAGCCCGGTGGCTGGGTCGGCCCAGGCGAGCTGGCCTCCTGCCCCGTTGTGACCGAATGCGCCTGGCGACACTGAACGCCCAAGGCCCCTCATGTTCGAGTAGCCATCGTCGCCAGCGAGAATCAGACCGAGGCTGCGGTTGGCTGGCACACCAGTCGGGTCAGGGAGTGAGTTGCGCACATTGCCCGTGGCATCGGCAAGCATCGCTGGGTCCCATAGCTCATCAGGGTTATGGAGAAGCGCTTGATAGAAGCTCGCCAGATCGCGGGCGCGCCCCCAACCGCCGCCGCCCGGGACACCAACCTCGCGCTGTTCGGCCCCGTTGAATCGGAGGATGACCTCTGGCGTGACTTCTGTGCCCGGAAGCTCGCGAACACCGAACACTGCTTCGAGCTCGTCGCCGGTGGCCGGCTCGCCCGCCAACACCAGCTCTGCCATGTTGTCCTGGTCGTCGAGAGCTATGCCGACGATGCGAGGCAAGCCGAGAGGATCGGTCACCCGGCGCTGCACCTCGTCGCGGTAGTCGTTGCCTGTGACCTCGTTGATGATCTCGGCGAGCACCCAATGGGCCGACGTCGGGTGGTATTCGAATCGGGTGCCCGGTTCCCAGTTGAGCCGCCACTTGGCGAACGTTTCACGACGGCCGGCGCTCGTGTTCCACATTGGAGGCCCGAGTGGTGCGTGGGGGAATCCGCTGGTGTGCAGCATGACCTGCTCGACGGTGATGGCGCCCTTGTCTTCGCCGGCAAACTCGGGCAGATAGCTGGCGACAGTGCGGGAAGTATCTATCAGTCCTTCGGTGATCATTTGCCACACCGCAGACGCCACAAACGCCTTTGTTGCAGAGAAATAGCAGAACCGAGTGTTGAGATCTGCGTCGCCGAAGGTGTCCTCGACAACGATTTCGCCCTCGTAGCCAAGAGCGACCTGGCAGCTCGGGAGCAGGCCTTCGTCCACCTCGCGGCGGACCCGGTGGAGAAGTTTGTCGATCTGTTCCTGTACGAGTGCCATGGAGGGACCGTAGCTGGCGCTGCGCAGGAAAATCTCACCCAACATTTGCCAAACGATCGTTTAGTCGAATACGTTGCGTTCGTTCGTTCGTTCGGTGCGAGTCTTCAGCGTCAACCAGGTGCGACGTTGAGACTCCCACCAAACGCACAACCCTGGCCTCTCGCTTCCACGGGGGGAGGCCTCGGAAAAAGAATGCACGGACACGACAGGCGAGGCATCCTCCGGGGTGCCTCGGCTTCCGTTTTAGGGTCCTTTGACAAGAAGCAGGCGACGAGTCGCCGCTACGATCGCCGTCGAGCAAGGGGCTAACATGTTCTTCGAAACAACGCTGACTGACGAGCGCATTAACGAGATGGCCGCCACCGGCGCGTGGGACAACCGGCTGCTCGACGAGTGGCTCGTCGCGCACGTCTCCGAAAAGGGCGACCAACCGTTCATTCATGACCGATTTGGCACCATGACCTGGGCTGAGTTCGGCGAGGAAGTCACAGCCGTCAGTCGTGGCCTTCTCGAAATTGGGGTGCGCCCGGGGGGAGTGGTCATGCTCCAGCTCCCCAACTGGCGCCAGTTTGCGGTCGCGGTGTGCGCGATCGAACGGATCGGCGCAGTGGTCAACCCGGTTGCCCCGATCTTCCGAACCAACGAAGTGACGGTGATGAGCGACCTCGCTCGCCCCAAAGTGGTCATCACCGCCTCGGAGTACCGCGGGTTCGAACTTGGGGCCATGCACGCTGAGCTGCGAGAGCGATGCCCCTGGGTTGACGAACTGGTCGTCGTCGGTGACAGCGGACCGGCTGACTCGATGAGCTGGGACGAACTGCTCGAACATGGCCGACTGTCGAGTTACGACGGTGCTGCCGTCGCCCTCGTCCGGCCGAACGCCAACGACGTCTCAGAGGTGATGTTCACTTCTGGCACGACAGGGCAACCCAAGGGCGTGATGCACAACCACAACACCTTGAACGTTGCTGGCAGCATGTTCATCGACGAGGTCTGTTCTGGCATTGCACGCCAGCCCAACGGTCCGGTTTTTCACATGGCCTCGACACTGGCCCACCAGACCGGCTACCTCTACGGCATCAGGGCGCCGATCATCGCCGGCGGCAGTGTCGTGTACCAGGACTCTTGGAACCCGACCGAGTTCGTTGGTTTGGTGACCGAACATCGAATCCAGATTTCGATGGGCGCCACACCGTTTCTCGCTGACGTGCTGGCAGTCGATGGCATCGAGACCGCCGACCTGGCCAGCTGGGAACGGTTCGTCTGTGCCGGCGCCGCGGTTCCCGAGCCTGTCCTAGAGCGGGCCGATGCGACATTGCCGTGCGTAGTTCTCCCCGGCTGGGGCATGACCGAATGTGGCCTCTTGACGGTTGGTCGGCCCTCTGACCCATTCGAGTTGCGGATCACCGACGGGATCGCTCTGCCGGGCAACGAAGTACGGGTCATCGACGAAGATGGGGCAGCTGTCACCGGAGTCGAAGGCGACCTTCAGTTCCGCGGCTCACTCGGTTTCGTGGGTTACAAGCAGGGTCGAGCTCTCACAGAATCGGTCACCACGGCCGATGGCTGGATCGACACCGGCGACCGAGCGATACACCTCGACTCCGGTCACATCCAGATTTCGGGCCGAACCAAAGACCTGGTGATCCGGGGCGGCGAGAACGTTCCGGTCAAAGAGGTCGAGGACGTTCTGCTTCGCCATCCCGCAATCGAAAACGTGGCGATTGTTGCCCAACCACACGAACGTCTCGGCGAGATCGGCTGCGCGTTCGTCATCGCCAGCGGCGAAGCACCATCGCTGGCAGACCTGACCGACTTCCTGGCTAACACCGGGATGACGCGACAGTTCTGGCCTGAAGCTCTCGTTGTCGTCGACGAGTTCCCGATGACACCGAGCGGCAAGGTGCAGAAGTACAAACTGCGCGATTCCACCAAGTAGCCAGCTCTCGTCAGGAGACAGCTACTCGCTGCGAATGTCGATGCCTTCGCCAAGTATGGGAGGACCCTCGGCTTCGACGGTGTCTGGAGCTTCGGTGAAAGTGATGAAGCCGCTATCGGTGTAGGTCACCTTCGGGTCCCAGAGAAGCCAGTTCATGACGCCAAGGTCGGCGGCTGCAGTGATCTGGTCGGCGATTTTTTCCGGCCCATAGTCGACCCGGCTGTTGAAGTCCTGGAGCCACGGAACGAGCGGAGTGTTAGTGCCTTCGAGCGCAGTCTGGAAGCTGCGGAGTGAGGCCAACACGATGTCGTAGGGCTGCTCTTCGGG
>JBLHLM010000051.1:0-9026 GCA_047618365.1 Candidatus Poriferisodalaceae bacterium | reverse complement strand
GCGTGGACGCTCCAACACACGGCCTCGGGGCCAAGAATGTCCGTGGCGTAGCCCGCGAGCTTTGGGTGGGTCACTAGGTCGTGCAGACGCTGAGAGACCCGGTGATAGTTGTTGATCGAATAGCCGTTGCGCCGATCGTCAGCCGACACCACTTCGTCGATGAGCCAGTCCATGAAGGTTCGGAGGCTGTCCGCCTCGCCGGTGTCGAGGCAATTCAGCGGACCCAAGTGGCCCTTCAGGTTGAACTGCTCGACTTGTGCCTCAGACAGCGTCGCTTGCTCCCCCGTTTCCACAGGGCGGAATCGCAGATCCCGTTCCGCGTCGTCGAACCCGAACACGCCTGCGCCAGCCATGGCCAAGATCGTAGGCCGTTCGGCCGACCCGCGGCTCCACCACATCAGTCGAAAGGATGAGGCGACTAGGGCCGCTGGACCGCGGTCCTGAATGGCCGCGATTCGAATACTGGGAACCAACGACGCCACACAGCGTCAGCGCCCCGAACACAGAAACGGAATCAGCACCATAAACGCAGCGCTCGCCACCCCCGCCGCCTACCCCACGACCTTCGACCTTGCTCCTGCGATCGCTGAGAACCATTCGATGTCACGCTGGCGTCGCTTCGTCCAGTGGATACTCGCTATCCCCCACCTGATCATCGCCAACGCCATCAACTCCCTCTCGGAGGTCGTGGCTTTCATCAGCTGGTTCATCATCCTGTTCACTGGCCGGCTCCCTATAGGAACGGCCAACCTGCAGGGCATGGCGTTGCGTTACCAGGCACGCACAACCGCATACGCCACGTTCCTGCATGATCAGTAGCCGGCCTTCGAGTTTGAAATGATTCAGGACGAGCCGGGAGGCGACGCCACGATCATCAACATTCCCGTGCAGACCGAGGATCGCAACCGACTCACGGTTGGTCTCCGGTTCTTCATGCTGATCCCTTTCATGGTGATCGGGTTCATCTGGGCGCTAGTCGCCGTGAACCTTCACCGCTGGTTCCTGCGGGTGAGCTCCTACGCCACCCTCCTTCGGGACGAGTACCCCCCGATCGCAATCTGATTTATTGCGGCAGGCCCGACCTGCAGGCGCTGACACAACAACGGCCGGTCCCCGGGGACGGCCGTTGCCGCGCGTCCAGCCACGTGCGAAGAACTCACAGCACCCGTCAGGGAGTGGCGTAGCCATCGGGGTATTGAATGAACTCGAACAGGATTCCAAGTATCGACGCAGGGTGGGAGAACGTAAACGAGATGTCGCCATCGATACGGCGGCCCGCATAGTCGACCATGGCCGTCCGTTGGGTCACGGGAGCGTCCCCGACAAACCGCACACCTTTGCCTGACAGGGTCTCCATGGTGTCGTTGATGTCATCGACGGCAAACGCGATGTGGTGGAGGCCCTCGCCTTTCTTGGCGAGGAAGTCCGCAATCACGCCCTTGTCCGCCGTTGGTTCCATGACTTCGAAGTCGATCTTGCCGACCCGACACATTCGAAACCTCATGTCGTAGAGCGGAACATCGATGAGTTCACCGACGTCTGCACTGAACAGGTGCTCGAACAAGGCAACTGCCTGATCGAGATCGCGTACGGCGATGCCCACCTCGGTGATTCGTGAAATATCCATCGCTTAGATCTCCCTCATTACTTGTTCACCGAGTGTTGGTCGTTCCCATACATCCAAGACTCGGCCGATGACCGACAACGCCAGGGCATGTTGGATCTCGCCTGACTGAGCGCTCGCCACCACTTCATCGTCGGTCATCAACTCGACCCGAATGTGTTCACCGGCACCCGGTTCGGGCTCCGCGACGAGCTCGACGCCCTGCCCAAGCCAGTGGTGGCACAGGTTGTCGTGGATGGCCGGATTCGGTTGTACCGCACCCAGATATGTCCACTCACCGCCACCGTAGCCCGTTTCCTCGAGGAGCTCACGCTGAGCCGCAGCGCCGGAGTCCTCGCCCTCGTCGACCATGCCGCCAGCGGTTTCGAGCGTCGTTGCGCCGGCACCGAACCGAAACTGGCGGACCATGACGTGGCGGCCTTCAGTGTCGATGGCGACACAATTCACCCAGTCGACCGACTCAAGAACAATCCGGTCAAAGACCTGCCCAGACGTCGGGTGCCGCATCTGGTCGTAGCGGAGGTCGAACAGGATGAGGTTGTCCCCATACCTCGAACCGACCTTCTGCCAATCGAGTGTGTCATCGCTCATCTGGTGAGTCTTGCGCAGTGGCGGGACGGCTGCGCGAACATTGTCGACATGACAGAACGCGTGACCATCACCCTCAACGCCGGCATCGCCGACGTCAAGCTCAACCGCCCGGAAAAGCTCAACGCGCTCGACAACGAGATGTTCCTCGGGCTTGCCAGAGCCGGCGAAGAACTCAAGACCATGCCCGGAGTTCGCGTCGTCGTCCTGTCAGGCGAGGGAGCCTCGTTCTGCGCCGGCCTCGATTTCGGTTCGATGCAGGCTCTTGCCAACCGTGGAACCGAAAGTGCCGACGACGGCGGCTCTGACGACGAACTCAACGCCGGCGACATGCCAGAAGGGCGCATCACTCATCTCGGGCAGCAAGTTGCGTGGGTGTGGCAGGAAGTGCCAGTGCCGGTGATCGCCGCCGTGCATGGCCACGCACTCGGCGGCGGCATCCAGATCATGCTCGGCGCCGACATCCGGATCGTGCACCCTGACACCAAACTTTCGGTTCGGGAGGTCTTCTGGGGTCTCGTGCCCGACATGACTGGCACGTTTGTGTTGTCGAAGCTGGTGCGTCCTGATGTTGCCAAGGAACTCACCTTTACTGCTCGCATATTCCTCGGAACCGAAGCCAAAGAACTCGGCATCGCAACCCGCCTGAGCGACAACCCCTATGACGATGCCATGGCCATGGCCGCCGAGATCGCAGGCCGGAGCCCGGGTGCGGTCCGAGGCGCGAAGGATCTCTTCAACCGGATCTCCAGTGACGGCGCAGCCGCGCAGTTCGCTGCCGAACGTGCGATCATCGGGAGCCAGATCGGGCAACCCAACCAGGTCGAGGCAGTGATGTCCGGCCTCGAAAACCGGCCTGCCGTCTACGCCGACCTCGACTGAAGCCCAGGTCCTGACCGGAGTACTGCCATGTCGCCCGGCTTGATCGAGCCGGGCGACAGCACGCTCGGGTACCAACGAGCCCAGCCTGGGCGGGTCTCGTGATCGATACGCATCGAGTCTCCGCCTGCGAACCATCGGTTGTTCTTGCTACATGGCTCAGCTGGAGCCGTCAGCCGACATACGACGCTGTTCCCGGACGCCGGGTCGCCAAGTTCCAGCACTAGTCCGGTGCGCAAATGCGACCAATCGAACCTGTGAGCTCGATCGTGCCTCCCAGTCGGTGACGGATGTTGGCGATATCGGCCAGGTGATGGAAGCAGTCGTGAATGATGTGTCTCGCCATCCAGTCCACAGACAGCGTGTCGCCACTAGCGACGATGCCGTTCGACCACTGCTCGTCGGTGAGCTTGCGAAGGGTGTCGAGCATCAGGGCAGACTCGGTGCGCAACCGCACGAGCGCCTCCGCCGCGTCGATGTTGACGTGATCGCCGAATGGGCAGTCTTCGATCTCGCCCACGTCGAACCCTGGAGCGTCGCGAGCCACCTCCACTCCCGTTCGGAGAAGTTGAACCGAATTGCCCATGTGATCGATGTATTCGCCAATTGACCACATGGCAGGGTCTGAACGTTGCCCTACGATGCTGTTCTCTGCGCTGGCGATCGACATGGCGGCGAAATCGCCGAAATAGCGGATGGTGTTGATCGAGTCCTGCCGGTTCCACTGCCGAGAGTCGAAACAGCACTCGTCACACTGCTCAATTGGGTCAGTGGTCGGCTCAATCTGCATGACTTGAGTCTGGCCCACAGCTACATCCGAAGCGACAACATTTGCAGGACCGGTACGGTGTGCATCGCCAGCCGAACTGACCATGAAAGACCAACCGATGTCACTGCCCACGCCATCCCCGGAAGCAATCGCAGCTCTCGCCCCTACCGGCACTCTGCGGGCTGCCATCAACCTCAGCAATTTCCTGCTCGTAACAGGCAAGAGCGAAGCCGGTGATCCACAGGGTGTGTCGCCCGACATGGCACAGGCGCTGGCCGATCAGCTCGGGGTTGGCCTTGAACTGAAGAAATACAAGACCCCGGCTGAGATCGCCGACAGCGGTGATGCAGGCGCTTGGGACGTCGGCAACATCGGTGCTGAACCGGCCCGTGCCAAGAGCATTCGTTTTACTGCCGCCTACTGCGAGATCGAGTGCACCTACCTCGTTCCAGCCGGATCGCCCATCACGACCGTCGAAGAGGCCGATCAGCCAGGCATGAGGATCGCTTCGGCCCACCGCGCTGCATACGACGTCTGGCTCGAAGCCAACCTCAAGCACGCCGAAAGAGTCAATGGCACCGGCCTCGCAGGCGCGTTGGAGTTGTTCATCGAACAAAAGTGCGATGCGCTTGCTGGCTTGCGACCCGCCCTGATTAAAGACGTCGACAAGGTCCCTGGCGCCACGATTCTCGACGGCCGATTCACCGCTGTTCAACAAGCCATGGGAACCCCGCGCGAGCGCGCTGACGTCGGCATCGAATACCTCTCTGACTTCGTCGAGGCCGCCAAGTCGACTGGACTCGTGACGGAGCTAATCGCCAAACACAGCGTCGTCGGACTCAGCGTCGCTGGCCCGGCCTAGTCTCAGATCTCCCCACTCGCTGCGCATCGTGGCCTCATGTTCTGAGGATCAACTTGGGCGGGCCGTTGCGGGTGCGTTGATTGGTTTTGAGTCGATGCGACTTCCGACATTTCGGATTGCCATTGTCGATGTTGGTGAGCCCATCGTCGCGGACTTCGACGATGTGATCGGCTTCGCAACGTCTCGCTGAGATCCCACAACCGCATTCACAAACCCTGTCGCGAACTGCCAGCGCTTCATGCTGAGCGGAGGTAAAGAACCGGGCAGCGCGACCCATCTCCATCTCGAGAGACTTCGGGTCGATCACCACTCGCTTGACCTCAGCCTGCACCGCTAACCGGACAAGCATCTTGTGTGAGATTGGGGTGTGATCCTCAATCTCACACATCCCCTCATCAAACGAAACCGGAACCGGGGTCCCCCCAGCATCAGCCTCCAAAGCAGCGTGCAGTTCAGCCACCGTGCAATGCACATACAGCAGCGGGATCGGCAGCTTCGGATCTTCACCGACTCGAGACGATCGTTGAGCCATCAACAACATGGCGTCATGACGCCGCTGAGCAGGTGTTCTGGTCAGGTCGTGTTTAGTGACCTTGCCGGCCCCCAGCCGTTCTGTGGCTTCAGCCCATTCCTGATCAAACAAAATGTCCGACAGGCGATCCAACTCGTTCCCAATCGAGAACGCTGCGATCGGGGTGAGGGTGCCTGTGAGGGATCCGCGGTTGTTGAACGTCCGAGACAGATGCACCTCACGTGCATCCAAATCTTGCTGGTCCCGTTTGTCGGGCTCGGAGCGGTCGGCGGTGTCTTTCCAACGTTCGATCAGACGACAGAACTGATCAAACCGAAGTGTCTCCGCTGCCTCAACCAATTGTTTCTCGAACTCAGGGAAACGGTCCTCGAACCGCTTGTGTAACAGTTCACCGAACACCCGGACATGATCAGACGTGATCCGGCCACCCTCAAACGATTCGGCGACAAGTGGCATCCGACGCAACCGCTCCCCGTTGCGCACAGCCCTCGAAGCAGCTGACTTGTGGTGGTTTGGTGCCATCGACCTCAACAACGCAACAGCCGAACCCTTGCCAGCCTCAGCCCACGCCTGAGAACGATCCATCGCACCCGACACACGCGCCATCAAAGCGCCTAGTCGAGCGCCAGCAGAGAGGAGCACGTTGAGGTCGTCGACGAGTTCTTGGCCGTCGACGTCGTCCCAATCGACCCCGAGAGCCGCTGAGAGTGCCGTATTGAGTTGTGAGATCGCAAGGGTGACCGGCATGGACGTGTCTCCACCACCAACACAGCAAAAGCCAGGCCGGCAGATCAGTTAGACAAGTTGTGCAGGCAACCCATCACGTCGGGTGCGAACGTCGTTCCTCGGCCCTGAAAGGCCTCGGAACTTAGCGAGATTGTTCGCCCGTGGGCTCACAACTCGATAGATCACAACCTACTCAGGGGCTGGGACATCCAAACGAGTTTCGAAGCCCTGCCGGGTCCGAGTCAGTGACTGTGGTCGGCGGAGCCCCCGATTGTTCCACCGGCGAGGATCTCGTCGAGTGCTTCCACGGCGTAGCCGGCAAACACCATCGCTGGACCGGAACCCTGCATCAGGGTCACGTTGAGGGTTTCGTAGATCTCTTCACGGGTGGCTCCCGCCTCGACGCAGTCGCGAACGTGGAACGCGACGCACACCTCACACTGCATGCTGACCACCAACGCGAGACCAATGAGTTCCTTGGTTTTGCGGTCCAACACGCCGGCTTCCATCGCCAGATCGTGGGTCTTCCAGTACGACTGGTGCAGCGCCCGGTTGTGGCGAGCCAGCTTCCGTCCGGCGGCGGCACTGCGGGCAACGCGTTCGAGGTAGCTCTCGGATTCGGCCATGGCTCGATGGTAGAGCCGTCAGTGTTGATCGTTCAGCCGCGTCGGTTTTGTTGGGTGTGCGAGCATGGGCTCCGAATCGGGCGACACGCAGGGGAAACAGATGACCAGAGTTGCAGTCACCAGTGGATTGTTCGCGGCAATGCCAGAGATGGCCGCCCGTATTCGAGCTGCCTATCCCGACGCAAAAATCGTCGAGGGTCGCCCGCCGATGGCTGAGGACGAGATCATCGAGTTCGTGAAAGGCCATGATGTCGTTGTCGCTGGCATCGAGCCGTACACGGCCCGCGTGCTCGAGAACCTTCCTGACCTGAAGGTCATCGCTTGCTGCTCGGCCGGTGTCGACCATCTCGACCCGGAGCTCCTCAGCGCCCGAGGCATCCGTATGGGCTGGATTCCTGGGGTCAACAAATTCGCAGTGTCAGAGATGGCGGTGTGTTTCATGATCGACATCCTTCGGGAGATCCACACGTCGAACGCAGCCATGCGAGCAGGTCGTTGGCAGCGCGCACGCGGCTTACTGCTGCGAGGCCGGACCGTTGGGGTGCACGGCTGCGGCAACATCGGCAAGGAGGTCGTGAAGCTCCTCCAACCCTTCGGAGTGAATGTCCTCGCCAGCGATCGAGTCGACTATCCCGACTTCTACGAGGAGTACGGCGTCACGGCGGTTTCTCCCGAGCAGCTGTGGGCCGAGTCCGAAGTGCTCACAGTGCATCTCCCCCGCAACAGCTCGACCATCGGCATGTACTCACCTGACGTGCTTGATCAGCTGCGCCGTGGCGCATACGTCGTCAACACGGCCCGTGGCAACATCTTCGACGAAGCAGCGCTATACGAACGGCTGAGCGATGGCCGCATCACAGCCGCGGCGTTCGACGTCTTCGCGATCGAACCTGCCGTCGACAATCCACTCATGCAGCTGCCCAACTTCCTCTCCACCGCCCACATCGGCGCCGGAGCCGAAGAAGCATGGGTCGCCATGGCCGAGGCCGGCATCAAAGGAATCACCGAAAACGCAGTACCCCAGCTCGGCGTCTATCCGTTCGACTGATGAGGCGCCGATCCCGCCGGGCATAGGCGCAAGTGGTCAGGCTGCGTTTCGGTATTCGTTGATGAGGCCGTGGCAGCGGGCCGATTTCACGACCCGCAGCTGGCGCCCGTGCACTGGCGGCGGCGTCTCAGCGGACTCCGGTGACTGTTGGTCGAGTGAGCGGTGTGGTCGGTGGGTGTTGTACTGCTCGATCTAGTCGACAACGAGCCGTTCGAGTTGTTGGTGGTTCCAGATGATGGTGCGGGGCAACCCTTCGGGTTGCTCGAGGAGTTTTCGGCGGATGGTTCCGATCCATCGTTCCGCGAACGCGTTGGCGACGGGCGTGCGCACTGTGGTGCGAAGGATCTTGAATCCTTCGCTTCGGAAGATCTCGTCGAAGGCATCGACGAATTGGCTGCCTCGGTCTCGAACGAGTGCTCGTGAATCGGCAAGCTGGCCGGCGTGGCACAGGAAGAGGTTGCGGGCGGCTCGGCTAGTCCAAGCTCCGGTCGGGTTGTAGTGGTGCCGGCGTAGAAGACTTGGCGGGTGGGGATGTGGATGAAGAAGAGGACGTAGTAGCCACGTAGGAATGCGGTGTCGACGGTGAAGAAGTCGCAGGCCACTGCGCCTTGACACTTCAGGAACTGGGACCGGGTGACCTCCGATCCCTCTGGCGCTGGATCGATGCCGCTGGTTTTGAGGATCTGCCAGACGGTCGATGAAGCGATCCGGTCGCCGAGGCTGGCGAGTTGGCCGTGGATGCGGCGGTCGCCCCAGGTCGGGTTCTCGGCGGCGAGGCCCAGGACGAGGCGGCGGATCTGGTCCGAGGTTGGTGGGTGTCCTGGTCCTCGGGTGGGATGGGTCCAGTGTTTGGCGATGCGTCGTGGGTGCCATCGAAGGAGAGTGTCGGGTGTGACGATCCAGCCTGCTCGGTGTGGGCGGGGCAGAGCGGCGGCGATGGCGCCGAGCAGGGTTCGGTCGTCGTTGTTGATGGCGGGTCCGTTGATCTGACGGCGGAGGACGATGAGTTGGTGGCGAAGCACGATGATCTCAAGGTCCTTGCTGCGCCCAGAACGGGCTGCGAGGCGGGCCATAGCAGTGATAAGGCGGTACAGAAGTCGGTACATGGACCATCAGGGTCGGTCGACGTTTGCCCTGGTCAACGCCACCGACCGAATATTCGACCCCCACAGCCCGGTCTGCCCTCCAGGTCTGTTAGTCCGCCGAGACCGTTGCGCTGAGCCAACTCCGAGCCACAGGCGACGGTGTCCGATTGCCGCACTCTGGTTTCCCTGGTTGTCTCTTCGGTCCACCAAACGCGTCCGATGCTCCTATTGGTCAAGTGGGAGGGTTTTGGTGGAGGATTCTCCAGATTCGGCGGGCGGTGTAGCGC
>JBLHLM010000050.1:0-10001 GCA_047618365.1 Candidatus Poriferisodalaceae bacterium | reverse complement strand
GCTGTTTCGAGTGGAGTCAAGGTGACTGACTCGTTGCCCGTGACCGGACCCGAGAAACCCGCCCGATAACCCATCCCCTACGACCACTGACACCCCTTGGAACTACTCATCTAGCTCGACGGACGCGAGTTCTGAGCGCCAGTGAAGAACTCGGTAAGTGACGACGAGCGCCAGCGAGGAGGAACGACGCTTAGGCTGGTTTGGTGCCGTGGCAGCGGGCGAGGACTCCTGGGACGAATTCGGAGACTTCCACGTCGGTGAAACCGGCGGCGTCGAAGTAGCTGACACATTCGGCGCGGGTGTGTGCTCGGCCCAGGCTCCCGCAGATCAGTTCGTTCATGCCCCACATGGCGGCGTCGATAGGGCCGCATCGATCGTTGTTGAGCATCTCGCCGATGAGGTGCATCTCGCCGCCGGGGGCCAGGGCCCGGAACGCCCGAGCCACGACGCTGCCAATGGTTTCGCCATCGTAAATCGGCAGGTTGGAGGCCATCACGACCACATCGACCGGGTTGTCAGCGGGCGACGGGAACTCGCCCTTGGTGAAGTCGGCGCCATGGGTGTCGACTCGACCGACGACATCGTGGTCGAGGATGTACTCCTTCGTTGCCTCGACCACCGGCGGCAGGTCGAGCACCGTCGCTGACAGGTCGTCGAAGGCCCGCACCGAAGTGATGCTGTACGCCCCGGAGCCACCGCCGAGGTCGAGCAGGTGACGCCGTCCGGAGAGATCGACATCGCGCACGAATCGACGCGCAGCGCCGAACCCGATGCTCGATGTGGCCTGGTGGTACTTCTTCGCCGCGTCAACCGTGAGGTCGTCGTACATGCCCAGCAGGGTTGGCTCGCCTTCACGCATCAGCCGGGTCATGTCGAACCAGTCAGGAACATCGCGACGCGTAAACGTCATCCACGGGCCTGCGTACCGCGGCGACCCTTTGACGAGAAACTTGTCGACGTCGTCTGCGTTTGCCAGCTCGCCCGTCGCGGTCCACTGCAGCAGGTCCATGCTCAGCAGGCAGGTGACCAACCGGTCGATGTCCACTTTGTGCAGACCAGTCGCCTCGGCCAGCGCCTCCTCGGTGACCCGTCCCTTATGGATATAGCTGAAAATCTGTGCGTCGATCGCGGAGTACAGCACAGCGGTCTCGGTGTAGGCCCGTGCGATGTGTTGCAGACGGGTCGTGTCCACGCGTGCGGGAGTGTCGGTCATTGTTGCTCCTAGTCGTTCGAGGCTGGACTGTTCGGCGCCAGTTCGGCGTCAACTCGGTAGTAGTCGGGTTTGCCCATGGCCCAGTACTCGCCCCAGATCTGTTCGCCGCCAGCGACGTGCACTTCGTCGGCGGTGACGTAGCCCGACGCGATCGGGCTGGCGAGGTACGCGACGGCTTGGGCCACGTCGTGCACGTCGCCGATACGGCGCTGGGGGTTGTGGTCGAAACTCGGCCGAGCTTCGGGCGGATAGTTGGTGAGACCTGGGCTGCGCACAACGCCCACGGCGACAGTGTTGATTCGGATCTTGTTCGGCGCCCATTCCAACGCCAGCGAACGGGAGAGGTTGACCGTGCCTGCTCTCGCTGCCGCCGTGTGCGGGATCCCGACTGAACCCCGCCCGACGATCGTCCCGATGTTGACGATCGACCCGGGCGAGTCGTTCGCGACCCATTGCCGAGCTGCCGACTGCATCACGTACCACTGGCCATAGAGGTTGGTCTCGACAACGGCGGCCCACCCTTTGGGAGTGATGTCAAGTGCGGGCGCCGGAAACTGGCCGCCGGCGTTGTTCACCACGACGTCGAGTCGGCCGTGCTGTTCCCAGATCGCGACGAACATCGCCTCGACCTGGTCTGGATCCCTGATCGTCATCTGGTAGGTGTCGCACGAGATGTCGAGAGCGCGTAGCGATGTCGCGACCTCATCGAGCTTCTCCTGATTGCGACCACACGTGACGACGTGGGCGCCCAGGCGGCCGAGCAGGACACAGATGGCCCGCCCGATTCCGCCTGCTCCCCCAGTCACCAACGCGACCTGACCGGCGAAGAGGTCGTGCCGGTAGGCGCTCGGCTCCTCGAACAGCTCGGCGTCGCTGAGTGCCTGGTACGGATCTGATGTTTGCTCCACCCAGGCAGTTTGGCCGAAATGGGGGCAGCCGTGCTGCGTGACAAGAGTCCCCAAATCGCCCTGGGAGCCGGAAGGTGAACTAGGTCCCTGGTTCACCGAGCCCGGAATCGCTTTCCTGCGTGTGGCGGCGCTGCCGAGCGCCGCCGAAACAACAGCAGGAGATGAAATGCGTAAATCACCCCCGAGCGACCAAGCTGGCGCCAGAACCTTCTTTGGGTTCGTATTCGGAGTGTTGTTCCTGATCGTCGCCGGGCTCACCGTCGTCGGTGTCGCTGCGGGTACCAATGACGGAGGCGCCGCCGTCGTGGTTGCACCAAACGTGGTGCAGGTCTCGTTGGCGGAGTTCTCGGTCTCAGGCAACCTCGACATCGGGTCGGGCCCGACCATCCTCGAAGTCACCAACGACGGCTCGGCGGTCCACAACCTGGTGGCACCGGACATGAACGCCCGGACACCCGACCTCTCCCCGGGTGAGACGTACCGACTCGATCTCGGCTTCGTGAGCGGCGGGGATTATCAGATCTTCTGCGACATCGCTGGCCACACGGAAGCGGGCATGGAGACGACGCTCGCTGTGTCCCAGGCTGCGGCCAGCACATTCGCCTCGGCCGACATGGACAAGGACGATCACGGCGACGACCGCGGCGACGAGGCCACTGCTGAGGAATGGGCCGAACTCGACCAGATGATGATGGACTCGATGAGGGAGTTCCCGGCCGAAACCGAAGGCATCGGCAACCAGCCGCTTGAGCCCACAATTCTGCCGGACGGGACGAAGCAGTTCGAGCTGACCGCTGAGATCACCAAGTGGGAGGTCGAGCCAGGGCGCATCGTCGACGCATGGACCTACAACGGAACGGTCCCCGGACCCGAGATCTGGGTCGACGTGGGCGACAAGGTTGCGTTTGTCGTGCACAACGAACTGCCGCTCGGCACCGACATCCACTGGCATGGCATCCGCACTCCAAACGAGATGGACGGCGTCGCGCCGTTTACTCAGGACCTGATTCCGTCGGGTGAGACCTTCACCTACGAGTTCGTGGCCGAACGGAATGCGATCGGCATGTACCACGCTCATCACCACGGTCACGTAGCGATCGTGAACGGCTTGTTTGCCACGATCCAGATCGGCGAAACCCCAATCCCCCGGGGCCAGACGATCAGTGGAGTCACCATCCCCGAGGACCTTGAAGTTGCCCGAGAGATTCGGATGGTTACCAACGACGCTGGCGTCATCGGCTTCTCGCTCAACGGCAAGAGCTTCCCGGCGACCGAGCCCTATGTGTTCACCGAGGGCGACTGGTTCACAGCCACCTATTACAACGAGGGCCTGATGGCGCATCCGATGCATCTGCATCAGTTCCCCCAGCTGGTGATCGCCAAGGATGGCATCGCTCTCGACAACCCCTATTACGCCGACACGATCAACGTGTCACCTGGCGAGCGCTACACGGTGCTGGTCCACGCCGACACACCGGGGACATGGGTGTGGCATTGCCACATCATCACCCACGTCGAACGAGACGGCGAAATGTTCGGCATGGTCACAGCAGTTATCGTCGAGCCCAAGTAGCCCAGCCGCCGAAACCTTCACGCGGTTCAGGAGTTGGCCCCGGCGAGCGTCGGGGCCTCTCCGATTTGCCAGAGGCCGGTCACCGACTTGGCGATGCCGACCAACTCCTCAAGATCGACACCGAGTTCCTCCTCGTACGCCTCTGACAAGGCGGTGAGCATCTCCTGCTGGATCTCCTCGTTCACCACCTCCATGATGACGTCGACCTGGTCGAGGATGAGATTGCGGGCGCTATTTCGCATCTGGGTTCGGGCCGCCGATGTGAGCGTTCCGCTGGCGAACCGCCCGGCAGCTATCCGACCAGCTCCGCGAAGAGCGACCGCGGTGCCGACCCCAAACCCAGCCCATTCCAAAATCTCAATCGCACCAAGGACGGCTGGACCGATATCGGCCATAACTAACGACTCGGCATTGAAGTCGAGCGCTCCCGGGTATTGGAGGTCAATCGAGTGAGTTGCCAGGATCAACTCCGCTTCTTGGGTCGGGTTCACGATGTCGTTGTTGAACTGCGACACCCATACGTTCAGCGCCGCAAGTACCGCCTGCTGCTCAGTCCAGCTCGCCGCATAGTTGCGGTCGAGGAGATGAGGGTTGGCCTTGCCTGAGAGGAGGATCGGGGTGATCACTTCAAGAAAGATGAGCGGATGCACCTGGCCATCGCCGTAACCGACCTCGAATTCGATCCCGCTCAGCTCGTACATCGAGCCGACCATCAGGTCGAGCCGGGTCATCGATGCTGGCAAGAGCCCTAGATCTTGCATACCAACGGTATCGATCAGTCGTGCTCGCCATTCTGCGTCGGCCGCGGCATCGAGACCCAGCGCGCCTGCGTCAGCGAGCTGCAGGGCGAGCGCCAGAGCCGATCGCCCGACGTGGGCGAGATGGGCATCCAGCCCGAGCGAGCCCGCATCGATCCGCAGTGTCAGCTGCTGATTGAGCCAATCACCGGCCCTATCGAACCCCAGGCTTGCTGCGTCGGCACGCAGGAAGCCCTCGCTGGTGTCGAGTACTGCCCCTGCCAACGCTCCGAGCTCTACGGCCAATCCTGCGACGTCTGCTGCGGGACGGCTGAACTGAATCCCGAACCTGCCCACCGATGCAAACGTTGCTGACGACAAGTCGCTTAGCTCGCGCGCCTGGCGCTCCAAGACTTGATGCAACAGACCGAGTTGGTCCGGTCTGGCCGAAACTGTTTGGGAGCACCGGCGCTGAGACATGACACCACTGTATATTTAGTGGCATCTCATGTCTATTCGCGATCTTTGATGCAATCTCTGTACCCGGGGCGGGACTCGAACCCGCACGCCCTTTCGAGCAGAGGATTTTGAATCCTCCGTGTCTGCCATTCCACCACCCGGGCGGGTGTCTTCGCAGCGTACCCTCTACGAGCGTGCGTTCCAGCCTCTCTTCGGCTCTCTCGTTGATCCTCAAAGTCAGCGTCATCATCGTTGCCATTGGAGTGGTTCGCGAGCGCGTACTGCGCCGCAACGAGGAGCGCGTGGGCAACGCCAACACTCCCTACGGCCCCGCAACCCGGCGGACGTTCCCGGACGCGTGAAGCCGAACCTCGGAAAACTCGTGGCCAGCCGCCAGAATCGAGTCCGTCCTAAATCAGGCGAAGCGCCCCAATTTCCTGCTACCTCTTTCGACAGGTCATGATTTCGCCACAAGGATGAAACCTTTCCGACGCCGCGTCGGTCTGAACTCCATCTGGGCCCGATACGCGGACACGAGGAGGGCACTTGCTCGCATTTACATTCCCCGGCCAGGGTTCACAGAAACCTGGCATGGGATCAGCGTGGGTCGACCATCCCTCTTGGGAGCTGGTCGAAGAAGCCTCCGACGCGTGCGGTCGCGACGTTGGAGCGTTGCTGCTTGACGCGAACGCCGACGAACTCAAGCACACCCGCAACTCTCAACTCTCTACGTTCGTGCTCAGCATGGTGGTGCTTGACGCGGTCGAACGCACCGGGCTGTCCTCGGACATGGCCGCCGGACACAGCCTCGGCGAATACAGTGCCCTCTGCGCCACCGGCGCCTTGGCCTACGAGGACGCAGTCCGCCTCGTCGCCGAACGTGGCGAAGCAATGCAGATCGCGGCTGAAGAACAAGACGGCACCATGGCCGCAATTCTGGGTCTCGACGACGATCTTGTCGGGACGGCATGCGCCCGCGTCGACGGAGATGTGTGGGTCGCCAACTACAACGCCCCCGGTCAAGTCGTCATCGCTGGCTCTCCGGCCGCAGTAGCCGATGCCGGAGTGGTTGCGAAGGAACTCGGGGCGAAGCGAGCAATGGTGCTGCCAGTCGGCGGCGCTTTCCACACTCCCTTCATGGCCCCAGCACGAGACCGGCTGCGCAAAGCTCTCTCCGAGATCGACTTTCGAGATCCGGCCGTGCCAGTACTCGCCAACGTCGATGGCCAGCCCCGAACCGGCAGCGAGGAATGGCAGAGTCTGCTCGCTGCAGGGCTGTGTTCGCCTGTTCAGTGGCGCCAAACGCTCTACGGCCTGGCTTCGGCCGGCATCGAGACCTTCGTCGAGCTTGGCCCAGGCACCGTGCTGACAGGCATGGCCAAGAGAACCAACAAGGGCGCTGGCACCCTCTCGCTGTCGGCCCCAGCAGACGTCGACGGGCTCATGGCCGCTGTTGCTGAACTCGCCGGCAACGCCGGGCCCGTTCTTCCCACCAACGCAGCCGACCACATCGCCAACGGCGAGAATCTCTACGTGACCGAACGGCTCGTCGTGAGCCCAGGAGCTGGCATCTTCACTCCTCGCACCGATATCGAAGTCGGACACATACTGGCCGTGGGCGACACCGTCGGTACTGTCGGCAGCGAAGACGTACGGTCCCCATTCGCAGGGGCGCTCATGGGGGTCATGGCGCTGCACGGCGAACGGGTGACTCCCCGACAGCCCATCGCCTGGCTCCGCACCCAGTAAAGATCGAAGGACGCACTCATGAACTCCGCATCAGGTGCCCGCATTACTGGGGTCGGTGTAGCGCTACCAGACAACATCGTGACCAACGACGATCTCGCCGACAAGGTCGACACCAACCACGACTGGATCGTCGAGAGAACCGGCATCGAACAGCGTCACGTCGGCAGCACCACAGCAGACCTGGCAACCAATGCAGCCCGCCAGGCCATCGAGCGCTCCGGCGTCGACCCCTCCTCGATCGACATGTTGCTGCTCGCCACCACCACACCTGACCGACGCGTTCCGGCCACTGCGTCGACGGTGCAACACGCGCTCGGTATCAGCTGCGGCGCGGTTGATCTCAACGCGGCGTGTTCCGGTTTCGCCTACGGACTGATCGCCGCGCACGGTTTCATCGCCATGGGGCACAAGAAAGTGCTCGTGATCGGGGCCGAGACTCTCAGTCGCATCACCGATTGGACCGATCGCACCACGTGCATCCTCTTCGCTGACGGCGCTGGCGCCGCGGTCGTCGAGAAAACCGACGCTGCGAGCGACCTGCTCGGCTGGCACGTCTCCAGCGACGGGGCCCTGGAGTACGCGCTCTACTGCGACTTCGACGGCTATCTCACCATGAATGGCAAGGCCATCTTCAAGAACGCTGTCCTTGCCATGGCCAACTCGGCCAACGCCAGCTTGCAACAGGCGGGCCTCACCGCCGACGACATCGATGTCGTCATCCCCCACCAGGCCAATGTTCGCATCGTCGAAGCTTCCTGCAAACGTCTCGGCATTCCGTACGACAAGGCAGCAATGGTCATCCACCGAACCGGCAACACATCGTCTGCTTCCATCCCGCTGGCCCTCGAGCAGGCCATCGCCGACGGGGTTGTCACCGACGGCAAGAACGTGCTGATTGTCGGCTTCGGCGCCGGAATGAGCTCGGCATCGCTGGTGCTGCGCTGGGGCGGAGCATGACCGACACCGCTCGAACAATTCTGGTGACGGGCGGCAATCGGGGCATCGGCTTGGCCTGTGCTCAACGATTCGCAGATCAGGGTCACCGAGTAGCGGTCACCTACCGCTCGAGCGGCCCCGACGACGACCGCCTTCTGGGGGTGCAATGTGACCAATCTGACGGTGACCAGGTCGACGCAGCCTTCGAAACCATCACCGCCGAGCTTGGCGCCGTGGAGGTGCTCGTCGCCAACGCTGGCATCACCAAAGATCAGCTGCTGCTTCGTATGTCCGACGACGACTTTGCATCAGTGGTCGACACCAACCTTGTAGGCGCGTACCGGATGGCCAAACGAGCCGCTCGACCCATGTTGCGGGCGAGGTGGGGGCGGCTCATCTTTGTGTCATCGGTTGTTGGACTTCTCGGCTCAGCAGGCCAAGTCAACTATGCGGCGTCCAAGGCAGGCCTCGTTGGCATGGCCCGGTCAATAGCCCGCGAACTTGGCAGCCGCAACATCACCGCCAACGTTGTTGCTCCAGGACCAGTCGCCACCGATATGTTCGGCGCCCTCACCAACGACCAACGTGCCGCAATCACCGAAGCTGTTCCGCTCGGCAGAGTGGCTACCCCAGACGAACTCGCCGACGTCATCGCGTTCATGGCCTCCGAAGCCGCTGGCTATATCACCGGAGCGGTGATTCCCGTCGACGGTGGCCTCGGCATGGGCCACTGACAAGATCCCAATAGACTCCAGATCAAACAAGCCGGACCGCAACGGTTCGCGAGCAAGCAAGGAAGCCCCTAATGTCTGAAATCTTCGATCGTTTCAAGAAATGCGCCGTCGAGGTGCTTTCGGTCGACGCCGATCGGGTCGTTCTCGATGCCAACTTCGCAGAAGACCTCGATGCTGACAGCCTCGACCTCGTCGAGCTGGTCATGGCCCTCGAGGAAGAATTCGACATTTCCGTCGAGGAAGAAGAACTTGAAGGCGTCATCAAGGTGTCCGACGCCCTGAAGTTGGTCGAAGGCAAGTCGTGACCGATCGGCGCCGGGTCGCCGTTGTCGGCCTTGGTGTCGTCTCAGTTGCGGGAATCGGCATCGACGCGTTCTGGGAGGGATTGAACGCGCCACAGTTCGACGGCGAGCGCCGGGTTCCCGAATTCGACCCCGCTGACTGGTACGACAATCCGAAGGAAGCTCGTCGAGCCGACCGTTCGACCCAGTTCGCCATGGCTTCGGCCAAAATGGCCATGACCGAGGCCGGTGAACTCACCTGCGACCCAGGCCGCAGAGGCACGCTCTACGCCACGGGAGTGGGCGGCATGGCCACGTTCGAGGGCCAGGTCGAGATCTTCCTCAACAAGGGCGCCCGTCGGGTCAGCCCGTTCATGATTCCGATGATGATGCCCAACGCTCCTGGCGCTGCGATCTCGATGCACTACGGGCTCCAAGGACCCAACGAGACCGTCACCACAGCCTGCGCTGCAAGCACTCACGCCATTGGCAACGCCGCCCGCCTCATCCAATACGGCCGATGCGACGTCGTTGTCACCGGCGGTACTGAAGCGACGATGACCCCAGTGGGTATGGCCGGTTTCGGCAACATGACGGCCCTATCGTCCAGCGGTCGCTCCATGCCGTTCGATGTGGCCCGCGACGGCTTCATGATGGCCGAAGGCGGAGCGACCCTGGTGCTTGAAGAATGGGAGTCAGCGGTTGCCCGCGGCGCCCATATCTATGGCGAGATTCTCGGCTCCGGCAGCAACGCCGACGCTCACCACATCACCGCGCCATCGCCAGGCGGCGCTGGTGCCGTTCGCTGCATGCAGCTCGCGCTCGAAGACGCTCGAATTGGCGCATCCGACGTCGTGCACATCAACGCACACGGAACGTCGACGCAGCTCAATGATGCAGCTGAAGCCCACGCGATCAGCAAGCTGTTTAGTTCCCCTGGTCCGCTGGTCACCTCGACCAAGGGTGTTACCGGCCATGGCCTCGGAGCAGCCGGAGCGTTCGAGGCAATCGCGGTCCTGCTGGCAATGCGTCACCGGAAGATTCCACCGACGGCTGGGTTCACCACCCCGGACCCGGAACTTCCAGAAATCAACCTGGTGCATGGCGCAGCAGCCGACTGGACACCCGGTCCATCTCTATCAAACTCGTTCGGGTTTGGGGGCCACAACGGCAGCCTCGCCATCGGGCCTGCCTGAGATACGGCTAGGCGAGGGCTCGTGCCCCAGCTGTGGCCGCTGCTGCAAGCAGCACCACGACAACAAACGGTGCTTTCTTCGACGCGGCGATAGCGCCAAGGCCGACGCCTACGAATCTGGCGTCGAGCACCAGGCGCTCGCCGCCATCGAAGGTCCACACGAGGATCAACGCCGTCAGCAGTGCTGGGGGCCGTAGTCCCAGCCCCAGCTGGAGC
>JBLHLM010000049.1:0-10005 GCA_047618365.1 Candidatus Poriferisodalaceae bacterium | reverse complement strand
CAGCGCCGAAGCAGCGGCCGCCCTAGGCCTCGACGCTGCGACCGTGAGGCGAACTCACCCAGGGCTCGTGGTGACCGCGCTCACGTCGTTCGGCCAGACCGGTCCCTATGCCGATTATCGGGCCGAGGAAATCACTGTGTCGCACGCTGGCGGATGGGCGAACCTCAGCCCTGGCTGCTCCTCGGACGAGGACTTGCCGCCGCTCAAAGCCGCAGGCCATCAGACGGATATCCAATCCGGGTTTGCCGCGGCTGCGGCCTCGGTAGCAGCCTTGGATCGCGCCGCTCAGACCGGACATGGAGAACACATCGACTTCTCCAAGATGGCCTATACGACCAGCATGCTCGAGGCCGGATTCGTCTTCTGGAGCTACCTCGGCGAGATTGCGACCCGTCTTGGCTCTCGGGTCCTGAATCCCTGGAAGATCCTTCCGGGCGAGGACGGCCTCATCTTCATCGTGTGTGTCGAGGAAGACCAGTGGGAGCGGCTGAAAGACGTCATGGGACGCCCCGAGTGGGCTGATTTGGAGATCTTCAAGGATCTACCCGCCCGGCACGACAATGAGGATCTGCTGCACCTGTACCTGGGAGAATGGACCTCTCAGGCTCCGGTCATGGACATGTTCCATAGGGGCCAGGCGGCCCGGGTCGCATTCGCTCCAGTCTTCACGATGGAGCAGATGTCGCAGGATCCTCATCTGGCTGAGCGAGGATTTCTTGCCACATTCGAGCAGCCAGGTCTGGGTGAACTCAAAGTGCCGGGCCCGCCCTCCCGCTACGAGGTCCCGATCTGGAGTATCCGTACACCGGCTCCTGCGCTTGGAGCGGACGCTGGTGCCACGTTCAGTGTGCGGGAACGAGTCCGCACCTCACCCCAGCCCGAGACGGCACGCCGTTTGCCGCTCGAAGGCATCCGTATCGCCGATTTTTCATGGGTGTGGGCGGGACCATTCTGTGGACTACACCTAGCGCACCTCGGCGCCGATGTCATCAAGGTCGAATCACAGTCGAGCCCTGACCTCGGGCGACGCCTCCCGATCCACGCAACCGGAATTGATCCGACCCCTGACACCAACGGCTACTTCAACCAGTGGCACCAGGCGAAACGAAGTATCACTATCGACCTCGGTACCGCCGAGGGTCGAGGGCTCGCGAAACGCATCGCCCTCGAAAGCGACGCAGTCCTGTCGAACTACGCCACTGGTGTGATGGAACGTTTCGGCCTGTCATACAACGATCTCGTGAAGGAACGATCCGATGTGATCGTCGCCACCATCTCTGGCTACGGGAACGTCGGGCCGTACAGCCAGTACATCGGCTATGGGCCCACGACCGGCCCGCTCTCAGGACTTTCCTCGCTCACCGGGTACGAAGCAATGGGGCCAGAAGAAGTTGGCGTCGCGTTGGGTGACCCTGCCGCGGGAATCGCGTCGGCCTACGCCATCGTGGCCGCTCTGCACGCCCGCAACGCATGGGGACATGGGCAGTGGATCGACACAACGCTGTGGGAAGCCACAACGGTTGGTCTCGGCGAGGGCTGGATGGAGTGGCTTCTCAACGGCGAGCAACCGCCGCGCCGCGGCAACCGCGACTCGTTGATGGCCCCTCACAATGCATACCGGTGTGCAGGCGATGACGAATGGGTCAGCATCGCTTGCGCCACAGACGACGAGTGGCAGGCGTTGGCCTCAGCCATTGGCGGCGAGCTGGCTTCCGATTCCAGATTCCGCGTCGAGGTCGATCGCAAGACGAACGAAGACGAGCTCGATCGTCTCATCGGCACGTGGTGTGCTGGGCTGGATCGCTGGGCTGTCACCGAGAAACTGCAGGCCGTGGGGGTTGCGGCGATGCCGTCGCTACATGCGGCGGACCTCGACAGCAATCCACACCACGAGGCTCGGGGCCTCATCGAGCGGTTGGACCATCCCGCCGTTGGCCGTCGTTCGCACGTCGGGATTCCATGGCTGCTCACCGACGGGCCGAACGGAGTGCGCGCCCCCGCACCCATGCTCGGCCAGCACACCGACGAGATTCTCAGCGGCGTGTATGGGATGACTTCGGACGAAATCGCACGCTTACGGGAACTCGATGTGCTTCGTTGACGCTCCACTCTCCAAGAAACGTCGCCAAGTTTCTGGGCACCAAATCTACGAACGATGTGAAGGGGATCAGTCATGAACAAGCTCATCTCCACCCTGAAGCAACGTTGGAAGATCGCGGTCCCCGTCGGGTTGGTACTCGGGGCCGTGCTCGCTTTCCTGGCGTTCGGAGTGTTCGGTATTCAGACTCTCTTCGTTGAGGACAAGGTCGACGAGGCCGGCCCGGTTTTCTCATCGGGCGCGGGTGCATCGGGTCTGGCGAGCGACGAGGTGTCAGACGAGCTGGCGGTCGACGAGGACATGCCGGAGATGATGGAGCCGATGGACGACGAGGGCAGCGCTCCCGAAGTCGTCACCCAGAAGAGCGGTGAGTTTGTTGGCCGGGCCCACCCGACAATTGGACAGGCGCTCGTGCTGAATGACGGCAGCGACCAACGATTCCTGCGCTTCGAAGACTTCGAGTCAGACAACGGCCCGGACCTCAACGTTTATCTCGTGGCCTCGGGAGATGCCGAGGGCGACTCTGGCAGTTTCGACGACGACTTCGTCGACCTCGGTGATCTCAAGGGCAATATCGGCGCACAGAATTATGAGATCCCCATCGACGTCGATCTCGACCGTTACGACACGGTTGTTATCTGGTGTGTCCGCTTCGGTGTGGCCTTCGGAGCAGCGGATCTCAGCTGAGCGAGCGATCCTGGTACTACCGTTGTCCTTGAGGGGTTCGAAGGGGACACGATGGCTCACGACATGATCATCCGAGGCGGCGACGTAATCGACGGCACTGGAGCGCCCAGCCGGCGAGCCGACGTTGCCGTGACCGGAGGCATCATCACCGAGATCGGCGACCTGAGCGGTCAGCAGGCCGCTCGCGTTATCGACGCCGACGGCCACGCCGTCACGCCTGGTTTCGTCGATGTGCATACTCACATGGACGCACAGATCGCTTGGGATCCGCTGGGCGAGTGTTCGTGTTTCCACGGAGTCACGACCGCTGTCATGGGTAACTGCGGGTTCACCCTCGCTCCGGTTCGATCCGACGCCCGCCACCTGGTGGTCCGCAATCTGGAACGAGCCGAAGATATTTCCGCGGAGGCGATGGCTGCAGGAATCGACTGGACCTGGGAGACCTACCCGGAGTACCTCGACTTCGTCGACGCCACTCCGAAGGGCATCAACTACGCCGGCTACGTAGGGCACTCAGCGCTGCGTACGTGGGCCATGGGAGAGCGGGCGTTCACCGAGCTCGCTTCCGCTGAGGACCTGGCGCTGATGGTGCAGCAGGTGAAGGACTCGCTGCGCGCCGGAGCGATGGGGTTCACCACCTCGATCTCAGTGAATCACGAAACGTCAGACGACCGTCCAGTGGCCAGCCGCATGTCGGACTGGAACGAAATCTCGGCCCTCGTGACAGCGATGGGCGACGTGGGTGGCGGCATCTTCGAGCTGGCTCACAACTCCGATCTTCGTTCTCGAAACCCTGAGAAGCGCGAGGCGTACATCAGTTGGCTGGCCGAGCTCGGTGCTCGCACCGGCGTCCCCATCACCTACGGCATGCTGGCGTTCGGATCCGAGGATCATCAATGGAAGCCCGTGGTCGAGTTACTGGACCGGATCAACGCTGGTGGCGGCACGAGCTGGGCTCAGGTGCACACCCGCCAGTTCGGTGCGCTGCTGTCGTTCGCCACACGGTTGCCGTTCGACGCTCTGGCGGTGTGGGCCGACCTGCGCACCCAGCCAATGACCGAACAGCTGCGGGCCCTGAACGATCCGTCGACGCGCGAGCTGTTGGTCAAAGAGGCCGAGCACGGCGACTATGGCCGAGCTATCGGCGCCGAAGCACGTAAACCCGAGTGGGAGCACGTATTCCCACTCACCTCGATGCTTCCTCCGTTCCGGTCGGTCGCCGAAATCGCTGCCGAACGTGGAGTCGGGGAGATGGATGCCTTCCTCGATCTGGCCATTGGAGCGGACCTCGACCTGTTCTTCATGCAAGCGGTCGCAAACCGCGACCAGAACGTGGTGCTCGAGCTGATGCGCCACCCCAAGGCGATCCCGACATTTAGCGACAGTGGCGCGCATGTCACCCAGATCATGGACTCGTCGCTCCAGACCCACATGTTGGGCCATTGGGTGCGGGATCGTCAGGCGTTCACGCTCGAAGAGGCGGTGCGGAAGATGACCTCGATGCCAGCGCATGCTTGGGGCTTCCACGATCGTGGCGTGCTCGCTCCCGGCATGGCAGCCGATGTCAACGTGTTCAACCCGGCCACCGTGACGCCGAACCTGCCAGAGCTGGTGCACGATCTGCCGGCTGGCGCCTCTCGGCTTCGCCAAACCGCCGAGGGTTTCCTCGCCACCATCGTCAACGGTCAAGTTCTCGTCGACGCCGGCACCCCAACCGGCACCCGGCCAGGCCAACTCCTCCGAGGATCAGTCACCAACTGACCCAAGGCGGGTCGGTGTGGCGGCGGGGTTGGGTTTTCGACCGACGTAGGCGGCGGTGTAGCCCGGTTCGACGGTCCAGGTCACGGCTTCGAGGGCGACTCGAGCCTCGCGCCATGCGGCAACTAGTGCGTCTTCGGCGTCGTAGTCGAACGGATCCTGTAACCGCTGCTCTGCTGGACCGCCTGGCTCGAGCGGATTCTCGGCGAGCCAGCGGGCGGCTCGTCGCCAGGCGTCAACCGGGTCGACCACGTCCCGGTACCCAAGATCGCGCTGCAACGGGCGGGTGTCGATGACCCGGTGGGTGCTCGACCAGCTGGTCAGCATTGGTCGAGCGCTTGGCGCCACATCGGCAGGCAGGTTCACCAGCTCCCATTCGTGGCCGAACTCGTCGGCGACGATCTCGGCGATCTGGGCAATCGACAAGGCGCTGTCGTCTGCCACGTTGTAGATGTTGCCGAGTGCAGCTGCAGGAGCGTCGGCGGCCAAAAGGGCCGCATGGGCAGCGTTCTCGATCCACGACTGTGCCTTCACTGTGAGGCCACCGTCGGGCACGATCAGGAACGGGCGACGGTCGAGGACCCGACGGACAATCGGCCACTCGCGGGGCAGCAGCTGCCTGGGTCCGTATATCTGGGGGTAACGGAGATGTATCGCCTGCGGGTGCAACTCAAGCACCCGTTCCTCTGTCTCGCGGATGCGGCGTAGTTTGCGGAAGAACTCGTCGTCGCCGACGAGAGCAGCGTCGGCTGGTTGAGGCACCATGAGCCCGGCCGGGAATATCTCGTCGGGGTTCGCGAACCCTTGATAGACCCCGACGCCACCGATCGATACAAAGTGGCCGACCTTGCCGACCAGGATTTCGGCGAGCTGGCGAAGCCGGCCGTATGTCACCACTGCAATATCGAACGTCCTGCCGTGCAGTGTGGCACTGGTGGCCTCGGGGTCAAACGGGTCGGTGTGAATGTGTTCGACGCTGTGGGCGATGAGGTCGGTCTCGTGGCGTCCCGTGTGCAAGATGGTGACGTCGTAGCCGCGAGCCTCTAACCCGTTGACGATGTGTGGCCCTGTCGGGCCGGTTCCGCCGATGATCAACGCTCGTGTCACTTGTGTTTCCCTACGTTGCTCGCCTAATCAGTGCTCGCCTAATCATTCACAACTGACTGTGGCACTTCAACAACGACGCCGCCGAACTGCTCAACTTCCCATACCAGTTGGTAGCGACTGATGTCGTCGCCTTCGCTGAAGCCGCGAGCAGCGAGGCCGGCGATGAGCGGGAGATAGTTGATGCTGATTCGACGTGTGACGCCGTCGGAGTCGATCCAGACGTCGACCGCGGTCGTCGCGGTAGCTTGCTCGCGACCGAATCCGGCTGCCGAGAGATACCCCAACACCTCGCTGGGCAAGAACGGGGTCACCTCAGTGACCGGAGCCGGGATGCGGTATTGGGTGGTTGGTTCGCCAGCGATTGTGGTGTCGCCTATCTCGCCGACCTGGGCTGCCTGAGTGCTGTCGCCGACCAGCGCAGCGTTGAGGATGGTCACTGTGCCGCTGGCGTCGGGGCCTTCGCCCGCAACGGAGTCGAGTGGCCTCCATGGGCCTTCGGTTCCGCTGCCGATATCGATTCGAATGAACGCCTCGTCCCCGTTGATCACCACGAGAAGGCGGGCTGCTGTGTCGATCATTGTCGCAGCGGTGAAATCCGTGAGTCCCTCGCCGGTGGTCGCCACTTCAAGCGCGGCTCGATGGACCGCCCCGTCGTAGATGCCGCGGGTGACCTGCTGATAGGGGAGGCCTTGGCGGTCCTCGGAGATCA
Source organism: Candidatus Poriferisodalaceae bacterium (assembly GCA_047618365.1). Lineage (GTDB taxonomy): Bacteria > Actinomycetota > Acidimicrobiia > Acidimicrobiales > Poriferisodalaceae > JBLHLM01. The sequence goes on along the minus strand of JBLHLM010000049.1, from coordinate 3,646 downwards.
GGGTCAGGGTGTAGGAGAACGGCGAGCGGCCCCGCGTGAAAGAAGGGGTTTGGCTCAGCAGTTGCGATGGTGTTCTTGGGTCTTCCTCGGTTGGTGCATCGTCGCCACTACTGCAGCCGATTGCGATCAAGGCCATTGCGCAAACAACAGCGACCGCCCGCAGGCAGACCCGGTCTGATCGACTGGGGCGACGGCGGGTTCGGAGCGTGTGGGGAATCACCAGAGCAGCATACGGCCGCCGTCTGGAATGAACGGCCGAGCATCAGGTACCGTAGGGCTACCTTTTGGCTGTCTGTATGGGGGAAAATAACTGTGGCAACGAAAGCCGGCGAACGGCTCGATTTCGATGGTGTTCAAGTCATCGTCACCAAGGGCGGCGAGGGCGATATCTCGGCGTCTCCTGGGGGCGAAGGCCTCAAGGTCGGCAAGCGCTACAACGATGAGGACACTGGCATTGAGGTGCTGGTGACCAAGCCGGGCGCCATCACCTTGCAATGCAACGGCAAGGACATGGCGTTGCAGGAGCCCAAGAAGACCAAGTCTGCCGACTGAATCGGCCCTATGTCGATGGCTACCAACGACATCGACATAGACATCGAGCGCTCCAATGAGGGGCGCGTAGCAAGAATACGGCTTCCGGGCGGCGCGTTTGGATTGTCCCAAGCGGCCGGGCTGAGCAGAGTTGCCGAAGATCTGGTTGATGACCGCGACGTACGCGTCGTGGTCATTACCGCGTCCGATATCGATTTCTGTTCCGGCGCAGCCGACGATCTTGACCGATACGAGGTGTCGCCGGACCCAGCGTCGGCCCTTGCCCGCATCCGTGTGCCGATCGTTGCCGGGGTGACGGGAAAATGTCGTTCAGTCGGAGTTGAGCTGCTCCTCGTTGCCGATATTCGCATCTGCGATCTCGGCGCGACGTTTGCGATCGCCGACCTGCACGACGGCCAGTTGCCGGCGTGGGGCGGCACCCAACGTCTCCCCCGGGCTGTTGGAACCGCCCGCGCCACAGCGATGTTGTTGCTGGGCGACGCAATCGATGGGCCCGCGGCCGCTGAGTGGGGTCTTGTTCACGAGGCGACATCTGATGTTGATGCTGCTGTGGAGAGCACCCTCGAACAGTTGGCGGGAACCGGCCCCCTCGCTCTCGAGTTCGCCAAGGAAGCAGTCCACCGGGGGAGCGAGCTGCCGCTACGAGACGGGCTGCGCCTTGAAGGCGACCTCAACCACCAGCTCGCGGCGACTGAAGACAGGGCCGAAGGTTTGGTTGCCTTCTTCGAGAAGCGTCCGCCCGATTTCTCGGGGAGGTGATCTTGCAGTCCATCGGGGTTCCACGTCTGACGGTCGCTTTGGCGGGTGAATACGCGGCTGCTTATGCCGCCCGGATCGGCCGATCTGTGCCCGGGGCCATGGTCGACTCCCTGACCTACCTGCCGTTCTTCTGTCATCCGAATCCGGGACGGCCGGCTGCGCCGATGACGTGGGGTAACGGTGCGCTCTGTGTCGACCTCGGCCCTGACGACGCTGAGACGTGGGCCAACTTCGTCGCACACGGCGATCCCGGCGAGGACGTCGACGAGGCTGCGGCGGCCGCCCAGGAGTGGCGGCTGCCTGTCACTCCGTTCCGCTTGCCGCGACAAGTCCCGCCAGATGGCCTCGCAGCGGTGCGCGATGTTTCAGTAGCCGCTGATCACAGCCCCATTTCTCTCGAAGGCGTGCGTGTGCTGGACCTCACATCGATGTGGGCCGGGCCGCTGTGCACCGGCCTGTTGGCCGGGGCGGGAGCCACGGTGATCAAGATCGAGCCGATGAATCGACCCGATGGCTTGCGCTACGGCGACGGCGACCATGGGCTTGGTCTGTCGCCGATGTTTAGGGCTCTGAACTCCCGCAAGGTCAGCGTGCCGTGGAATCTCGAACATTCCGAAGATCGTGAAGCGTTCAATCGCGAAGTGAAACGATGCGATCTCGTTGTCACATCACTTTCACCTCGAGCCATCGACAATCTGACGATCACTCATGGCGACCTGAAGGAAGTGAACCCGTCGCTGCGAACTCTCGCGGTCACAGCGTTCGCCGCTGGCAGCCCTGAGGCCGACTGGATTGCGTACGGGCCTGGTGTTCACGCTGCGCTCGGTCTCGGATGGGACGGCGCCCGTCATCATGCGCCCGCCTTGTCGTATCCCGACCCGCTCGCTGGGTTGATGGCGGCGTCGGTTGCGGTTGACCAACTCACAGGCATCGCTGGCGCTGACGAGCGGGTCTCGCTCGCCGAAGCTGCCGCTCCTCTCGCTGCCGAGAAACCTCCTTTTGAGCTCACGGACACGGCAGTATTGAACGAGATGTGGCGGGGTCAGCCGAGCGACGGCCTCCGCCATCTCCTGGAGCTCTCGTGAGCAGCGACCGGGTCCTGCTTGAAGTCGACGATGTCGGCATCGCTACGGTGACACTGCAGCATCCGCCGCTCAACATCTATGACCTCGAGATGCGGGATGCCCTGATCGAAGCGGTCATCGCGATTCGCGACATGCCCATGGTGCGGGCCCTGCTGCTGAGGGCCGAGGGTCGACATTTCTCTGCGGGTGCCGATCTCAGCGAGTTCGGTAGCGCGTCGTCAATTCATGAAGCCAGGCGAATTCGATGGGACCGTGATCCGTGGATTCCCTTGCTGAACCTGTCGGTGCCAAGCGTGGCTGCGCTACATGGCTACACGGTTGGATCAGGCATGGAGATGGCCATGTTGTGCGACATCCGTGTGGCATCGCCGGATCTCCAGATCGGTCTGCCGGAAACGAAACTTGGCATGCTGCCCGCTGCTGGAGGGACTCAGAGTCTCACCCGCGCCATCGGCCCCCACGCGGCCTCGCCGATCGTGTTCACCGCCCGCAATCTCGACGCTCAGGAAGCCCTGCGCCGCGGCATTGTGTGGAGCGTCGCTGACGATGTGGAGGCTGAGGCTCGTCGAGTGGTCGAACGTCTCGCGACCATCGACCCTCAGGTAGCTCGCGCCGCTCGACGATGTTTGCAGAGCGCAGGCGATCTTCCGCTTGAAGCGGGTCTGGCCGTCGAACGCCGGCTGAGCAAGCTTGCTTGATCCAAATCTCAACTACGGAGTTTCAGATGGCTGACCCCCTGTTTCAGGCGCCGACTCTGCTCGTGAGCCAGAAAGCCAAGCTCATTGAACTGCAGAATGAGTACGCAGTTCTCGATGTTGATGCCAACCAGATCGGCGCGGTACGTCAAGTCGGGCAGACCAACCTCAAGAAGGTCGCACGGTTGGTCTCGAGCCTGGACCAGTTCATGACCCATGAACTTGAGGTTGTTGATGCTTCTGGTGCGGTGCGGTTGAAACTGGTGCGCCCACGAAAGTTCCGCAAATCAAAGGTCGAGGTGTACGCCCCAAACGGCGCGCTGATCGGCCGCATCGTGCAATTGAACATGATTGGCAAGATTCGATTTGCCCTCGAGGACGGCCAAGGCAACCAGATTGGCAGCCTTAACGGGCAGAACTGGCGGGCTTGGAACTTCTCGATCGAAGACGGCAACGGTGCCGAAATCGCCACCATCAACAAGACGTGGGAGGGTTTGGCCAAGACACTGTTCACCACTGCGGACAACTACCGGGTCGAACGCAATGTCATTTCAG
>JBLHLM010000048.1:0-10967 GCA_047618365.1 Candidatus Poriferisodalaceae bacterium | reverse complement strand
CTGCAGCGTGACCTTCGGTTCGTTTCATTCCACGACGTTCGGCCCACCGTCCGTTCCCGTCCATCACCAGGGCGATGTGGTTCGGAATGGCGTCGAGGTTCAGACGTTCATTCATCACGGGTGCAGGCTAGAGCGCAAACGCCCTGAGGTGGCTCCACCAGCCACAGGTCCAGGGAGGAAACCGGTAGCTTCGGGCTCCGGATGACAGCTGACAGCCCCGAGACGTGGACCGCGACCAAACTTCTGAGAGGCGTAGTCACGAACCTGCCCGGCGGCGGTGAGGTCCGTATTGGTCAGGAACTGATGTCGGACGCTGTCGCGCGCTCGATTGCCCACCGTCGCCCGCTGGCGGTGCAGGCCGGCACCGGCACCGGCAAGTCCCTCGCCTACCTTGTCCCTGCAATTGAATCTGGCGACACAGTCGTCATCGCCACTGCTACCAAGGCCCTACAAGATCAGCTCGCCAATAAGGATTTACCGTTCCTGTCCCAACACCTGGCAGAACCGTTTGTTTACTCAGTGCTCAAGGGGCGGTCCAACTATGTGTGCCGTCAGCGTCTTGAGGAGATCAAATCTGGCGCCGATCAGATGGAGCTCCCCACCGACGACGCCACCACCCGCCTCGGCAAACAAGTCAAAGATCTGCTCGAGTGGGCAGATTCGACCGTAACCGGCGACCGTGCCGAACTGTCATTCGAACCCGACGGCCGGGTGTGGTCGTCAGTCAGCGTCACCAGCGAGGAATGTCCGGGCGCCGCCAACTGCCCCTCTGGTGCGACCTGTTTCGCCGAGGATGCCAAGGCCGCGGCGGCAGCTTCGAGCGTGATCGTCGTCAACCTTCACCTCTATTCGATCGATCTGCTCACTAACGGGGGCGTCCTCCCGGAACACGACGTTGTCATCATCGATGAGGCCCATCAGCTCGAAGACGTCATCTCGTCGGTGGCTGGCATCGAACTCGGCGGCGGCCGATTCGGCGCCCACGCTCGCAACGCCCGCCGCCTCATCGCAGGCGATTCCGAAGCAACGGCGGTCGCCGAGATCGGCACACGTCTCGCCGAGATCCTCGGTCCCTTGCGCAACAAACGCCTCACATCAATCGATGGCGAGCTCGACGAAGCGCTCGCGCTTGCCCGCTCACGAGTCGAGCGGCTGTCAGCCGTCGTGCGTGCTGCTGACACTACCGGGGGCGACGAACACCAGGCCTATCTGCGAGTCATCGGCGGCCTCGGCTCACTGCTGGAAGAGATCGACCTCGTCCGCACCCTCCCCAAAACCCATGTCGCTTGGGTTGAGGGTATGGACAACGCCCCGATCCTTCGCACCGCCCCCATCGACGTTGGCAGCTTCCTTGCCGAGCACCTGTGGGATCGCCGTGGGGTGGTGTTGACCAGCGCCACGCTTCCCGAAGATCTTCCGGCTCGGCTCGGTCTCGAAGAAGGCGAATTCGACTATCTCGATGTCGGTAGCCCCTTCGACTACGAGGAGCAGGCCATGTTGTATTGCGCACTCCACATGCCCGATCCCCGCTCGGATGGCTACCGCAATGCAGTCGTAGCCGAACTCGCTGATCTGATCAACGCTGCCGGCGGCAGGACCCTTGGTCTCTTCACCAGCTGGCGAGCGCTTGAAGAAACCGCTGAAGGCCTAGCCGACCTCATCGACCACCCGATTCTCACCCAACGGGACCTGCCCAAGCAAGCGCTCGTCGATGCCTTCATCGAGGACGAATCGACCGTGCTCTTGGCCACCATGGGGTTCTGGCAGGGCGTCGACATCCCCGGCAGAACCCTGTCGCTCGTCACCATCGACCGCATCCCGTTCCCTCGGCCAGACGAACCCCTGCTGCAGGCCCGGCGGGAGCTTGCAGGTTCCGGAGCGTTCGGTGTGGTCGACCTCCCCCGCGCTGCGATGCTGTTGGCCCAGGGTGCCGGCCGCCTCATTCGCAGCGAAACCGACCGCGGAGTCGTCGCCGTCCTCGACCCACGCCTCGGCAAGGCCAACTACAGGTGGAAACTTGTGAAGAGCCTGCCTCCGATGAAGCGCACCAGGCACCACGACGAAGCAGTCGAATTCCTCAAAACCCTCGCCGCTTCCGGCGAGCGCGAACTGGGCGCGACAAGCGACGCAGATGACCTAGCCGACTGACCTAGTTGATGTCGTCGTCCAGGCCGTCGTAGGTATCGAACTCCGTGTCGACGTTGAGCATGCGTGAGACGGTGTCGGCCTTCTGCTGCCAATCTTTCTCGACCTTCACCTGAAGTTCCAGGAAGACACCTTCGCCACCGTCGGCCAGCTGCTTGCGCACAGCGATGCCTACCTCTTTGAGTACAGCGCCGCCCTTGCCGATGACCATGCCCTTCTGAGAGTCGCGCTCGACGATGATCTCGCAGCGAATCCGTGGCCATTCCCACTCAGTGACCCTGGTGGCGATGCTGTACGGCAGCTCCTCGCGGAACTTGGCCAGCAGCTGCTCACGGACCAGCTCAGCGACCATCCAGGGTTCTGGAAGATCGGTGATCTGCCCCTTTGGGAAGTACTCAGGGCCTTCGGGCAGACGGCCGATCAGGTACTCGATCAGCTCTTCGACGCCCTTGCCTGTCTTGCCCGACACGGGGAAGTAGGCATCGGCGTCGAGGTCCGAGGCGAGCGCCAGCTGGTCGATGATCTGTTCCTTGTTGGCCCGATCGCATTTGGTGATGATGATCACCGAGTTTCGGGGCAATGACTCGGCTACGAACAGGTCGCCCCGGCCGAGTGGAGCAGTGGCGTCGACGACGAGACATGCAACGTCGACTTCGGTAAGTGCCTTACGTGCAGTGTCGTTGAGCTGGTTGCCCAGCTCAGTTCGAGGTTTGTGGATGCCAGGAGTGTCGACGAATACCACCTGTGTGTCTTCGCGATGTAACACCCCCATAACCCTCAGACGAGTTGTCTGTGGTTTGTTGGAAACAATGCTGACCTTGGTGCCAAGGATCTGGTTCAGCAAGGTCGACTTGCCGGCGTTGGGCCGGCCGACGAGGGTGACAAATCCGGACTTCACTGAGCGGCTTCCATCTGGTCTCGCGACGTTGGGTTGGGTTCGGCGTCGTAGACGACCCGGACCACATCAATACGGCGTGCGTCGACGACTTCGACCACGAATTGGTAGCCGTCGCAGGTCACTGCTTCGGTTTCTTCAGGAACATGGCCGGCCAGATCGAACACCAAACCTGCAACGGTGTCCCACTCGCCATCGGGCAACGGCAACGGGACGAGCGCTCGAAGTTCGTCGATCGGCAGGCGCCCCGAAACCCGCAACGAACCATCGGGGAGTTCGGTGACAAGGGCGACCTCGTCGTCGAACTCGTCAACAATTTCGCCGACCATCTCTTCAATGATGTCTTCTAGGGCAACAATGCCAGCAGTGCCGCCATACTCGTCTACGACAACAGCGAAGTGTCGCTTGGCGTCTTGCATCTCAGCCATCAGGTCGATGACCCGCTTGGTCTCAGGGACATACATCAGCTCGCGGGCTAGACCACCCACGGGCTCGGCGGATCTGCCGGCGAGGTGCGCCGCGATCAGGTCCTTCGACAGGACCAAACCCTGAAGATCATCAGAGTTCTCGCCTCGAACTGGGATGCGGCTGAATCCGCTCTCGACGACGAGTTCAAGGATCTCCCGCACCGTTGATGCCGCGCCGGCGGTGACCATGTCTGGACGGGGCACCATGACCTCGCGGGCGATGGTGTCACCAAGCTGGATGATCGATCCGATGAGCCTCGCTTCACTGTCCTCGATCAGGTCGGCCTCGGCGGCAGCGGTGGCCATCGCAACAAGCTCATCCTCGACCACTTCGGAACTAGCGGGCGCTCCGCCCCTGGGCCCGAGAACCTTGGCAATTGCCTCGAACACCATGCTGACCCACCGCAAGGGACGAATAGCCACAAACAGTCGACCGATCTTTGCCAACGAGCGGGCCATCTGATCGTTGGATTCGAGCCCGATGCGCCGCGGAACCGCTTCAGCGATGAGGTAAATCCCGGCACCGGCCCCAAGTAGCGCCATGACCACCCCGACGGGACTTAAACGATTGGCCGCTGCCACCGCGATGCTGCCGATGATCAGAATCTGGCACGTCAACCGAACGAGCGTCACAGGACCCAGGAGACCCTCGCGTCGCAGAACCAATGGCCCGAGCCGATCCTCGACCCCATCTGCTTCGTCGAGCCCCAGAGCTCGGGCCCGTCCGAGTCCCACGAACGTCACTTCGATCAGGCGGCAAACGAACAGGAGTCCAACAACCACCGCCAACCCGAGACCGGTCAGCAAGTTGTTCACGACAATCCTGCCCCGTGTGAACTCCCGAAGGCTGCCAGATGCAGACGCTCGGCCGCCTGCATGTATCTACGTTCGTCGTCCTCGGCGTGGTCCATCCCCAACACATGCAGAATTCCGTGCACGACCAGCAGATCGACTTCCGACACCATCGTGCCATCGTGACCTGGATATGACCCAGCGTTCTCGGCAGCATTGCGCTCAGCGACTTTGGGACAAACCACAACATCGCCAAGCATCAACGGACCCGGATCGAGGACGGGATCGCGCCTCGGCGGGCGACGACTCGCGCCATCGGGGGCCCGACCGGTACGAAGGCGATAGTCGTCGATTGGAAAGGCGAGCACGTCGGTAGGACCCGAGCCACCCATGTGAGTCTTGTTCAGCTCGGTCATTGCGTCCTCGTCGACGAACATCAACGCCAGCTCGGTTTCGCCCCGAACGCCTTCGCCTTCGAGGACCAGGTGGCTGAGGGCATGGTAGCGCTGGAGGTCGAGCTCAATGTCGGTCTGCTCGTCGGCGATGAAAACTTCGAGGTCGCCGTCGTCGCCCACCCGCCGCTGCGGGACTCGGCGATCGGGAGGACCTGGGGCTCTCACGACGTGGCCGCCCGTTGCTCGTTAAGGGCCTTCTCCTTGTGAGCATCGCGACGCTCGTACGCCGAAACGATGTCCTGCACGATGCGATGGCGCACGATGTCACGCCCGCCAAGGCGCACGAAATCGAGGCCCTCGATGTCGCCGAGTATCTGCTGCACATCGCGCAGCCCGCTCTTACCTCCGGGAACATCGACCTGGGTCACGTCCCCAGTGATGACAACCTTCGAGCCGAAACCGATTCGGGTAAGGAACATCTTCATCTGCTCCGGCGAAGTGTTCTGGGCCTCATCGAGAATAATGAAACTCTCGTTGAGGGTCCGACCTCGCATGAACGCCAGCGGAGCCACTTCGACCATGTTGCGCTCGAAAAGCTTCTCCGCCCCCTCGACGTCAAAGAGGTCATACAGCGCGTCGTAGAGAGGACGCAGGTAGGGGTCGACCTTCGCCATCAAGTCGCCAGGAAGGAAACCGAGCCGTTCGCCAGCCTCGACAGCAGGACGGGTGAGGATGATGCGTCTGACCTGCTTAGACATCAAGGCTTCGACCGCCATAGCGACTGCGAGCCATGTCTTGCCAGTGCCCGCGGGGCCGATGCCAAAGGTGATGATGTTCTCGCGAATGGCATCGACGTAGCGTTTCTGACCCGCAGACTTCGCTCGGACGAGCCGGCCGTTGGGTGCCTTCAGAATCGTGGCGGCCAGCACCTGGCTCGGCAGCTCATTGGCCTTGACCATGTCGATCATTCGCTCGACTGCGGCCGGTTCGAGACGATGCCCCATTTCGAGCATCTGGATCAGTTCCTCGAAGACGACACTGCCAATCTGGGCGTCGGCTCCATCGAGCGTGATCTCGTTGCCGCGGACATGGCACTGAAGGCCGTCGAAGTGTTGCTCGACCATCTTGAGATGCTCATCACGCTGTCCAAGCAGGCCGATCATGAGGTGATTACCGGCGACCCGGATCTTCACCTGTGTGGCTGGAGTCATATGTTGCGGTTCACGTCACTCACGATGGTTCCAATCTAGAGGGATCAGGCCACCTGTGGGGCATCTCATGACGCCCGATACTCTGCGCGCCATGGCAGATGGATTGGGTGAGGGATCCAGTGGCGGATCAGACAACGGATCAGACAACAGGTCGCACGACGGCAGCAGCCTCGATCGTTGGCTGTCCGACCTCAGGTCAGATGATGCGCGAATCGCCCGCCAACGCGAACGATGGCTCGATCGCCAGAACACCGAGAGTGCCACCATGCTTGGCGTGCTCGTCGACCTCGTGGAGTCGCACGCGACGGTCGTGCTCGAGACCGCTGGTGGGCGACGACTCTCCGGCAACCTCAGAGCGGTCGGCCTCGACTTCTGTGCCCTGGTCGAACACGGCCGCTGGAACCTTGTCCCATTGGCCGCCGTCACCCTCGCCAAAGCCACGAGTGCGCGGCGGTCTGCGGCTGGCGATCGGTCGGCTCCGCTGGATTCCTCGTTGGCGGAGGCACTCCTTGAAGTGCTGGAAGATCGAGCTCGCCTCGGTGTGAACGTCGCTTCGGGCACACACCTCGGCGGCACCATCGTGAGCGTCGGCCAGGACCTGATCACCCTGCGCCTCGACGGCGATCAGGGTCACGCTCACATCCCCTTGGCCTCGATCGACGCCATCACGCTCGGCTGACAAGCTACCGGAGGGATCTGCGGAGAAACTCCACCTGGAGCAGGAGCAGATTCTCAGCCACTTCTTCCTGGGGCGTCATGTGGGTCACTCCCGACAATGGCAGCACCTCGTGTGGGCGACCGGCAGCAAGAAGTGCGGTGGACAGCTGGAGGGTGTGGGCTGCAACAACATTGTCGTCGGCGAGACCGTGAATCAGCATCAACGGAGATTCGAGGAGATGAGCTTCGTTGAGCAGTGAGGTGCGTTCGTAGTTCTCGGGCTCCTCGTCGGGGTGACCGAGGTATCGCTCCGTGTAGTGCGTGTCGTACAACCGCCAATCGGTGACAGGGGCCCCGGCGACAGCGGCGTGGAATCGATCGGGCCGACGTAACACCGCCAGAGCCGCGAGGTAACCGCCGAACGACCAGCCGCGGATGGCAACCCTATTCAGGTCGAGCTCGCCGGGATACAACTCTGCGACCCCGTCGAGCGCAGCCACCTGATCGTCGAGCACAGGCTGCGCAACGTCGCCGCGAACTGCCCGCTCCCATCCTTCGCCTCGCCCAGGAGTACCGCGACCGTCGGCGATGATGACGACGAACCCCTGATCGGCGAACCACTGCGACGCAAGAAAGGCATTGCGGCTGGCAAGAACCCGTTGCGCGTGCGGTCCGCCATATGGGTCGAGCAGCACCGGTAGCGGTCCGTCTGCCGCCGCTGCCGCCGTGCCTGGCGATGGGAACAGAACCGCGGTCGCGATTCGACGCTCACCGATCTCATGCAACTGAACCCGGGGCGTCAGCAGAGGCGTAGCAGCGAAGCTCGGAATCTCGATGGAAGCCGCTGGTGCCATCGGGTCGCCGCGCAGCACGGTCGTGATGCCCGGGTTTGTCAGGGTGCTCGACTGAAGGATCAGCGTGGAGCCCTCCCCAGTCGCCCCGTGAACTCCTGCCTCGCCCGTCACTTGCGTCACGTCCCATCCAGGCGTCGGCTCAGCTCGGCTGGCGACAAACACGTGAACTTGGGTTGGGTCCGCTGACGCTGTGTAGATCAGACGGCCGGGCGATGCATCGACGAGTGAGCGAACCCAATGCTCGGGTGATGAGACGGCAACCCCGTCAACCAGGAGGGCTCTGTTGTTTCCGTGCTCTTCTATCGAAACCAGCTCACTCCCGACTATTCGCGGGGTTCCAGGAATGACTTCTACCCAATGTTGCTCAGTGATTGTCCGCGTGTCCGTCACTTCGCCGGTTGCCGGGTCGATATTGAGTAGATCGATCCGACGTTGATCCCTTGTTTGGGCCACAACCCGCAGACCAGCCGCTGCCGTCCAGGTGACGTCGACCACATACGGCAGCAGCTCGCGGTCCCATTGGACCGGCACCGACGGTGCCGCTGGCTCAGCAACGCCGCCGTCACCCATGGGGATGATGTGAAGTGTGACGTCGGCGTCTCTCGTGCCAGCGGCGGGATATCGAATCTCGGTCGGCGTGCGGTCAGGGTGGGCAGGGTCGGTGATGTACCAACGTTGGATCGGCGAAACATCGACCCGCGCAACGACGAGTCGGTCACCTTCAGGCGACCACCAGAATCCGCGGCTACGGCGCATCTCTTCGGCTGCGATGAATTCTGCGCTGCCCCAGGAGACTTCGGGTTCCGCCGACGAGGCAAGCAGTCGGTCTGGTCTCGTGGCCGACTCGCCGCTGGCGCCAGGGGCACCAACAACTCGCAGTTCGTCGCCGCTGACGTACGCCACCGACTGACCCGTTGGATCCAATCGCGGATCGAAAACAGCCTCCGCCGCATCGAGGCGTGTGACGGCAGCTGAGCTAAGTTCGACAACGAACGCCTGCCCAGACAAGGCGAACGAGGCTCGCTCCCCTGCAGCATCGAGCGCATAGGAAACAACGCCAGCAGCGCCCTCGCGGGCCCGCTCGCGTCGAGTTCGTTCCGCCGCAGGCAGCCCGCCATCGCCTTCGGACAGCAGCACAAGTGGATCAACGACAAGGCGTTCGTGGTCTGCGTCCGCGTCGAGCACCCACATACAGTTCGTCGGGTCCTCGCCGCCGCGGCTGCGCAGAAAAACAACACGTCCTGAGGCTGTCACCGACAGGTTTCTGGGGACACCTAGCGAGAAGCGTTGCGTTCGGGCGTGTTGGCGAGGGAACGAGTCAGAAGAGCTCACAGCATCTGAAGCTACCGCCACAGCTACTCTCGCTCGGGTGAGCCTTCCAGACCCGACCACGTTCGAAGCCCTGCCAGAAGAGATCGCTGCCCGCTGGGCTCGCTACGGCAAGACCGATGATCCGCTGTTCGTGAACGTCGTCGGCATCAGCGTAAGCGAAACCCGATCCGGCTATTGCCGCATCCAAGCGCCCCACGCTCCGCAGCTCATGCAGGCTGGCGGCTCGGTACACGGAGGCGTCATCGCCACCCTCATCGACACAGCGTGCGTGCCTGCGCTGGGCAGTAGCTTGCCGCCGCGCACGCCGTTCGCAACAGTGGACATGCACGTGCAGTACTTGGGGGCTGCCCGCGACGGTGACGATCTTGTGGCCGCCGCGTGGATCGTCAAACAGGGGCGTTCAGTGGCGTTCCTGAAAGCCGAGGTCGAAACAGCAGCCGGAAGAACAGTCGCCGCCGGCTCGCTGACATTCAGCTACACAACTACCCAGACAGGGACGAGCTAGCCGCCGAGCAGCTTGTTCATCATCCGTCCGACCTTGCCCGGTTCTGGAAGCTGGGTTCCCTCGGGAATGAGGTGCGGGGCGTTCTGCGCCATGGCAGCGAGCACTTCGGTTGGCGACGGATTCACCATCACGATGTCGCCCACGGCAACCGTGGGTACCACCTCGTTGCCGCCAGCGTGGGTGCGAACGAACTCGGCAGCCTTGGGGTCGTCCCAGATGTTGTGCCTGTCCATCGGGATCGACAACTTCTCAAGACTGCGCTCAAGCCCCATACAAAAAGGGCAGCCGGGACGCCAGTAGTAGGTGATCGCGGTTGCTGTGCTCATCGCTGTGTCTCTTTCATCGCTAGAACTGCCTTGGCTAAAACTGTGCTGGCTAGGAAACAATTCCCAACTGCTGCATCTGCTGCACCAACTGGCCGCCGACTAACGCGCCCCGGTTCACGGTCAGCAAGTTGCCATCCGCATCGTAGAAGGCCGTAAGCGGCATCCCTCGTGCGCCGAGATTGGTCGACAGATCGTCGTTTCGCCAACCGACATCACGGGCGACGAGGAACTGTTCGAGGTCGTGGTCCCGCGCCATGTCGCGTCCGGCGCCAGCGCTCGTCTCCTGGCTCTGGACGAACACAAAATCAACCTCGTCGCCGAACTCTGCGGCCGCAGCCTCGAATTCGGGGAGCTCGCGCTCACACTCGACACACCACGAAGCAAAAAAGTTCACCACGGTCGGTTTTCCGTCGAGACTCGCCAACGTGATTCGTTCGTCGTTTTCGAACAGCGAAGGCAGATACCAACTCCACTTGTCAGATGAGCGAGCCGCCTGCGCGTGCTGCCGCTTTGCACCGCGCTTTGGCGTCGGCTCGTTCTTCTGCGTGTCTCTATTCTGTGCAGTCTTCTTCTGTGGCATGTGGTCACTCACCCCAAGTTGACGATCCAGTCGAGTCCAACCGCTTCGAGACCTTCACTCATCTTTGTGGTGAGCCACGACAGCTGATCGAACAAGAGCAACAAACCAAAGATCGCCATCACGAAACTGGAGATGAGGACGATCTGAGGCAAATGCCGTTTCACGGCATCGAACGCGCTGGTCATTCGCCCGAAGGCAAGGCCAGTAATCAAGAACGGGAGCCCGAGGCCGAGAGAATACGCACCGAGCAGAGCGGCACCCGACCACACCTGGTCGGCGTTAGCAGCGACGAGAAGAATGCTGGTCAACACCGGCCCGATGCACGGAGTCCAGCCGAAACCGAAGGCGACTCCTGCAATAGGCGGAGCAGCTCGCCCGTATTTTCCGAGGCTCGGATGAAAGCGCAGTTCCTGATACAGCCAAGGAGCCTGCAACATCAGGGAGCCGATCATGAACGCAGACATGGCAAGAATGAGCCCGCCAGACACCCGCGTCAGAATCGATTGGTTATCCGTGAGAAAACTGCCGAGCGACGTGGCGATGAGCCCGAGCAGAACGAAAACTGTCCCGAAGCCAGCGATGAACAGCGACGTGTCGCGCGTGATGCCGAGCAGGTGTTTGCGGCTGCCCTGCTCCAGCTCGGAGGAATCCAGGCCTGTGATCAGAGAGAGAGATAGATAGCCGGGCACGAGCGGCAGCACACAAGGGGACAAGAACGAGATGAGTCCACCGCCCAATGCAGCGAGATAGCTGAGGGCGTTGAGATCCCACTCCATCAGGTTCGCTCGCCGTCAGGTGTGTCGCTCAC
>JBLHLM010000047.1:0-11057 GCA_047618365.1 Candidatus Poriferisodalaceae bacterium | reverse complement strand
TGAGGTCGAAACTCTCGCTCATTGCTCTCCTGCTAGATGTTGGTTGGTGATCACGCTGGTGCGAGATCAGTGAGTGCCGAAGTTGAATTGACAGCGAGGACTGTCGGGCCATTCTCGCTGTAGAGGATTGCGGTGACTGAACAAGGTGACACCACGATCCGTTGAAAAAGGTCGATGTGGGTTCCCATGGCGTGGGCAACGAGAGCCCGGATCGGGTCTGCGTGGGAGACGGCAACAACTGTCTTGCCTGGGTGCTGGGCGACGAGCCCACCAACGGCGGCTGCCATGCGGGTCTGCATTCCTGGGAACGACTCGCCCTTTGGGAAAGTGAATCCGCTCGGGTAATGCTGTACCTGGGTCCAAGCTTTCAGCTTTCGAAGATCGGCAAGCTTACGGCCGGTCCATTCGCCCATGTCGAGCTCGATGAGCCCTGCGTCCCCGCGCACTCGAAGTCCGCAGGCCTTCGCGATGGGAGCAGCGGTCTCGCGGGTTCGCTCCAGCGGGGAGGCGTAGATTGCCTCGACCCGACCCTTGCCGAGACCTGCGATTCGCTGGGCGACTGCTTCGGCTTGGCCTAGGCCGACATCGGAGAGGTGAACGCCGGGCCTTCGGCCGTACAGCTCGACCCCTGTTGTAGGAGTTTTGCCGTGGCGAACCAGCAGCATAAGGGTCGGACGGTTCTTTGGGGCAGCCACGTCGTGCACCGTAGCCCGCGGTCGGCCGCTGTTCCCACTCATCTGAGCTGGGTGATCTGAGCTGGGTGATCTAGGTGCGGCGGTGCCATGCTCATCAGGTGGACTCCTTCGAACGCTTGTCTGCTGACATCAGCGGGTGTCGTCAATGCCCTCGGCTCGTCGAATGGAGGGAGAAGGTTGCGGTGGAGAAGCGGGCGTCGTATCGCGAAGACACTTACTGGGGTCGCCCGGTCCCGGGCTTCGGCGATCCGAGAGCCCGGGTGATGTTGGTGGGTCTTGCGCCTGCAGCCCATGGGGCGAACCGGACCGGTCGGGTGTTCACCGGTGACCGTTCCGGCGACTTCTTGTTTGCATCGCTGCATCGGACCGGATTCGCCAACCAGCCCAACGCGGATCACCTTGATGACGGCCTTCGGCTCGACGGTGCCTATGTCACCGCGGCGGTGCGTTGCGCTCCACCGGCCAACAAGCCGACGCCTCAGGAACGCGATCTTTGCCAGCCCTTCCTTGACCGAGAACTCGCGTTGCTGCCACAACTGAAGGTGTTCGTGGCGCTTGGCCAGTTCGGGTATCAGGTGGCGTGCTCAACCCTCGGCGTTCGCCCTCGCCCCAAGTTCGGGCACATGGTCGAAGTAGGAGTCGAAGTAGGAGTCGAAGTAGGAGTCGAAGTAGGAGTCGAAGTAGGAGTCGAGGTGGCAGGTGTGGGGGCGAGTGGCAACAGCACGATTCTGTGTTCGTTCCATCCGAGCCAGCAGAACACGTTCACTGGGCGGCTCACCGAGCCGATGCTCGACGACGTGTTTCATCGTGCCCGCGAGCTTGCCGGGCTGCAGCCAGCGCGGCGCTAATCGAAGGCGCCGGCTTCCAACGATTCGAGAAGTGCGTCTCGGTGGGATTCGTCTGATTCGTCGAGACGCACAATGACGAGGTCGGTGGTCAGAACGAGCCAGATGCGCTGGCCCGCGTAGCCTGACACTGCGAATGTTCCTCGCTCGTCGTTGTTGAGCCACCAGTGGGCGCCGTAGGGCCTCAGCTCGACACCAACCGAAGCTGGGGTGAGGGTCCTGGCGTGGTCGACCCACCCCGCTGGGAGCAGCCGTTGGCGGTCCCAAACACCGTCGCGGAGATACAGGAGTCCGAAGCGAGCGAAGTCGCGGGCGGTAGAGAAGTAATAGCTCGATGCGATCCAGTGTCCGGCCTGGTCGAACTTGGGTGTTGGAGACCCCATGCCGAGCGGTTCGAAGAGGTTGCTGCTGAGCCATCTCCCGAGATCGGGGCCGCGTAATCCGAGATGGTCGGACAGGGCTCGAGAGACAATGTTGCTGGTGCCGCTCGAGTACACGAAGGTCGTGCCGGGGGCGGCCACACTTGGGCGCGATGCAGCGTACGCAGCCATGTCGTCGGTCTACTCGCCGAACAACATCTCGATGACGTCTGATGGATTGCCGGGCACGTACTCCTCGATCCACTGAAGTCCTGAGCTCTTAGGAAGGAGATGGTCGAGGGTGAAGGCGTGATTGAACGAGGTGTCTTTGATGATGGCGGTGGCGGGGTCGATACCTGCCACTCCTACAGCGGTGTGCAGGATGCTCTTGGCCATCGACCATGACGCGTGAGTTGTTGTCGCGTCGATGCCGTCGCCGTAGCGCTCGGCCACGAGGCGCGCTTTGTGGACGACGAGTAACGCTCGCGTGGCGCCGACCGCGTCGTTGAGGTTCATCAATTGATCGAGCGCACTGAGGCAATGGTTCGAGGGTCCAGCGCCGGTCGGCCAGCCGGAGCTGGGCGCCGCAGTTGGATATGGAGTGGCATCGGGTTGCGGTTGCAGCGCACCCTATCCGTCGACCCTATCCGTCAACCATGGTGTCGTTAGCGGCCTTCGGCGGCGTACAGTCATCGGCCGTGAACGCAGCTCCGATCTGGCAGCAGTTTGGGAGGCCAGCCCTGCGCCGGTCCTACCTTCGGGCGTGCGTTGCAGTCGTGGTGTTGTCGATTGTTTCCGTGGCGTGCAGCGGCGGGGCCACTGACAACGCGACGCCGGTGACCGATCCCCCAAGAACAACGCAGCAGGTCCCCCTCGGAAACCCCGGCACTCTGGTTGCCCCGGCGTCGACGACGGCCCCCCAGGAATTCACCCTCTCGGTCGAGACCGTCGTTGCGATTCTGAACTCGTGCGCTCCCGATGCCGAGCTGGTTGGGGCGTGTCGGTGTGCTCTCGATCGCATCGAGGGGAACTTGGCCGATGGCGACATCGTCGTGTTCGAGGACCGGTTCTCGGGACGCAACGAGTTCAGTCCCGAACTGGCAGCTGCACTCACCGACTGCTCGGAGGCACCGCCGGTTCAGGCCTGGTCATCGGCCTCGGTGAACACGTTCGTTGTCCAATGCATGAGGGACAATGAGCGATTGCGAGATCTCTGTCTCTGCGCGAGCGAGCGAGCTGAGGAAATTCTTCCCGAAGCGCGTATCCGTGAGTACGGCGAGTCCAACGACATGGTGCCGAACTTCGTTGAGCTGATCAATGGCTGTATCTAGTTAGCTGGATACAGCCATTGCCGGAGATTCGGCAGCCGCCTTTTACTTTTTTGTGGGGAGAGGCAGCAGGGCTGGTTTGTCCCATGCGAACTCGGGCCAGCGTTTGCGTGACTTCTCCGAGAGCTTGTGCAGGAGGGCGATGGCGCCTGGGTCGTCGTCGCCGGGCCGGCCGATCAGCGAGCCGTCGTCGAGCATCTTCATGATGATCTCGCGCCCGATATCGGTCCGGACGATGGTGAGGGTCCAGTCGTTGAACTTGCCGATGCCGCCCGTGGAGATATCGGCGTGTTCGGCGGCGAAGTCAGGGCAGTGGTTGCAGCCCTCGCGGGTCCAGGCGTGGCATTCCTTGAGGTTGATCTCGTAGTAGCCGCCATCGTGGGTCCAGATCTGGAAGACGCCCTTGATGTTTGTCTTCTTGATGGTTTCGCGCCCTAGCCCGTACTTTTGCTCGAACAGCTCCTCGAAAATGGCCTCGTCGAAGCTCTTGGAGCACAGCAGGCCGATGTTCAGCGCGAAGCGGTTGCCGACCTTGCCGATCTTGCGTGACTTGGCCACGGGCACGATGGAGCTCTGGCAGCTCATGCCGACGAGGGCGATCTTCTTTGCCCCGCCCTCGATCGCTTCGTCGTAGGCCAGGGTGTTTGCGGAGTACGTGTACCGGCTGCCAGCGCCACGAATGACGTCGTCTCGGTTGGTGGCCACACCAGGAGAAGCCGTCCACTGGTTGCCGTCGCCTTCACCTACATAGCTCGTGAGGGCAGCATCGATGTAGCCGTGATCGAGGGCCCAGATGAGGATGGCGGAAACCAGTCCGCCGTCCTGACCTGTTTCGTGAATGAAATCGTCGCTCGCTCTGGTGAGGATGATGTCTTTGTAAATGCCTGAGATCTCGTCTGCGGTACGTTCACGCTGGAAGAGGAACTCGTCTGCCTCGTGTTCCCACATCCGGAAGCGGGGGCATGCCCGGGTGCACGATGTGCAGCCCTTCTCGCCGTGGATGCAGTTATCGAGGCCGAGTTCTTCCTCGATGTGGAACGGTATGAAACCACCCTGCTGGTGGTCATAGCCGATGACATCGTGTGGACACGCGATCACGCAGCCGGCGCACCCTGTGCACAGCCCCGATGTGATTACCTCGTCGAACAGCTCTTTCCACTGGTAGGTCCAACGTTCCTTGGCAGGAGCGGCAGGCGGAGTTTCGGTGACGGCCATGGCTTGAGACTATCGGCAATGCCACCGACGGAACTGGTTGGGAGCCCCGTGCTGCGCCACTAGTCTGACCGTCCCGCCGATCAACCAGGACTATCCTTGCTGAGCAACGACCCCGTACTTCGCGATCGACTCGCCCAATCGCGAGTGGCAACTCTGTCGACGATCCGTTCCGACGGACGGGTCGACCTCGTACCGGTCACCTTTGCGTTCGATGAGAACACGCTCGTCACAGCCGTTGATCACAAGCCGAAGTCGCGTATGGATCTGAAGCGCCTCGACAACGTGCGCCAGTTTCCTGAGATCACTCTTTTGGTCGAGCACTACGACGACTCTGACTGGGATGCGTTGTGGTGGGTTCGCGTTCGTGGCCGAGCCAAGGTCTACGAAACCGGCGCCGAATGGGAGCGAGCCATCGACCTCCTGGTTGAGCGTTATCCGCAATATCAGGTCACTCGGCCCGTGGGTCCAGCCATCGTTGTCGAGTTCACCGAGCTCACCGGTTGGTCAGCGGCGGACCGAATCTGATTCAGCCCCTCTTGATTCAGCAATGAGCGTTGCTGCGCCGACTCGTCCGTGACGTACCCGCCAATACAGCAGGCCAACTGCGGTGACGATGAGTGCTACGGCGGGGCCAATCACGAGCGGGCTTCGGGTGTCGCTGCCCGATTGCCACGCGTGCACTGAAGCGAAAGTAACGAGCGGCACGCTGGCGAGGTGCAAGGTTCGCCGCAGGCGATCAGGTAGTCGTCTTTTGATTCTCGAGCTGACTTCGACGGTGGCCAGCAGGTAGGCGGCGACGATTCCCCACGCCACGCCACCGGGTCGCCATTGTGAGTCCATCGATATCGACACGTCGGCCAATCCGAACTGAACGAAGTTGTCGGCAACGATTGCAGCGATGTGAACGGCGGTGAACGCGACCGTCAACACGCTGAACATTCGGTACAGATCGATCAACCACCGGGCGCCGGGTTTGGCACCGAGTATGCGTGTGGAGGCGAAGAGTCCGATCAGCACAGCGCCGATCGCCAGCAGCCACGCAACAATGCCAGCGCTTCTCGTGATGTATCAGCTGAGTTGTTTGGCCATGCAGCGAACAGGCCAATGGAGCCGAGAAGTGCGTCCTTGGTAGCGACCTCTGCGGCGACTGCGCGCGCCGCCAAGACGGTCACCGAGGCGATTTCGGTGGTGGCTGGTCGTGATGCCCGCGGATCGATGAGGTGATGTTGCTGACCTCGGCTGGTGGCCCAGGTCCGCTTGGTGATGGTGGAGGTGCAGATGGCGCCATATTGCAGTGCGACATGGCGGGGTTCGCCCGATGCCCTTGATGCTGGTGCGATCTCGACCAACCAGCCATCAGGAGTAGGCGCTTCTCCTGCCACCGCTGCGTCGCCACCAACGTTCACGCAGGCTCCCCGCGCTCGGGCTTCTAGAAGTTCGCCCACGACGAGATCAGCTGCGTATCCCTTGGCGACGCCGCCGAAATCAAGCCCGACTTGGGGTGGGAGCAACACGGCCTCAGCTTCTGGCAGCAACACAATCTGGGCACACCCAGGTGCCCTACGGGGATCTCTGCGGGTTCGGCGAGTTGCACTATGTCGCCGAGTTGATCGAAGGACTGGTCATAACCTGCGAGATTCATGGCTTCGATGACTGTTGGGTCGTATCGGCCGTTGGTGCGCCACCAGCCCGAGACCGCCTCAGAAATCAGTTGGTACGTCTCGGTTGATACCACGGTGAAGTGTCCCGAGCGCTCGTTGAGACGCGACAGTTCGCTGAGCGGCTCGAACCTGCTCCATTTCGCTTGCAGCTCCCGCAACCTCTATGCAGCATCGTCGGCCAAGCGCATTGGCCCGCCAACAACCACGATGTCGGCGGTAGTGCCCATCAGACTGATGCTCAGCTCACGCATAAGAGGTCACGATCCGCCGGTGGTGATGCCGCCGGGGCGTGCGGCGGGAAGGGGCAGCGCAGTAGGAATCTCCGGTTCGGTGACTGGAGTGTTTGAGGCGGCACTGTTTGAGGCGGCACTGTTTGAGGCGGCACTGTTTGAGGCGGCACTGTTTGAGGCGGTGTTGCG
Source organism: Candidatus Poriferisodalaceae bacterium (assembly GCA_047618365.1). Classification (GTDB taxonomy): domain Bacteria; phylum Actinomycetota; class Acidimicrobiia; order Acidimicrobiales; family Poriferisodalaceae; genus JBLHLM01. The sequence continues at coordinate 4,535 of JBLHLM010000047.1, read as the reverse complement.
GGCGCGACGGTGGTGGGCGGCCCAGCTGTGGGGGGTGTTGTTGGAGAGGGAGCTGGTTCCGGGGTGTGTTGGGCCTCGGCGGGCGCACGTTCGGTCCAACCGATCACGGCTGTGAGCGAGGCGCCAACTGCTACGGAAGTGGTGGCGATCCACCGACGTGCACGGCGGGCGGGATGTGCACGTCGGCGAACCGACACTTGCTCTCGAGGAGCTGCCATACCTACGAGCCTCTCACCCATCGATGACGAAGCGTAAGCAACAAAGATGAAACGTCGATGAAGGGAACCGACGGTCCTGCCCGAAGTTGGCGATTCTGGTGGGGTCACTCGCTAGTTGACCGGATACCCTTCACAACGCTGCAGCGCACGAGTGTGCTGTTTGCCCTCGTAGCTCAGGGGATAGAGCATTGGCCTCCGAAGCCATGTGCGCAGGTTCAAATCCTGCCGAGGGCGCAACTTCTTAGGACGTCTCTACCGACAAGACGTCTCTCCCGACAAACAGATGAGTTTGCTGTGATCCGTGATGTGTTGGCCGAGTCGTTGAAGGCCGCGTTGGCGGAAGAAGGCGTCGATCCGATTCCCGAAGTCGTGCATCTCGAACGCCCCGCGCGTCGTGAGCATGGTGACTGGTCGTCAAATGTTGCGTTGGCGTCGTCCAAAGCAGCGGGGCGAAATCCTCGCGATTTGGCTCAAGCCGTCGTCGACCGTCTTTCGGCAGCACCGCCTGCTCACGTCGAAGCTGTTGAGATTGCAGGTCCGGGCTTCGTGAACTTCAGGCTCGCTCCGAGCTGGCTGTTCGCCGTACTGGTCGAAGTCATCGAGCAGGGCGAGGCTAACTTTGCTCGGTTGTTGGTTGGTGATGGGGCAAGCGTCAACATCGAATATGTGTCCGCCAACCCGACCGGTCCACTCCACGCGGGAGGTGGTCGATGGGGCGCGTTTGGCGACACGCTCGCGCGCATCTTCTCCCGTTGCGGGTATTCGGTGCAACGGGAGTACTACGTGAACGACCGCGGTGTGCAGACCGTGCTCTTCGGGAAATCGCTCGTGGCTGCCAAGGCCGGCGAGGAGACACCCGAGGATGGCTACGTCGGGCAGTACATCACCGAATGGGCCGCGGAAATGCCCGACGACGCCGACCCTGTCGAATGGGGCCTGCAACGTTCGCTGGCCGACGTGAGCCGAGCTCTAGCCTCGATGAAGGTCGAGTTCGACAACTGGGCGAGCGAGAAGTCCCTGGTCGACTCAGGAGCGATGGAGCGTGCCGTCGAAGAGCTTCGTGCCGCTGGATGGGTCGAAGAACGCGACAACGCGACATGGCTGCGCACGACCGAGTTCGGCGACGACCAAGACCGGGTGCTCATAAAGACCGATGGCGAGCCCACCTACTTCGTGCCAGATATCGCCTATCACCAAGACAAGTTCAATCGTGGCGATCTGGTCATCGATATTCTCGGCGCCGACCACCACGGCTACATGGGGCGGATGAAGGCCGCCATGCAGATGCTCGGTCACGCGCCTGACACCTACGAGGTCATCATCGGTCAGCACGTCACACTGATGCGTGACGGTGTCGAGGTCAAGATCTCAAAGCGTGCTGGGACCATGATCGAGGTCGGCGACCTGATCGACGAGGTCGGGCCCGATGTGGCCCGTTTCGCCTACTTGTTGCAGTCGATCGATACCCGCCAGACCATCGACCTCGACGTGCTCACCAAACAGGCCAACGAGAACCCTGTCTTCTACGTGCAATATGCCAACGCCCGGATCCACGCTGTCGGGCGTCAGGCCGCCGAGCGGGGCATTGAACGTTTGCCTCTGGCCGACACGGACTTGGCGAAGTTGACGCATGAACGCGAACTCGAGCTCCTGAGGGTCCTCTCGACCCTTCCCGAGGCACTCGAACTGGCGCTGCGCGAACGGGCCCCACACAAGATCACCACATGGGTGCGCGAGTTGGCCTCGGCGTTCCATGGCTTCTACCACGACTGTCCTATCTTGCGTTCCGACATAGAAGTGCCGGTCCAGCAGGCACGGCTGTGGCTCACCGAGGCAACCAGAATCGCCCTTGCTGTCTCGCTAGACCTGCTTGGAGTGTCGGCCCCGGAGCAGATGTGACCACCTCGAATCGGGCGGCTCCGATCCCAAGCCGACTGCTTCCCGATACAGCCAAAATTGGTGCTGACGGCCACCTTTCGATCGGTGGCTGCGATGTTGTCGACCTGGCGGCCGAGTTCGGTACCCAGCTGTTCATCTACGACGAAGCCCATCTCCGCAATCGCTGTCGTGAAGCGCTGGCGGCTTTCGGCGACGGGGTCGCCTACGCCGGCAAGGCGTTCTTGTCGGTGGCCATGGCTCGACTGGTCCACGAAGAAGGGCTTCACCTCGACGTGGCCAGCAGCGGCGAGCTCCACACGGGCATCGTGGCCGGGGTGCCAGGCGAACGAATTGTTCTTCATGGCAACAACAAGTCGCTCGAAGAACTGCAGCACGCACGAAGCGAGAACGTCGGCCGCGTCGTCGTCGACTCGTTCGACGAGCTAGATCGCCTCGAATCCCTGCACGCCGCAGATGGCAAGGTCGCCACCGTTCTTATCCGGGTGACCCCAGGCGTGTCGGCCCACACTCACGAGTTCATCTCGACCGGCGAAGACGACTCCAAGTTCGGGTTCACTATCTCATCTGGCGCAGCGACAACGGCTGCGCAACGGGCAATGGCCTCACCAGCCGTTGATCTCGTCGGAATCCACTGCCATATCGGCAGTCAGGTGTTCAGAGTCGAGAGCTTCGCTGAGGCCCTAGAAGTTGTGGCCGAGTTCTCGGAACCGTTCGGGCTGCCGGAGCTTTCCCTCGGTGGGGGTCTCGGTGTTGCCTATGTGGAGGATGACTCTGCAGCCACCATCACGTCGTGGGGTTCGATGCTGCGCCAAGGATGCGATCGACTTGGGGTGAAGGCCAATGTTCTGGCCGAACCTGGCCGTGCCATCGCTGCTCAAGCGGCTATCACCGTCTATACCGTCGGCACGATCAAGAAGCTGCCAGGCATCCGGACCTATGTGGCGGTCGACGGTGGCTTCGGCGACAATCCTCGCCCGGTGTTGTACGGCAGCGACTACACAGCATTCCTCCCAGCGCGGGCGGGCGAGGCCAGACCGGACACCGTCAGGGTCGTGGGTAAACACTGCGAGTCGGGCGACATCATCGTCCGAGAAGCACCCGTTCCCGCTGGCCTGCAGGTCGGCGACCTTCTCGCCACGCCCGTCACAGGCGCATACGGTCACGGGATGGGCAGCAACTACAACCGGTTGGCGCGCCCAGCAGTCGTGTTTGCGCACGAGGGCGACGCTCGGCTCGTGGTGCGCCGCGAGAGTCTCGACGACCTTGTTGGCTTGGACGTGATGTGAGACCCGGTTGGTAGTGACTCGGTTGGTAGACCCTGTCAGAAGACACAATGCTGAGCGGGTGATCCGAGCGGTACCGTGGCGGGACTGTCTGCGGATGTCTCCAATGGAACGATTCGAGTCGGTGTACTCGGATGTGGCACGGTCGGCGGTTCGCTGATCCAACTGATTGCCGATGAGGCGCCCACTATCGCTGCGCGTACCGGTCTGCGGCTCGAGGTGACCAAGGTAGCGGTGCGAAACCTGACCGCTGAGCGCTCGGTAAGCTTGCCCGAAGGGGTGATGACCCGAGACGCCAAGGCGTTGGTGAACGACCCCGACATCGACGTCGTCGTGGAGACGATCGGCGGCATTGAGCCTGCACGTCAGTTGTTGCTCGATGCCCTGAAGTCGGGCAAACCAGTGATCACAGCGAACAAGGAACTGGTGGCCAACTGCGGACTTGAGCTCTTCGAAGTGGCCGAGTCCGCTGGCGTCGACATCATGTTCGAAGCGGCTGTCGCCGGGGCAATACCACTCATGCGGGTTCTGCGAGAGTCGCTCGTCGGCGAAAACATCACCCGCCTGATGGGCATCGTGAACGGCACGACGAACTACATCCTCACCAAAATGACCGAGGATGGGCAGAGCTACGCGAGCGCCCTTGTTGACGCCCAGGCACTGGGCTATGCCGAGGCCGACCCAACGGCCGACGTCGAGGGTCACGATGCGGGCGCCAAAGCCGCCATCATGGCCACTGTTGCCTTCGGCGCTCGAGTGGTGGCCGGTGACGTCTACCAAGAGGGCATCTCGCGGCTGACGCCAGCTGACATCGAGGCTGCCAGGCGAATGCATCACGTCATCAAGCTGTTGGCAGTCGCCGAACGAGTTGATGGACGGGTCGCTGTGCGCGTCCACCCGGCGATGGTTCCCGATCAGCATCCGCTGGCTTCGGTGCGCGACTCCTTCAATGCGGTGTTCTTGGAGGGCGAAGCGGTTGACGATCTCATGCTTTACGGCCGCGGCGCCGGCGGCTTCCCGACAGCCAGCGCAATGTTGGGCGACCTGATCACCGCATCTCGAAACAAACTCCGCGGCACCTGCGACGGCCTCGGAGCGCTGAGCGAGGTGCCGATCATGGCGATCGACGAGACCA
>JBLHLM010000046.1:0-11137 GCA_047618365.1 Candidatus Poriferisodalaceae bacterium | reverse complement strand
TACTACCTCGATTTCCGCAACTCGCGTCCCGACTACGTCAACACCTTCCTCGACCACTTGGTGAACTGGGACCACGTTGCCGACCAGATGGCTGCTGCTCGCTAGAGCTCGGGGAGTTCCCCGAAGTCGAGGTCGAGGCCAGCGTCGGGTTCTTTGGCTTGCACCACTTCGATCGCAATCTCGACCCGCGTCTTTTCCGGTTCGATGACTTCTCCGAGGCCCAGCATCGCCGCGGCCAGCATCGAACCAGTGGCCGTCTGGCGCGGAGTCGGCTTCGGTGCCGCGGGAGGTGCCGATTCGCCAGCGTTCGATTCGCCAGTGCTTGAATCGCCAGCGTTATCCGTCACGTGCCGATGACCGGTTGGGTCAGGCGGAGCTCTTCGGGATAGTCGGCATCCCACGGCATGGCCCCGTTGCGGTGGGGCCAGACGAACTGACGGACTCTCCAATCTTGTTCGCCGTAGATCATGGGGAGGGTGCCGAAGAGGTCGCTGTGTTGGGCTCGGTCGACTTCCATCAGCGCCGAGCGAAGATCGTTGTCGAGCATTCCTACGAACTCCTGGCTGACCGGGAGTTGGCCGCCTGCTTTGAGGTGATTGACGACCAGTTCAAGGATGCCTCGGGCGGCCGCTGGAGCTAGGCCGAACACCACGAGTTCGGGGTGGCCAATCATCGCTTCGAGCCCGAACGTATACGAGTATCCGGCACGTGGATGTGGGTCGGTTGTGGCGGGGACGGGTTCAACACCCCACCCGTTCGTATCGAGCATCCATTGAAGCTTCTCCATGTGCTCCATTGGTTCGTACTGAAGCTCGCTCACGCTGGCACCTCCTCGTCTGGATCACCATTGTGGCCCGTGGGCTCGACGTCGCGAGATCGGATCGCAATCGCCGCGATGACTAGCGCCATGCCGAATCCCTCAGCCACGCTCGGGCGTTGATCAAGGGCGACCAATCCGATGATTGAGGCAGTGACGGGCAACATCGCCTGCAGCAATGCGAATCGACCTCGGCTGATCCGCTGCATCACGATCTGGTCGAGCGAATACGGAATGACGTTCGACAAAAGTCCCGTTGCGGCGGCGAGGAGGAGCAGGCTCGGCATGTCGATAGCCGGGGCCAAGTGGCCAACCCCGAATGGCAAAATGACGAGGGCGCCCACCACTGTGCCTACACCGAGCCCGTCCTGGGCCGCTCCGACACGGGCAACTCGATGGCCGAGAACGATGTAGGCCGCCCACATGGCGCCAGCGAACAGAGCGAAGATGATTCCCGCAGCGCTCCCCTCCGGTTGCACCTCGGCGAGGACACCAACACCGGCGACGGCGAGCACGAGTGCCGCTGCGTTGCGTCTCGTCCGCGTTCCCAATGCGGCAACAGCGATTGGCCCGGTGAACTCGATAGCGACTGCGTTGCCGAGCGGCAATTCGGCGATCGCCAGGTAGATCATCAGGTTCATCAACGCGAGCACCGACCCGAATGCAGCGGCCAACGCAAGGTCTGTTCTGGTCCACGCTCGCCGCCAGGGACGACGAATGGCGATCAACATCAGCCCGGCACCTCCAACCCGCAGGAGGGCCACGCCTGGCGCAGCGATTTTGTCGAAGAGACTCACAGCGATGGCAGCGCCGATGTACTGAGAAACGGCCCCGAATAGGAAGAGCGCCTCTGGCGGCGTGTTGGCCCCTGCGGAGCGAGCCGAAGATGGTGCTGGGTCTGCCATGGTCGACCAGTGTCGCATTGGTACCGCTCGGTGGAGGTCGCTGTAGCTTCGGTTGGGTGAAGTTCATTGTTCGAGCCGGATCTGACAACTCAGCGACGGCCGACAGGATGCTGCTCCGCACACTCGGCTTGCCGAGCGGGGGAGTGGTGTCGGTCGGTCACACTCACATGAAGGTGCGGCCGGCTGAAATGACCGGCCCGACCGATCTTCGGCTCGGGGCAGAGGCGATGCTCAACGCTGGAGTTGCGGTTGGCCAGTCGGTGGACGTGCAACGGCGGGTCTTGCCTCCAGCCGCGTACGTCGTGGTTGACCATCTGCCCGAGGGAGTGACCACAGGCGCAAACATCGTCCACGCCCTGCACGGACACCCGATCACTGACGGCGATCGGGTTGTTATCTCGAGTGGCTACCTCGAAGGCGCCGACGACCTCGAGATGACGGTCGTCTCAGTCACTCCCGATGGTGCCGGCATCGTCGGAGCCCAAACGAACTTCGGAACTTCCGACGGCGCTGTCGTCACACCAGCAGTTCACCCGATCACGACGGTCGCTAGGAGTGAACCCGAAGGGCCAGCAACACTGACAACCGATCAGGCCGTCCTCGTGGGCCTCGAAAACGAAGTGGAGCTGCTCACGGGATGGTTGTCGCTTCTCGCTGGTAAGGGCGACTTGGCCGACGCTTGGGGCCTGCCGGCGGTAGCGGGTGTGCTCGTGTCCGGCCCGAACGGTTGCGGCAAGTCGGCGCTGGCACGTGAGGCCGCCAGGCGAGCTGGGTGTCGGGTGATCGAAGTCGACGTCACCCTGGTGTTCAAGGCGGAAAGTCTTCTCGACAAGCTCAGCGGCGCACTCGACCAGGCGACTGGTCCAACCGTCGTTCTGATTGATCGCCTCGAGGCCGTCACGGGCGACGGGGCAATGACCGGATTTCGGAACCACAGCGCTGCGATCCTTCGCTGGTTCCTCGATTCAGTATCGTCGCGGCCAGAGGTTGCCTGCGTTCTCGGAGTTTCATCGACGGGCCAGCTTCACGAGTCGGTTTCACGTTCGCCGCTTCTGCCTCGATCGATCTCGATTCCCCCGCCGGACCTCGAGCGTCGGCGACTGCTGTTCGAGGCAGCCCTCGCCCAGGTACCGAAAGGCGAACTCGACCTCGATCGTCTCGCTGCGCTCTCTTCTGGATTCTCCGGGGCTGATGTGATGGCAGCAGCGGTGCAGGCGTCTTCTGTGCTCGCCCGCACCGGCGGCGAACTCACCACCGAGGCGGTGACCGACGCTGTCCGCTCGATCACCCCGTCGCTCGGTTCGGTGCCAATGGGAGAGATGACGTCGCATGGGTTCGACAAGGTGGCCAACCTCGATGACGTGAAACGTCGGCTTACCGAAGCCGTTATCTGGCCTGTGACCCAGCCGGAGCGGTTTCAACAGCTCGGAATCGATCCGCCTAAGGGTGTGCTGTTGTTCGGACCTCCTGGAACTGGAAAGACCTTCGTGGTGAAGGCGCTGGCTCATGAAGCCGGAGCGGCATTCTTCTCGATCAAAGGAGCTGAGCTCCTCGATAAGTATGTCGGTGAGTCCGAACGTGGAGTGCGGGAGGCATTCGCTAGGGCACGCGATGCGGCGCCTTCCATCATGTTCTTCGACGAGTTCGACGCGCTCGCACCAGTCCGCGGTCGATCGTCGACTTCGGTCTCTGACTCGGTCGTTGCTGCTCTGCTCACAGAGCTCGACGGAGTTTCCGATCGTGGCCAGGTCGCGGTGATCGCTGCGACGAACCGGGCCGATCTCATCGACCCAGCGCTGCTTCGCTCCGGGCGGTTCGAAACCCATATCGAACTTGGGTTGCCGAAGCCGGCGGCTCGACGGGCGATGCTGAACCTCACAGACGTACCGTTGGCCGACGACGTCAACCTCGACGCGCTTGCCGAACGCACGGAGGGCTTGTCCTTCGCCGATATCGGCGGACTGCTCAGAGAAGCAGCACTCACCGCGTTACGAGAAAGCGACGACGCATCGAGCGTCGATTGGGCCCACCTCGAAGTCGCTCTGGCCAGATTCGCCAATAACGTCGGGTCCTGACAGCAACTCAGGTCTCGGGTCTATACCCAGAGTCGTACAGGCAACGTCTTTGCCGAGTTGAGGAAGTTGGAATGGGCACGTTTGGCAGTTCCTGTGACCTCGATGTCGGGTAGCCGGGTCAACATTTCGGTGAGCATGATCTGCATCTGAAGCCTCCCCAGTCGGGCTCCGAGGCAGAAGTGGGCACCCACGCCGAAGGCGACGTGGTTGTTGAGCGCACGGGTCAGGTCAAAACCATCGGGATCGGAGAACACGGCTGGGTCTCGGTTGGCAGCCGGGTACCAGAGGAGCAGCTTGTCGCCCTCACGAATCTGAGCACCACCGAGGACAGTGTCGTGGGTTGCGGTGCGGCGGAAGTGGAGAACAGGGTTCGTGTATCGCAGGACCTCTTCGATGAAGCCAGGCATGTGTCCGTCGAGGTCACTGACGAGCAGTCGGCGCTGTTCGGGAAACTGGGACAGCACCTCCATTGCGCCAGTGAGCGAACTGCGCGTGGTCTCATTGCCAGCCACGAGCAGCAGGAACCAGAGCAGCACGATGCGTTCGTCGTCGAGTGGCTCGCCGTCGATCGCGGTGGTGACGAACCAGCTCACCATGTCGTCGCCAGGGTCGAGGCGTTTGCGAGCGATGACCTCCCGCCCGTACTCAAACAGTTCATCCTTCGCTGCGAGGAAGTCCTTGATCGAGCCACCGAAGTCCGGATCGTGGTTGCCGATGATCCGATTGCTCCAGTCGTAGAACAGCCCACGGTCGTCGGCGTCGACGCCCATGATGTGGGCCAGCACCATGAGCGGCAGCTCCGATGCGATCTCGGCGACGAAGTCGATGTGCCCGTCGCCGTTCTCGGCCTTGGCGATCACGGTGTCGAGAATCTCGGCGGCGTAGCCGCTGATGGCGTCGGCGAGGCCCCGAACCCACTTGGGGCCAAATGGCTCGCGGATCGAGCGACGCATCGCCGTGTGATCGGGGGGATCCATCCCCATCAGGTTCAGGCGGGTTTCCTCGAGGACCGCGCCCGAGAGGTCGGCTCCAGTGAAACCACCGAGCCACGACGAGTAGGTGGCGGTGTTCGTCGACACCTCGTGGATGTCGTGATGTGAGGTGACGCACCAGAACCCGGGCCCCTCGCGTCCGCCTGCACGACGAGCCCGTTCGGGGTGAAAGGCAACAGGCGCCCGTGATCTCAGCTCGGCGAAGGCCGCGTACGGCGGGCCGTCGGCAAAACTCGCCGGATCCCATAGGTCAACATCGATCAGGTCAGGCGCGTACGGCAGTCGTTCCACCGGCACATGTTGTCAGGTCGTGCCGGGGTTTGGCATACCTGGCGGGGGGTTTGGCCCGCTTGGTGTGAAACACCGGTCAGGTGCTGCTCGCCCATGCACCCACGAGAGCGACGATGATCAGGATGTAGAGCAAGATGATGGCCAAGACGATGTAGCCGCAGACAAGCCCGGCGATAGCCATGCCCTTGCCCTGCTGATGCGGATCACGTTTGATTTGTGAAAGGGCCACGTGCCCGAAGGCGACCCCACCAACAGCGGTGAGTCCACTGACGAATCCGAGAATGCCGCACACAAGCGCGGCGATCGCCATGCCATTCGTGGGTTGAGGCGTCCCCCATTGCTGGGGCGGATAGCCGGGCTGTGGGGCTCCATAAGGCTGTCCTGGCGCGGGTTGACCCGGGGGACCGGGAAGTGGCTGGCCGGCATATGGCGGGGATTCACTTGGCTGGAGAGGAGGTCCGGGAAGGGGAAGCGTGGGAGCGGCTGCTGGTGGCACAGTTGGCTGATCGGGCAGTGCTCCACCTGGGGAAGGGAACTGCGGTGGGTTGGCATCTGACATGTCTATCTCCGGTCTCACCAATGTGGTGTGGCAGCTGTGATCAGTTTTGCAACGGCAGAACGACGTCGGCGACCATTTCGAGTTCCTTGTACCAGTCGTCCGGTTCGCCGACCGGCACAGGGATGAACTTTGATGCCCCAACGTCAATAAATCGCTGAAGCTGATCCCGCAGACCCGAGTAGCCGGTGGGGATGATCTCGCTCGGATCCACGCCGGGTGCTCGACGTTCGAGAATTTCTTTGTACTGCGGGCTGATGTCGTCGTGGGTATACGGCACGAGAACCCCGAAATGTTCCGGGTCGATCCAGCGTTCGTGTTCGTCGGCGGCAGCAGTGACCTTCGCCCAGCCGGCCGCGGCGATTTCCGGGGTACAGAACGATGGCAGCCAACCGTCGCCGAAGCGCCCGCATCGGCGAAGTTCGACGTCGGCCTGGCCTCCGAGCCAGATGTCCATCGGCTTCTGCTGAGGTTTGGGGAGCAGCTGAACGTCGTCGTAGTCAAAACGTTCGCCATGGTGGGTGACCGGTTCGTCTTCCCAGAACTGCTTCAGCAGTGGGAGGACCTCGTTGAACCACTTGGCACGCTCCTTTCGCTGCACGCCAAAGAGTTGCTGCTCATGGGGATCGGCGACGCCGAGACCGAACGCAGGCAGGAGCCGGCCGCCCGATAGGCGGTCGAGGCTCGCCAGCTCCTTCGCCAGCACGGCCGGGTTACGTCCCGGCAGCACGAGTACGGACATCCCGAACTTGAGCTTGCGAGTGCGGCCCGCTGCGTAGGCCAGGCCCACAATTGGATCGGGGGATTCGCCGCTGAGACGTTCGCTCAGCCAGAGGCTGTCGAAACGCAACTCCTCAAGAGCGTCGATAAATGGGTCAAATGAGTCACGGTCGTTGGTGAAGCTGCGGGTGCCGAGCCCGTAGCCGATGCGAATCTTCATAGTGGTGAGAGTAGTCATGAGACCGGAGGTCCCCCAGAAACGTGTCTCCCAGAAATGTGACACGTGGGAGCTATGGTTCGGCGTCGGGGCGACCACGGTGACCGTTCCACGGAGGAGAAGACGATGATTCCACATGCAGCGTTTGGTTCTACGGGACACAACAGCAGCAGAGTGATCTTTGGCGCAGCGGCCTTCGGGCGCGCTTCCGAGCGCTTTGTCGAGAGCCTGATGGACACTCTGACGTCGGCGGGCGTGAACCACATCGACACCGCCGCCTCCTACGGCGACTCCGAACTGGCGCTGGCTCCGTGGCTCGCTCGTCACCGCGACGACGTGTTCCTTGCCACCAAAACCGGCGACCGGACCGGCCCCGAGGCCCGGGCTTCGTTGGAGCTGTCGCTTGAGCGGCTGGGGGTCGACAGCGTCGACCTCATCCAGCTTCACAACCTCGTCGAGCCAGAAGAGTTCGAGGTTGCACACGGACCTGGCGGAGCCGTCGAGGCGTTGGCCCAGGCTCGCGACGAGGGACTGGTGTCCCATATCGGAGTCACCGGCCACGGAACCCGGATAGCCGGCATGCATCTGCGAAGTCTCGAACGATTCGACTTCGCTTCGGTCCTGCTCCCGTACAACTTCTCGATGCTCGATAACCCGGCATATCGCAGCGATGTCGAAGCGCTACTGGAAATGTGTGCAACGCGCAAGGTGGCGGTGCAGACCATCAAGGCGGTGGCTAAAGGCCGATGGGTCGACATGGATGCGCCCCATCGCAGCTGGTACGAGCCGCTCGACGATGATGGCGCTATCGATCGCGCGGTCCGTCATGTGTTGTCGAACAGTCAGACGTTCCTGAACACCACATCGGACGGCAAGCTCGTGCCAGCGATTCTTGCTGCGGCTCAAGGCGAGCTTTCAGCGCCTTGCGATGATGAGATGCGCGACGACGTTGAACGATTTGGCATCAGCGCATTGTTTGATGGTGGCGATCTCGAACGGATTCGGTGACATGTCAGAACCAATAGCTGCTACTCAACCGGTCGATCCTTTCGCTGCGTTCCGACTCGATGGCCGAGTGTGTCTCATCACTGGGGCCTCGTCTGGGCTCGGGGACCGTATGGCGCGGGTATATGGCGCAGCGGGGGCCAAGGTCGTTGTGGCAGCCCGCCGCGCCGACCGTCTGACCGCTCTCGCCGAGGATTTGCCAGACGCGCTGGCGATCAGCTGCGACGTCGGCGACGACGATGCGTGCCGTTCGCTCATCGCCTCCACCATCGAGCATTACGGGCAGATAGACGTGTTGGTCAACAACGCTGGAATCAGCGATGCGGTCAACCCAGCGAGGGACGCTGACATCGACATGTTCCGCCGAGTCGTCGACATCAACCTCAACGCCTGCTTCCTCTTGGCCGGTCTGGCCGCCCAACACATGCTTCCGCGCGGGCGCGGCAGCATCATCAACATCGCGTCGGTTCACGGGATCGTCGCTTCGGCGCCGAACCTCCAGCCTGCTTACGCTGCCAGCAAGGCGGGACTGGTGAACCTGAGCCGGGATCTCGGTGTGCAATGGGCCAAGGAAGGTGTCCGGGTCAACGCCTTGTGCCCCGGCTATTTCGAGACCGAACTCACCCAGGTGATGTTCGAAGACGACTCCATGACCGACTGGATCAACAAGAACACGCCGATGCGCCGTGGTGGCACCGTCAACGAACTCGACGGTGCTGCCTTGTTCCTGGCTTCGGACGCGAGCAGCTACGTCACGGGAGCCGTGCTCGCTGTCGACGGTGGCTGGACCGCTCGCTGACTTGAGAAGGTCTCACCGCATGGGTCGGGGAGGGGCCACCACCCTTGTAGCCTTGGACGGGTATCTCACGGAGGGTGACGTATAGAGCGTCATTCGCGCCGTGGTCCACCTCTCCAGAGCTGTCATTTCGAACCCTTGATGTCGCTTCGTCGCAAGATCCTCTTCGCTGTACTACTCGGCCTCGTGCCGCTCATAGCGCTGGGCGTTGCCGCGTCGTTGATTGCCAGGTCAAGTGAACGGGCTTCGGTGCGCGAATCTGCGGAGCAGGCTGCCGAGCAGCGGGCCGCTGCTATCGGTCGCCAGGTCCAGAGGGCCGACGTCGAGTTGAGTGGCATGACTGCTTGGCCCGACCTCATCCTGCCGGCGATTGGTGTAGCGAGAGGTGGAGGCGACGACCAGCTACTGCTCGCAGAATCGGCGCTCGAGTCTGCAGGAGATTGGTGGAGCGGTTTCATCGGCCTCGCCATTGTCGATGCCCAAGGTTCACCCATTGTGGTTGCCGGCGACGCACCTGGGGACGTTTCGTCCCTCGTCCTTGACCGGACCACTGGTGGCCAACTTGGGCTCGGCGACTGGACAAACGAGCCTGGTTCGAATAGGGCAGGGACGTTCCTGATTGCCCGCGAGCTGGCCGGAAGCGGCGGGGACGCCATTCTTGTCGCCGTTGTGCCGCTCGACTTCCTGGTCGATATTGGCCCGGGCGTCGCCGACGAGGTGACCGTGATCGTCGACGACGAAGCGGGCACATCGGTTCGCCTTGATGGGTCGGGAAACGGAACCGTCATCGGCAACGGCACAGGTCTCGACCGAGTGGCGCCTGATTCTTTTGCACCACGAATCAACACAAGCCAAACGACGCTTGCGGGCGCGGCGCGATTCGTCGAAGGCACACCCTGGGTGGCTGTGTCCGGAGTCGAAGCTTCAAGCGGCGGGGTGTCACAACAAATACTTCTCGCGGGGCTCTTAGCTGCCATGTGTTTGGCCGCCTTGGCATTGATCGTTGCGAGGGTCGTCAGCGGGGCAATCACCCGGCGATTGGCGAACATCGCCGCAGCCGCCGAAGCGATCGGCGACGGCAACCTGGAGCGCCGCAGTGGCGACGGCGGACGCGACGAGCTGGGAACGCTTTCGGCGCGAGTCGATCAGATGGCCGACTCGTTGGTCACCGACATCAGCCGGCGCCGCGAGATGGAGACCCTGCTCGTGCAACAGGCCCTGCACGACCCGCTCACCGGCCTCGCCAACCGAGCGAAACTTGTCGACCGTCTCGGCGACGCTTTGCTGAACAGCGCCCGGACGGGTCGTTCTGTGGGTCTGCTCTTCTGCGATCTCGACGGCTTCAAGTCGGTCAACGATCAGCTGGGACACGGCGCGGGTGACGAGTTGTTACGCGCTGTCGCCAACCGTTTCCGCGGCACTGTTCGGCCCTCTGACACCGTGGCTCGATTCGGCGGGGACGAGTTTGTTGTTCTGTGCAGCGAACTCAGTCACCCCGACGATGCCCAGGTGGTGGCCGAACGGGTCCGGCTCGCCTTCGAAGATCGATTTGTCATTGGCGCCCACAGTCTCGACACCTCGGCGAGCATTGGAATCGCGGTGGCGAGCGGCGGCACCGTTGCTCCCGACGACCTGCTCCGCATGGCCGATCAGGCGATGTACCGGGCCAAGGCCGCAGGTAAGGCCAGGTTCGTTGTCTACGAGGGCGACGAGGCCGACGACGACGCTCAACGGGCCGATCGTGCTGCCGAAGTACGCAGGGCCCTGGACGGGGGCCAGTTATCGTTACATCATCAGCCGATCATCGAACTCGCGGACGGCCGAGTCACCGGTCTCGAAGCCTACGTTCGATGGGAACACCCAGAGCGCGGCTCCCAGTCTCCTCGCGAGCTGTTCGACCTGGCGACGTCGGCCGGTCTCGCGGCAGAAGTCGACCTGTGGGTCTTCGAGCGGGCGACGCGGGAAACGCTCGGGTGGAAGGCAGCCACCGGTACTACGGACGTGGCGTTTTCGGTGAATCTGACGCAGGGGAGTCTGGCGAGCCCAGGGTTCGCTGATCGCATCGGCGCAATCATCTCCAAGCTTGGAATCCCAGCCGCCGACGCGACTCTCGAGGTGTCTGAAGCGTCTCTTTCGGGTGAACCTGCATTGGTCATGGCGACCCTCGATGAACTGCGACACCTGGGTGTGGGCCTTGCAATCGACGACTTCGGCACCGGGCATTCGTCGCTCGACCGTTTGCGCCGCTGCCCAGTCGACTCAATCAAGATCCATCAGACCCTCGTTCATGGCGTCGTATCAGACGATGACGATAGGGAAGCGGTTCGTGCAATTCTGTCGATGGCAGCAGCGTTAGGACTGGATGTGATTGCCGAGGGAGTTGAAACCGTAGAGCAACGCCATGTGCTTCTGGAACTCGGGTGCAAGCGGGCCCAGGGTTTCCTCTTCGCCGCTCCTGGGCCTATCGAGTGCCTACCCGTCGTCTGGAACGGCGGGCCTGAAGTAACTCTGCCCGAAGCACGCCTCCGAGGAGCCCAAGAAGCACAGGCTCCGGGTTCCTCGGGCACATGAGATCCTCGACGGCGACCTTTGAGGGGCTGCCGAAGGGAGCCACGTACTACAAAGGCCCATTCGGACACATCAGCTGGACCCCAACCTCTAGCGCCATTGGCCGCCATGAGATCGTCGAACTACTCGGAGTCGGCGGCCAACAACGGACAACTCGGATCATCGTCGAGGTGAGAGCACCCGCCCACCCGACAA
>JBLHLM010000045.1:0-11359 GCA_047618365.1 Candidatus Poriferisodalaceae bacterium | reverse complement strand
CGTCGAATCGCGATGTGGGCCAGCGCCAGCATCGCCAACGTGAATCCTAGGAACGGGCCGATGTTCGCTGGTAGCGACGCGTTCTCACCGAGGCCGACGAGTGTGTACGCGGCGCATGTGATGATGCCGACGATCAGCAGCAAGCTGAGCTCGACGGCCCGTTGACGACCCATGGTCAGCTCGACGAATCGGATGTCGTCGAAGACTCGTCGGAGTCCTCAACTTCTAATAGTTCGTCGAGGAGACGGGTCTCAAGCTCGTCCACGAAGCCGAGCGCCCCGTCGAGGCTGGCGGTTTCATGCCCCGCGCTGAGCTGAGAGAGATCTTCGGGCTGCAATTCATCGACCAGGATCCCAGTGCGCCGCTCCAGCGTGGGATCGAACCAGAGAAGCCCGCCAACCTTGCCCTGGAAGATCGCCACCTCATCGCCGGCGATGCCCACGTGGTAGCTGCTGCGGGCATACCAGCCGGCCGCGAGGAAGAAGCCCACCAGGACGAGCACGAGCCCTAGAAAAACTGCGACGGCTCGCGTGGTGACTTCGACCGATTGGACAATCCAGACCTGATCGTCGTCGTCGGCTTCTTCGTCTCGTTCGTTCGCCATGCGGCGCACCGCGTCAGCCGCTGCGGTGCCGCTCACGGAGTCCCCGGTCGACTCCTGAGTCGGTTCTTCGACGACGAACGACATGGGCAGAGTCGGTGTCGCAGCGGGATCAGGGGCGACGTTGATGACTGGCTGTGTGATGGTGGGCTCAGACCCAGTCAGAGGCTGCGGTGTGGGCACAACCGGTTCGGGTGCCGCGGTCTCTGATAGATCGGTCGCGGGATCAGCTTCCCAGAGGTCCGAACCGTTCGGTTCTGGACTGTCTGCCTCTAGATCGTCAGTGTCTGGATCGGCAGTGTGTGGAGTGTTTGCGTCTGTTGCGGTTTCGGCGATCTGGAACGTGGTTGCAAACTCTGATGCGGCGGGCGCGGCTGGTTCAGGCGGTGGGACCGCTACCGCAGCAGGGTCAATGATGGTGCCGTCGGCTCCAGCCAACATCACGTCGACAATCACCACGGTCGAGTTGTCCCGGCCGCCCATCTCATTTGCTGTACCGACCAGTTCACTCGCGGCGTCGGCGGCGCTCTGGCGTCGGCTGAGGGTCTGCTGCATGATCTCGTCGGAGATCTCGTTGGTGATTCCGTCCGAGCACAGAAGGTAGCGATCGCCTGGCTCGGGCTCGAGTTCCCAGTGGTCGATCTCTACCGCAGCGTGTACGCCGACAGCCCGGGTCAGCATGTTGCGATACGGGTGTGTGGCAGCCTCTTCTTCGGTGAGGTCGCCGCGACGCATCAGTTCGGCCACATAGCTGTGGTCGAACGTGAGCTGATGCAGGGTGTCGCCACGAAAGCGATAAATGCGTGAGTCGCCGACGTTCGCAAGGGCGAAACGAGGCCCGTTCGCTGTTGAAACAACGGCAATGGCGGTGGCGGTGGTCCCCATGCCGTGGAGCTCAGCGCGGGCCACTGCCGCGTCGTTGACTGCCTTATTGGCCGCTTCGATAGCCGAGACGAGTGCTGCCTCGGAGTCGTGGGGTGCGCCAGCGACGGTGCGCACAGTCATGTTCGCGGCGACTTCGCCACCCTGGTGGCCACCCATGCCGTCGGCGACCATGAACAGCGACCGATCGGCGAACATCGCGTCCTGGTTCGACGTCCGTACCCGACCAGAGTCGGTGGCGCCGCCCCAGGCGAGACGCAGTTGTGGAGCCTCTTCGTTCACGCGTCACTTCCCCTGCGGATCATCCGGTGACCTCGAAAACAGTTGACCCCACTTGTACGTGATCGCCACGTTTGAGCGCGGTCGGTCCGCTGACTTTTTCCCGGTTGAGATAGGTGCCGTTCGTCGATCCGAGGTCTTCGACCAGGTGTTGTTCGTCGCGCCTGAAGATTCGGGCATGCATCTGGGAGGCATAGGTGTCATCGACGGTGATCTCGCAGCCGGCGGCGCGACCCAGCGACAATTCGTCGCCGAGAGCGTAGATCTGACCCGCTATTTCGTCTGGAGCACGGACGATGAGCTGGCTGGGAGGGGTTGGGAGAGCGACAGCACGCTGACGCCGCGGCGAAACACCGCTGGTGGGACGAACCCCGACCCACACCGCTCGCAGAACGCGGAAGAAGAATAGGTAGATCAGCAGCACCAGGCAAAGGGTGAGGACCCGAATGAGTTGTGGGGTCATCAGCCGACCTCGAACGTCATGGTGTGAGCGCCCACGAGCACGACGTCGCCGTGGCTGAGTTCGTGGCGACTGACGTGATGGCCGTTGACGCGCATGCCGTTGGTACTGCCCAGGTCGGCGATGACGAACGTGTCGTGGTCGAGGGAGATCTGGGCGTGACGTCGGCTGATGTTGGGATCATCGATGACGACGTCGCATTCACCGAAACGTCCAATGACGACCGGCTCTGGACCCAGGACGATTCGTTGTCCGTCCTCCAAGATGAGGGTGCCAGGCGGGACTCCGGCCGGGTGTTCTCGGTAGGCGCCGACAAGGCGGAAACGTCCGGTTCGTTCACCGACTCTCACGGCGAGTTCGACCCCGACTGGACCAAGGAAGTGGTAACCCCGATCGCGGGCGTGTTCACGAGCAACCTCGGCGAGTTCTCTCTGAAGTCCTTCGCTGATTTGTGCCAGTCGGGCGTAATCGTCGTCGGCTAACTGGAACGTCAGGTGGTTGGGAACCACGGTGCGGCCCCGCACATCGACGCTGCGTTCGTCGTCGAGGGCACGTCCAACTCGTCGGCCGAGTTCGATGGGGCGCAGGCCAGATCGAAAGGCTCGAGCGAACGCGCCTTCGACAAGCCGTTCTAGGCGGCGCTCGAAACCTTTGAGTCCCATGTGGTGTCGAGTGTACGGCCCTCATCCGGCGCGAAGAGGTAGCCGCAGGGCTGAGGAATCGAGTTAGTGAATCCCGAGCACGGCCCGCTATCCTGACCAGACTGCTCGGGCGAGTGGCGGAATTGGCAGACGCGCAGGCTTCAGGTGCCTGTGTCCTTAGGGATGTGGGGGTTCAAGTCCCCCCTCGCCCACTCAACCCCCACACCAGATTCTCGATGGAGAAAACGACAAGGTGGGGATGACGAGGTGTGTCGTCTCCAGCCCCGAGATTTGCCAGTGGGTCGCGAAACTAGCGGCGGTGCGGCACAATGGTGGCCTCATGGCACGCCGAAACCCACCACCACCGCGTCAAGAGTTCTCTGCAGAGGACACCGCGACCGCATTGTCGATGTTCAACAAGAGCATCACTTCTTCACGCGACGAAGAGAAACAACGGCAGGCCCTCGGCCGTGCCGACCGTCGTCGCAAGGACGCTGGCGCTCGAGTGAAACGCTTGATGGCCGGTGAAGGCAGCACAGAAGACCGAGCCGAAGCTGAAGCCG
Source organism: Candidatus Poriferisodalaceae bacterium (assembly GCA_047618365.1). Classification (GTDB taxonomy): domain Bacteria; phylum Actinomycetota; class Acidimicrobiia; order Acidimicrobiales; family Poriferisodalaceae; genus JBLHLM01. Next base: position 7,933 of record JBLHLM010000045.1, on the reverse strand, counting down.
AGTACAGCGACGCCGTTGCCGAGTGGCAGCGGATCAATAGCGGCGAAGAAGCCCCCGCCACCGAGGGCCCTGTTTTCGAAGACGCACCCGCCGCCACGGAAACATCTGACGACGATGTTCCAGCTGCAGACACCCCAGCCGAAGAGAATCCAGCCGAACAGGCTTGATCAGATGAACGGCAGCGTCGGGCTGTCGAGCGCACCTTCGAGTTCCAACAGTCGTCGTTTGGTGTCAAGCCCTCCGGCGAAGCCGGTGAGTGAACCGTCGGCGCCGATCACCCGATGGCATGGCAGCACGATCGAAACGGGGTTGCGCCCGTTCGCCGCCCCGACAGCGCGCACGGCCGATGGTTGGCCGAGACGGGCTGCTTGCTCGGCGTAGGTGGCGGTGGATCCATGGGGAATCTCCGCCAAGGCGTGCCAGGCCGCGGTTTGGAACGCCGTTCCTCTAAGGTCGAGAGCAATGTCGAAGTCGGTGCGAGTTCCGTCGAAGTATTCGCTGAGCTGAACGGCCGTCGCAACGATGATCGGATGATCCGGGCGTTCGGTGGACTCGGGAAGTTTGACCCGGGACGGGAGATCGTCGGGCCACAGGACCGCCCGCAGCCCTTCGTTCGTCGCAACGAGTGTGAGATCGCCCACGGGCGACGAAACAGTTCGACGAAAGTGTTGGTCAGCGGTGGTTGAGGGAGTGGTCATTGAGTGCACGGTGTGGGGGTGCATATCAGTCCGTTCTTGGCGTTGGGGAGCTGAGCGAGGCCCAGAGATGTTGTGCTGCGAGTGAGCGGAACGGCCGCCACTCTTGGGCCACGGCTTCGGTTTCGGCTGCGGTGGCCCGATCGATGCCTTGCAGATGGCCAACGGCGGTTCGTAGGCCGAGGTCGGAACTTGGAAACGCATCGGGGTGGCCGAGAACACGCAAGGCGAACATGTGCGCTGTCCATGGCCCGATGCCGGGGAGAGCGACGAATGGTGCGGTGACCTCGTCAATAACTCCGGCGCCGTGCAGGTCTACTTCGTTGGTTGCGACTGCTTGGGCGAACCGACGGATCGTCTCGGCTCGCTTGTTTGGCATCCCGAGGCCGGTGAGGTCGGCGTCGGCGAGTTGTTCGGCGGTAGGGAAGATCGCTGTGAGTTTCGGCTCGTCCTCAAGTTCGACGGCCGAACCGAACTTCGTGGCAATTCGCCCGGTGATCGTGGTTGCGCCTGCCACCGAGACCTGTTGGCCGACCATGATCCGCACGGCGGTCTCGAAGCGATCCCAGGAGCCGTGCGCTCGCAGCCCCGGTCGCTGCGTAACCAGTGGTGAGATCAGGGTTTCCTGCTCCAACGCAGCGACCGCGGATGTGTGGTCGAGATCGATGCCGAGCAATCGGCGGCATCGGGCCACGTCATCGATGAGGGAGTCGAGGGTCGGTACGTGCGCTGTGAGACACAACGTTCCGTCCTCTGCAGCGGCGAGTTCGAGAACTCCAGGCCGTCCGCACGTGGAGGTTGTGCGCAGATAGGTATCTCCGTTGACGACTTCGACGCCTGGCACGGCTCTGGGCGCCAAATGGACAAGCGATTCTGTGAAGTCGAACGGTTGTGGATACCTGAGCTGGAGGGGTATCCCGCCGTCGAGTACCGCCACACGTCTGCCCCGACGTTTTGAGCGAAGTTCGCTGGGACTGAAGCCGAACCAACTGGTGATCGCTCGGTGAAGCTGACGCGAGCCGCCGAAGCCGGCTGCACGGGCGACGACGGTGAGCGGCAGGTCGGTGTCGTCCAGAAGTTTGCGGGCGAAATGTGCTCGCCGCGATCCAGCTATGAAACTTGGCGATGCACCTAAGTGCACCTGAAAGAGCCGCCGTAACTGACGGGGGCTGTAACCAACCCTGCCAGCTAGTGCTGGTTCACCGTGGTGGTCGAGGTAGCCGTCGTTGATCAACGTCAATGCGTGGGAGACCGAGGTCGGTACGCCCACCGTCAAGTCCGCCGCTGGGGCACGGTCCGGACGGCACCTGAGGCAGGGTCTGAAACCGGCCGCCTCCGCTGCCACATGTGTGGGGTACGCCGAGACGTTCTCGGGGTGGGGTCGAGCCGTGCAGGTTGGTTGGCAATAGATGCCGGTGGTGTGTACTCCGCTGACGATCACGCAATCAGTATCGCCGAAGGTTTCGGACACATTCGGACAGTCGGGTTCGTGACCGTATGTGTCCCAAATCGGGAGGACGCCGAAAACTGCAGGAGCCCGGGCTCCTGGTCGACTCGATCGAACTTTGGCCAGTCACCATCAGATCAATCAGGTTTCGTTCTTAGTTGGAGTTCGTTGTTTCGGGCTCGTCGTTTGCTCCGGCAACCTTGTCGTACACGGCTGGCCAGAAACGATCGCGCGCTGACCAGATCCCGCCGACGCCGAACTTGATCACAAGGATCAGGCTGAGCGAAGCCACGATGGCCTCTGCGACTTGAATCTGATCGAGAGCGGCGAAGATGCCGACCGTCCAGATGACGCCGACAACGACACGCTCAATGAAGTTGCCGTAGCTGAGCTGATCCACAGCTGGCCCCACCAAACTACGCACTGCGTTGGCGACGGCCCCGGTGAGCACCACGATAATGAGGGCCACGACGAGCTTTGGGATGAAGGCGATGATGTCGTCGAAGACGCCCTGAGTGTCGTTGCTGTCGAAGGCGCCGATGGCCAGCTTGAGCACCGTGACCATGACTGCGTCGTACAGGAGTGTGGCGAGCAAGGCAGCTGAATCAGCCCAGCCAGCCTTCTCGATGTGGCCTCCGAGGCCACTCTTATCGACGATGTCGTCGAACTTCAGTTTGCTCAGAACCCGATGAATCACCTTGCGAATGATCTTTGCGATGATCCAGCTGATAATGAGGATCGCCAGCGCGCCGATCAGCTTCGGTACGAATTTCGTGATGTTTGTCCAGGCATCTCCAATGCCTTGGGAAAATTCGATGCCTGGAAGCATTTCTTGTCCCCCCCCTCTCTTGGTCGGTGGTGTGTTGGTTTGTGTGCGTGTATGACGTCTCAGGTCCGGACAAGTCGCGCAACTGTTTTGCTCTACAATCCGCGACTTTCTGTGGCCTTTCGGCGTCAGTGGTCCATGCGAGTGGCCGAGCTGAGTGCTGAGATCCCAATGTGGTCTCGCGTCGCCTGCGGAAAAGGGACGATGTTGCGAGTGGTTCGGGACAGTGAAGGCTCAACAACGGCGAGTGAAGCCGCTGCGTCTGTGGCTCAGCCAACTCCAGACGCTGATGCTCAGCACACCGAGCTGATCCAGGAGCACGCTGACGCCGTTTAGCGAGTCGCGCTGTCGGTTGTGCGTGACGCTGCACTTGCCGAGGACGTCACCCAAGACACCATCATCAAGGCATGTCAGGCGCTTTCGACATTCCGTGGCGAGTCATCGTTGCGCAGCTGGGTGCTGCGAATCGCTCATAACACGGCCGTGTCCACCCTGCGGAAGCGCCGTGATGTGCTCCGCGATCCGAACTTGATGCCAGAGACCGCAACTCGGATCGTTGTGGAAGACCGGGTGGAAGGGAGTGTCGCGCTTGAGGCATTCGAAGAAGCTCTCAGTGAGCTCGACGAGTTGAGTCGTTCGATTGTTGTGCTTCGTGAGATCGAACAACTCAGCTACGACGAGATCGCCGCGACGCTCGAAGTTTCGCTCCCGACGGTCAAGACTCGACTGCTCAGATCGCGTCGAATACTCGCCGCTTCTCTGGGAGAGCGGCGACCATGAGGCGGCACCCAAACAGGAAGCGGTTGGAGGCGTGGCTCGATGGCGCCGAAACCAGCCCAGACCTCGACGCCCATCTCGACGAGTGCGAGAAGTGTGCAGCAACCATCGAGGCATTCGCTGAAGCCGACGGTCCGGTGCAGAGTGCACTCAAGCAATTGCTGATGCCTCCGGAAGGCTTGCGCACACGGGTCGAGGTCGCTATCGCGGCCCGGGCTCAGACCAGAAGTGACCTTGAGGTACTCGGCGAGATGCTGGGTATTGGACTGTCAACGGAAAGACGTATGTTCGACGGTGGATCGAAGTCAGAGGGCTCTCAGGACAGGACTTCATGAACGAATGGTTGGTTGCTGCGATTGTTCTCCGAGGAACTCTCGTTCTGGGCTCCGTTGTATCCAGGGTCGCCAGGTCGGCTCTCAGTTCTGCTAGACGTCCGGCGATGGTGCAGAGTTTGGCCGCCACCGCGGTCGAGCAGGCGATTTCACGCGGCACCGGAAAGAGTGCTGGTGCCATACCCGTGGTACTCAAGACCGTGATCCTGACGCTCGCGGTCATCCTGGCTGCCAGTCAGCTCGGTATCGACACCACGATCATCACTATTGCGGTCAGCTCAGTCTTCTTCAGCGTGGGGCTCGGCGCGGCCCTAATGGTCGGTCTTGGCGGGCGCGGTGTCGCCGCCGCTCGTGCTCTTCGCTACGTGCTGAACTCAGGCGACGTCGTGTAGGTCGATGACGTGGCCGAAGGAGTCGTGGTAACGGTTCACTCGACGTCAACCGAGTTCGAAACTCCCAATGGCAACCGCCTTTTGGTGCCGAATGGCAAACTCCTCGAAGCGTCGATGTCGATCCAGCGCGCCGATCGTCCAGGGGACTGATCTCTCGTTCAACCTGATCCTTTGTCAACTAGGCGTCGCCCAACGCGGCCGGCCGGCCGGGATTGTTGGACCATTGCGACCATGACCCGGGGTACAGCCGACCGCGGCCGAGACCAGCGTGTTCCATGGCCAGCAGGTTGTGGCAGGCGCTGACCCCGGACCCGCAATAGAAGATCGGTGACGCGCCATCTTCGGTCACGCCCGACTGTTCGAGGTTCGTCCGAAGTTCGGCTGGGGCCAGGAAGCGGCCGTCGCCGCCGAGGTTGCTGGAGAACGGATGGTTCGCAGCCCCTGGAATGTGACCAGCGCGAGGGTCAACAGGCTCTGCGTCGCCGCGGAAGCGCTCTGGCGCGCGAGCGTCGAGGACGACGACTGAATCGCCCGCCGCGCTCGACGCTGTGGTGTCGGCATCGGCGAAGAGTTCTTCTGGCCATGGTCGGATCGGGCACTCCACCGACTTCCGAACGGACCTCACGGTTTCGAATTCGCCGTCCCAGGCTTGCAGCCCTCCGTCGAGCAGGGCCGCCTCGTGCCCCAGGGCTCGAAGCATCCAGACGAGACGGCCGGCGGACATGCCACCCGCATCGTCATAGGCGACAACGCTCGAGTTGGCCCCAATGCCGAGGCTGCCGAGGCTGGCCGCGAAGGAAGCTGCGGACGGCATAGGGTGCCGCCCGGCAGACTTGCGGGCGAGCGAGGTCAGGTGTTCGTCGAGGTCGACGAAGATCGCGCCCGGGATGTGTCCCGTGTCGTACGCGGCGAGTCCGGGCCGACGATCGAGGTACCAGCGCACGTCGCAGACAATGACCTCGCCTGCAGCAGCCTGAAGCCCAGCGGCGCTGATGATCGGGGGCAGGGCAGCGGTGCTCATTGGCCGAACATCATCATCCACTGCTCCTCGGTCTTGGGTTTGAACACGTAGTTCATTTCACGTGTCTGGCCCATCTCGGCGGAGGAGTGGAACGAGTAACGGTGCCCTGGAAACAGCACGGTGCTGTCAGGGATCTTGGCGAGCCGGTTGTGGAGGCTGTCGTACATCTGGCCTACGTCGCTGCCCGGGAGATCGGTGCGCCCGCATCCTTCCAAGAACAGGGTGTCGCCGGCGATGAGGTTGCCCTCGACGAGGAAACACTGACTGCCAGGTGTGTGCCCGGGAGTGTGAATGAGCTCGATGGGAACCTGACCAACCATCACCGTGTCACCTGAGTCATGCACTTCGAGGTCACTGTCGCTGATGCCGGTGACCTTCTTGACGAGATCGGCCTCCTCCTTCTGCACGTGAATCTTCACACCCTGGAGCTCTAGGAGTTCGCTGACTCCTTCAATGGTGTGACCCATCATCGAGCCGCCCACATGGTCGGGGTGATAATGGGTGGCCAACACTCCGCTGAGCTTCATCCCATCTCGACCGAGGATGTCGACCAACTCAGCGACCCCGTATGCGGGGTCGATAGCGACTGCGTCACCGGTCTCTCGGTCACCGATGAGGTAGACGAAGTTGACCATCTGCTGAGCGAGCTGGTCCTCCACGGCGAAATCCCGCCCGGAGAGTAGCTGACGAAAATAGAAGCGATCGGACATGTTCGTCATCGTACTGACAACATTTCCGGCCAATAGGCGGCATCATGGCTCAGATGCCCGACGCAGGCTTTGCCGGAACCAACTGATGCGCAATCGTGTCCTTCGGTTTGTCGCGTATGCCGCCGTGGGTATCGCAACCGGTCTGGTCGTGGCGGGTGTCGAGACTCTCGCTATCGAGATTATGCTTGAGGGGCTGCTCCGCGCCGAACTCTGGCAGCAAGCCCTCGCTCCCGGGCTGGGTCTGCTGATTTCGGTGACGCTGTTGCAGTGGGCAGATCGGGGCAAACGGTTGTCGCCGGCGACGTCGGAGGAGTACATCCGGGCGTATCACTCCCGACACGGTGTGGTTCGCATGTTGCAGCTGCCGTTCAGGCTGGGAGCTGGCATCGCAACCGTCGGCCTGGGTGGAGCGGTTGGCCTCGAGGGCCCGTCGATCTACGGCGGTGCCACGATCGGCTCGGCGATGCAGGGTCGCCTCAAGTGGCTCTTCAAGGAAAAGGACGGTAAGGCGCTCCTCGTCGCTGGTGCCGCAGCCGGCGTCGCAGCCATTTTTCAGGCCCCGGCGACAGGTGTGTTGTTTGCTTTGGAATCGCCGTACAAGGGCGACCTTGGCCGCCGCGCCTTGTTGCCTTCTCTGATTTCAGCGGCGACGAGTTACGCCACTTTTGTGTTGATCACCGGCGTCGGTGGCGATAGCCGCCCCTTCGATGTTGACGAAAACATCCTCTTCTCCGTGGAGATCGGTCAGCGAGAACTTGTGGGCGCGGTGTTGGTCGGAATTCTCTGCGGTGCAGGCGCTCGCCTGTTCAGCCGGATGGTGAAACTGGCGCAGTGGCAGCGGGTGCTCGGCGGGGCCATCGTTCTCGGATCTCTTGTTGTGACGGCCGACGCCTTGCTTGGGTTGCCGTTGACGTTGGGTCCCACGGCGGGGACCGAGCTTTCGAACTGGGTTACAGAGCCCGATATCAGTCTCTGGCTTATTGGTTTCCTGCTGGTCGCCCGGTTTGTCGCAACCGGCACCACGCTTTCGGCTGGTGGCGTCGGTGGAGTTTTCATCCCGCTCGCAGTGTCTGGTCTGCTGGTCGGGCGCATTGTTGGTAGCTGGATCGACGTTGGTTCCGCGGCCCTTCGTTTCTTCCCGTTCATCGGTGTTGCCGCGTTCCTGGCTGGCGGCTATCGGACCCCCCTTGCCGCGGTGATGTTCGTTGCTGAGTCGACTGACGCGCCTCAGTTCGTGGTTCCGGGTCTCATCGCCGTCGCGGTGTCCCAGGTCATCATCGGGAGCACCTCAGTGTCGAGTCACCAGCACGACACGCGCACGGGGCACCTCGAAGGGCGCTTCCAAATGCCCATCACGAGCGCTATGCGAACACCTCGTCACATCGTGCGTCAAGAAGATTCGGTCTCTGATTTCGTGTGGGGTCATGCCTTCCCAGCGAAGGAGGTGGCCGGCATTGTCGCCGACGACGATGGGCATTACCTCGGCATGATCCGTCTGCACGACATCCGCCACCTGGAACGTGCCGACTGGGCCACGACGAACATTATGGCGGTGATCGATGAGGCGGTTCGGCCGGCTCGTCTTTCGTGGACCATACGAGAGGCCACGGCCGCGATGGAAGAACACGAACTCGATCAGATTCCTGTGGTCGATACCGGGAATCGAGTCGTCGGGGTGGTCACTTCTGACAGCATGCTGAAGCTCGATGAAATCCTCGAGGAGACCCAAGGAA
>JBLHLM010000044.1:0-12193 GCA_047618365.1 Candidatus Poriferisodalaceae bacterium | reverse complement strand
GAACTTCATGACGTAGAAGTCCGCGCCGTTCACTGCTTCGTCTTGGCACAGCCCGACGATTGGGGGTACCGGGACAGCGGTAGGTACGAGGGCCGACATCAGCAGGTGTTCGCGGGCCACGTCATGTGCGCCGACGAGGATGTTGCCGAGCGGGGGCCGGCGCAGCACCCAAGAGGCACCTACAGAGTCGGTGACTTTGTAGGTGAGGTTTGAGTGTCCACCGGTGATCAGCGAAAACGACAGAGGAGGTTCAACTCCGGGGGCGTGTTCGACGAACCACGCAGCTACCGCGGGGGCATCGATGCCGTCGGGGATTTCGCCTGGTGTTTCTGTTGTCGGTTCAGTCACGTTCTCGTCTCCGCCTGAGTGGTCAGCGGGCAAGAAGGTAATAGGTTGGAGGCCATGATGATTGATGTCACCGACGCCACGTTCAATGAAGAGGTCATCGAACGCAGCAAGCAGGCTGCGGTTGTGATCGACCTGTGGGCGCCATGGTGTGGTCCCTGCAAGACTCTCGGGCCCATTCTCGACACCGTGATCGACGAGTTCGATGGCGCCGTCGTCGGGGTCAAGATCAACATCGATGAGAACCCTGAGATTGCTCAGGCCTTCCAGGTGCAGTCAATCCCTATGGTCGTGGCGTTCAAGGACGGCGAGAGTGTCGACGGATTCATGGGCGCGCAGGGCGAGCCCATGGTGCGGGACTTCATCTCCAAACTCGTGCCGACTCCCGAAGAGAACCAACTCGACGCACTGGTCGAGGCCGGCGACGAAACGTCACTCCTCGCAGCCCTCGAAATTGAGTCTGATCACGTCGAGGGCGTGACCAAGTTGGCCGACCTGATGGTTGCTGATGGCCGAGGCGACGAAGCCATCGCCCTAATGAAGCGAATTCCGGAGTCCCCAGAAACTCGCCGAATCGCCGCGTTGGCTCGCACCGGCGACCTAGCCGAAACCGATGAGGTCAACGATGAGCTGGCGACACTTCTGACGAAGGTCAAGACCGACGACGATGCTCGGCAACGTTTCGTCGATCTACTCGAAGTGATGGGCGCCGATGACCCGCGTACCGCTGGCTGGCGCAAGAAGCTGTCAGGCGCGCTGTTCTAGCCGCTAGGTTGACTTCTGGCTTCCCCCAGCTGACCCTCCGACCCGGAGGAGAGCAGGGTGGAGGCCCTCAGAGAAGAAGTTTCCGAAGCGGTTCCCAGCAGTTGGCTGCGACAGCGGCTCCGCATCTGGTCGCTACAAGTTCAAGAACGGCCAGTGGCCCTCGCCGCAGCGGTGGGAGTTGTCGTCGCGTTCGTGACCGGACTGACCGTCTGGTTTGTGCTCACCGCTCCACCGGCGAGCGTGGAAGATCGGCTGCCACGGGTAGGTGACGAAACATCAATTGCGGCCAGTCCCGTGCCCGTGCCACCGCCGAGTGTTGTTGCGTCAGATGTTGCCGTGGTGCACGTTCACATGGCTGGCGAGGTCGCCCAGCCTGGGCTCTACCGCCTGGCAGCTGGGTCACGGGTAGCGGACCTGCTCGACGCAGCGGGTGGGCCCACGCCTGTCGGGGATGCCGATCGCCTCAACCTCGCCGCCCTCCTCTCAGATGGCGAGCGTGTGGTCGTTCCAGCAGTTGGCGGCGATGACGAGACAGTCCTCGACTCTTCGGTGGATGAGCCGGGTCTCATCAACGTCAATCGGGCTGACGCGACGATGCTCGCCACCCTTCCTGGCATCGGCCCAACGCTGGCAGCCGCGATCGTGAGCCACCGAGAAGCGAACGGAGAGTTCCCGGCTGTCGACTCGCTCGAGAACGTGCCAGGCATCGGACCGAGCAAGGTGGCATTGCTGCGTGACCTCGTCACTGTCTAAAGGTGAGGCAGTCAGGCGGTTGTCGATTCCTGATGCGATCGCGGTCTGTATGGCGCTTGCAGCAGCCGCTGGAGCGCGGCTGGCTCTGGCCGGCTTGGCCGGGCGGGTTGAAGTCGTGTCGTGGGCACTGGGCCTGATTGTCGCCGTTCTTGTCGCCATCAGGGCATCCGGAAGCCTGCAGAAGAGCCCATCTCCCCTCGACGTTGTTCCTGGCCCGACAATCGCTGTCTGCGTCGTCCTCGTTGTCGGGTGCCTGAGTGGTGGTGGGGTGCTTGCGGCCCGCGCTGAAGCTGGGCGCGTGGCCCTAGCGCCTGCCCGGATCGAGGGAGTGGCGACGATTGTGAGTGACGCGGAGTGGTTTGGGTCAGCACTACGAATCGATGTGCGGTTCGAGGGCAGGCGCTACGAGGTCTGGGCGCGTGGCAGCGCCACGTGGGCAGAGACACCTCGTGCCGACAGAGCGCTCTCGGGGCAACGCTGGTGGGTGGCTGGCGCCGTCCGGTCCTCTGACGCCGACTATCTGCGCCCCCGACACATCGGGGCGAGAGTGGACGGGCAGGAACTTCGGTTTGTTGACGACGGCATCGGTCCATTTGCGCTGGCCAACGAGATCCGAGGGCGAATCGAGTTGTCAGCGCGATCGCTAGGCACCCGTGATGGAGTGCTGCTGGCAGGTTTTGTGTACGGCGATGATCGGGGACAGCTCCCGGAGGTGGTCGACGACTTTCGGGCATCGGGGCTAACTCACCTACTTGCCGTATCAGGTCAGAACGTGGCCTTCGTCCTGATGGCGTTGGGACCGTTGCTGCGGCGTCTGTCCCGAAGTGCCGGCGTGGTGCTGCTCGGACTGGTGTTGGCTGAGTTCGCTGTCCTCACGCGAGGCGAGCCGTCGGTGTTGCGGGCATGTCTGTTGGCAGCAGCGGCTGTCGGGGCCAAAGCACTCGGCCGTCCAGCGAGCACGCTGCGATTACTCGCGTTGGTGGTCGCTTCACTCGTGCTCATTGATCCACTCCTGATGTGGTCTGTCGGGTTTCAGCTGTCGGTCGCTGCGAGTCTTGCCATCGTGCTCTGGGCGGCGCGAGTTGAGGCCAGGTTGCCTGGTCCGCGCTGGTTCACAGCGCCGCTCTCGGTCACCTTGGCGGCGCAGTTGGGTGTGCTGCCAATTCAGGTGGTCACCTTCGGAGCGCTTCGGTTGGTGTCGGTGCCAGCCAACCTGCTGGCCGGCCCGGTGTCGGGTCCGGTGATGATTTGGGGGCTCCTGGCTGGACTTGTCGGGGGGTCGTTCGGCGAGCCGCTTGCCGGCGCGCTGCATTGGCCAACTGAGATCGCGGTTGGGTGGGTTGCATCCGTGGCGCGGATCTGCGCTCGTTTCGGTGGACCGGAGCTTGACCGACGCGGCGCTCTCGCTGCAGCTGTCCTCTCCCTCGGATTTTGGTGGGCGCCTGAACTGGCAGATCCCTTCCACGCGAACGGCCGGCGCCGAGTCCCACATTCGTTGCGCGCCGGCTTCGCCGTGGTTGCCATTCTGGTTGGGGCGACGATGTCTCGTCCCGTGCCGCTTGCAGCATCGAGGGCCGCGGCACACGCCAACATTTTCGAAGTACGGGGAGCTACTGTTTTGGTGATCGATCGACCTGACCCGGCGGCCCTGCTTGGTGCGTTGCGAGCCGCTGGTGTCGAGTCCGTCGACATCGTGATCGCCAAGTCGGCCAGTTCGGCAACAGAGGAGGCGATTCGGGTGGTTCTCGCCCGCAACGAGGTCGGTGAAGTGTGGGCGCCTGTCGGGTTTGCGCCATGGATTCCGCATGTTCGAGTAGCTGAGGAGGTGAGGCTCGGCGACGCGTTGACGATCATGCCCGAAGGCGATCGGCTAGTCGTGGTGAGCCGGTAGGGTCAGCCACGATGGCCACCTCCTCCGTTCATCTGCTCCACGGTCCCGAACCCTCGTTGCTCGCCGACGCTCTCTTGTCGTTGGTGACCGAGGTCGTCGGAGATGACGATCGCACCCTTGTGCTCGCTGAGCTGTCTGGCGAGGAATACACCATCGAAGAATTGGTTGATGCCGCGCAGACAACGCCATTTCTGACCCCTCGACGAGTGGTGGTGGCGCGGGCGTTGAGTCGATTCAATGCAGGCGAACTCGGCCCTCTGGTTGCGTATCTGGGGGACGTGAACCCGACCACGGAGCTCATTCTTGAGTGGGGCAGCGGCCGCTTGCCAAAGGCCCTCACCGATGCAGTCAAGGCTGCCGGCGGCAACAAGGTGACCACCGGAGCACCTGGGAATGCCCGTGGGCGCAACGACTGGTTTGAAGAGCGGTTCTCCGAGTCGGGTTTGCAGCTCGATCGGAGCGCCAAGCAGGCGATGATGGACCAGCTCGGCGAAGACGTTGCGCGACTCTCCGGATTGTTGGCGACGCTGTCTTCAGCGTTCGGACCAGACAGGAAGCTGTCGTTTGCCGAGATCGAACCGTTTCTGGGTGATGCGGGTGGCGTTCCGCCGTGGGAACTCACCGATGCGATCGATCAGGGTCAGATCACCAAGGCGTTGTCGGCCGCGAGCCGCATGCTCGACGGCGGCAGTCGACACCCCTTACAGCTGATGGCTACTTTGCACAGTCATTTCGAGCGCATGCTGCGCCTCGATGGCGCTGGGGTTCGAGACGAAAAGGCCGCAGCCGCTGTGCTGGGGATGAAGGGCTCGACCTTCCCTGCGAAGAAGGCCCTGGCCCAGGGGCGCAAGCTCGGCACAGAGGGCGTGCGCAACGCCATCGAACTACTTGCTGACGCGGATGTGGACCTACGCGGACGTACCGGCCTCGAAGGCCGGTACGTCATGGAAGTCCTGGTGGCCCGACTCGCTCAAGTGGGCCGCTAGCTCTAGGCGGACTGGCTGGCCCGAGCTGCCTGGGAAATCAGGCGAGACTTGCGTCGACCAGCGGTGTTGGCGTGGATGACGCCCTTCTGGGCTGCCATGTCGATGCGCTTCTGAGCCATACGCATGAGTTCGGTGGTGTCCTCGCCAGCCCCGGCCGCGGTGAGCACAGCCTTTTCGCGAGTCTTCAGCTCTGAGCGCACGCCCTTGTTGCGGACGCGGAGCTTCTCAGTCTGGCGGTTTCGTTTGATCTGGCTCTTGATATTTGCCACGTTCGCTACTTCGTTCGTCTGGGGGTTTGTAGAACCCATGCAGGATAGCAACCTGAACCGGCCGATCCGCAACATTGTCGCGGCCGTTTGTCGGCTGACGATCGGAATTGACCGGACAAAAAAATAGGGCAAGGCTGGACTTCGGTCCATTTGTTAGGACTACCGTCCCCGCAAAACCCACCAAGGGTGGCTGACCGTCACCAATTGTGGGAACGCTCATCGGCCTCTGTGGAGGAAGTCAGCGGCCAGGTCGTATCGAAGGTGGTGAAATGCAACAACGAAGGGCAGATGCCCAAACGACTCGTAGGATCCCCCGCCGCCGACGCGGGGCAGTTCGCATTGTCGCGCTGAGCGCGGTGTGTGTTTGGTTTGGTTTGGTCTGCTTCTCGTTGCTTTCGTACTACTCCGCGGCATCGAAGGCACGCGACGCCGTCCAAGGCGTTTCCGTTGTCTCGATAGCCGACGACTCGACGGAATTGACCGTTGCGTCGGCTGAACTTCGTTACGCATCCGCCCGGATCGATGACCCTTGGCTGTGGCCGCTCACAGTGGTGCCAGGAATCGGCCACCAGATAAATGCCGCAGAAGGCATCACTGCTGCAGCAAGGCAGACCGTCGAGATTGCACTGAGCGGTTCAGAGACATTGGACTCGCTGACCTCGAACTCATCTGGGTCTAGCGCTCAGCAACTGGGTAGCGTCTCCAGCGAACTTTCTGCGATGCGGGCCGAACTTGGAGCGATTCAGGTCCCGGACTCCGACCTGTTACTCGGTCCAATCGGTGATCTTCGCGATGACTTCGTCGCTGATCTGCTCGCAGCGGAGGCCGAACTCGGATCCTACGCCGACCTTGCCGGCGGATTGGTAGCGCTGACCGAGTCCGAGGGCCATTGGCTCGTGGTAGCCGCGAACAACGGCGAAATGGGGCTTGGCACAGGAATGACGCTGTCCGTCGCGAGGGCTTCGTTCGGAGGGGGCGGGATCGACCTGACAGATTTCTCGTCGGTGGGTGGTCTACGGCGGGGGACGGGTGTTGTGGTTGACCAGGACCTGGCGCAGCGATGGGCAACGTTCGAACCGGGGCACCATTGGAACTACGCCGCTTCGGTGACCCAGCGAATCCCGGAAGTAGGGCAAATGCTGGTGGACATGTGGCATTCCCGTGATGGAGCCCCCGTCCAGGGCGTCATTATTCTCGACGCTGTCGCGATGACGGGGATGTTGGAAGCTGCCGATATCTCCGAGATTCAGCTCGATGGCCGGTCGATCCCAGTGACGGGTCTCGGCGAATGGCTGGCCCTCGGACAATACGAGCTGCTCGAACCCGGTGCAGATGGTGCGGCCGGAGCCAGCAACGACGATCGGCGTGCCGCGATCTCGAGCGTTGCTGCAGCCTCGCTACGCGCCCTATTGACGTCAGAGACACGACCAGTGCAGATGGCTGACGGCCTCATGGAGAGCATCGCTGGTCGCCACTTCCTGGCGTGGTCGGCTGACCCGAGCACCCAGTCTGCGATCGTGGCCGCCGGCATGGACGGCGACCTTCATGCCAACTCGCTCGCCTTCGGGGTATCGAACCTGGGTGGCAACAAGCTCGATTCGTTCGTTCACGTCGAGACCAACCTGGAAACAGTTTCGACCGGCTCCGATGACGGTTCCTGGGTGATCGAGGGCACCGTCACCGTCACGAACACGGTCACCGACGATGTGCCGAACTATGTGGCTGGTCAGTGGCGAGGCCGTCCACGTGGCCAGTACCGCGGGTTTCTGGTCATGAACGTTCCATCGTCGGCATTGGTTGCCGAGCTGGAGGGCGAGACGCCCGTGTGGGCCGCTGGGCCAGACGGAGTGTCGTTCCAGGTCGCTCAGAACATCGAACTGCTGGCCGGCGAATCGGTCAGTTTTGATATTCGCCTCGTACTGCTATCGACGATGATGTCGCTGGTGTTCGAGCCTTCAGGTCGGAGCCCAGCAATGCTTCGAACCTTCAACGGTCTTGACGTCCCAGACATGCGGACGCAAGTGACAAAAGCAACAACAGCCACTTCGAGTGGGCGAGGAGAAAAAGAATGAAACGTATTCTAGGCGCAATAGCGGCGGGTCTCTTAGCCGTGGGGCTTCTGCTCCCGGCGACGAGCAGTCCACTGTCTTCACTGAGCGACAGCCAGGAAACATTGGAGTCAGCTGCCGGGGATCGCCTAGTCGAGCTCGGACCGGTAGAGCTGGTCGCAGCGGCGTATACGAATGCGGTCAGCGTGCCTTGCGTGCTCAACAAACGCTCTGGCGACCTTGGTTGCGGGCAAACGCTTAATCCTTCGACCGCCGACTTCGTGACAAGCGGAAGCACGATCGTGTCGATCACCTGTACCGGAATCAACGGCTTCCATTTGTACGCCGTCACGCAATGTAGTCTCAACGGCTCTGGAAACCTTCAACTCAAGTTTGAGGTGTCAAGGTCTGTGCCATGCGACGGGGTGATCTTTGCCACGGTGCAGTTAACCAACACCAACGGCGACACACTCCTCGTGTCGATTGGCCATGACAACAACGCTGTAACTAACTGCTCCACCTGATTCCGATGTTCGTTCATCGGCGCTGACGCATCATGCTGAAACCGGTACTTCAACCCGTTTCGCGCTGAGCGTTGGTACCGTTGCCTTCCGGCATGGATCTGTCTCTCATACGCAACTTTTCGATCATCGCTCACATCGATCACGGAAAGTCCACCCTTTCTGACCGCATCCTCGAAATCACGGGCGCTGTTGATGCGCGGGCGATGCGCGCTCAATACCTCGACTCGATGGATCTCGAACGTGAACGCGGCATCACCATCAAGGCCCAAAATGTGCGGGTCGAGTGGAAGGGCCACACCCTTCACCTGATCGACACGCCAGGCCACGTCGACTTTGGCTACGAGGTCTCCCGCAGCCTCGCGGCGTGTGAGGGCGTGGTCTTGCTGGTCGACGCGGCTCAAGGCATCGAGGCCCAGACGCTGGCGAACTGCTACCTGGCGCTCGAAAACGACCTTGAGATCGTGGCGGTGCTCAACAAGATCGACCTTCCGGCCGCCGATCCAGATCTCTACGCTGGCGAGATCGAGAAGGTGCTCGGTATTCCGGCCGAGGACGTCTTGCACATTTCCGCCAAGACAGGCGAAGGCATCGAGGCACTGCTCGAGGCCATCATCGAACGCATCCCAGCACCCACCGGCGACCCTGACGCCCCGCTGCAGGCGCTCATTTTCGACTCGGTTTTCGATCAGTACCGCGGCGTTGTCTCATCGATGCGGGTAATGAACGGCACGATTCGTACCGGCGAGAAGCTCAGGTTCATGCAGGTGGGTAGCACCCACGATGCCGAGGAGATCGGCATTCGGGCCCCAGCACCCACACCGGTCAAGGAACTCGGTCCCGGCGAAGTCGGCTACCTGATCGCCAGCATCAAAGATGTAGGCCAGGCGAAGTCCGGCGAGACCGTCACCACGTTCCATGGCGGCGCCACTGAGGTGCTCGACGGCTACGAAGACCCCAAACCGATGGTGTTCTGCGGCCTGTACCCGGTCGACGGCGATGAATATCCAGAGCTGCGGGATTCGTTACACAAGCTGAAACTCAACGATGCGTCGATCACGTTCGAACCAGAAACGTCCGGCGCGCTCGGGTTCGGTTTCCGCTGCGGTTTCCTTGGGCTGTTGCACATGGAGATCGTTCGGGAGCGCCTCGAGCGCGAGTTCGACCTTTCGCTGATCGCTACGGCTCCTTCAGTGAGCTATGTGGTCACAACCGACAGTGGCGAAACGTTGAGCATCGACAATCCTTCGGAGCTCCCAGACATGGGCACCATCGAGTCGATCGCTGAACCGATGCTCAAGATCGCCATCCTGACTCCGTCGACCTACACGGGCACCATCATGGAGCTGTGCCAGAACCGGCGCGGCACGATGATCACCATGGATTACCTCTCACCCGAGAGGGTGGAGATGAAATACGTCATCCCTCTCGCCGAGGTCGTTACTGACTTCTTCGATCAGCTGAAGAGTCGAACCCAGGGCTACGCCAGCCTTGATTACGAACCAGCCGATTATCAGGTCGACAAGCTGGTGAAGGTCGACATTTTGCTCAACTCAGAACCGGTTGACGCGTTCTCGATGATCGTGCATCGCGACAGCGCGTTCGAATACGGGCGTCGGATGACAGAGAAGCTCCAGGAGCTGATCCCGCGCCAGATGTTCGACGTGCCGATCCAGGCGGCGATTGGCGGCCGAATCATTGCCCGCCAGACCGTTAGGGCCAAACGCAAGGACGTTCTCGCCAAGTGCTACGGCGGCGACATCACCCGTAAGCGCAAGCTGCTCGAGCAGCAGAAGAAGGGCAAGAAGAAGATGAAGGCCATTGGTCGGGTCGAAGTACCCAACGAAGCCTTCGTGTCTGCCCTCAAACTCGACGACTGACGTGAGGCGGCTGACATGCCCAAGGCCGAAGTTGTGAACGTCGAAGTCGTCAAGGTTGAGGTAATCATTCCGGTGGGTTCGCTGCTTGATGGCAGCGCTCTGAATATCGTGGACCCCTACATCGCCGACGCGATGGGAACCTCGGTGGCCGATGGCACGACGGTCGATGAGATGGCCGAACTGTTCTTCAGTCGGACCCCAAAGCCGGTGATGCTGGCGATGCGTGTACGTAACGCAATAGTTGGGCGCCTTGGCTTCGGAACGAGTAGCGACTCGGACGCAGAGCCTTTGGGGGACGGGCCCGCAACCTTCGAGGTCGGCTCCAAGCTGAGTGTGTTCGAGGTCCTCGACCGCGACGATGACGAGATCCTGTTCAGTCACGACGACCGCCACATCAGCTTTCGCATGTCGCTTCGCGTCGACTCAGCTGAGCAGTTGGTGGTGGCGGCAACGGTCGGCAAGGGCAACTCGTTTCTGGGTCGGGCCTATCTCGTCGTCGTGCGGCCTTTCCACAAACTCGTCGTGCCTGCGATGCTGCGATCGATGGTGAAGCCCGACTAGCTACTCGGTCTCTTCGAGGGCTTTCAGATTCTGGTCAAGCCAAGCCGGCAGGTTGAGGTGTGGGTCGGTCAACCGAGTTGTCGGATGGCCCGCTTGGGCCCGTTCGTACGCCAGCTCACGAAGTAGCGGGACGAGTAGTCGTTCGGACGCTGCGCGAGACGTCAATCCATCGGCAACGATTTGCTGGATCTTTGCCAGGCTCGTCGGCGGAGGAAGCTCGGTTCGGGCCCGTTTGAACTCGATGAGTTGTAGCGGGGCCTCCACATCGAGCGGAGAGGTTCTCAGCCGGCGCGAGAGCACATGGAACCCGAACCCAGTCAGAATGAATGCGAAGACGGTAGCTGCGGTCACGAGCTGGCTCATGTCGCTCCACCGTTCGCTGCAGGGGCTGTGAGCTCGAGCCGCACCTGATAGAAGGCGGCGACGGCAGCAGCTCGTTGAGCGTCGTCGATGTCGTGGGCTGAATAGCGGGCGGCCTCGAAGAGGGCGGTGAATTGCTCCATGGCTCCAGCTGCGCCTGGCAGGAGGGGGCGAAGGCGGCTCAGGTACTCGGTCTCGGATTCGTGCTGACCTCGAGCGATGTCGAGATCGCCGAAGCCGCGTTCCAAAGTGGCGTATGCGAGGCGGATTGCCCGCCGCGGGTCGCTGATCGTGTCGAGAGCCCGCAACGTGGCAGCGATGATGTCCGCGGCATCGTCGTTGCTGAACGCTCCCTCGGCACCCATGTCCATTCGGTGGTCGACGAGTGTGAGATCGCCATCGTCCGGAATCACGGTCGTTGGCTTGAACTCCATTGGTTGTTCAGCCGACAGGGACTTTCTGAGCAGCCCTAAGAGCATCACGCCGAGTACGAGGACGAGCATCGCCGCCATGTACTCGGGGATATCGCTGCGCGATTCAGCGGTCTCGTTCTCCTCGAGGACCCGTTCCACCAGTTCGGCCGGTTCATCAGCTGTGGCGGTGGGCGCGCTCGACTGTGGTGCTGGAGTTGTCTGCGACTGAGCCCCGGCGACAACCAGGGCGCCAACAATCGCTGCGCCGACGACTGCGGCCGAGGTTCTGGCGAGACCGTTGTGTCGACTCCCAGGCCGAACAAAGAGTGGGGTCGAGGCTGCTATCACTGCGATGGGTACCAACCAGCGGCCTGGTGGGTTGTTCGTCAGGGCGGCGCCGACCAGGGCTGCGGCTGCTGCAGCAGCTGCGACGGTGAGTGGCGCGAGTGCGAGGTGACGGCGGGTTTCGATTGATACTACGGCAGGTCGCCTCGCGTCCATGCAGATTCGCGCGGTGGCTACGGCTGCAGCCAGGCACATGGCGCCAGCAGCCGATCGGGTGAAGTTCGCGACGTCGCCGATGAGTATCCCGCTCACGGCCAACACGACCGCTGCGCCTGTGACCGCTTCGAGCCCCAGGAACAGGCCGATGCCGAGCACTGCAGCAGCTCCGACTCCGGCGGCGATCCCCGCTGCCGGGAGCTCAACTGTCAGGATCAGGCCAATCATCGTGAACGCGAGCGCTGACAGGCCAGCGAACACGGCTAGGCGCGATGCCCTCATCTGGCTCTACTTACCGAGCGACGGCGGTCAAGCAGGCTGACGATCGAGCCGAGCGGGTCATCGCCGTTCCACGCGGCGACAGGAATGCCGGCTTGATCGATGCGGGATCGCCACATCTGCCGTTCAAGGTCCCAGAGCCGGCGAGCCAGGCCGGCCGAGATCGTGGATGGCTGGCGGATTCGATCGACTTCGGGCTGGCACCACAACAAGGCAACGTCGTGACCGTGGGCGGCGATGTCGAGGACCAACGACACTGGAGTCGGGTCGAGAAGGGGAGTGAGAGCGATGATCGTGGCCTCGGTGTCGACGGATCCGAGGGGAAGGTCAGAGGCCCGACGAACTCCTAGGCCGAGGTCCGATTGGGTGTCGAGCAGGGCATCCAACATCTGACGCTGCTGAAGACGCCCCATCCGCGGTCGGAACCAGCGAATCTGACGACCAACATCGAGAAGCCCAACCCGATCGTGAGCGCCAAGGTGACCGTCGGTGAGAGCGATCGCGGCCCGAACAGCGGTATGCAGGGTTGAGTCGGATCCACGACCAAGGCCCTGGCTGCTGTCGATCATCAGGATGATGTCGCTGGCCCGATCCGGGTGGCGATCTGAAACCCACAACTCG
>JBLHLM010000043.1:0-12646 GCA_047618365.1 Candidatus Poriferisodalaceae bacterium | reverse complement strand
ATGATCATCAGCGTGTTCTCGTTTGGTCTGTTGATCTTCAACATCTGGCGACGCGGGTTCACGTATCCGATTCTTGCCGTTGGCCTTTGGGCACTCGTCGCGACGCTTGCCGGAACCATCTACCCAGCGTTCGTGCAGCGTTTCCAAGTGGAACCTTCTGAGTCGACGAAGGAGCGCCCGTACATCGAACGCAATATCGACATGACCCGTTTGGCGATGGGACTCGACAATGTTGTCGAACGCGACTTCGCGTACCAACCAAGCTTGTCGGCCTCCGATATCGCAGACAACATCGAAACGGTTCGCAACGTGCGTTTGCTCGATCCGACGATCGTCGGCGACACGTTCCAGCAGTTCCAGGGCATCCGGTCCTTCTACGACTTCCGCGACATCGACGTCGATCGTTACGAGATTGACGGTCAGGTCACTCAGGTGGTGTTGGCGGCCCGCGAACTCAACGTGAATGACCTGCCAAATAATTCGTGGGAGAGCGAACACATCGCGTTCACCCACGGATACGGGCTTGCTGTGGCTCCGGCGAATGCCGTAGATGCCAACGGGCGTCCGGACTACGCCCTGGCCGACATACCGGTCTCGGCCCGACCTGGTGCCGAGGAGCTTGAACTCGAGCAACCCGGTCTGTATTTCGGCGAGGATCTTTCTGGCTACGCGATCGTCGGCGCCGAACGTAGCGAGGTTGATTTTCAGCAACTCGACGACACAACCCAGAGCACCCGCTACGAGGGTGCCGATGGCGTGTCAGTGGGCGGAATCTTCCGCCGGGCTGCGTTCGCGCTGCGTTTCAACGAACCGAATATTCTGATTTCGGGCGAGGTTCAGGGCGACTCCCGAATCTTGTACATCCGCGATATTGCAGACCGAGCTCGAACGCTCGCTCCGTTCCTGAAGTACGACGCCGACCCCTACCCGGTCATTGTTGAAGGTCGGGTCCAGTGGATCCTTGACGCATACACAACCACCACACACTTCCCGTACGCCGAGAGTGCGAACGCCAGCGCGGTGGCGGTGGGCAGCGAACTTCGGTCGAGCTACAACTACGTCCGTAACTCGGTAAAGGTTGTCATCGACGCTTACGACGGTTCGGTCACGTTCTATGTGATCGACGACCAGGATCCGTTGGCCGTCTCGTACCGCAATCAGTTCCCGAGCCTGTTCTCGAACGAGGACATTCCCTTGGCGCTTCGCGAACACTTCCGTTACCCCGAGGATTTGTTCCGAATCCAGACCGACATGTGGGGCCGGTATCGCATCAGTTCGCCTGACGAGTTCTACGACGCTGCTGGCGCGTGGAGCGTTTCCCAGGACCCAGGCGACGTGGTCGGCCAGGTTGCAACCGAAGACACGTTCGACGATCAGGGTGTGCTCATCGGCCGCACCGAGAAGCGCATTGCTCCCCAGTATTTGTTGATGCGTCTTCCGGGCGAAAGCGAGGAAGCGTTTCTGCTTTTCCGCCCATTCGTGCCGTTCAGTGAGGATGATTCCCGTAAGGATCTCCAAGGTTTCATGATCGCGCACAACGATCCAGGTCGTTACGGCGAAATCGAAGTGTTCGAAATGCGTTCTTCGACACAGGTGGACGGTCCGGCCCAATTCGACTCGAACATCAACACCGACCAAGAGATATCTCGCTGGGTATCACTGATCGACCAGGGTGGTTCGAAGGTTCGGCCTGGCAACGTGTTGATCATTCCGATTGAGGACTCCCTGCTGTACGTCCGGCCGTTGTTCGTCGAAGCCACTGGCGGCACCGCAGTGCCTGAACTCCAGTCGGTCATCGTGGGTATCGGCTCGACCCTCGTTCGGGCCGATACCTATGAGGAAGCACTCGAAGCCGTAGTACCAGGACTCGATATCGATTTGGGCGGCACAGTGCCGCTTGTGGTGGTTGACCCGGACGCCGAGGCAGTGCCGGACCCGGAGGAAACCGATCCGGACGATGAGCCCGCACCCGACGCGCCAGCGGCCGACGCGAGCCTGATGGAGGTCATCGAGGCAACCCGTCAGGCGTTCGACGATGCTGACGCTGCGCTGCGCGACGGCGATCTTGCCGGATATCAGGCAGCTATCGATCGGGCCGAGGATCTGATTCGTCGAGCTGAGTTGTTGCTTCCAGCTGCATCGGATCCTCCGACGACCACAACAACGGAGCCAGATGCCGCGTAGATGCGTAGCCTCGCTCGAGTGACTGACAGCAACACAGGCTCTTCTGCCGGAACCATTCTTACAAGCGACGGCCCGATGGATGCGCCCGGGCGGGTGCTCGTCGTAGTGGCCCATCCAGACGACATCGACTTTGGTTCCGCGGGTTCTATCGCAGCGCTGACGGCCGCTGGTTCTTACGTCGCCTACTGCCTCGTCACCTCAGGCGACGCAGGCGACGATGACATGACCCGTACCACTGCCGAACTCGCCGCCGAGCGGGAGGGCGAGCAGACCGCCGCCGCAGCCGAGGTTGGGGTGTCGGTGTTGCATTGGCTCCACTACCCGGATGGGCAGGTGGAAAACACCCTCGACTTGCGCCGCGACATCTCACGGGTGATCCGCATCGAGAAGCCCGACGTCGTGATCACCCAGTCGACCGAAGCCAACTGGGACCGCATCTACGGCAGCCACCCCGACCATCTCGCCACGGCGTGGGCCACGATGTCAGCCATCTATCCAGACTCCCGCAACCCGCGGGCCCACACCGAGTTGCTCGAAGAAGGCCATTTGCCTCACAAGGTCGAGAAGGCCTGGATTCGCGCTGGTAAGTCGAACCTGCACGTCGATATCACCGACGTGATGGACGCGAAAATCGCAGCCCTGGCGTCTCATAAGAGCCAGACTGGCTGGATGACTGACCTTCCGGGAATGTTGCGTGGTTGGGCAGCTGACACCGCCAAAGCGGCCGGGATGGACGAGGGCCGATTGTGTGAGTCGTATCGCGTGATCAACACCGCCTGATGGCTGCACCGACGGCGCCGGACGGAATCGACTCGGCGCGAGCCTGGCTGACCGTTGTTGCAACATTCCTCTCGGCAGCGGTCACCCTCGGCATTGTCTACAGCTTCGGAACGTTCTTCGAGTCGATGTCTCAAGAATTCGGGACAGGCAAGGGCGAGACGGCTGTGGTTTTCGGCCTGACCACGTTCACGTTCTTCTGGCTGAGTATGGTCACGGGTCGTTTGGCAGACCGTTACGGTCCGCGTCCTGTGCTTGCGTTTGGTGCCTTCGCGTTGCTCGTTGGCCTCGTGGCAACCAGCAACGTGAATTCGATCTTCCTCGGCTACCTGACGTACGGGGCTGGAGCTGGAATCGCAGGAGCGTGCGCCTACATCCCGATGGTGGCGACTGTTGGTGGTTGGTTCAACAAATACCGCGCCACAGCAGTCGGCATCGCCGTCGCAGGCATCGGTGTGGGCACGATGGTGACCAACCCGCTGGCCTCAAAGATGATCGATATTCATGGCTGGCGGATGACGTACCGGATCTTTGGCATTGGGGGGTTCGTCATCATGCTGGTGTGTGTGGCCCTTGTCAGCCGAGCTCCGGGAGCTGCGGGCGCCGCGCCGTCACGTTTCAAAACCGCAATCAAATCCCCGATGTTCCGCCGGCTTTGGATCGCCGGACTCTGTTCCGGCCTGGCCTTGTTCGTGCCGTTTGTTTTCCTTGTGCCGTTTGCCAAAGACAGGGGAGCGTCGTCCTGGGCCGCTTCCTGGCTCGTCGCGACGCTTGGCGGATCGAGTGTGTTGTCCCGAATCGGCTTCGGGACACTCACCGCTCGTTTCGGAACGTTCCGCCTGTTCCGGGTTGGTGTTGCCCTGTACCCGGTGAGCTTCCTGATCTGGGCCTTGGCTGGCGATCGGCTCGTGTTGCTGTTTCTGTTTGCGGTGGTGCTCGGTATGGGTTACGGCTGTTTCGTTGCCGTGAGCCCGCTGGTGTTGGCCGACCGATTTGGGGTAGTTGGGCTGGGTTCGGTGATGGGTTTGTTCTACACAGCCCAGGGTCTTGGCGGTCTGATCGGTCCTCCTGTCGCTGGGCGAATCATCGATGCCGCCGACAGCTATACCCCGGCGATTGTTCTCGCTCTGGTCTTAGGGCTGGCTTCGGCAGCTCAGCTGTTCTCGATCCCTGTGAACGCGGCCGGCGGACTCGACCCCGAAGCTGACTTTCTTGACTGAAGCAGGTTGCAAAGGTGCCTTGTTCGTCGGCATACTGTTTCTGCGGGGTGGAGCAGTCTGGTAGCTCGTCGGGCTCATAATCCGAAGGTCGCAAGTTCAAATCTTGCCCCCGCCACCAACATGAAGGCCCGGAACCACATCGGTTCCGGGCCTTTGTCGTTGTCAGCCACAAGCAGCTCGCTCCCACGCTCGGCAGGTGCTGCTCAGACAGCGTGGTGTAGACGATTCGGTCGATCATGCCAATGTGAGCTTGGTCAGCGAAGGACGAACTCTGTATAGGTGTGGACCTTGTGGTAGCCGAGACGCCGGTAAAGACGCCGCGCTGTGTGATTCTCTGCGTGGGTGTTGAGTGCGACGAGGCGACCCTCGCCCAGCAGGATTCTCGACAAGAGCGCGGTCACATCGGCTGCGAGTCCTTGGCCTCTTGCTGAGGGCGAGGTGAGAACGCCCCCGAGGGCCGCGAGGTTGAATTCGTCGCTGCGAACATGGGTGCCACCCGCGGCGAGGAGGTGTCCCGCTTCTTTGACTCCAACGAAAAGTCCGTCGTCGAGCATCGAGGGCAAAAAAAATGCCGCTCCAGGATCGCTGGCGTACAGATCTAGCAGTGCTGGGAGGTCCGCTCCGGTGAGAACCTCGGATCGGAGCTCCCCAGGTGGCGGCACAAAACCCTCGGTGTCGACGGTCATCTTGACGTGATCGCCGAGGCGTTCGATTTCAGAGACCTCGCTCATGATGTCCGCGGAGCCGCGGGGCCCGACCACCAGCCCACCATCGGGAAGTTCATCGCGCAGGTCGCGCAGGAGCAGGGAGGTTTCGTGGGGTTCACGGGGCGAGATGGCGCAGATTGCGACGATGCCTTCGGGCCCAGGTAGCGGCACCCGTCCAACGAAGGCAGCGCCTCGTCGCCACCAGGTGGACGCGATCCAGACGGGCAGTTCGAGATCAGCGAGTCCGTAGACCTGAATCGGTCGATCGCGGCTGAGAGATTGGATCACCTCATTGCGGTCTTGGACAACCTTGATCTCAGTCATAGAGGGACCCCTCGTCGGCTCGCGGCTTGTGCGCCCTCCATCGTTCGTCGCCACCAATGATGGTGAGAACACAACGCCCTGCACCTTCGTCGACGAGGGCCGCTTCGATGTTGGACGCCCCGGCGTTCGGGCCGAGATCGAAGATGGCGAAGTCGGCTCGTTTGCCAACTTCGAGTGAACCGAGCTGGTCTTCAAGCCCCATCGCTCGTGCTCCACCAATCGTCGCGGCAGCGAGGAGACGCCGGTCAAGATCGTGTTGGTCTGCACCCTGCTCGATGGCGAGCTTCTTCAGCAGGTGTAGGTCATCGAGCGGATCGAGCGAGGGTGAGGAACTGAGCGAGTCTGTTCCAACAGCGAAGGGGATGTTCTCGTCGAGGTAGTCAGCAACAGGCGGGGGGTCGATGCCGACGATGACGTTCGACCTTGGGCAGAGCGCGACGATCGACCCTGCCGCGGCAACGAGAGCACGGCCAGCGTGCTTGAGGTACACGCCATGGGCAATATGGCTGTCGGTGCCAAGGAGACCGACTGATGACACGACCTCGGCGGCGGTCATGGCGAATCCGCCTTGTTCGAGTATCGCTACGGGTCGGTTAGCGACGACCCTGACCCGGTCGGCAAGAGTTCCAGTCCCTGTTTGGTAGAACTCGTGCTCACCGTCGGATTCGGCCACGTGGCTATGGAGTCGGACTCCGAGTTCGCGAGCGAGTACGGCCATAGCCGTCATTACGGGTGGCTCGACGCTGTAGGGCGCGTGGGGGGAAATCCCCACCGATGTTCTTTCCGTCGTGGGTGCCGAAGAAACGGCCGTGGCGAGTTCTGCTCCGATGCCCGAATCCCATTGTTTCAAGTCGAGACCGATCAGCTCGAGGTACGCCACACCAGAAATTGAGCGGTCGAATAGGACGTCTCGAGCCTCGAAATCGGTGACGACGTCAGCAATACAGGTCACGCCTGCCGCCAGACTTAGTTCGACTCCGGCGTGACACGCAGCCACCCAATCTTCGTTTGGTCGGGCGTCGTACTCCTCAACGAATCGCTCCGACCATGCGGTGTAGTCAACGAATGGTGTCTTTCCCATCGCAGCGAACGTCGTGAACTGCAGGTGGGTGTGGGCATTCACTAGTCCCGGCAACAAGAAGCCGTCGACGGCCCGAACAGCGGCGTCCAAGTACGTCTCTCGGAGGCTGGCTTGTGAACCAACTGCGACGATGTGCTCGCCACGAACGGCGATACACCCGTTTCGAATCGGGCTGGCGGTAATGGGCACGACAACGTCTGCGCACCACAGGACTACAGCGTTGTCAAAGCCGTCTGCGGCTGGAGAGCTCACCAACTCTGTGCAGCGGCGCGCTGCGTGGGGCTAGCGACGTCGATCTTGATGCCCAACGCGGCGAGCTGGCTGGCTGCAACCTCGTCGTCGATGTGACGGGGGAGTAGATGGACGCCGGGCTGAAGGTTGGCTTCGGCGAGGTAGTCGAGCGCTCGAAGTTGGAGCGCGAGGGAGAGGTCCATCACCTCGATCGGGTTTCCCTCGCCAGCCGAGGTGTTGGCGCAGTAGCCGTCGGCGATGACGAACACGGTGGGACCGTTGGGGACGACGAGCTCGCGGACCCCTGGCCGTACGGTGTCACCATCGACGAGATCGGGCCCTTCGGTTGGATCGAACTCAGGCGGACCAGCGCCACCGACAGCTACGATGGTGCCGTCTGGCATCGCAGCAACATGATTCGCCGTGAGCGAATGACCAATGCCGGTGGCGGTAATGACGATGTCGGCAGTAGTGACTGCAGTTGCGAGTTGGGCGACTCGGTAGCCGTCGTGGTGTGCGACCAGTGCTTCAACATGATCGATTTCGGTGACCGTGACACGAGCGCCTAACGCCCGCGCCGCGGCGGCAATGCCACGCCCGACCTTGCCGTAGCCGACGACTACGACCCGTTTGCCCTGCATCTGGGTGTTGGTTGCATCGAGAATCGCCATGATCACCGACTGGCCAGTGCCGTAGACGTTGTCGAAGAGGAGTTTGGTGCGGGCGTCGTTCACCGCCACGCAGGGCACCTCTAGTGCACCCTCTGCCTCCATCACCCGTAGCGGGCGCACACCACTGGTGGTTTCTTCTGCGACACCAGAGAGTGTCGGGAGTGCATCGCGACGGACGGTATGGATATGGCGGACGTTGCCGGATCCATCGTCGGCGAGCAGCTCGGGCAGAGTGTCGATGAAGGCGTTGCGAAGCTCCAGCGATCGCTCTGGGGTCGATCCGGCTTCTCCAAACACAGCGATGCCACGGTCGCGCAAGGCACTGACGACTTCGTCGCGGGTGGAGTTCGACGAGCCAAGTACGGCAACTTCGGCGCCTAGTGAGGCGAGCGCTTCGGCCAGGTTGGCGGTCTTCGGTTCGAGTGTCAGAGCGATACCAACCCGCTTGCCAGCGAGGCGGCCACCCGCGCGGACCAGGTCTGTGGCCGCCTCCAACGCCGGCATATGCCGTCCGGCGAAATCGAGCATGCCCCGACCCGACGCCTCGTTGATCCCGGTCACTCTGAGCCCCGTGTTTGGATGCCGTCGATGGTAATGCCTCGGCTCGTGAGTTTTGCGGCCGCAATCGCTCGGTCGAGATCGGCGGGGTAAGGGTGTAGGCCAGACGCAACCTCGTGCGACGCCAAGTAGTGACATCCAAGCGCATGCACTGACGACGCGAGATCCACGACTTCGCTGGGCTGTCCCTTGCCGCCAGCTACGTTGACCAACGCACCGTCGACGAGGACATACGTGGTGATTCCGTTGCGGGTGAATGCAGTGACACCCGGACGAATCTCCGTCTCGTCGCTGGATTGGGCACGTAGCGCTACGATGTCGATCTCATGGTCGCCGTGGCCGGCATTGGCGAGGATGGTGCCATCGGTGAGCGCATCGAAGTGATGCGTCGACACGACTCGGCTGTTCCCGGTGGTAGTGATCACGAAGTCGGAGGAACCAAGTGCTGTTTCGAGGCTGGCCACGTCGTGTCCATCGGCGTGGGCTTCGAGCCCGCGGATGGGGTCGATTTCGATCACGGTGACTTGAGCGCCGAGCTGATGGCAGTACATGGCCACGCCGCGCCCCAGTTGTCGGTAGCCAACAACGGCGACACGCTTGCCGTACATGCGCAGGTTGGTGAGTTGCAGGATGGCCTGGACTGTTGTCTGTGCTGTGCCATGGCGGTCTTCGAAAAGGCGTTTGCATTCAGCGCCACTTGCAGCCAACGCAGGCATATGGAGGTGCCCGAGGGCTGCTAGCTCGGTGAGTGTCGTCAGCCCGTCCGTGGTTCCTTCCAGCACACCACGCAGTCGCGCGTACGCATCGGGTCGGTCACTGGCCATCCGGGCAGTCAGTGCGGCACCTTCATCGATGATGTAATCGGGTTCTGTGTCAGCGACGCTCAGAAGTTGACGCGCATGGACTTCGACACCGCGCTCGGCCAGTGCCGCGGTGACGCCGGCGCTCGTCGATTCAGGAGATGAGTCAGCGACAACCACCGCTGCCCCGCCGTCGGCGAGAACGGTGGCCAAGACGGCGATCTTGGCGTCGAGGCGCCCAACAACGGCCACACGTTTCCCAGCCAGCGCGCGGTCGGCGAGCTTGCGTCGGACGAACCCATCGAGCACGGGCGATGACCTAAGTGCCCATTCGATGGCCTGGCGCCCAGAGGCCGCCGAATCGTTCATAGTCGCCCAGCTTCGATGATGCGCTGAAGGAACTCGCGGGTGCGTTCTTCCTGAGGGTTGGAGAACAGCTGGGCGGGAGCGCTCTCCTCGACGATTCGTCCGTTGTCGAGGAAACAGACTCGATCGGCGACGTCTCGGGCAAACCCCATCTCGTGGGTAACGATCAACATCGTCATGCCCTCGGCCTTCAAGTCCCGAATGACGTCGAGCACGCCGCCGATCAGCTCGGGATCGAGGGCGGCTGTGACCTCATCGAGTAGTAAGACGTCGGGGCGGGTTGCCATAGCCCGCACGATTGCGACTCGTTGCTGCTGCCCGCCAGAGAGTCGATCGGGGTAGGCATTGACGAATTCTGACATGCCAAAGAGTTCGAGCAACTCGTGGGCTCGGCTCTCGGCTTCGGCACGGTCAACCCCGTGCACCTTCCGCGGAGCCAGGGTGACATTGTCGAGAACGCTCATCGTCGGAAACAGGTTGTACGACTGGAATACGATGCCGACCCGTTTTCGCAGGTCGGCCTCGGTGAACACTCCAGAGGCCAGATCGGTGCCGTCGAGCAGAATCTCGCCGTGGTCATACGGCACGAGTCGGCCAACACAACGCAGCAGGGTTGACTTGCCTGAGCCCGATGCGCCGATCAACGCCACGACCTCATGCTGTTCGAGATCGAGGTCGATCTGGTTGAGGACCAAGGCATCGCCGTAGTACTTGGTGAGGCGGCGAATGCTGATCTTCGGTTCGGCGGACACAGCCTGATCGTCGTCCATGATCAACGCGTCCTTTGCAGGCGGCGGTCCTGGTCACGTTTGGCGTACCAATCGGTGAAACGAGCGAGTGGCACGCTGGCGATCAGGAAGAGGGCGGCAGCGACGATCAGTGGGGAATAGTTGAACGTGCGGTCCTTGATGATCTGGGCCTCGCGCACCGCGTCCCGAATACCGATGATGCTGAGAAGCGCAACATCCTTCTGTAGCGAAACAGCGCCGTTCAACAAGGCCGGGCCTACGTTGCGAATCGCCTGAGGGATGACTGCGTAGCGCATGGTTTGCCATTGGTTCAGACCGAGCGCCTTGGCCGCAGCGCGTTGCCCGTCGTGGACCGATGTCATGCCCGCTCGGTAGACCTCAGCGGTATATGCCGAGTAGCCAGCAACGAGCGCAACCGTGCCCCAGAACAACGCCCCTTTCGGGAGTCCGTTCAGCTGGAGGGCCGGCACTCCGAAGCCGAGGAGCAAGATGAGCAACAGAGACGGGATGCCGCGCAGGAAGTCGATGTAGACAACCGAGAAGAAGCGCAGCGGGGCGAGGAGCGGACCGGTCGTCGATCGCATGACCGCCAGAATCAAGGCAACGATGAGGATGAGGATCTCAGCAATGACCCACACCTTCATGTTCACCCAGAAGCCACCGAGGACGTCGGGGAATGAGTCCTTCATGGACTGCCAGCTGAAGAACTGCCTCTGAACCCGCGGCCACTGCTCTGAAGAGCCGACCCACCAAATCACCAGACCCAGGACTACGGTCGTGCTCAGCACGCTGATGGCGATGGGTGTGGCCCGCTCGCGAGGCGTCAGCCGGGCGGGCGCGGGCGGTGGCGGGTCGCTCTGATCAGCGTTCGCAGCGGCCGATGACTCGTTGGGAGTCACCGGCCGCTCTGGAGCCGAGAGGTTTCCTTATGCCTGCGGATCACTCCGAGACGAGTGGAATTTCACCGTCACCCTGGAGCCACTTGACAGCGATTGCGTCGAGGGTTCCGGCGGCGTCAAGCGAGGAGATCGCCTCATTGACGCAAGGCCGCAGCGGGTTGCCGTCGGCGAACAGGAGCCCCATGCCTTCGCCGCCGTCTTCGGTAGGAAGAACGGAGGCAATGACGGAGTCATCGATTTCGACTGCGGTGAGGTAGAAGGCCGATGGCAGGGCGATGACCGTTGCGTCGATCTGACCGGCCAACATGGCGGCGACAACGTCTGCTTGCGTGTCATACACAGCGACGTTTTCGAGGCCCAGCTGGCCCTCCATGTAGTCGAGGTCGGTAGTGCCAATAGTGGCGCCCCAGGTCGCTCCGGCAAGTTCAGCGAAGCTGGTGGCGGTCGCTGCGGGGGAGCTGTTCAAGGCGATCACTGACTTCTGGCTCTCGTAGTACGGGAGGGAGAAGTCGACGATCTCTTCGCGTGCTTCAGTGATGGAGTACTGCTGCATGTTGAAGTCGTAGTCCTTGTCGCCGGGGGCGATGGCCTCGTCGAAGTCAGTCCTGACCCAGTCAACGTCAGCGGCGTCGAAGCCCATTTCGGCAGCGATGGCGTATGCCATCGCGCTCTCGAAGCCCTCGCCGCTGCTTGGGTCGTCGTCGAGCATCCATGGTGGGAACACTGGCTCGCCGGTAGCGATGGTGAGCTTGCCAACAGCAAAGGTCGAGAGGTTCTCGGCCGAGCAGTCGGCAGCGGTCTCGTCGCCGCTGGTGGTTTCTTCGTCGGCTGCAGGGTCGTCGTCGCTGCCGCACGCCGCAAGGAGCAGGGCAAGGGCCATCAGGGCGGCCAAAAGTCGCTTCGTCATTAGAGTCTCTTCCGTCACGGAGTCGTACTGCTAAAAACGTAGTGGGGTGCTCGTACGATTGCTCTCGCCGGTACCCCAACCTCGGTGGGAATGAGTCACAACCAGCCGGCCCGTTTCAACCGGAGCCACAGCGTGCCTGTGATTGTGATCATCGTGCCCAGCGCGAGCGGGTAGCCGATCAACCAGCCGAGCTCGGGCATGTGGGCGAAGTTCATGCCCCAGAGTCCAGACAGCAGCGTCGGGACCAGGAAGAGCACTGCCCATGCCGTCATTCGCCGCATGTCGGCGTTCTGTTGGACGCTGATGTGGGCCAGGTTTGCTGCGAGAACTTCAGAGAGCAGTGCATCGGCTTGCTCGATCCGATCGACAGTGCGCTGTACATGGTCTTGAACGTCGCCGAAGTAGCTCCGCATTTCCACTGAGGGAACAAGTCGGGTATCGGTTGCCAATCGCGCTACCGACGGGACGAGCGGACCAATATTGCGACGGAGACTCAGCACTTCTCTCTTGAGACGGTAGATGCGCTCTGCTGGATTGGTTCGCTCTGTCGAAAACACATCCTGTTCGATCTCGTTGAGATCCACTTCGATGGCATCCATCACCGGGCCATAGCCATCGGCGACATAGTCGATAACAGCGTGCAGTGCTCCAATGGCACCATCGACGACAGGATCGCCCCGATCAGCAATCTGGTCGACTATTGATTCAGATGACGGTTGTTGAGACGCCGCACCGTGACGAATCGTGATGAGGAAGGCCGGCGACGCCAAAACGACGAGCTCTCCGAACTGCAGGCTCTCCGAAGAATCGTCGTACACGACCGATTTGGCCACCAACGATATGAGCGACCCGAAGACATCGAGCTTCGGTCGTTGATAGTGGGCCTCGATGGCGTCTTCGATGGCGAGTTCATGAATCCCGTACTCAGCACCGAGTTCGAGCAACGTCTCGACCGGAGGGTCATCGAAGTCGAGTAGGACGAAACCCCGTTGATCAGGCATTGCGCTCGATGCAGCGCCGTCGCGAGAGAGCGCTGAGATTCATCAGTCGGTCACATCATTCCGAGTTCGAGTCGGGCGACGTTGGATAGGCGCGACGCGTCCCATGGAGGGTCGAACACGAGGATGACTTCGACTTGTTCAACGCCTGGCAGCTCGGCGACTGCGTTGTGG
>JBLHLM010000042.1:0-12706 GCA_047618365.1 Candidatus Poriferisodalaceae bacterium | reverse complement strand
CGTCGCGGAGCCAGGCACCCAAGGACCGCCGGTCCTCGGGAATCAGATAACCAAGCCGACTAGATAAATGCCGGAACAAACACCAACGAAACGATGGTCATCACCTTGATAAGGATGTTCATCGCGGGACCAGAGGTGTCCTTGAAGGGGTCACCAATGGTGTCACCGACGACTGCAGCAGCGTGGGCGTCGGTGCCTTTGCCGCCGTGGGCGCCGGCTTCAATGTACTTCTTGGCGTTGTCCCAGGCTCCACCGGAGTTCGACATGTAAATGGCGATCATGAAGCCGGTGACAACGGCTCCGGCGAGAAACCCGCCGAGTGCGTTGACGTCCACGAATCCAATGGCGAGCGGCAGCACGACGGCGAGCAGGCCAGGAATGATCATTTCGCGGAGGGCTGCTTGGGTTGAGATATCGACGCACCGGCGACTGTCGGGCTTGACGCCCGGCAGGCCTTCACGAAGGCCCGGAATCTCGGCAAACTGACGACGCACTTCAACAATCATGGCCTGCGCGGCACGACCGACCGAACTCATGGTGAGTGAAGCGAAGATGAACGGCGTCATGCCGCCGAGGAACAGGCCAATGGTGACGGCCGTGTCGTTGATGTCGAGGTTGACCTCGTCACCTGCCGTGAGGGCAAACGACTTGAACAGCGCCAAGGCGGTCACAGCAGCCGAACCAACGGCGAATCCCTTGGCCACGGCAGCGGTGGTGTTGCCGAGCGCATCAAGACTGTCGGTGACTTCGCGAACTTCCGGGGGAAGCCCAGCCATTTCAGCAATACCGCCGGCATTGTCGGCGATGGGCCCGTAGGCGTCCACTGCCACGATCACACCAGTGATGGCAAGCATGCCGATCGCTGCGAGTGACACTCCGTAGATACCGATGTCACCGCCAGCATCGCCGAATGCGGCTCCGCCGAGCCAGAAGGAAACACCAATCATCGTCACGACGAGGATGACCGACGGAAGCGTCGACATCTTGCCTTGGGCGATGCCGTCGATCACGACTGTTGCGGGGCCGGTTTCAGACTGTCCTGCGATGCTCTTGACCGGCGCGTAATGCTCGGACGTGAAGTACTCCGAAACAAAGCCCATCGCCCAACCGCCGAGGAGACCGGTGATGATGGTCAACGCCAAGTAGATCGGGCTGGTCACGAGCGGGTTGTTGTTGAACAGCCACATGGTGCCCACAATGGAGAAAACGACGGTCAAGGCCATCGCCACGTACTGGCCAGTGTGCAACTGGGCCGAAAGGCTTTTGCCTTCTTTGCCGCGGGTCATGAGCGCACCAACGATCGACGCGACCATGCCGAGCGCACCGATCAGGATCGGGTACATCATCAAGGCTTCGAGATCGCCAGCGTCAACCAGCTTGCCGCCCTGGATGAAGGCGGTCGGCAGAAGCAGCGAGATGAGCACGATCGGCGCCACAACAGAACCGGCGTAAGACTCGAAGAGGTCGGCGCCCATACCGGCTACGTCGCCCACGTTGTCGCCTACGGAGTCGGCGATGGTGGCCGGGTTACGAGGGTCGTCCTCGGGGATTCCGGCTTCGATCTTTCCAACAAGGTCGCCACCAACATCGGCGGCCTTGGTGAAGATACCGCCGCCAATACGGGCGAACAGGGCGATCGAGCTAGCGCCCAGACCGAACGACGCGACGACCTGGAAAGCATCGTCGACGCCGAACCACGTGACCCACATAAGGTAGTTGAGGGTGATGCCGAACAGGGCCAGGCCTGCAACGGTGAAGCCCATGACCGCCCCGCCCTTGAAGGCGAGTGGCAGGGCCTCAGCTGCGCCTTGTCGTGCCGCGTTAGCGGTACGGGTGTTGGCCGCAGTGGCGATGCGCATGCCGATGAAGCCGGCAATCGACGAGAGCACCGCACCCATCAGGTATGCGAAGGACGCATACGGGCGTCCATCGATCGGCACCACAAGCAGCACGACGAACATGACTCCAACAAAAACTGACACCCATTGATACTCACGGCGCAAGAACGCCATGGCACCTTCACGGATGGCTTCGCCGATCTCTTTCATGAGATCGGTGCCTTCGTCGGCCTTCATCACCACGGTGGCGAAGTAATACGCGAGCACGAGCGCCATTACGGAGGCGATCAGCGCGAGATAGGGAACCGCTGTCACGATGTCCTCTCATCCAGCCAGGTCGGGGACAAGCCAATAGGCACTCCGGGCTGGCGGAGTGCGCGCGGCACGAGGACGCACAGCGTCCGAGCGACAAAGGTAGGCCCGAAGCTGCCGCGCTTCAACTCTGTTGCTCAGGAAAGCGGGCACTCGAATGGCGGCCAGAGACCGCGTCTACACTCTGCGCCATCATTACGGTGAAGGGGACGACATGACCGATCATTACGGTGAAGGGGACGACATGACCGAATCGGGACAGACACCGCCAGGCTGGTATCACGCCCAGGGCGACCCGGCCGGGTCCGAGCGCTACTGGAATGGTGATGCGTGGCAGGGTGAGCCTCGACCAGCGCAGACGCACCAGCTCGCAACACCCAATCTGGCGTCGGGCGGAGCACGAATCGGTGCTGCCCTTATCGACGTTGTGATCGGCATCGTCCTGTTCTTCGTGTTCGCTAACACCGCCAGCTCAGACGGATCCTTCAGCGTCTCCCTTGGCACTGGCGGTGTGGCTGCCCTGTTCCTGTGGGGCATCGTCAGCAGCGTTGTCATGGTCGCACTGCTCGGAGGAGGGCCCGGCAAGCTGGCGCTTGGCCTCAGAATCATCCGAGCTGACGATCACGTAACTCCACCCGGGTGGCCTACGGCTCTGAAGCGTTGGGCGATCACGCTGGTCCAGCTCATTCCGCTGCTGGGCGGACTTGTGCAGTTAGTGCTCTCAATTCTTTCGCTCGTCTGGATCTTCTCCGATGACGAAAAGCGGAGCATCTACGACCGGATCGGTGGCACCCGGGTCATCAAGACCTGATCAATACGCTCTGATCGACAGTTCTGAGAGCGCGGCTTCGAGGCCGGTCTGCCCCACGAAGTGGTGGGCGTGCAGGCCGGCCTCGGTCGCGCCTTGGGTGTTGCGCTCAAGATCGTCGGTGAACAAACAGCGCTCTGCCGATACGCCGAGAGCGCCAAGCGCCAAGTGGTAGGCCCGTGGGTCCGGTTTGGCAGCACCGATTCGGTGGGTGTTCACGACCACGTCGAAGTGACCGGTGAGGCCCACCCTTTCGAGGTACGCCTCGAAGCGGTCGTGGTTGTTGGTGAGCAAGCCAATGCGGACCTGGCCGCGTAACGCCTCGAGCAACTCGACCATGTGAGGATCGATTCGGCCTTCGAACTCGAAGAAGCGATGCACCACCGGTTCGATGTGTTCGCCGTGGGTGTCGGTCAGCCGATCGAGCACCATGGCACGCCACTGCTCCCAGGTACGATCGCCTCGAATGACTGGATGGTTCACGTCAGGGTGAAACGCCACTTCGAACACGGTCCCGATTTCGAAACCGGCTTCGGCTTCGAACGTCATGAGATCGGGTTCGTCCCATTGACGGATCACTCCGTCAAAGTCGAAGAGCACCCCATCCAGCACCTTTTGTTCAGGCACTTTTTGATCATGCACCCAGTGTCAGCCGTGGGTGTCTGGATCGTCGTCGACGACAGCATTCACCGCGAGAATGATGATGCACCCGATGCCTGCGATGCACGATGCGGCGAGGATGCCGATCTTCGCTTCAGCGGTGAGAGCCTCGACGTCGAATGCCAAGCCGCTCACGAAAATTGCGACCGTGAAACCAATACCGGCGGCGACGGCCATGCCGATGTACTGACCCCAGTTGATCCCAGCCGGCAACTCGAAGCCGAACTTTGTGGCAACCCACGTGAACAGAGTGATACCGACTGGTTTGCCAACGACAAGTCCCAGGATGATGCCCCAGACCACGTTGCTCGATATCGCGTCGCCCAGCACGTCGCCCGAGATCTTGATGCCAGCGTTGGCGAGCGCAAAGATCGGGATAATCAGGTAGGCGGTGAAGGGATGAAGCCAGTTCTCGATGCGTTCGGTGACAGGCACTGATTCATGCACCAGGAACGCAGCGTGACGAACCTCGCCGACTGATGCGTCGTCTGGCAAGCAGTCGACGACGGCCTGGGCGTCTCGCTCAGGCAACAAAGGACGGGCCGGGGTCAGCAGACCTAGCGCCACCCCTGCGATCGTTGCGTGGACGCCTGAGCGCAAGGTGGCGTACCAGACGAACAAACCGATGAGCACGTAAACCATCACGGCCCAAACGCGAGCGCCTTGAAGGCCACGCACCAGAGCAAGTCCACCGACAGCGGCCAGGAACCAGCCGAGGCTGAACCCTTCGCTGTAGAAGATCGCGATGACCGCAATGGCGCCAATGTCATCGACGATGGCGAGCGTCAGCAGGAACAACTTCAGGCGCGGCGATACGCGAGAGCCCAGCAGGGCCACGATTCCGACAGCGAACGCTATGTCGGTCGCCATCGGGATGCCCCAGCCCTTGCTGGCGGGTCCTGATGGGTTCAACGCGAAGAACAGAAGCGCTGGCACCACCATGCCGCCGAGGGCCGCAATGGCCGGTAGAGCCGCATCCTTCATCGTGCTCAAATAGCCGGTGGTCAGCTCACGTTTGATCTCGAGACCGACCACGAAGAAGAACAGGGCCATGAGCCCGTCGTTTACGAAGTGTTCGAGCGAGAGGTGCAGGTCCCATGAGCCGACGAGCAGCTCGAGATCGGTGTGCCAGAACTCACCGTAGGTATGGCCCCAAGGCGAGTTCACCCAGATGAGCGCGGTGGCGGTAGCGATGAGGAGCAGAACCCCGCTGGCAATTTCGCGGTCGATGAATCTGAGGACCGGGCGAGCGACGAAGCGCGCCAGAGTGTTCTCACTCGAAACAAACGTGGGGCGTTGAAGGAATCGGTCGAAGCCTGACATGACGGTGCCTGACAGTAGGGGGTGGAACTGACTTAGGGAGATTCAGCAAGTAGAGAAACCGGACGATCTGGAGCGCGACAGGCGTAGACCTTCAGTCGACCGCTGGCGTGATGTTCAGAAGGTCTTCCGTTCGAGTCAGAGCGAAGAGCCGGACTACCCGCGGGTGCACATGGATGAGCCGGAGATCGCCATCGGCAGTTCGGCATCGCCGATCCAGACCGAGAATGATTCCAAGAATCACCGAGTCAATGAGATCGACCGCTCGCATGTCGAGTGTGATGCGAGGTCCATGATCGTGGAGCGCTGCGAGGCCTGCTGCACGGAGGTCTGG
The DNA here is from genome assembly GCA_047618365.1 of Candidatus Poriferisodalaceae bacterium. GTDB lineage: Bacteria > Actinomycetota > Acidimicrobiia > Acidimicrobiales > Poriferisodalaceae > JBLHLM01. Next base: position 7,434 of record JBLHLM010000042.1, on the reverse strand, counting down.
TGCCGCAGCGAGGTCGAGCTCGCCTCTGGGACGTACAACAGCGCGCCCGTCGATGTGAACCGTTTCGATCTTGGCGATCATCGGGCTGAGGTTATGGGTTCAGGTCGCCAGTCCGTCGACCAGCGACGTGGCGAACATGGCCGCGACCTCCTCGACGGAAAGATCACCGTCTGGTCGGTACCACTGGACACACGAGTTGAGGGCGGCGATGGTCATTCGAGCAATCACCCGAGGTTCGAGATCGGCTCTGATCGAACCGTCTCGCTGGCCCTTTTCGAGCAAGCCGACCCAAAGGTTGGCGAAATCGCGCAACGGCAGCGCGAGACTCTCGCGAGCGGCCTTCGGTGCCTCTTCGAAACACCGGATGTTTGCCCTGGTGAAATTGCTTTCGGCAACAACGACCTGCACGTATGCGGCAACAGCGGCGAGGAGCTGGTCGTGACCGGATGCGTCCGGGCCTTGACCTTCGACCGCCACGCAAATGGCGCCGCGGCTGTGTTCCACACCGACCCTCAGCACCTCTTCGACGATCGCGTCCTTGGAGTCGAAGTGGTAGTAGAGGCTGCCTGCCTGCATCTTGGCCACCGCGGCGATTTCGGTGAGTGTCGCAGCCGCATACCCGTCACGTTCGAGCACGCTCGCCGCGGCCTCAAGAATGCGTACACGGGTGAGTTGGCCCTTGCGTGGTTTGTGTGTGAGAGCGGTGCTGGACACTAGAACCGGCCCCTGGTCGTCAGTTTGCGGCGATGTTCGATGAAGTCGACGAGCACATAGTCACCGAGATTGTCTGGCGATGTAAAGAACGCCCGGCCACCGTTCATCTGAGTCATCTTCTCCACGAACGCCCTCAAGTAGCTGTTCGGGTCGAGCATGAAAATGTTGATGCGGATGTCTTCTCGCGTCGCTCGGCCAACTTCTTTCAACGTTTCTTCGATGGTCTCAGGCACGGGTGGGTAGTTGAAGTACGGCCGACCATCGCGCCCGAGGTGGGCCGTGGGCTCGCCGTCGGTAATCATGATGATCTGCTTGTTGCCGGTCTGTTTCGAGAGGAGACGTCTGGCGATCATGAAGCCGTGCTGCATGTTGGTGCCATAGGCGAAGTCCCACGACACCTCGGGCAGATCCTGGTGACGAAGCTCCTTGGCCGACTCGGCAAACCCCACGATGCCCAGGTAGTCCCGTGGGAACTGGCTCGAGATCAGAGAGTGCAAGGCCATGGTGGTCTTCTTGGCCGGCAGGAAGTTATCTCGCATCGGCATCGACATCGAAAGGTCGAGCATCAGCACCGTTGCTGCTTTTGTGGTCTGTTCGGTCCGCTCGATCTCGAAGTCCTCAGGCGTCAACCGCACGGGGGTACCGCTGCCCTGACGGCCGATGGCGTTGCGAACGGTCTGCTCGATGTTGAGGTTGAAACTGTCGCCGAACTCGTAAGGCTTGGTTTCATAGGCCCGTTCGTGCCCCATGCCGATGCTGGCGAGGCGATGTGTGCCGGACTTGTCGTCGAGCAGCTTGTTGAAGAGGTCGTTGAGCGAGTTCTGGCCGATCTTGCGCAACGCACGAGGCGTGAGTTCGAGCCGGCCTTCCTTGTTCTCAGCAAGTCCGGACTCCTCGAGCATCTTCGCCATCTCGCTGAGACGCTGCAGGCTCTCCGCTGATTCTTTGCCGAGCAGTTCGCGAACGCGGTCGATATCGACCTCGGCGAGCGCGCCTGGGCTGGTGGCGTTCTCGAGCATTTGGCGCAACATGTCCATGTCGCCCATCTGCTGCATCATCGATGTGGCCTGCGACATCGACATCGGGTCGTCGCCCTGGAAGTTCTCGCTGCGACCCCACTGCATGTCAGGGAAGGCATCTTGGAGGTTCTGGGCCAGCTGTTGGGCCTGGAACTGCAAGTCCATATCGTCCATGAGTTGGCCAGCGAGCTCCTGTAGCTGCTGACGTTGCTCAGGCGACATCGAGTTCATCATCGCCTGCATGGCTGCCATACGTTCGGCCATGATCTCGAGCAGTTCGTCGAGCGTTTCGGGGTTCTCCGGGAAGAAGTCGCCGTGGCGCTCCATGAACCCGTCGAAGTCAGGCTCTTCACCGCTCGCCCGCTGCTCCATCATCTGGTTCAGCTCGGACATCATGTCCTTCATCGCTGACAGATCCTGCTCGCCCATCTCCCCCATGGCCCCGGCCATCTGGTCGAACATGGACTGGGCGACTTCTTTCTTCAGCCGATCCATCAGTTCTTCGAACTGCTGACGGGCCTCGGGGGAAACGAAATCGTAGTTCTGCAGGTCGCGAACCTTGCCCGCCAGGTCTGGGGCCAGCATGTCGAGTTGCAGGTTTTTGTTTGAAGCCGCTTCTTTCGCTATCTCTTCCCTGCGTTCGTCACCTGAGGACTCGGCGTCGTCGACGAAATCCTCGAGGGCTTCTCGTTCTTCGCTCACGACGTCGTCGAGATCAGACGAGATTTCGTCGTAGATCCCGCCGAGGTCAAACTGGTCGAGCATTTCCTGGCGTTGTTCACGCAACTGCCCGAGCATGTCGCGCAAGCCCTGCTGACGATTGCCGTCGGCGTCCTCGAACCCCTGCTGCATAAGGCGACGCAGGGCGGCGTTGAGGTCGCCGTGATACATCAGATCGTCGGTGAGTTCCTTGAACAGGGTGTCAGCGTCGTAGTCGAAGCCCTGCTGGCTTCCGTCCCAGGCTGAGTACTGGAACCTCGCGCCTTCACGTTGCCGTTTTCGCCGACGAATCGCCATATCTGCAGGCTAGTGCCCACGCCGCTGCCGGGCCGGGCCGGGCCGGGCCGGCGAGAGCACCCGCGGTGAAGCCACTGGCAATAGGGTCCTGAGATGCACCCGACCCACCGATCGATTTGTTGATGGATTCGAGCCCGCGAGTTGGCCTGGTATCGGGGGCCGGCGGGGAGTCCGGCGGGGCCTTCATTCGTGCAGCGCTGCAGGAGATCGAGACCCGGACCGGGTGGCACCCAACAGCGGCCGCCACGATCGTGGGCACATCAATCGGTGCCTTGATCTCGGCCCGGATCGAACCTGATGCGCAACAGACAACCCAAGAGATGTTCGCTGGGCTCAACGCGCTCGCTGCGGCGGTGACGACCCCTGCCAGACAGCTGGCAGATGTGGCGATCCTTCCCAGTCGACGCCTTGCCGGTCGAGCGATCGCCCTGGCTGCGCCTTCGGGTAAACACCGAGCCGACTATCCCACTGGACGTGCGCCGACCTGATTGGTCCCAACGATCACGACCTGCTGGTCGTGATCGCTCCGCTCGTCGCCACCTCAGGCACCAACCTGGTGGCGCGGTCGCACCGAACCCTGTTGGCGCATGAACTTCGTGGCTGGCGACGTGCGAACAAGCCAGTGCTCGTACTCGCCCCAAACGGCAGCCAGTACTCCAATCGCAGCTCGTTGGAAGCATCCGCTCGAGCGGCGATCGACCTGATCCAAAGCGCTATGACGCCCTGACACCCGTCCATGACGGATCGCGCCACATCGCCCACATCATTGGGCCATCTGGAATTGTGATCTCTTGGATGACCTTGAACCCGTGGCGTTCGTAGAGGCCCAGGTTTCGTCCGCTGGAACTCTCGAGGTAGGCCGGCAAGCCATCGGAATCGCACATGTCGAGGACCCGGCTGAGCAGCTTCGACCCACGACCGCTGCCGCGAACAGATGGGTCGACACCGATTGAGTTGAGGTAGAAGGCGCCCTCTTCGGGATGCATCGCCCCAATGGCCGAGAAACCCTCTTTGATCTCGTCCATCCGATGGGCATTGGCGCCCATAACGAGACTCCACATGGGTTTGAAAAATGCCGCGTTGATGAAGGCCACATCTGGCGGGCCCCACAGCGCCACGGCTGAGAGATCGCGAGTGACGTATCCGTGGCCGGCCTCAAGCGATGCCTCGGCAGCGCCTCGCATCCAGGCCTCAGCCAGAACGGGGCGAGTCGCGTCGTCCTGAAATGTCCATTTCATCCATGGATCCTCGTGGAACGCAGCAGCCAGAACCTTCGCTGCCGCGCGCACATCGCTGCGCCGCATCAGGCGCGGCGTATCCCCAGCCAGATCCTGAGAGGGGTCAACCACGTCCACGGAACGTTGCCCGGGAGCCAACTGATTCCTTGTTGAGTCGCTTCGAAAGGTGCAGTCCCTCAAGGATCAATTCGACCGCGCTGGCCAGCTCAGCAGCATCGGCTGATTCGGTCAGTTCGCTCACCGCTCTGGCGAGAGCTGGGTGACCTTCGAGAAGGTCGGCGTAGTCAGCCGACGCCACATCGTCGCCGGTGTGCACAATGGTGCCTCCGTCGAATGAGTGCACTACGTCGGCCAGGTCCTCCGGTGAGAAGCGGCTCTTGAACACCTCAAGGACAGCGGCCTTGATCATGTTCTGGACGATGATGCCGTCGCGTCCCTCTTCGATCGATTCGATTTCGATCTTGCCAGCCGTCGAGGCCATGATCGCCTCGAGGTCGCTCACGCGGGGAACGACGTGACTCTCGCCTCGCTGCAAAGCGCGGCGAGCGGCGTTCGCGGCCAACGTCTCGTAGTTCGACACGGTCATGCGGACGGAAACACCCGAACGCTGGTTGACCTGCGGGCTGGAACGAGCGATGTGGGAGAACGTCGTGACGATCTCGTTCATGAACTCGGGCATCGTCACCGTGATGCCATCGGCTTCGAGCAACACGGCTTCCTGCTTGGCGATCTCCATCTCGGTTTCGATCTCGAGAGGGTAATGGGTGCGAATCTGGCTGCCGAACCGGTCCTTGAGCGGGGTGATGATGCGGCCGCGGTTCGTGTAGTCCTCAGGGTTCGCCGAGGCAATCAGCATCACGTCGAGTGGCAGCCGCACCTTGTAGCCACGGATCTGCACGTCGCGTTCTTCGAGCACATTGAGCAAACCGACCTGAATTCGTTCAGCCAGATCGGGAAGTTCGTTGATTGCGAAAATGCCGCGGTTGGTGCGAGGCACCATGCCGTAGTGAAGTGTCAACTCGTCCGACAGGTAACGACCTTCGGCAACCTTGATCGGGTCGACTTCACCGATGAGGTCGGCGATCGACGTGTCTGGAGTCGCCAGCTTTTCGCCGAAACGATCGTCCCGGTGCACCCAATCGATCTTGGTGTCCTCGCCGTTCTCCTCGACCAGATCCTTGGCATAGCGCGAAATCGGGTTGTACGGATCGTCGAGAATTTCCGAGCCGGAAATGATGGGCATCCACTCGTCGAGCAGATTCGTCATCGAGCGGATCATCCGAGTCTTGGCCTGGCCACGTTCTCCAAGAAACACCACATCGTGACCGGCAAGAACAGCGTTCTCTAGCTGAGGGAGCACCGTGTTCTCGTAGCCCAAGACCCCATCAAAGAGGGCCTCGCCAGCGACGATCTTGGCCACGGCGTTGCGACGCATCTCCTCCTTCACTGGGACAGACGCCCAGTCCGAAGCGCGTAGTTCTCCAAGGGTGCTCGGTCGACTCATCCCGCAAACCTAACCCCTGTGTTGACGACATGTCTGACCGTCCAGCAACACAACCTCTCGGCGGCGCAGTACCCACACCGCCCCGCGGTAGCGTCACCGCGATCGTGAACGAGTCAGCCCACCAACTCCTGAGCAGCCGCCTTGACGGCGACTGGCTTGCAGCGGTCGCCACAGAACGGGGACGCCGGCGGGTAGCCGACCTCGACCTCGATACGTCTGATTGGGTTCCCACCTCAGTGCCAGGTCATTGGCGCGACAGCGAAGGGCTCGCCGACGCCGACGCGGTTTTGTATAGGCACCGATTCTCGATGGAACCAGTACCTACTGGCCGCAGGCGATGGCTCAGCATCGACGGTCTTTGTTACCAAGGCGACGTGTGGCTCGACGGCGCATACGTCGGTGATACCGAGGGCTACTTCGTCCAACACGTCTTCGACATCAGCGACAAACGCGACACCGACCACGTGCTGGCGATCGAAGCGACGTGTGCCGAGGTCGGTGACCCTGACCAGAAGCGCAACGTCACCGGCACCCTGCAGGACTCAAATCACCTGGACCTCAGCAAGAACCCTGGCGGTCTCTGGCGTGACGTTCGTATCGAAGAAACCGGAATGGTTCGCATCGACGTTCTTCGAGTCCTCGTGCTCGAGGCTGAAGCCGACCGGGCAATTCTTCGCATCACCGCCGAGTTCGACGTGTCAGGCAACCACCAAGCCGTGATCCGCACCCTGGTCGACAAGTCGTCCAACAGCCCTGGCACTGGTCTCGCGGCGATGATCGAGCAGGAGCACGTTCTCGCACGCGGCCGAAACACCCTTGCATGGCACCTCGCTGTGGAACGCCCGGACCTGTGGTGGCCCCACTCGTTGGGCGATCAACCCCTGTACGACGTTCGAGTTGAAGTCGAAGTCGCCGGCGAGATCAGCCACGTTCGCAAGCGGCGGACCGGTATGCGCACGATCGAAACGCGCCGGTGGGTCTCATCGATCAACGGCGAGCGCCTGTTTCTTAAGGGCACCAACCTGGCGCCCACCAACCTCGATCGGGCAGCCGCGACGTCTTCGGACCACCGGCTCGTACTCGCCCTGGCCCGCGACGCCGGACTCGACCTGGTGCGGATCCACGGCCATATCGCCAGCCCCGAGCTATATCGCGAAGCCGACCAACTCGGCCTGCTGATCTGGCAGGACTTTCCTCTGCAGTGGGGCCACTCGCGCAGCATCAAACGGGCAGCCGAACGCCAAGCAATCGCCGCGGTCAACCAGCTTGGCCACCATCCCTCCATCGTTATGTGGACCGGTCACAACGAGCCGGGCGCCGCCGAACAGCGCCGCGACAGCAACCGCTCGCGTCGAGATCCGAAAGCGTTGCTCAAAAGACGAACCCGCGAGCAGCTGCCGTCATGGAACCGCACAATTCTTGACCGGACCGTCAAGCGGGCCTTCGAGACGTCCGATCCAAGCCGCCCGGTCAACGCCCACAGCGGAGTTGCCCCTCACCCGCCACAACTCGACGGCACCGACAGCCACCTGTGGTTCGGATGGCGACACGGCGTCGTCGGCGACCTTGATGTCGAAGCGCGTCGCATTGGGCGAAGGCTCCGATTCGTGAGCGAGTTTGGTGCGCAGTCGCTCCCCCACGACGAACAGCTCGAAGCTCTTATCTCGGCGGCGACCTACCCAGCGCTCGACGACGATGCTCTTCTCGAAGCTGGCGCAAGCCTCGAACGGCTTGAACGACACAGCCCGCGAGCGAACCATGACACCTACGCATCCTGGGTCGACGCCACCCAGACGTACCAAGCCTGGTTGACCCGACGAACCATCGAAACCCTGCGACGCCTCAAGTACCGGCCGACGGGTGGGTACTGCCACTTCTTTCTGTCCGACAGCAGCCTGCGCGTCAGCGAGGCGGCGCTCGATCACCAACGCAGACCTAAACA
>JBLHLM010000041.1:0-12739 GCA_047618365.1 Candidatus Poriferisodalaceae bacterium | reverse complement strand
CTGATCTGCGTAGGACGAGCATCGACCTTGTCGCCGATGCTGTCGCCCAAGTGAAACCCGACATCTCAGCGATCCCTGCCGATCACGGCACGGTGACGATCGTTTTCAGCGATATCGAGAACTCGACCCTGCGAGCAGACATGCTCGGCGACCAGCTCTGGTTCGATCTGCTGTCGGGCTGCAACCGGATTGTTCGACGGCAGGTAAGCGCATTTGGCGGCAAATAAATCAAATCTCAGGGCCACGGTTTTATGCTCACGTTTCCATCGTTCCGCAGCGCTGTGCAGAGCATGGTCGCTGTGCAGCAGGACATTGTCCGTCACAACTTGGAGCGTCCCGATCAGGAGTTCCACATCCGGATTGGCCTGCACGTCGGCGAAGCAATCGTCGACGATGGCGGTGACCTCTTCGGTCGGCATGCGAACCTTGCTGCACGGGTGGCCAACGAAGCGACAGGTGGAGAGATCCTCGTGTCATCGTTGGTGCGTCAGATCGTTGAAGCACGCGGCGACCTCGAGTTCGGGGAACCTCGAACCGCGGAGTTGAAGGGTCTGGTTGGCCAGCACGAACTGAGTCCGATCCTCTGGAGCTAGCCCTGCGACTAATCTGCTGGGAAGGGCGCGAGAACGGTCTACTTCCAGCACGGTCTCGGGCTTAGGAGGTCGTCATGGCAGTGCAAGCGACAACCGTTGGTCCGTACGACCGGATTCGAGTCGAACCACTCACGGGTGCGATCGGTGCCGAGATCGGCAACGTTGATCTGCGCGAGCTCGATGACGAACTCATCGCGGAAATTCAGGACGCTTGGGTCGCGCACAAGGTGCTGTTCTTCCGAGACCAGAATCTGACCCACGCTCAACACGTGGCCTATGGGCGGGCGCTGGGCGAGCTGGAGATTCACCCGTTCGTCCGAAGCATCGAAGACCATCCTGAGATCATCGTGCTCGAGTCCAAGCCCGAGAAGTTCGAGTCCGCCGACATTTGGCACTCCGACGTCACGTTTCGCGAAAGCCCTCCCCTCGGGTCAGTGCTACTCGGGCGAGTGATTCCGTCATACGGCGGCGACACCTGTTTTGCGAACATGGAACTCGCCTACGAGACCCTGCCCGACGACGTAAAGGAGCAGATCGACGGGGCATACGCGATTCATTCCTACGTGAAAGCGTTTGGTCGGGGACTCGACGAACCGAAGAGGGCCGACGCCCTCGAGCAGTACCCGGATCAGAAACACCCGCTGGTACGAACGCATCCCGTGACAGGAAAGAAGAGTCTGTTCATCAACAGAATTTTCACTCTCACGATTGACGGAATGACCGCAGACGAGAGCCGGCCGCTACGGAATCGTCTCTACCAGCAGGCCCAGGTGCCCGAGTTCCAGTGCAGATTCCGGTGGCGTCCGGGAAGCATCGCCCAGTGGGATAACCGCTGCACCCAGCACTACGCAGTTCCCGACTATGGCGGCCACGCCAGGCGAGTGGAACGGGTCACCCTCGCCGGCGATCGACCGGTTTGAGGAGCACTCGCACTACGTGCGTAGACACCGGCGCAGGCGCGATTTCGCCGGTCGACGACAACTAGTCGCGCTGACCGAGAGTGATTCTGTATGCAGTCGCACGCTGCGACGTCGGGCTGAACATTTCGGCTGTTCCGGCGATGAGCAGGGTCATCAGGCGGAACGTGTGGTCATCGGATGCGGCGATGATCTCGTTGCGTTGAGGCAGCCAGCGGTCCATGCCCTTCTTGGCCCACAGGTGATAGTTGCGGCGATCGTTTTCGATGTTGACGATGTCCAGGCCCGACTTCGATGCAGCGGCGATGAACTGGGGCATGTAGACGAGACGGAAACGGCCGGGCCAGATGTGTTTCGTTACGAACGATGTGATGCCGAACCGATCTCCGGAAGCAGCGAAGTCGCAATAGACCCGGCCACCGGGCTTCAGCCACGACGCAAGACGCGGCATGACCTTCTTGTAGCTCGCGAGATCCTCGAAGACCCCCATGAGCGAGATACCATCGAACTTCTCGGTCGGCTCGTAGGAGAAGAAGTCCTGATAGAGCACGTCGGCCTCGAGCCCGTCGTCAATCAATCGTTTCATCGCATGGTCGCGCTGATGCTGGGACAGGGTGATTCCGGTTGCATCCACGCCGCGCGCAGAACAGAACCTGAGGAAGCCGCCCCACCCGCAGCCGACGTCGAGAACCCGACTGCCCTTATCGAGACGCAAAGCGTCGAACGCGGCCTGCAGCTTGCGCTCGGCGCCCTCTTCCAAGGAGTCGTCTTCGCTGAGATAGATGCCGGGTGTATAGACGCCATAGTCGCTATCGACAGCGAACAGCTGAATGCTGTCCATGTCGTAGTGAGTAGCAATCCACTGCTTGTTCGCCGCGGAGCGTCCCTTGGCGAGCGGAAGCAGATGATTTTTGACGATCACTGGTGCGCTGCGCGTGGTGAGGTTGTCCCTCGCTGCGAAACCACCGATGAGGTCGCCGTCGAAGTCGATTGAGCCGGCCATATACGCTTCTGCGATCATCAGTTCGTCGCGGCTGTTTATTGCTTCGACGCCGGCCTCGTTCGCGGCCGTGACCGTCATGATTGGCTCCCCGTCGCCCAAAGCAAGCGAGGATCCATCGGGCGCGACCACAAGCAGCGGAACCGGCCATGTGAGGTCTTCTGCAACGAGGTTCGGAAAGTCAATCGAACTGTGGACAGAGGCCATGACATCACTCTTTCCTTTTCGGAGCGACCACCCTGACGATCGCTCGTCAGAACCGAGCGTAGTCACTAGCCAAACTTGACGGATCAGTTGTTGGCCCCACCGGTGTCGAAATCCTGTGGTTGCTAGCTTCGCCGACGTGAAACTGGACACGCAGGTGCTGATCGTTGGCGGAGCGAGTGTCGGGCTGTCGCTCGCTGCTGAGTTGGGCCATCACGGCGTTGACAACGTCGTCGTTGAAGAACGGCTCGAAGTGAACCCGCACCCGCGGGCCAATGCCGTGGCGTGTCGAACCATGGAGTACTACCGCCGCTGGGGAATAGCGGATGAGTTGGTGTCAGCGGGCATTCCACCGGAGAACCCTGCGGACTACTACTGGCTGTCCTCGCTCGCAGGTCGTGAAGTGCACCGACTCTCCCTGCCGAGCCAAGCTCAACTGGAAGACCTACGTCGCACCACCCCGTTCTCGCCAACGGAGCGGCTGCATTGGTCGCCGTACATCAAGTGCAACGTTGGCCAGGACGAAGTCGAGGAGATTCTGGGCCGCCATGTAGGCGATCTCGAACATGTCGAAGTTCGCACCGGCCTGCGGTTCGTCGACTTCGTTGAGCACGAAGATCATGTTGAAACGCTCGTCGTCGATTCGGTCACCGGAGCGGAACAACGCATCCGGTCGGCGTATCTGGTCGGCTGTGACGGTGGCCGTTCGCCAGTACGAACCCAGCTCGGCATCTCATACGAAGGCGAGGGCGGCCTAGCCCATTTCGTCTCTGTGTACTTCCGTGCCCCCGAATTGATGGACGCCCACCGCTTCGGGCCAGCCAACATCTACTTCCCGCTTCACAAGGACCACGCGGGCTACCTCATCAACTGGGACCGTGGTGAGTCGTGGACTTACCACATCCAGCTCGGAGCTGATGAGGGCTGGGGCGACGTCGACCCGGTGGCCCGCATTACCGCTCTACTGGGAAGCGAGACCCCGATCACCATCGAGTCGGTCCAGCCCTGGACGGCTCATGCCCTGACCGCCGAGTCCTATGGGCGGGACCGTGTGTGGCTCGCAGGCGATGCGATTCACCTGTTCTCGCCAACGGGTGGCTTCGGCATGAACACCGGCGTGTCTGACGCCGTTGACCTCGCGTGGAAACTGCGCGGCGCCATCGACGGATGGGGTGGGCCGGACCTGCTTTCCACCTACGAAGCCGAACGGCGACCGGTCGGTGTTCGCAACACATGGTTGGCCAAAGAATTGTATGACCGTCTTGCTGCTGTGATGACCCTGGGGGACATCCTCGACGAGGACAGCGCCGAGGCTGACGAAGTCCGAGCCACGCTGAAGGCCGAGCTCACTGAGCAGGAGAGTTTGATCGCGTCATTCGGGGTGTTGCTCGGTTACCGATATCCGGACTCAACGATCTGTGTCAGCGACGGCACGCCCGAACCGGACGACCATCCACAGCTCTATGTGCCTACGTCGCGGCCAGGTCATCGAGCCCCTCACGTGTGGCTGAGCGACGACGAAGCCCTGTACGACACATTCGCCACAGGCTTCAATCTGGTCAGAACCGACCTGTCCCTTGATGTGGGTGAGTTCGTAGCCGAGGCGGCTGGCAGGGGTATTCCGATCAACGTCGTCGACGTCGATCACCAGCATGTCGACGAGGTGTATCCACGATCGCTCACTCTCGTCCGTCCCGATCTGATGGTCGCGTGGCGAGACGACGCCTGCCCCGACGACTTCGCCGCGTTGTGGGACACCGTCACGGGCTTTGGGCAGGCCGTCACTGGGTTTTGAGCTGAATCTCGATGCGGAGAGCGACACGAGGTGTCGATTTCTCTATCGAGATACTCTTCAGGGCAGTCGACACGGGGAGTGACACACGATGACGCAGGAATCTGAGCGGCACGAGGTTGTGGTGCTGGGGGCCGGAGTGTCCGGCATCTACCAGATCAAGCGACTGATCGATCTGGGAATCGATGCGGTCGTGTTTGAGGCCGACGATGACCTGGGCGGTACGTGGTACCGCAATCGGTACCCGGGCGCCCGATTCGATTCCGAGAGCTACACCTACGGCTACTCGTGGTCACAAGAGGTGCTCGACGAGTGGAGCTGGAAGGAACTGTTCTCCGCCCAGCCTGAGAACCTTCAGTACCTGAACTTCGTGGCGGACAAGTTCAACCTGCGACAGCACATGCGCTTCAACTCTCGGGTCACGAAGATGACTTGGGACGACGAGCAGCGTGAGTGGCGGCTCCAGTTCCAGAACGGCGACGTCCATATTGCTCGCTTCGTGATCACCAGCCTCGGACCGCTGTCGATTCCTACCCTGCCGTCGTATGAAGGCATGGACGAATTCAAGGGCGAGGCGTTCCATACCTATCACTGGCCGAAGGAACCGGTTGCGCTGGAAGGCAAGCGGGTTGGGGTCATTGGCACCGGGGCGACCGGTATCCAAGTCATCAGCGACATCGCCGACAAGGTCGGCGAGCTCACCGTGTTCCAGCGTCGACCGAACTGGAGCACTCCGCTCAACAACCACGTCATCTCTGACGACGAGATGACAGCAATCCGGGCCCGCTACGACGAGATCTTCGCCAATTGCTCCAGCTCACCGGGCGGCTTCGAACACCTTCCCGATCGGCGTGGCTTCTGGAACCTGACGGCTGAGGAGCGGCGTGAGTTCTGGGATGGCCTCTACGAGCAGCCGGGGTTCGCCCTGCTCGCCAGCAACTTCGCCGAGATCTTCTTCGATGAGAAGGCGAACCAGGAGATCTCGGAATACATCGCAGACCGCATCCGACAGCGAGTAGACGACCCGGTCGTCGCTGAGAAGCTGATTCCTCGCGATCACGGATTCGGTATGCAACGTCTCCCTCTGGAAACCAAGTACTTCGAGGCATACAACCGCGACAACGTACGACTCGTCGACGTGACAGAGACCCCGATCGAACGAATGACGCCAGAAGGCATCCAGACCGCTGCGTCGCACTATGACCTCGACATCATCGTGTACGCCACTGGGTTCGATGCGATTACCGGCGGCTATGACCGCATCACGATCGAGGGCCTCGACGGACAGACGCTGGCCGAGAAATGGAGCGACGGTCCGAGTACCTACCTCGGTGTTTTGACCCATGGTTTCCCGAATATGTTTATGGTTGCCGGCCCACAAAGCGCGTCGGGCTCCACGAACTTTCCTCGGGCGATCGAGACGGGTGTCAACTGGGTCACCGGACTTTTGCACCACGCCATCGAGGAAGGGCGCACCCGGGTGCACGCCAGCGCCGAAGCCGAACAAGCGTGGGTCGACAAGGTCGTCAGGGCCCACGAACGGATGCTGTTCAAACGCAGCAAGGGTTGGTTCACGGGCTACAACTCGAACGTCGCCGGACATCAAGAAGGCAAGATTCGCTACCAGGCTTACTTCGGGGGAGCACCTCAGTACGCGACGGCAATCGGCCAAGCAGCCGAGAGCGGCTATGCCGAACTGGACATGAGTTGACGGTCGAAACGGCCTAGCGGTTGGGCACCACGAACGTCTCGCCGAATTCGGCGAGACGTTCGAGACCACCGTCGCCAGCGAAGAAGAACGCCGGAACCATGATCCGGCCGACGCCCATGTCGCTCATCTGCTCTACGCCGGCCTCAGGGTCGCCCATCTGAGCTCCAAACATGGCGTTGATCTCCACCTCGTTTGGGTCGCGTTCCTGCTTGTCGCATTCTTGGCGGAGCCTCTCAATGAGGCTGGCCAATCGTTCAGGCACACCTTCGCCTGGGTAGCAGCCGTCAGCAATCTTGGCGGCACGACGTATGGCGGCGGGTGTGTCGCCGCCGACGAGGATCGGGATGTCAGCGCCCTGAGCTGGCCGCGGGGTGCAGGTCAGAGGTTCGAAGTCGACGAATTCGCCATGGAACTCGACATGTGAACCCGACCAGATCGTGCGCAATGCGTCGACGTACTCGTCGGTACGAGGGCCTCGCCGTTCCCATGGCACGCCAAGCGCCTCGAACTCCTCGCGCATCCAGCCAACCCCGATGCCGAGCTCGACCCGGCCGCCGCTGAGGTTATCGAGGGTTGCCAGCTCCTTGGCTAGGACCAGCGGGTTGCGCTGGGGCAGGATCAGGATGCAGGTGCCGAGGCGCAGGGTTGGAGCAGCGGCCGCAACATATGCCAGCCAGATCAACGGGTCTGGAATCGGTGTGTCGGGCGATTTCGAGAGCCGAAGCCGGGGCTGTCCCGATACTGCTGGCGAAGGCGAGGCCGAATTTGAGGCTCATGGATCGACCCTAGCCATGACCGGCGACCCCTGGTGGAGGATCATCTTCCACCCATCGTCGGTCAACCGAAACACGTTGGTTGCGGCAATCGTGCCTGAGGTCCCGGGACTCAAGAGGTTCTCGTCGAGGGTGACGATTGCCATGTCGCCGGCTAGCTGGATCGCCTCGTTGGTGAGTACGAATTGGTTGCGTCCCGGACCGTCGAGGATCTGACGCCACGAATGCTCGACGTGAGGCCAGCCGCGAAGAATCTGCCAACCGGGGTGGATACAGACCACATCGTCGCGGTGTTCCCATACTGATTGCATCGCTGCTAGATCCCGACCCTCGTGGGCTTCGTAGAAGGCCTGGTTCGCCGCAGCCACATCGTCGATCATCGTGCCGACAGTAGCTGGCGCGCTGACGTCACTTTCTCCCTGTTGCCCGATCGACCCAAAGGTCGAACTTCAGCTTCGTCAAGACCATGTGTGCGCTCAGGCGCATCGCCCGGGCGAAGCTTCGGGAGTTTGGGCGAAACTTTCCCGACTCGCGTGCGTCCCAGTTGATCGATTCCACCGCCGCACCCATCCGCTCCGTGTGGGCATCCGGGCGGGAGCTCGCCGACCTCATCGATGCCCATGGGCGCGCCGTGTATCGGGTCGCAATCTCGACAGTGCGTGATCCAGCGATGGCGGAGGATGTCGTCCAGGACGCCATCATCAAGGTGTGGGACTCAATATCGACATATCGAGGCGACGCGCCGATTCGGAACTGGATTCTGCGGATCACTCACAACACTGGGGTGTCGTCGTTGCGGAAGGTCCGCGACGAAGCCTGGGATCCAGCGGCGCTGCCAGAAGGCGAGGCGTGGGACAACGTCGAGCGTTCGGCAGAGGCTCGTGACGACCTAGGAGACTGCTGAGCAATCTGGGGTAGGCCGCTCGCGTTCTCCGGCGGGATCGAAAATACTGGGGGGATGCAGGGATCGTCTCGCCCGGATGGTGAGTTGTTGGACGCAGCAGCTTTGTGCAGCCATCTGTTGGGGGAGGGGTCGGTCCACGCGTTCTTGGCTTAGCACCGGCTGCGGTTGTTCCCCGACGACATGTTCGCCGACCTGTTTCGGACCAACCGTGGCCGTCCCTCGGTGCCGGCCGATGTGGTCGCGACCGTGATGGTGCTCCAGGCGCTCGAAGGGAAGTCTGATCGGGAGGCATGCAGGGCGTTGCAGACCGACATTGCCTGGAAGGCCGCCGCTGGCCTGGCCATCACTGACGAGGCGTTCCACCCAACGGTGTTGACCTTGTGGCGCAACAAGTTGCGGGTCTCGGAGTCGCCGCAGCGGATCTTCGACGCGGTCCGAGCCGTGATCATCGAGTCGAAGGTGTTGGACAACAAGCATCGTCGGGCGTTGGACTCGACCGTGTTGGATGACGCTGTGGCCCGCCAGGACACGGTGACGATGCTGGTCGATCAGATCCGCCGGGTCCGCAAACTGATTCCCGAGCTGGTGTCGGTGTGGGTGCGCGAGGACAACCTCGACGGCGGCCGCCCGCCGTGTGACTGGGCTGACCCCGCCGACCGCGACCGGCTGGTGTCCGAGCTCGTCGACGACGCGAACGAACTGGTGTGGGCAGCCGAAGACCTCGACCTGGACGATACCCAGGCTGACGCGGTCGCCCTACTCGCACTTGTTGCTGGCCAAGATGTCGAACCGGGCGACGGGCCAGGCCGGTGGCGGATCACCAGGGGCACCGCCAAGGATCGGGTGATCTCCACGGTTGACACCGAAACCCGTCACGCCCACAAGACCCGGCGGGCCTATCGCGACGGGTTCAAAGCACACGTCGCGGCGGAGCCCGACACCGGGCTGATCACCGGCTGCGACCCGGGGCCCGGCAACGTCGGTGACACCGACGCAGCGGCCGGACTCATCGCCGATGAACCCCCAGGCACCGAGGTGTTGGGCGACACCGGCTACAGCGCCGGAGAGTTCCGCGACCACCTCGACAAGCGCGCCATGACCGCTGTGATCAAACCCCCGCCGCTCAGCCCCGCCGTCGTCGGCGGGTTCACCCTCGACGACTTCACCATCGACCTCGAAGCAATGACGGTGACATGCCCCGAACAGGTCGCCGTGACGATCAGCCCAGCCCGCACCGCCCGCTTCGGCACCGCCTGCAACGGCTGCCCAGTCCGTCAACAGTGCACCAACGCCAAGAACGGGCGGGTCGTCAAAGTCCACCCCAACCACGCCCTGTTGGCCGCAGCCCGGGTGTTCGCCGGCACCGACCACTTCGACAACACTTACCGCCAGCATCGGCCCATGATCGAACGGACCATCGCGTGGCTCGTTCGCAACAACCACCGGCGCGTCCGATTCCGGGGCATCGAAGCCAACCGTCACTACTGGTCTGTTCGCTGCGCCGCCATCAACCTCAAACGGCTCCTCAACCTCGGGCTGACCCTCGACCCGACAGGAACCTGGACCATCAGGCCGACCTGACGGCCCAACCCGCCGAGCCCGGCCCGCGTGCCGCGCTCCCGGCGGCCCACAGAGGGCGGCCGACCGTCCACCGACAACCGACAACGAACCCCACCGCCACGACAGCCGCCCAACGACCACCATCGCAATCGGCAACAACCCACAAGCGCCCTTGCTCAGCAGTCTCCTAGGCGCCCTGCCATGCATCTCCTGAGGACGCTGAGCGCTTGGTCCTGCGATCCCGGTCGCAGCAGCACGTGAATAGTCGGTAGATCGAGACGGCCGTTCCCGAGTGGTCGGTGGCGACTCCAGGTCGATTCTGGGCGCGCGGTATGTGCTGGTTGTCTCGGTCAGCCGCCCGACTCTCGTGTATCGGCAAGGTCAGATCACCGACCACGCCGCTGAACGAGCAGCCGAGATGCCAGCAAGAGTCGTCCATCCTGCAACTGGAGTGTGGCGAATCATCGATGACATGTCGCCCGTCGGGGTTCGTGCGATGAGGGCGCCGACGGCGTCGCCCACGAGGTAGAGGCCGTTGACGACAATGGAGATCCTGACGAGTCGAGCGCCCAAGTCGTCGAACCCGAGCGCAACACTCGCTGCCGAAGCGACCATCATCGCGACGGTCTGGGTGATGAACCCGGCGGCGACGAACAGGCCAAGCCGTTTCCGGTGCGGCTCGTGTCGTTGATAGGTGGATTGGTATTCGGGTGTGCCTGGTTGGTGCCACTGCCCGTCTGATCGAAGAGCGACGTGGGCTGGCCATTCGAGAAGGCGAACGGCAACGTCATCGGCCGGGATGCCGATCAACCGGGCAGCGATGGCGTGGCCGAGTTCGTGGATGGCGATGAAGCCGAAGAATCCAGTGACGCCGATGGCGATCCAGAGAGCAGGTTCCATGAGAGTGCGATTGTGGCTGACGTTTTCGCTGAAGACCAGCAATCAGTGACACCGCAATAGTGGGGATATGTCCGTGACTATGTGACGTCACGATTGGGCCGAAGTAGGGCGCAGTGCCGCTGGTTCGGCCCGGGGTTACGAGCGCCGAAGTGTGCGCCCTCAGGACACTGCCCACGTCGACGGGTGTTGGCGATGCCTCCGGTGGCCATCGCCAACACCCAATTGCTCGTGGCACGATACGGGGGATGATCGTTGTCGTTGAAGGTCCCAGCGCTGCAGGCAGAACTACGTGGTCGAGTTTTCACGGATCGGGTCGTTTGTTCGCTGAGACTGGACCGACAGTGGTTCCTTCCAACCTGTCGGCTGGACGGAGACTGATGCTCCGTCGGCGTCGGGGAGGTAGCCAAAAGGTGAACAATCTGGCCACGAAATGAACGGCGAACGAACCCTCTTCGATCTGGCTGATGCATGCTGTAGTGCACCGTACGATCGAATCCGCCCCGCACTCCTGCGGGGACTCTTGGAGGTTCGACATGCGCCTGGTCATGGTTGTTCTCGATGCGTTCCCCAATTCGCTTGTGTCGCCGGATCACACTCCGAATTTGCATGAACTTGTTCGCAACGGTGCGCGGCAGCGTCTCGGGGGAATCGCCGAGATGACCGCCGCGACGTACCCGAATCACGCGACGTTCGTGACCGGCGTTTCAACGGTGGAACACGCCGTCATGACCAATCGGGTCCGGCGCGACGATCTGTGGGTTCCCGCGGCGATGGTCGGCCCCGCCGCGCCAACGCTGTTCGAGGCATGCCGAGCCGAGGGACGCTCGAGCGTCGCGATCGTGGGAGATCACAATCTCGTCGGTGTCTGCGGCGCAGCAGTCGCTGACGAGCACTGGCCATCGAATGGTGTCAAGCCGAACGATGCCAAGCGTGGCATGAGCGGGTACCTCGCAGATAGTGAAGTTCTGCGGGCCGCAGCCGGACTCGACCTCACGCAGTTCGATTTCTGCTTCTTCCAGCTCGACGAAGTCGACGGTGTGCGGCACGCACATGGCGCCTGGAGCGAAGAAGCACTCGATCAGGTTCGGCGCACGGACCACTCTCTCGGCCTCTTGACCGAGCTTCTTCGTCCCGGCTGGGACGACACCGTGATGTTTGTTGTAAGCGACCACGACCAAGAAGATGTTTCGGATCTCGATCCGATCGATCTCGGGCCATTGCTCCCAGACCATCTCGACTGGGATCCGCAGGGTACCGCTGCAGTTGTCGTCGGATCTGTCCACAATGACGTCCTCCACGCGATCCCTGGCATCGATGGCGTCGCATCACTCGACGACTCGCACCACGTCGTATGGGGTGCCGAGGGTCAACTCTTCGGAGCCGACCACGGTTGTCGTGCCGAGCACGGTAGCCCTCGCACCGGAACGCAATTGGCCATCGTCGCTGGGGGTCACCCGGCAACGAGACAGATTGAAAGGCGGCTGCTTGCCCAGCGCCCGAAAGCAACCCGCTGGGCCGAATGGGGTGCGGAGCTCCTTGGCCTCTCCTGGCTGCCGCAGCCCTCTCGACGCCTGGTACCGCACGCTTGATCGGTGCTGCCCCGCACCCGACATCGAGCACACCGAGGCCCGTCACGTCACCCAGCATGTTCAACATCGCTGGGCGTTCGTAGAGTCAATCGAACACGCCGGCGTCGGAGTACCTTGTTGTAGTCACGCGCAACCACTTCCCGGAGGACACTCGCATTGAGGGATCCTCCCGGCAACTGGCGATCGTGTCCGAATGAGCCACCGCCACCAGAAGCCGCCGCCTGTGGATCGATCAGCGTTCGCTGGCTACCGCTTTCCACCCGAGGTCATCATGCTCGCCGTGCGCTGGTACCTCCGCTACGGACTCTCCTACCGCGACGTCGAAGAACTCCTCGTCGAACGTAGGATCGAGGTAGACCACGTCACCATCCACCAATGGGTCCAACGCTTCACTCCCCTCCTCATCGACGCCGCCCGACCACGCCGACACCCGGTTGGTGGACGGTGGTTTGTTGACCAGACCTAGGAGTCTGCTGAGTAATCCTGACTGTCCTGCCCGTGTTTCGGGTTGGGGGCGACAATGGTCAGATGCAGGGGTCGTCGGTTCCGGATCGTGAGTTGTTGGACGCGGCGGCGTTGTGCGCCCATCTTGTCGGGGAGGGCTCGGTCTACGCGTTTTTGGCTGAGCATCGGCTGCGGTTGTTCCCTGACGAAATGTTCGCGGATCTGTTCGCGACGGGCCGGGGTCGGCCGTCGGTGCCTGCCGATGTGATCGCGACGGTGATGGTGTTGCAGGCTCTGGAGGGCCTGTCGGATCGTGCAGCGGTCCGCCAGCTCGAGACGAACATCGCGTGGA
>JBLHLM010000040.1:0-13469 GCA_047618365.1 Candidatus Poriferisodalaceae bacterium | reverse complement strand
GGACCGAATGGCCCAGTCGACCCAAGGACGTCGAACCGAGCCACTTCCGTCTGCTCGGACCGAACCAGTGGCCGCCTGACGAGGTCCTCAGCGGCATGAAGGAACTTATGTCCGAGTGGTACCGCCGCATGGGCGCGCTCGCCGACGCGCTGCTGAGCTCACTGTCGTCGGGTCTCGGGCTCAGCGAAAACCACCTTCGCAACCTCTTCGGCGCCGAACCGATGTCGCTCACGAAGCTCATCCACTACCCACCAACACCATCCGGCGAGGCTGGCGTCAACGCCCACCACGACGCAGGCTTCCTCACAGTGCTCGCTCCTGGTCCCACACCTGGCTTGCAGGTGGAAAACCCCGATGGGGCTTGGATCGACGTTCCCGCCGTCGATGGTGGGCTCGTCATCAACCTCGGCGAAATGTTGCAGGCGATGACCAACAACTACCTCGTGGCTACCCCACACCGAGTCATCACCAACGCTGAACGGCTTTCCGCCGGCTACTTCCACGGACCGTCGCTTGACCTGCCTCTCGATCCGCTCCCCCTCGACCCACGTTTTGGCGAAGCGGTCGCCACCAGCGAGCACCACAGCCGAGCGGGTTTCATGGCTCGCAAGGAAGAAACCGAGTCAGGTGTGGGCGACATGCTCAGCGACCATCGTGCATCCACCTATGGCGAACAACTATGGAACTACTTCAGTCGCAGCTACCCAGCCAACATGGCGTTGCATCACAGCGATCTCGCACACCAGTGATCTCTTACACCTGTGACCTCTTAGACCTGTGACCTCTTAGACCGGTGATAAGGGTTCATCAGCGTTATAGCGATGAGCTAGGCATCTTCGACGCGTCGGAACTCTGAGAGACTGCGGCATGGCAATGAATGGCATGACGCAAGAGCAGACGCTCGGGTTCAACAGAGACATCATCGACGAGTTTCGCTCGAACGGCGGCAAGTGCGGAGGGCGCTTCGAAGGCAACCCGATGCTGCTACTCACCACGACCGGAGCCCG
Source organism: Candidatus Poriferisodalaceae bacterium (assembly GCA_047618365.1). Classification (GTDB taxonomy): domain Bacteria; phylum Actinomycetota; class Acidimicrobiia; order Acidimicrobiales; family Poriferisodalaceae; genus JBLHLM01. The sequence continues at coordinate 12,462 of JBLHLM010000040.1, read as the reverse complement.
GAGCGCCCGGACCCTGATATTCCCGCTCACATTTCACGCGATGGGCGACCAGATGATCGTCATGGCATCGGCAGGTGGCCACCCAAAACATCCGTCGTGGTTCCACAACCTCGTTGCCTTTCCCGACGTGACGGTCGAAGTCGGGAACGACACGTTCGAAGCAACCGCCAACCAAATGCACGGTGAGGTTCGTACCGAGGCGTTCGACTCGATGCGCGCCGCAATGCCTCGCTTCGGCGGCTACCAGGAATCCGTCGATCGCCTCATCCCGATGTTCGCCATCACCCGCGCACCAACAGTGACCTGAGTCAGCAAGAATCCCCCTCGGACTCGCATCATTGAGCCCGACAGCTATGGGCGCCTGTCTCCAAAGACGTTCGGCCTACAGGCGGGGCCTAAGGTCCTCGCCCAGCCAGCGCATGTAGTTGTTCAGCTCGCCCCGAATCGGCATCGGCACTGGGTGAGGAACGACAATTTCGATCTCAGGCACCTCATTCAGGATCCGACCGAGCTGGTCGGCTACGTCAGCCGCCGTGCCGTGAAACGCGAAGCTGTCCGCTATTTCGTCTGGCAGGAAGTCGACCAGGCCACCTGCAGCGACAAGGTCCGCCGCATGGTGAAAATCGGGCCATAGCTGCTCTTTTAGTTCGTCGATGGGTGTGCCGTTCCATTCGAACCCTGGGGCGTCAAACAGCGCAGGGGCGTATTCGTAGAAACCGGCCGCCATGGCCCGAATGATCGCCCGAACGTCGGAAGGTTCCTGGCTCCGGCACGTATGCACTATCAGTCCGAGTGACACTTCACCGGGCCTGCGGCCGGCCTCGGCTTCTCCAAGCCGAATGGCGTCTACCGCTGCCCGTACGTTGGCTGGGTGGGTGCCCACCCTCATGAAGACCCCGTCGGCAGAACGGCCGGCGGCGCGCAACGACTTTGGCCCACTCGACGCCACCCAGACAGGAACTGGGCGCGCATGCCTCAACCAGGCGGGTGCGCCAGCTCCAACATCGAGGCGATCGCCAGCGAGCAGAGCCCGTGTCTCTGAGGTGGCCCTTTCAAGCTCAGCGAGGCGGGCTGGGCGTTTACCGAGCCAGCGAACGGCAGTGTCGCCGATCCCATACACCAACATCGCGCGGCCATCTGAAGCTGCATCGACCGTGGCAATCGAGCCCGCTGCCACCGCTGGAGACCGCAGCACTGGTGTCTCGAGCAAGGGACCGAATCGGATCTTGCTCGTCCGCTGGGCAGCAAGCGCCATCAATACGTACGGGTCAGACACAGCCAACGGGTTGACCGGAAGAAACGCATGATCGATGCCGAGTGCTTCGGCCTCGACGACACTGGCGACGAACGCCGAGGGCGATCGCCAATCCCACCTGTTGAGTCCGATCGTCAGCGCCATTCGCCGAATCTAGCTGGAGTGCCAGGCAGCGATGGCTCCATGGCAGGGAATACTGGGCCGCAATGGGATTCGTCGTCGTGTTCGCAGTCATCGCGCTCATGTTTTTCCTGGGACATCGGGACAAGGTAAAAACCCACGCCACGTGGGCGATCTTGGCCTCAGAACTCCACCTGCAGTTCGTGCCTGCGACCTGGTCCACTGGGCCAAACATGTCCGGCGAGGTTCGCGACATGCCAGTCAGGATCTACGTCTTTCAACGCGGATCAGGCAAGAACAGGACGACGTTCACCGGCTACGAGGTTCACCACAAATCCTCGGGTCGGTGAGTTCCAACGGTCAGGGCGCGTTGTCATTCTTTCGTCGTTTCGCCAATAAGACCGACCTCGAGCTCGGTGACCCGCTCTTTGATCAACAGGTGATCATCGACTCAGCGAGCCCCGAGCTCGTTGCCGAGTTCCTCACTCCACCACGCCAGGCAGCAGTGTTGACTCTGCTCGATGGTTGGCGCGAAGCGAAGATCACCAACAACAGCGTGTGGGTAGCCAGCCCGGGCCGGGAACGAAACCTCGGCAAGATGTCGAGCACGATTCATCGGCTCATCGACACTGCTGTGGTTCTCGGCGATCCGGCCCCAGTACAAGATGCCCTTGAACTCCAGGGAGCCGGCTATATGGGTGAGGCAGCAGCACGTCTCCACGAGATCGACGACGCCGAGCCGAACAGCTTCGTCGAGTTGCTCGAAGCTGAAACGCTCACCGCAATGGGGCGACACGATGAGGGGGCAGCGGTCCTCAACCATGCTGCCGAGCGAATCCCGGCTAACCCTGACGTCGTTGCCTGGAGCGAAGTGGCTGCGAAACCGAACCCGCTACCCAAACCAGCGCTTCCGACATTGGCCACAACAGTTCCCCTCGACTGGGAGGCAGTTGTGACCGACCTTTTCGCTGGTGTCCGTCGCGGCCACGAGATCGTCGAACATTTCGAGGCGAGGTACCTCGACCGCACCGTGACCTGGTCATGCGAAGTTCTCGCCAGGCGTCCCTATCGAATCGACACCGACTTTGGCAACGACCCCGGAGTCAAGGCGACGATTCGCCTCGGCACCGTGCAGACATCGCGCATCGTCAATCGTATAGAAGCCGTGATCCAGCTCGGTCCAGACGTCAACCGACGGCTCGGTTCCCAGGTCAAATCCACCGGCACGCTGTTGCGCATCGACCGGTTCTCCCGCAAGTTTTACATCGGCAACGCAGTCGTGACCTGATCAATCCACAGCTCAGGAAAGTGCCGATCAGAAGGTGATGACCGATCGTGCGACCTCGCCGTTCTTCATCATCTCGTAGCCGTCGTTTACCTGGTCGAGCGTCAGTGTTGCAGAGACCATCTCGTCGAGCATGAGTCGCCCGTCGAGATACATCTGGACCAGATTCGGGATGTCAACACGGAACTGGTTAGAGCCCATCATGGATCCTTGAAGCTTCTTCTCAGACAGCAGATCCATGCCCCGGATCTCGATGCGCTCCTTGCTCGGGACCATGCCGATCACTGTGGCCGTGCCACCGATGTCGAGCATGTTGAACGCCTGCTCCACCGTGGCCTTGCGACCAATTGCCTCGAAGCTGTAGTCGACTCCCCCGCCGGTCAGGTCTTTCACTGCCGCAGCGACGTCGTCGACCTCCATGGCGTTCACTGTGTGCGTAGCGCCCATTTGGCGGGCAGTTGTCAGCTTCTGGTCGTTGACGTCTACAACAACGACCTGCCCAGCACCGGTGATGCGCGCGGCCTGGATCGCAGCAAGTCCGATGCCACCAGCGCCCAACACGCAGACCGTTGATCCGGCTTCGACCGCAGCGGTGCGAAATACGGCACCGCTACCGGTCAGCACACCACAGCCAATGAGCGCGGCTCGGTCGAGCGGCATCTCCGGATTGATCTTCACGACTGCGTTCTGGTGCACAAGCATCTGCTCGGCGAACCCCGCCAGATGGGCGAACTGCTCGACCGATTCACCGCCGCGTGTGAGTCGCGGGGTTTCTCCCTTGCGGCGCATAGTCGCTGCCGGGTTGATGCAGCGATAGGGATGGCCAGACAGACACTGTTTGCAGCCGCCACAGAACACGGACAGGCAGCACACCACATGATCACCCGGCTCCACATAGGTGACATTGGCGCCAACGGCTTCGACCACGCCCGCCGACTCGTGGCCCAGCACCGCCGGGAGCTTGGAGCGGAACGTTGCCTCCATGAAGTGCAGGTCGCTATGACACAGGCCGGCGCCGACGGTACGAACCAGGACCTCGTCGGCGTTGGGTTCGGCGATGTCAATGTCCTCGATTGAAAGAGCACCGGGCTGTTCGTTGAGTACTGCTGCCTTCATTGGATTCCCCTTGGAAATGCGAGACGCTTAGGCAGCGGGCCAGCTGCGGTCCTAGTTTGGTCCGATCTGCGGCGCCGTGCTGCCGTACTGGGGGACAAATCCGAACATGCTTCAAGGCCTCAACATGGACCGGGAGCTCTTGGTCTCAGGACTGATCTCGTACGCGGGCAGGAATCACGCCGCCACAGACGTGGTCTCGATGGACTCAGCTGGGGTCGAGCGACGTTCAAACTGGGGCGAAATTGCCCAACGGGCAGGGCAGGTTGGCGCCGCGCTGCTTGCCGCCGGCGTGGTCCAGGGCGACCGGGTCGCAACGATTGCGTCGAACGATCACAGGCACCTGGAGGTCTATTACGGCATCACTGGGATCGGAGCTGTGTTGCACACAGTGAACCCGCGACTCCACGAAGATCAGCTCGCCTACATCATCGGACATGCCGAGGACGTCGCCGTTCTCGTCGATCCCGACTTCGTCCCGATCGCCGAGCGCATCGCCGATCGGTGCCCGTCAGTGAAGACCTGGGTGGTGCTTGGTGGTGACGGATCAGCCGCCTCGACGAGCCTGCCCGACGCAATCGACCATGAGGCATGGATTGCCGGTCACCCACAGCCGTGCGAGTGGCCCGAGTTCAGCGAACGTGCTGCGGCGACTCTCTGCTACACGTCGGGCACCACAGGCAACCCGAAGGGAATCCTGCAGAGCCACAGGGCGATCGTGCTCCAGACGTGGGCTACCTCGACCGGCGAAGGCCATAACGTCAACTCCGGCGAGTCGATCCTTCTTGCTGTCCCGATGTTTCATGTGAACGGTTGGGCTGTTCCGTTCGCTTCAGCGATGACAGGGGCGAAGCTGGTGTTGCCTGGCCCAGACCTGTCTGCCGAAGCTCTCGTCCGCCTCATCAACGATGAGGAAGTCACCATGTCGCTCGGCGTTCCAACGGTGTGGCTCTCGGTGGTCCAATATCTCGACAAACACGATCTCGACATTCCCACGATGAACCGGCTCGCGGTTGGCGGCTCAGCGGCACCCCGCTTCATGACCGACATTCTCGAGGACAAGTACGGCGTGTTCGTTTCCCATGTCTGGGGAATGACCGAAATGACCCAGGGCTCCTCCGGCCGGCTCACCCATCGGGTGACCCAGCTCGGCAGAAACGAACATCGGGCCAGGCAGGCCAAGGCCGGCAGAGAGCTGTTCGGGATCGAGTTGCGCCTCGTCGACGATGATGGAAATGAGGTTCCACGCGATGGGGTGAGCTTCGGTGAGGTGCAGGCGAGAGGGCCGTGGGTCGCTGGCAGCTATTTCCGCCACGACGATAACTCGACGCATGAGCCAGCCGAGGCGGGCGGTTGGCTGAAGACCGGTGACGTCGCCACCCTGGACTCCGAGGGCTACATCACCATCGTCGACCGGGCGAAAGACGTCATCAAAAGTGGCGGCGAGTGGATCAGCTCCATCGACCTCGAGAACGCGGCACTGGCTGCCGAAAGTGTCGTCGAGGCAGCCGTTGTGGGAATGCCGCACGATCGCTGGGGCGAGCGCCCACTTCTCTTAGTCGCTTTGGTCGACGGTGCCAGCCTAGACACTGAGGCGATTCTTGACGCGATCAGACCGCAGGTCGCGTCTTGGTGGCTACCGAACGACGTGCTCGCGATCGACGAGATCCCTCACACCGGCACCGGCAAGATCGATAAGAAGGCTTTACGGGCCGCGTACGCCGACCACGAGTGGCCGACTTAGCCGAAGAGGACAAGCGGCCTCACACGATCGAGGGCGTCACGATCGCAACGGCCTTCGCTGTCCCACCCCCGTCGTAAGTTTGTGTCATGACGAACGGGGCGAACTTCGATCGAGAGAACGCAGACGAAACCAACGCTGCCGCCCTTGCTGTCGTCTGGTCCGCAGATGCTTTGCGAATGGAGATGTTACGCGAGCTGGTCGGCGTCGCCGGCGATTCGACGTTCTTCGCTGATGGTGCCGTGAGTCTCACCGGTTGGCTTCAACGTCAAGCCGGAATAACCGAACGTGAGGCCGGTCGCACATCTCGACGAGTCAATGTCCTGCGTCGGTTGCCTAGGTTCCCTGATCTGGTGTTCACTGGCGAAACAACCATCGGACACCTCGACGCACTCGCCGAAGTCGCAACCGAACGCCGCCAAGAAGCCTTCGACATCTACGGCGACAAACTCATCGAAGCCGCAACAGCCACAGGCGTCGACTCGTTCACCAAAGGCTGCCGACACTTCGCGTCTCTAGCCGACGAACACGTGAGCGAACCCGCCGCACCACGCTCAGCAGGCACCCTCTCGTTCAGCTCCACACTCTTCGGAGAAGCCGAACTCAACGGCCGTCTCACCACCGACCAAGCCACCGTCGTCGGCCAAGCATTCGACCAACTCTGCGACCCCGACCCCAACGACGCACCAGTCCGACGCAGCCTTACCGAACGCAGGGCCGACGCACTCGCCGATCTTGCCGTCAGCTTCCTCGGGGGCACAACCACTGACGAAACGACAAAGACCCGGCGGCCCATCAACCCCGCCACCGTCGTCGTCGGTCTCAACGAACTCACCGGAAACGACCACGATCTGTCTCTGATCGATATTCGGCGGGAGCTCCTCGGTGGAGGCCCCATCCCGAACCGTCTGACCGATCACCTCACGTGTGACGCCTCAATCCGGCGACTCATCGTCGACCCCATCGGGAACCCACTCAGCCTCGGACGAACATCAGCAGTTGTATCGCCCTCACAACGCCACGCCCTCGCAATACGCGACCAAGGCTGCGTCTTTCCCACATGCGACCGACCCCCAACCTGGTGCGACGCACACCACATCCAACACTGGGCACATCACGGCGAAACCGAACTCGACAACCTCATCCTGCTCTGCCGACACCACCACCGACTAGTACACGGCACCGAATGGGGCATCACCCGCGATCCAGTCACCGGAACCGTTACAGCGACCCGATCCGACCGCCGCAGATATACCCGACCCGGGCCGACTAAACCGAGACCACCAAATCCCGGCCGGCAGAAATCCGAGCGGCCTTCACCCAAAGACGGCCACTCAGGCCCGGACTCGAATCCGGCCGGCCCACCCGTCTGAGCAACCGCTCGACACCCAGTTCGGAGCAGCCCCGCCGACCAAACACCGGTCGCTGGCGCTTAGGCACGTCACCTATCGGCTCGGGTACGCCTAGCCGAAGACGACGGTCTTGTTTCCGTAGACCAGCACCCGATGGTCGAGGTGAGCACGCACGGCCCGCGCCAGCACCACCATCTCCAGGTCTCGGCCTCGCCGAACCAGTTCGGCTGGCGAGTGACGATGGTTCACCCTGCTCACGTCCTGCTCGATGATCGGACCCTCGTCGAGATCGGCCGTCGCATAATGGCCGGTCGCTCCGATGAGCTTCACCCCGCGCGCGTGGGCCTGGTGATACGGGCGACCGCCGGGGAAAGCCGGCAAGAACGAGTGATGGATGTTGACGATGCGATGCGGGAATGCATCGATCAACTCCCTAGGCAGGATCTGCATGTAGCGGGCCATGACCACGAGGTCGACGTTCGAGTCGGCGAGAAGATCGAGCAGCGCACGTTGCTGGGCCGGGCGATCGTTGGGGTCGACGGGCAGGTGGTGGTACGGCGTCCCAGAACGCTCGACAACCGCTTGATGGGTTGCGTGGTTGCTGGCAACCAGCGCCAACTCGCCTGGCATCTCCCCGAGGCCCCAGCGCGCGAGTAAGTCGTAAAGACAATGGCCCTGCTGTGAACAGAGAATCGCGACACGGGGTCGATCTGTAGAGAGGTGCAACGAGAAATCGATGCCGAACTGAACGGCCACAGACAAGAAGTCAGCCTTCAGCTCGGCGACAGTCCCAAGCAGGCCTTCGAGCTCAAACTCGACTCGCTGGAAGAAGATCCCAGCCTCGGAGTCAGCGTGCTGTTCGGCATGGACGATGCTGACCCCCTTCTCGGCCAGGAAGCCCGACACGGCCGCCACGATTCCACGTTGATCGAGACAACTCAGCAGCAGCACCGCAGTGCCAGAAACATCAGCTGCCGACATCTCAACTGGGGACATGGTCGACCGATTCGGTTGTGCCGTCGGCGTGTCGCGCGAATCGGTCTTGGCCGTCACCGTGTACTGGCCCGTCGTCTTCCCACGGCCATCCCCCGAACTGAGTTGCCCGGTAGTCAGCGAAGGCCTGATGGATCTCGGCTTCGGTGTTCATTACGAACGGTCCGTACTGGGCGACAGGTTCGCCAATCGGGCGACCCTGCAGAATCACGAACTCTGCTCCGCTTTCGCTCGCTGTAACTGTGACCTCTTGGTCGGTGGCCAACGCTGCACCTGAGTACGAGTCGACGTGCTCATCTTCGACTACCAGATGGTCACCTTCGAACAGGTAGAGCACACGACTCGTGTCCTCGAACGCTGCCACTGGGATGGTCCACGACGCTCCGGGTTGCAAGCTGACGTGCCAAATCGCCACATCGGCCGCTTGCTGCGCCGCCCATGATGCCGGCGGTGGAGAAGGTGGCTGATGATCGGCGAGCTTTCCTGCGATGACGGTGACGTTCACTCCGTCGCTCTCAAGATGGGGAATGTCGTGCTCCCAGAACATGGTGAAGTGCGGCTCCACCATTTTTGACACCGGCGGCAGATTGATCCAGATCTGAAACAGCTCAAGGCTGTTCGGCTCATCCTCATCGAGCAGGGGGAACATCTCGGCGTGCACGATGCCCTTGCCAGCCGTCATCCATTGCACATCTCCGCGGCCATAACGAGCGGTTGCCCCCATGGAGTCAGCGTGATCGACAAGACCTCGACGGGTGAAAGTGATTGTTTCGAAGCCTCGATGCGGGTGCTGGGGGAAACCAGGCACGACATCGCCGTGGTACATGTTCCAGCCGTCAACGTTGGCGAAGTCCTGGCCGATTTGGCGACCCTGCAGCAAGGCACGGTCAGGGCCGTATGCACCGTTGCCGCTTGGATAGTGATCGAGATGATGCACACAGAACAGGAAAGGGTCGAGAGTGGGCCATGGGCCTGCGCCCAGTTCAAGTCGCTGTTTGATGACGCTCATGCAAGGCAGGCTAGAAGCCCGAGGTCGTTACCGGGTTGTGACGTGCACCCACTCGCACAAGTCGTTGGCGAAGCGATCGCTTTCGGAGCCATCGGTGTGGCCGAAGCCGTGAGGAACGTCATGGTAAAACGACACCGAGCACTCACCTTCGTTCATGCCATAGGCAGATGCGAACGCCCCGATGATCGCCACCGGAACGTTGAGGTCCAGCTCCGCCTGCACCAGCCACACCGGCGGCAGGTGGGTGTTTCGCTTCTCCTCGATCACCGCGGTGACGCTGGCGTCACGCATCGCGCCCGTGTCAGCAAAGTACGCCTCAGTGCTGGCAACCAGCCTTCGGCCGTGATCGGTGTCGAGCCCCTGTGCATACCGGTAGCGGGCCAGCGGATCCAGCGGAGGCCACAGCGGGCTCACGCCACGAACAGAAGCATCGGTAGCCGACGATTCGAGCCACGCCCCGTCAACCATGAGCTCGCCCCCCTGATGTTCGGGTTCGTTCGGCCGAAGGGCTGCCAACATCGCCAGGTGGCCGCCGCTCGATGATCCGGTCGAAACAATTCGTTGAGGGTCAATTCCGAGTGATTCGGAGTTGAGCCGTAACCACCGCACTGCCGCTGCAACGTCGGCTGAAGCACAAGGATGCTGGTGCGTCAGCCCGGTGCGGAAGTCGATGGCTACGACAACAGCTCCGGCTTCAGCCAAGGCTTGGTTGTATCGCTTACCCGCGCGCCGATCGTGATCGACCCAGGCGCCGCCATGTACGTCGACTACCGCTGGTCGGCCCACAGCTGGCCCGCCGTCCGGCTCCCATATCCGAGCCAGAAACTCGGTGTCGCCGTGCCGCAGGTAAGGCACGTCGCGACGCATCGCTTCGTAGGGTCTGGTCAGGTCCATCAGCTCTGTCCCCCAGTGTTCACAGCCCCAGTGTTCACAGCCCCGACAGAAACTCGAGCAGAGCGCTGTTGGTACCCGCTGGGTCCTCTTGTTGGTTCCAATGTCCGATTCCAGGCAGGAAGGTGGAGCCCCGGAAGTCGCTGCACATGGCTTCCATCAGGGCAACAGAAGGACCGGCCTCGCCGACGGGTCCGCCGTTGACCACGAAGTCTGAGAGGCCGCCGACAAAACTCGCTGGGATCGTCACCTTGGCATCGGTCCAGGGCGCGGTGAGGTCGTGGTTGCGTTGCATGTTCCGATACCAGTTGATCCCGCCGCGGAATCCCGAGTGCGTGAAGGCCTCGGCGTACGCCATGAGGTCGCCGTCGGACAGCCACGACGGAAGCCCCTCGGGCGGAGGATCACCCTCGAGAAGACTTGTCTGGGTGGCCGGGTCGGGGCCGACGAGGTCAGCGGGTCGGTCGCCAGAAGCGAGCCACAATATACGACGCATCGTGAAGATTGGGTCGGCGTCGAGTTCCTGCTCCGCTAACTCGGGTTGCTGGAAGTGAAGGATGTAGTTGAATCCCTCGCCAACCGCCATGCCCACTAGATCGATGATGCTGTACGGGCCTCTCGGCAGATACGGCACCGACATGCCCATCACCCCGCGAAACACGTCAGGGCGGAACAGTGCGCACTGCCAGGCAACCATCGAACCCCAGTCGTGGCCAACGACCACGGCATCTTCGTGATCCATCGCTTGCACGAGGGCGACCGAATCGCCGACGAGCTCGAAGATGCTGTAAGCGTCAAGGTCTTCGGGGCAGTCACTGCGCCCATACCCCCGCTGGTTGGGGGCGACAGCGTGGTAGCCGGCCTCGGCAAGCGCTGCGATTTGGTGGCGCCAGCTGTAGGCAAGCTCAGGGAAACCGTGCAGCAGCAACACCATGGGGCCCTCCCCGGCGTGTGTCACCTCGAGCGTGACGCCATTGACGTCGATCATCTCGTTCCTGATGGACGCCGGTTCTTTGCTCACGCCTCGACGACCTCTCGGTAGTTCGGCTCTAGGCAGCGGCGCGCCGCTTCCGTCAGGGCGACACGGGTGGCGTCGTTGACCTGTTCGGCCGAGAACCCGACCGTATCGAAGGCGAGTGCACGCCCGCCTCCCCGCCTCCAGGCGAACACCAACTCGTCCACTGCATCGCCTGGAGCGAACGGCTCGTGATCGCTCCGGGTGATCCACATTGTCGGCAGTTGAACCGCTGCCCCATCGAACACCAGCTCTGGCACTCCAGCTCGGCGCATCCGCTCCGGTTCGCCAAAGTAGTCAGCCGCCGAAGCGTCGATCACGCTGGAGATTGCCGGGGGCGTCGGGTCGAGGGTGCGAGCGGGTTGCTCGCCACGTCGAAGCACGGTCAGCGGATCGATCGTCGGCCAACGCATCACTAGCGACGCTGGAACGCCAAGCCTTCGCAGGGTCCGAGATGTGAGGACAGCCGTGAGCGCAGCATGCGCGCCGGACCATGAGCCAGCAACGACGACGGCTGATCGGTCGATGTGGAGCTCGTCGGCTTGTTCGTGGACCCAGCGGAGCACTCGCTCAAAGTCAGTGGCCGCAGCGGGGTGACGATGTCCGAGACCGCTGCGCAGATCGGGAACCACCGACACGACGCCTGCCGCTGCCAGCTGGCTGTGCAACTCAACATCGTGCAACCGCCCGCCCGCCATCCAGCCACCGCCAACGGCGTGAACAACGACCGGCCATATCGCACAGTGAGCCATATCGCGAACGACGGGTCGGTACACCCGAGCCAACAGATCGACGCCGTCGACACGCGCGAACCTCATATCGCGGCGCGCGCAGCCCTCGACCTGGTGGGGACCTTTGCGGCGACCTGTCGTCGAAGTTGTCTCAGAAACTACGTCCACGCGTGTGAGGCCGCCCCGGTTGATGTCGCCCGCTTCCGGAGCGGAACCTACCGGACGGTTTGCCGCTAGAGGGCACCCACTCGACGACCTAGGCCATGACATTGGCCCATAGCAGGGTCTGCGGCCAGAACTGGCTCCAGGCGAACCAGAAGGATTCATGCGTCGCCAACTCCAGACCATCGGCTGACGTTACGGACAGCCCGGCACCATCGGAGCTGACGGTCGCTATCACGGTTCCATCCTCATCGAGCGCAACGACGCTGCCTCCATCGGCGAGCACCGCCCGCGCTTCGATGGCATCGAACGCGACCGCGACACCGTCGGCGGTGACCGCCCCGACCACCGGGTGGTGAACTGTCAACCGGTCATCTAGCTCCCCAATTGGGAAGATCGGACCACTGTCGTCGCGATCGAACAACGGGTCCTCCGGGTACACCCGACCGACACCGCCGTCACCGGCGATTATCGTGGTACCCGGGTGCTCAGACCGCCACTCGCCCCACGTCGAGACCGACACAGTGAGCTGAGCCAGGTGAACACCATCGACGAACATCGGGCCAGATCGTGCGCGTCCCGTGAACGTGTCGAATATCGACTGACTGCCGAGTTCGTACATCACCTTGTTCGATCGCGACAGCAGTCCCGATGTCCGAAACACCAACGGCTCGTCAAGGACTTCCCCATCGAGCTCATCGGTGAAGAACGCCTGCGCTGACCCGCATAACGTGCAGTACGGCACAACGATGGTGCGCCCGCCGAGCTGATCGTTCACCATCTCGTGAACTTGCA
>JBLHLM010000039.1:0-13500 GCA_047618365.1 Candidatus Poriferisodalaceae bacterium | reverse complement strand
GAAATCAACCAGCCGGTCTGAACCACTATTGGGTGAAAATCTCACCGATCATTTTCGGTACGGGCGTGATCAACTGGTCGTAGCGACATGACGAGGGCTCTCGGTCCGGACGCCAGCGCAACCATCTAGTCACGTGGCGGAAGCGGGTCTCTTGAAGCTGGTCGTACTTGACCTCGGCCACGAGTTCGATGCGAAGCGGTTCCCAGGACAGGTCCTTGCCGCCGTTCCAGCGGTTCTGGGCACCAGGCATCCGTTGGGGGCGTTCCTGGTCCGCTCTGGCCCACTCAGCCCATGGGTGTTCGTCGAGCGCGTCAACTTGGTAGGGCGCCAACTCGTCGACGAGCTCGAGGCGGCGAGCCTTGGAGAAACTGCTCGCCACTCCCAGATTGTGGAGCGTTCCCTCATGGTCGTACAGCCCCAGCATGAGTGAGCCAACGCCTTCGTTTTTGTGCCAACGAAATCCGGCGACGACGCAGTCGGCAGTACGAACCGGCTTGAGTTTGAACCACTTCCGCTTGTCGGAGACGTAGGTGCCGTCGAGCGGTTTGGCGATGATGCCATCGAGTCCAGCCCCCTCGAACTCCTCGAACCAACGCAGCCCCTCTTGCCGATCGGTCGATGCGGGCGTGAGATAGATCGGTGGGCGGGTGTTGCCGAGCGCACGATCCATGAGGGAGCGTCGTTCTGACATGGGTAGCTCACGGCAGTCTTGGTCGCCGAGCGCCAGCAGATCGAACGCCACGAACGCCGCTGGAGTCTCGACAGCGAGCTTCTGCACCCGTGAGTCGGCGGTGTGGATCCGGTTCTGGAGCGCGGTGAAGTCGAGGCCCCGGCTTGTCGGTACGACGATTTCTCCGTCGAGAACACACCGATTGGGCAGATTCTGGCGGAGTGGCTTCAGAATCTCGGGGAAGTAACGATTGAAGGGCCGTTCGTTGCGGCTGGACAACACCACTTCGTCACCGTCCCGGAAGACGATGCATCGGAACCCATCCCACTTCGGCTCGTACATGAGCGGTACATCCGGAAGTTTGTCGACTGCCTTGGCCAGCATCGGGGCCAGCGGCGGGGTCACTGGGAGGGCCATACCCACATCATGGCCGAGGTCGCGACGATTGTTGCGAACGGCGATCGAGGGGCGGCTCTCTTGGGACCCGAGGGCCTATGGCCGCTACGATCGACCCTCGTGTCGAACCCAAGCATGCCAGAACGACTTGCCGACCTCGAAGAGCGCCGCGCCGCTGCAATGCAGCCTGGTTCCGAGCGGTCAGTGCAGCGCCAGCACGACAAGGGCAAGATGCTTGCCCGCGAACGAATCGACTACCTCCTCGATGAGGGTTCGTTCCACGAACTCGACATGCTCGCCCGTCATCGAGCCCACGATGTTGGCCTCGATGAGCGTCCTTACACGGACGGCATCATCACTGGCTGGGGCACCGTCGACGGCCGCAAGGTCTTCGTTGCATCGCAGGACTTCACTGTTTTCGGTGGGGCGCTCGGAGAGGTCTTTGCTGAGAAGACCCACAAGGTGATGGATCTCGCAGAGTCCGTTGGAGCGCCGATGATCGGCCTCAACGATGGTGCAGGTGCCCGCATCCAAGAAGGCGTGGTGTCTCTGGCAAGTTACGGCGGCATCTTCCGCCGCAACGTGCGCGCTTCGGGCGTCATCCCTCAGATCAGCGTGATCCTCGGCCCATGTGCCGGTGGCGCGGTCTACTCGCCGGCTATGACCGACTTCATTTTTATGGTCCGCGACACCAGCCACATGTTCATCACGGGGCCCGACGTCGTGAAGTCGGTGACCGGCGAAGATGTCACTCTCGAAGAGCTTGGCGGGGCTGGCTCGCACAGCACCAAGTCAGGCGTCGCCTCGTTCGTTGGCCCAGATGAGCGCTCGGTGCTCGACGACGTGAAGTACTTGCTGTCGTTCCTGCCAGCCAACAACCGCGAGGCCCCGCCACGCGACGTTCCGTCAGATGATCCCGAGCGCGACTGCCCGAACCTGTCGACGATGTTGCCGGACAGCCCAAATGTCCCGTACGACATGAAGAAGGTCATCGCCGAAGTCGTCGACGATGGCGAATTCCTGGAGTACCACGCCAACTGGGCCGGTGCGATCGTCTGCGGGTTCGCCAGGATCAACGGCCAGTCGATCGGCGTTGTTGGCAACCAGCCAATGCACATGGCTGGCGTGCTCGACATCGAGTCGTCTTCGAAGGCCGCCCGCTTCATTCGCTTCTGCGACGCTTTCAGCCTCCCGCTGCTCACGTTCGTCGATGTGCCAGGTTTCCTCCCCGGTGTCGACCAAGAACATGGCGGCATTATCCGCCACGGCGCCAAGCTGCTCTACGCCTACTGCGAAGCGACCGTCCCTCGGGTCCAGGTCATTACCCGGAAGGCCTACGGTGGCGCCTATGTGGTCATGGACTCCAAGTCCGTTGGCTGCGACGTCTCGTTCGCTTGGCCCACCGCCGAGCTTGCCGTGATGGGCCCGCAGGGCGCGGTTGAGATTCTGAATCGGCGCGAGCTCCAGTCGGCTGCCGATCCTGATGCCAGGAAGGCTGAGCTAATTGCTGAATACACCGAGAAGTACGCCAACCCATACGTAGCCGCTGAGCGGGGCATCATCGATGCAGTGATCGATCCGGCCGAAACACGTAAGCGGGTGGTGCAGGCATTCGAGATGCTCAGCACGAAACGCGAAGACCTGCCTCAGCGCAAGCACGGAAACGTACCGCTGTGAGCAACGAGACTTCACCGATGCCTACCGACGAGGAAGCGGCGGCGATTGTCGCGGCGCTTGAGTTCCTCTGGCCTCAGCCCGTTGCTGCTGGCAACGACTCAGTGGTCGATACCTCGTGGCGTTTCAGCGGCCGGTCCTGGTCGACCGAAACCGGCTGGCCCCGCCGCGGGTTCTAGCAGCTCCTCTCAAAACGAGACTGGAGGTCGGGAAGCGCACGGTGCTCTCCCAACCTCTAGTTGACTCGTCGCGCCTTGGGAGATGGGACCTACATGTCCATCGCTGCGGAGACCTGGACGGTGGCCCCACCGGTGAGCACGGGGCAGCCTTTGGCGATCTCGATAGCGCCGGCCATGTCGTCTGCGTTGAAGATTCCGTAGCCGGTGCATGGGTTTGCGCCACCGTCGTTGGTGACCGAGCCATCAGGGTGCACGGTGCAGTTCTCCGAGAATGGGTTGCCGCCGTCAACAGTTGATGCGCCGACCGCCCCCATCCAGGCGCCCCAGGCTTCCATCATCTGAGCCTGCTCTGCTTCGGTCTCCGGCATTCCGCTGCCGCCGTGGTACGTAAAAACGAACTTCATGATCTGCTCCTCAGGTCGCCTGCCTAGATGGCAGGTCACGACTGTTTGACGAACAGATTGCTCTGAGATCGACGCTCGATCCAGAAAACTTCTTTGCTCCGCGACTAACCCTTGGCCTCGCGGGCAGCCTTCGATTTGGCGAGCATTTCGGCCAAGCGATCGTCGGCGGCGGACGCGGCTGGAGTCGCCTTTTCGGCAGGTGCGTCGCCCGCTTTGGCTGACTTGGCGGCCTTCGACTTGGCCATGAGTGCGGCCAAACGATCGTCGCCTCCACCAGCAGCGGCGGGAGCAGCTGCCGCTGGAGCGGGTGCCTCGGCCGTGCGTTTGGCGGCCTCAGCCGCCTCGGCGGCGAGACGCTCGCGATCCTTCTGGAACTGAGGCCAATCGGCTTCTTTGACCAGCTTGTTGTGGCCAACGGAGCCCATGTCGATGCCGTTGTCGAACATCACGTAGTAGCGCTGCCACGTTAGGCCGACGTTGATGCGGACCTGTCCGCCGGTGCCTTCAGGGACACCGCGGAGATCTGTGGTGGCGACCACCCGTGTGCGTTTCTTGAACTTGGTGTCCGTTGCAGCCATGGCGATAGATGCTATCCGCCCAGAACCTGGCGGACCTATCTCTCCGCGGAGGGAACCTGGTGGCGATAGAAGTCGGCGGGTTCTGGTGCCAGGGGTTCGTGCCCAAGGATCAGATCGGCGGCCTTCTCAGCCATCATCATCACCGGGGCATAGATGTTGCCGTTGGTGACATAGGGCATCGCCGACGCGTCGACCACCCGGAGGCCGTTGACCCCGCGCACCCGCATGGTGAGCGGGTCGACCACCGACATCTCATCCACGCCCATACGAGCGGTGCAGGACGGATGGAGCGCTGTTTCGGCGTCACTGGCGACCCAGTCGAGGATCTCGTCTTCAGTCGAAACAGATGGGCCCGGGGAGATCTCGCCGCCGTTGATGGCATCGAACGCTGGCTGGTTGAGGATGTCACGGGCGACACGAACCGCCTCCACCCATTCCTTGCGGTCCGTGCGCGTTGAGAGATAGTTGAACCGCAGCTCGGGTTTGGCTTTTGGGTCGGTCGATGTGATCTTCACCGAACCGCGTGTGTCGGCGTACATCGGCCCGACATGCACCTGATACCCGTGTTTCACACCTGAGGTCTGTCCGTCGTAGCGGATGGCAAGGGGGAGGAAGTGGAACATCAGGTTCGGATATGCAACTTCGTTGTTGCTGCGGACAAAACCGCCAGCTTCGAAATGGTTCGTCGAGGCCGCGCCCTTGCGGAACAACCACTGGAATCCAATGAAAGGCCGACGCCACATCGCAATGTTCGGTTGCTGGGTGACGGGCAGCTTCGACTCGTACTGGATGTAGACCTCGAGGTGGTCCTGCATGTTTTCGCCCACGCCGGGGAGATCGTGGACAACGTCGATGCCGAGCGACCTCAGGTGTTCGGCATTGCCGACTCCGGAGAGCTGCAGCAGTTGCGGCGTGTTGATGGCGCCCGCGCAGGAGATGACTTCCTTGGCCCGGTACTCGGTTGTGATGACCTTGCCGCTCTTACTGCGCTTCGAAGTTTCAACTCCAACGGCCGTCGTGCCCTCGAACAGGATTTTGTTGGTGTGGACGCGGGTGATGACCGTGAGGTTCTTGCGCTTTCGTATGACCGGGTGCAGGTACGCCCTGGCGGCGCTGAGTCGTCGGCCGCGATGGATGTTGCGGTCGAACCGGGCGAAACCTTCCTGGCGATGGCCGTTCACGTCAGTGGTGATGTGTTGGCCGGCCTCTTTGCACGCCGCGAAGAAGGCGTCGAACAACGGCCCTTTCGCCGCGCCGCGTTCAAGTTTGAGGGGGCCGCCGCCGCCGCGCCAGGTGTCTCCGCCAGCTAGGCAGTTCTCCATCTTCTTGAAGTACGGCAGCGTGTGAGCATAGTCCCAGGTGCCCATGCCTGGGTCGGCGCCCCAACGCTCCATGTCCAACGGATTGCCGCGCTGGAAGATCATCCCGTTGATCGATGAGCTACCCCCGAGCACCTTGCCTCGGGCGTGGTACACCTTGCGGTTGTTCAGAAACGGCTCGGGTTCGGACTCGTATTTCCAGTCGTAGAACCGGCTGCCGATCGGGAACGCGAAACCCGCTGGCATGTGGATGAAGACATCCCACTTGTAGTCGGGACGGCCAGCCTCGAGAACCAACACCTTCGTCGCGGGATCGGCGCTCAGCCGGTTGGCCAACGCAGATCCCGCTGAGCCACCTCCGATGATGATGTAGTCGTAGGTCGTCACTGGCCGTGAAACCCTACGCCCCGTCGACGAGGGCTACGGCTGCAGCGACCGCAGCGTTGTGGCTCCGTGCATGCTCGGCGAATTCGGCCAACCATGCAGCGAGCTCGACGCATGCGTCGTGGTTGGCGAACTCACCATCGTCCATCAAGTCCGTCACGCCTCCAACACCGTGGGTGTTGGAGAACAGACCGTCGCTGAGGATGGCTACGGATTCGCTGAGATGCCGCAGACAGTTCGCCACAGCGCCTCGCCCGAGGGTTGCTCCGGCAAGCGCAACGGGCTTGCCTTTGATGGACCCGTTCATGAATGGGCGTGACAACCAGTCGACCGCATTTTTGGTGACAGCGGGAACACCCCAGTTGTATTCGGGGGTCACGATGAGGACGCCGTTTGAATCCTTGACGGCGGTCTTAAGCGTGGTGACCGACTTGGGGTCGCCGGCTGCTTCAACGTCCTGGTTGAACAAGGGGACGTCGGTGATGTCGATCTGGGTCATCGTGACGCCTTCGCCGACAAGACGCTGCGCGGCCCGCAGCAGTGAGCCGTTGAACGAGTCGGCCCGGAAGCTCCCGCAGATGGCGACAAGGTTGAGTGGTGTCGCGTCAGCCATGAGTGGAGATTCCGCCATCGACCGGCAACACGATGCCGGTGAGCCATGCGCTGGCCCGGCTCGACAAGAAAATCACTGCGCCGGCCATGTCTTCGGGAGTACCAATGCGGCCCTTGGGGGTGGTCTTTTCGACCATGGCCCGGTTGTCTGGGTCGTCGAGCATGTAGCTCATCATCTTCGACTCGAACGGGCCTGGCGCGATGGTGTTGATGTTGATGTGTTCCTTCACCAGATGGTGCGCCATGTGGCGGGCCATCATGTGGATGCCGGCCTTGGATGCTGAGTAGGAGTAGTTGTCGCCGAACGGAACCTTGATGCCGTCAATCGAGCCAATCATGATCACCCGCGCTGGGTCTTCTTCCGATGCGCTGGCCTTGAGCTGGGGCAGCAAAGCCTGGGTGAGCATGAACGGGGCCTTGACGTTGATGTCCAAGACCTTCTCGAATCCGCCATCGGGGAACTCGCCGATGGGTGCGCCCCACGCCGCGCCAGCGTTGTTGACGAGGATGTCGAGCCTGTCTTCGCGTTCGGTCAGTGCGCTGCGGAACGCTTCGATTCCTTCTGGCTTCGCCATGTCGGCGGGAATCGAGAAACACTCGCCGATCTCAGACAGCTCAGCTGCGGCTTCATCGCAGGCGTCGGCCTTGCGCGCGGTGATGTAGGTGCGAACGCCGTTGCTGACGAGGCCCTTGGCGATCATGAAGCCGATTCCCCGGGAGCCGCCGGTAACCACAGCAACCTTGCCGCTGACGTCGAAAAGTGTGTTGATCTGCATCTGGTTATTCATAGCGGCCATCAGGTGATCGGGCCACTGCCGTCCCGTTCTGGGTGATCTAGTGCACGCAATCCGTGCACTAGCGCACCCAGAAGCGCGATCGTCAGGCAAGTAATGTGTTTCCTATGACAGACAACGGCGGTAGTGGACGGATCGAAATCGTCAAGGCGCTCATGCGCGCATGGTCAGCCCACGATGTTGAGGGTGTGGTCGCCTTGGTGTCCGATGACGTCGAGTGGCACTACGCGGTTGGGCAGCCACCGGTGCACGGAAAAGAACACATGGCGAAGTTTCTCAGCCGCCTATCCAAGCACCAGCTGCAGCTCGCGTGGAGGCTGGTACATCATGCGGAGAACGGCGATGTGCTCCTCGTGGAAGGCGTCGACGACTACGTGAACCCCTCGGGTAATCGGGTCCAGGTCCCGTATATGGGGGCCTATGAGTTCGACGGCAACACAGTCACCCATTGGCGGGATTACGTCGACATGACCTCAATGCAGAACGCCGAGAAAGGCGATGCGGTCCCTGACTATCTCGTCCCTCTCGTCGAAGCAGGCGAAACCGTTTAGATCCGGAGTACGCCGTCCATAGCTTTTTCGACCCGTTTCTCGCTCACGGAACCTTTGGTGCCGAGCGATTCTGCGAAGAGACTGATTCGGAGTTCCTGCAGCATCCAGCCGATGTCTTCCATTCCCGTTGACCAGGGCAGCCGCTCGGTGAGGGTGACGTAGCGATCCTCGAGGCGCTGAATCCGGACCATCGATTGCCGGTCGCGGTTGACGTTGGTGCGCAGACGGTCGAGGCGTCTGGCGATTCCTTGCACGTAGCGAACGATGTCGGGCAATCGTTCGGCACCAACTGAGGTCAGGAAACTCGGGTAGACGAGAGCGCCGAGCTGGCCGCGCATATCAGCGGCGGCTGGACCGAACTGTTGTTGGGCGTCGAGTAGGCCTGAGGCCAGCCGGGCCGAGGTGATCAGCAACTCCGCCGAACGTTCGGCAACGGTGACTAGTTCGTCATGGAGCGCATCCCGCACGATTGCCAGAAGTTTGGCGAAGTCGCTGGCTGTCCACGCAGGGCCGCCTTCGGCGACCAGGATCGAATCGAGGGCGCATTGTCGGCAGTCGGTGTACCAGTCACCGGGTGCGGCGTAGGGACTCGACAGCAGCGCCAGCTTGAGTTCGTTTGTCAGCAAATGC
Source organism: Candidatus Poriferisodalaceae bacterium (assembly GCA_047618365.1). Classification (GTDB taxonomy): domain Bacteria; phylum Actinomycetota; class Acidimicrobiia; order Acidimicrobiales; family Poriferisodalaceae; genus JBLHLM01. The sequence continues at coordinate 5,309 of JBLHLM010000039.1, read as the reverse complement.
CGCACTGCCTTCAGCTGGGACGGAAGGTTGAGCAGCAGCAAGCGTCTGGTGCCTTCCCACATGGCGTCGGCCTGTTCGGCTGGTGTGGCGAGCAGGCGCAGAGCGACCGAAGCACCCTCATCGACCAGAGCCGGATACGCCACTGCTTGATGACCCTGACCGGAGGTGTCGACCGTGGTTGGTATGCGGTCGACATCGAATGAGGTCATGCCACGGCGTTCGAGCTCGTGTCCCGAGGTGGAAAGTTGCGCACGAACCAGATCACGTAACTCGACGCGCAACGCTCCCAAATTGGCGCCTTCAGCGAGCATGCGTCCGTCGTCATCGACGACCCGATAGCTCGGGCGTAGATGGGCCGGCAGGTCCTCAAGGGTGAACGAGTCGGCGGGAATTGGCGAGCCAGCGATTCGGCTCAACTCACTGAGCAATCCCTCGACGAGCCCTATCTCGGTCGGGTCGATCCGCTCGACAATGGTGCGAGCGGTATCAGGGATTGGCACGAACTGCTTGCGATGTTGCTTCGGGAGGGTGCGGATCAGGGCGGTGACGAGCTCGACCCGGTTCCCGGGAACGTTCCACTCGAACAGCGAAGGGTTGATGCGATCGAGAGCAGAGGCTTGGACTTCGATGGTGAGACCGTCGTCGCTGCTGGCGGGGTCGAACTCGTAGCTCAGCGGCAGGTGAAGGTCGCCGTGGACCCATTCGACCGGGTAGAGGGTCTCGTCGATGTGGCCAGCTCGCGGGTCGATAAGTTCGTCTACAGCGAGGTCGAGAAGATGGGGATCGTCTCGTTGGGCTTGTTTCCACCACTTATCGAAATGGCGCGCTGAGGTGACGTCGGGTCCGACTCGTTCGTCAAAAAAGTGGAACAGGGCCAGGTCGTCGACGAGCAGATCGGGCTGACGTGTTCGAGCTTCCAGCTCGCGGACTTCGGCGAAGCGGGCCATGTTTCTGCCCATGAACTTGTGCTGGGTATCCCAGTCGCCAGCGACCAATGCATGGTGGATGAACATGTCGCGGGCGTCGCTGGGGTTGGCCCGTTGATAGGGGACCCGGCGTCCAGCCACGAGTGGGATGCCATAGAGCATCACTGATTCGTTGACCATGGCTAGGCCACGTTCGCTGTCCCACGACGGCTCGCCGTAGTTGCGTCGAATGAGGTGCGCTCCAGCCGACTCGATCCAATCGGGTCGAACGGCGGTGATTGCCCTCGCCCACATGCGGTTGGTTTCGACCAGCTCGCCGGCCATCACCCATTTGGGTGACTTCTTGAACAGAACCGATCCGGGAGCGATGGCGAAACGGCTGCCTCGAGCGCCTCGGTACTCGTGGGTCTCGGGGTCCTTGAGGCCGACATGGGACAACAGCCCGGCCAGCAGTGCCTTGTGCACCGAGTCAGGATCAGCTTCGGTCTGGTTGGCCCGCAACCCGATCTCGTTTGCGACTCGGCGCAGTTGTTGGTGCACGTCCTGCCACTCGCGCACTCGCCGGTAGTTGATGAACTCCTGCTTGCACGTGCGGCGGAACTTGCTCGACGTCATTTCACTGCGGGATTGCTTGAGGTGTTTCCAGAGGTTGACGAGGGTCAGGAAGTCTGAACCCTCGTGATCAAACCTCTTGTGCAGTTCACGAGCTTGCGACTGCTGATCCTTCGGGCGATCTCGTGGATCCTGCACTGAGAGGGCGGAGGCAATGATGAGCATCTCGCTTAGACAGGCTCCGTCAGCGCCGGCAATCACCATGCGGCCGAGTCGAGGATCAACGGGAAGGCGAGCGATCTTGCGGCCCATTGGGGTGAGCCACTTCTTGGTTCCGACACGCTCGGGATCGACCGCGCCAAGCTCTTCGAGCAGGGCGATGCCGTCTCGAATGTTGCGGCTGTCGGGTGGATCGACGAACGGGAAGGCCTCGATATCGCCGAGTCCAAGAGCAGCCATCTGGAGAATGACCGATGCCAGGTTGGTTCGTTGGATTTCCGGTTCGGTGAACTCTGGACGGTCGTTGAATTCGTCTTCGGCGTAGAGGCGGATCGCGATGCCAGGTCCGACACGACCACAACGACCTGACCGTTGGTTCGCCGAGGCCTGCGAGATCTCCTCGATCGGTAGGCGCTGGACCTTGGTGCGTCGGTTGTAGCGGGAGATGCGTGCGGTGCCAGCGTCGACCACGTAACGAATTCCGGGAACTGTCAGGGAGGTCTCGGCGACGTTGGTCGAGAGAACCACTCGGCGACCTCGATGCGACGAAAACACTCGGTGTTGTTCGGCAGCAGACAGCCTGGCGTACAGGGGGAGGATCTCGGTGCCGGGAAGATTCAGTTCAGCGAGCTCGTCCGCGGCGTCGCGGATCTCTCGTTCGCCGGAGCAGAACACGAGCACGTCGCCGTCGCCCTCGGTGAACAGTTCCTCGACGGCTTCGGCGATGGCTTGGGGCTGATCGACTTCAACATCTCGCTCGTCACCATCGAGAGGTTGGTATCGAATCTCGACGGGGAAGGTCCGGCCGGACACTTCCATGATCGGGGCATCGTCGAAGTGCTGGCTGAAGCGTTCGGTGTCGATGGTGGCCGACGTGATGATGAGCTTTAGGTCCGGTCGGCGGGGAAGCAGCTGCTTGAGGTAGCCGAGTAGGAAGTCAACATTGAGGCTACGTTCGTGGGCCTCGTCGACGATGATCGTGTCGTACTTGCTGAGCTTTCGGTCACGCTGAATTTCGGCGAGGAGTACGCCGTCAGTCATCAGTTTGAGCTGGGTCCGAGCGCTGACTTCGTCGGTGAAACGCACCTTGTAGCCGACCCGCCCACCGACCGAATCCTTCAGCTCTTCGGCAACGCGTTCGGCGATCGAACGGGCAGCGATCCGGCGGGGCTGGGTGTGGCCAATGAGCCCGTCGATGCCTCGGCCAAGCTCCAGACACATCTTGGGGATCTGGGTGCTCTTGCCGGAGCCGGTTTCGCCAGCGACCACCACGACCTGGTTCTCCGAGATGATCTTGAGCAGCTCTTCGCGCCGCTGGCTGATCGGGAGGTCCGGCGGATAGCTGATCGCCGGATGTTCGGTCGTGCACATCCCAACAACGCTAGGGGTCTCAGCGAAGTTGGGCTCTCACGGAGTCAGTGAATGTGAATCCGGTTCCGAGACGCTGCGGAATCAGTAGCTGTCCGTCTTCGAGGTCGATCGTCTCGTTGAAGAGATACCTCAAACAATCCACGTGTTCGACGGACTCGATGTTCGACTCTGAACCGGCGACGCTGAGGCTGTGTCCGGTGAGGAAGTGGGTCGAGACTGGGACGTGGCGGGTACGGGCCACGGCACACGCACGCCGCATCTCTGTGTAGCCGCCGATGCGTTGCAAGTCTGGCATCAGAATGTCGGTGGCCTCAGCGTCAAGGATCTGCTGCATGCACATGGAGGTATAGAGCGTTTCGCCAGTGGCCACGTGCTGATCAATCGATCGGCGGACCAGCGCGTGCCCAGCGAGGTCGTGGGCGTTGACTGGCTCCTGAATCCACACGAGATCGAACTCTTCGAGGCGGCGTGCGAGTTGGATCGCCGATTGGGGCGTCAGGCCCTGGTTGAGGGCGACGAGCAACCCGACATCGTCGCCGACGGCTGCCCGGACGGCTCGAACACGGGACACGTCTTCGGCTGGGTTGGCGCTGCCCAGTCGGACCTTCATGGTTCGGAATCCCTGGCCGAGGAAGCGCATTGCTTCGGCGGCGATGTCGTCGATGCTCTGCGACAGCCACAGTCCACTGCTGGCATAGGTGTCGACGCGGTCGCGACAACTGCCGAACATGGCGTGCAGCGGTAGGCCGGCCGTTTTGGCCTATGCGTCCCAGCACGCCATGTCGATGGCCGAAAGTGCGGCGATGGTCACTCCGGCGTGGCCAGTTGGATTGATCGCGTCCCAGATCGATGTGGAAATCGCGGATGTCTCGTGGACCCCTCGTCCTTCGACGAGCGGCGCGAAGCCACGGATCATCTGCTCGAACGATCGGATCCGATCACCGTTGAGGGTGAAGACAAAACCCTGGCCGACAGCTCCGTCCGACGTTTCGATCTCTACGACCGCACAGCCAGTCGACTTCATTGAATGAATGGCAGTCTCAATCGGCAGGGGGAGCCGTAGATCGACGATCCCGCGCGGAGGCGGGAGATCGTGGCCCTCGGTGTCAGACGGCTCGGCACCTCAGCGAGGCTAGCCACTGCACCGCACTAGCAGTGCGGCCTACGGTTCGGTGATGGCCGACTATGAGAACATCATCTACGAGGTTGCCGACGGTTACGCGACCGTGACCCTGAACCGTCCAGAGCGACGTAATGCGCTCTCCCGTCAGTTGCTTACCGAGATGGAAGATGCCATGTGGGCCGCTGACAACGACAAGCGGGTCCACTGTGTGGTGCTGAAGGGGGCAGGGCCCTCATTCTGCTCGGGGTACGACCTGCTGGGCTTCGGCGGACTCGGCGACCCCACCGACGACACGCCCAAGCGACGCAGCGCGACGATCGACGATGACTCGTGGCAGCTCGAGCGAAGCGCTCACCGGCTGCGCGTCCTGTGGGACATGCACAAGCCGACGATCGCCCAGTTGCACGGGCATTGCCTGGCTGGGGGCACCGACGTTGCGCTGTTCTGCGACATGGTGATCGCTGCCGACGACGCACTCATTGGGTTCCCTCCAGCGCGAAACCTGGGGTCGCTCCCCAACTCGATGTGGCTGTACCACGTCGGTCCACAGTGGGCGAAGCGGCTGACCATGAGTGGCGACCTGATCTCAGGCGAGGATGCGGCGAAGATCGGCCTGGTGATGAAGTCGGTGCCCGAGGCAACGCTTGACGATGAGGTGACCAGCCTCGCCAAGCGCCTAGCGCTCATTGACTCTGACCTACTCAGCTCGAACAAGCGGGTCATCAACATGGGTATGGAGCTGATGGGCGCCCGTACCCTGCAGCGTTATGCGGCGGAGACAGACGCCAGGGCTCACAGCGCTCCTGCGACCCGCGAGTACTTCAAGGCTGTCGCTGAAGGTGGTCTTCGCGGTGCGTTTGGTGAACGCGACGCCAAGTTCGGTGACAATCGGGTTCGGGTCGATGAGCCCGAGGTCCGCGACGAACAGGGTCGAGTCATCTGATCGCTGGGTATGGGCCTGCAGGAGATCAGGGCTGCAGGGAGACAGTCAGTTCGGTGCCTTCGACCTCGATGCCGCCGCGGTTGCCGATTTCAATCGACCCGTAGCGCTGCGTGAAGCCAGGCGGGAGAGGGCGGTCGCCTGGGAGCGACAGCCAGAGGCGCAGCAAGTGACGCCG
>JBLHLM010000038.1:0-13983 GCA_047618365.1 Candidatus Poriferisodalaceae bacterium | reverse complement strand
AGTGGATGAGATCTCGGTGGATGAGATCTCGGTGGATGAGTTGGAGGGCCGGTTGGCGAGTCAGGCTGCTCGCAACGCTGCGAACACGTTCGAGTATTTGATGACGCTCGAGGAGTTTGATCGTCGTGAGGGGTGGGTTGGTGATGGGGTCCGCTCGTTTGCTCATTGGCTGAACTGGAAGATCGGCACCGACATTCGGGTGGCACAGGGGCAATTGCCGGTAGCGAAAGCGTTGAAAGTCTTGCCGCTGAGGAGCGGGTCGTTCAGTCGCGGCGAACTCTCGTATTCGCGGGTGCGAGCAATCACCGGGGTTGCTCTCCCGGATACTGAGGCGATGTTGGTGGAGGTCGGCGACGCTGGGGCAGCGACGTTGACTGATGGGACTGTGCTCGATTTCGCTACGCGGCGGCGTCTCGAATGTGACGCTTCGACAATAACTATCGGTGTTGATAAGCACGGCAACGAGGTTCCTGGCCCGAACTCGAGTGGGATCAGCGCAGGGCTGCGTCGGGCCTTGATGTTGCGCGACCGCAGCTGTCGATGGCCTGGCTGCACGGCTGAATATCATCTCCATGCTCATCATGTGATGCATCGTGCCGATCTGGGCCGAACGGTTCTCGACAATCTGATCTTGTTGTGTGGGCATCATCATCGGGTGTTGCACGCGGACGGCTACGGAATCGTCCCGAGTGTGGATGAGACGTGGACGTTCACTCGGTCTGATGGGTCGGTGATTGATCCGATTCCGATTCAGTTGGGCGTTCAGCGGAACGCCCAACTCAGTCTGCTACCGCCACGGTTGACGATTGTTTTGAATTGGGATGGGACACGACTCGATGCCCGAAACATCGACCGGATACCGATCCTGCGGCCCGACACATACGCAACTTCCGACTCCGACTCCGACTCCGACTCCGACCGACTGCCCGAAACCGGCTGACCTTGCAGTCTGGGAGTCTGAATGGCTGGGGTATTGGCATGCAGCTCTGGCGGAGAAGGGGACGGCTCGACGTCCGCCCCTGGCGCTGGCACGGAATCGACCGTGGTGACGCTCGTTGCCGCTCCGGTGACGACCTCGGCCCCAACGTCTACGGCGAACGATTCCATTCGGTCCCCTTCAACAACGACGGATTTAACGTTCGGTGATGTCTGTGGCCGGGTGATTCTTGAAGCTGAAACCCGACCCCGGCTTCATCGTGTATCGCACTCACGCGGACGAGATGCTCGTCTTTGACCCAGTTGAGGTTCTGCTGGCGCAGGCACCGCGGTTCCCAATCGTTGCAGTCGCGCGCCCTACGAGGATGCTGTGGGCGAGCTGACGTCGTCTCTCGCTGGTGAGGGTAGAAGACGACGCAGGCTGGCTGCGCTCTCAGCCGACAGACCCGCAACGGTTTTCAGTGACGGGGATGGGTGCGGACTATGCCCTTGTTGATCTGCGCACTCTTGAACTCACCTCTTTGCCCGCAGAACTCTCCGGCTCGCGGCCGACGGTGTCACCGAATGGGGAATGGCTCGCTGGAGCTGTAGCCGACTCGAACAACCTGTGGATCAGTCGGCCGGACGAGCCGGCGGAGCTCGCTTCTCTGTTGAAGATTCCGCCCGGATTTGAGTTGATCTCGTTTGTTTGGCTGGGCCCGTCGAAACTTCGAGCCTCGATCGAATCGGCCCAAGGCTGCGTAGCGACAGTCGAGCTTGTCGCCGGGATCAGTGATCTCGAATTCGTAGCCGTTGCAGCGACTCGACTGATCGGGCTCGGAACGGAGGCGCTATTGCTGGGGACTAGCGAGGCAGGTGGCAGCCCGACGTTCTTCTCGGCCGACTCTGACCCGTTCGCCTCAGTGCGCCATACCAGCGACTACGCGATCTTTCACAACCCCAACGGCACTAGTGGGTCGTTGGGGCTTGCGGCGTCCATACCCGGCAATGGAGTGGTTGACGGACGAGTCGTCCTGCCGGACTTCGGCGGATTCTTTTCAGCGGACGGTCTCAGGATGGCAAGGTCAGGTCTCTCGGTGGTGTCAGTGCGCGACACGGACATCAACCACATCGTCGCTGTTGACGCTGGGGAGATCAGCCGCCTACACAGCTACGACGGGTATGGACTGGCCGTACCTAGCCCAGATGGTCGACAGGTGCTTTACGTTGAGGGCGAGCCGGCAGATGAGTTTGTGGATCTGATGGCGTTCGACCGAGAGTCTGGAACCGGCTGACCTGAGGCGTCGCCGAGTAGTTTTTCGACCATGTAGTTTTCGACCATGAGCGACAACATGCAGTCGATTCGGGTGGTGGCGAACGGGTTGGACTTCCATGTCCGGGAGCTGCAGCCAACCAAGGGCGGGAGCGGCCAAGACGACACAAAGATGGCTCTGTTACTTCACGGTTTCCCTGAGCTGGCCCACTCGTGGCGTCACCAGATGGAGCCGCTGGCCGAACTCGGGTATCGGGTGTGGGCTCCAGACCAGCGGGGTTACGGAGAGACGCGTCCTCGCCCTGGAAGGGTCAGTGAGTACGCGATGGAGCGGCTGCTTGAGGATGTCACGGCGCTCATCGATGCATCTGGTGCCTCGGAGGTGCTGCTTGTCGGACACGATTGGGGCGCAGCCGTGGCCTGGATGTACGCGATGCATGGGGCGCGTCCGATCAATCGGCTCGTGATCATGAACGTGCCTCACCCGGCATGTTTCCAGCGGGAGTTGAAGACTTTCCGGCAGCTGCGAAAGAGTTGGTACATCCTGGCGTTCCAGATTCCGTGGCTCCCCGAGAAGATGCTGACTGCGAAGCGCTGTGAAGCTATCGGCCGGGCATTTACGGACATGGCCGTTCATCAGGAGCGATTCACCGAAGGCGACCTGCAGCCGTACAAGGACGCAGCGTGTGAACCGGATGCGGCGAAGGCGATGGTCAACTGGTACCGAGCTGTGCTGCGAGGGGCGCGTCGCCTCCGGAAGCTGCCCACCCCGACAATCGAGGTGCCGACCCTCATGATTTGGGGACTTCAGGACACAGCGCTCGATGCGCGCACCACAGATGGCACAGCTGACCACGTCAGCGATCTCACTCTCAGGTTCCTACCCAACTCGAGCCACTGGGTACAACAGGACACACCGGATGAGGTCAATGAGATGCTGGTGGCGTTTCTTGCTGGTGTTGAGGTTCCAGGACAGAAGAGTCGATAGCAGTCGCGACAGCGTCCTCGGGCTGGGTCAGGTCAATTTCTTCCCGCGCATCGATCACGATCTCTTGAGTCGGGAACTTCTGCACTGCGGCCCTGGCGAGCGCGGTCCATTCAGCGTTGAGGCCCTGGAGCCGAAGTTGTTCTCGGTCGCGACGCGCGACCGGCCGAGCGTGCTGTCGTAGCAGCAGGGATACACCGATGCCGGCCATTATGGCGACCAAGAGCGCTGGGTCGCAAAGGGGCGAGACGTCCATCAATAAGACGAGTCGACCTATTTCGGCCATGCTGAACATATGGGCGTGGCATTGATGACCGACATGTACGAGTTGACCATGCTCGATGCGGCGCTCCAGTCTGGTGTCGCTGGCCGCCGTGCCTCGTTCGAAGTGTTCGCCCGCCGGCTCCCTCAAGGCCGCGGTTATGGGGTGCTCGCCGGGCCGGGTCGTCTCACAGAACTACTCAGTGAGTTCAAGTTCAGCGAAAACGAGCTGACGTTTCTGGAATCGATGGGCCGATTCAGCGGGGAACTCATCGACCACCTCGCGGACTTTCGTCTCACTGGCGATGCCTGGTGCTACCGGGAGGGTGACGTCTATTTCCCCGGGAGCCCGCTGCTTCGGGTTGACTCAACATTTGGTGCTGGGTTGCTCCTCGAGACGCTGGTGTTGTCGGTGCTCAACCACGACAGCGCCGTGGCGTCAGCCGCCGCACGCATGCATGATCTGGCCGGCGGCCGTCACCTGATCGAGATGGGTGGTCGGCGGACCCATGAGTCGGCGGCGTTGGCGTCAGCTCGGGCAGCTTGGCTCGTCGGATTCGACGCCACATCAAACCTTGAAGCAGCACACCGGTTCGGGTTGCCGGCGGCCGGTACCTCGGCGCACGCCTTCACCCTCGCCCACGCCACCGAGCGCGAAGCATTCCTGGCCCAGATGAAGACTCACGGGCTCGAGACCACCTTGCTTGTCGACACGTACGACATCGATGCCGGGATCGACGCGGCACTCAGCGCTGCAGCCGAGCTAGGCGGAGTGCCCTTCGCTATTCGCATCGACTCGGGCGATCTGGCGATCGAGGCCACTGACGCTCGGGCCAGGCTCGATGCTGCTGGAGCGACAGACACTCGCATCGTGGTGTCGGGCGACCTAGATGAGTACCGCATTGCTGACTTGGCCCAAGTTCCGATCGACGGTTACGGCGTCGGTACTCAGCTAGTGGTCGGGTCCGGGCACGCTTCGGCAGGCATGGTCTACAAGCTGGTTGCCATCGCTCGGGGGGATGGGCCAAATGAAGCGGTAGTGCCGGTGGCCAAAGAGTCGGTCGGGAAGGAAACTCGCGGCGGCGTTGTCCGGCCGTACCGACGTCTCGAAGGGGGCACTGCGACATCAGAGTTGTTGGTCGAGCACGATCGGCCCGGCCCGCCCGACAGCCGGACTCTGCATGTTCCGTTGGTGTTGGACGGTGAAGCCGCATACCCCTACTCGTTGGCCGACGATCGTGACTTCCATCGTCGGGCCAGGGCTGAGCTGCCGATGGAATCGAGGCTGCTCGAGGCCAAACCTCCGTTCGAGGCCGGGCTGAGTTCTTGACGACCCTGCGGCTCAGTTCTTCACAGCGAAGTCAATGATGGTGACTCCGTTGGCCAGAGCTGGTTCTTCACCAAGGTCGGCCGCGTTGCCGAACGGGATCACCCATCCCGAATTCGTGACCACCCAGTAGCCCGCGCCGTTGGCTGTGGCTCGCATGGCCACGGTGCTCGGGGTGCTGCACAGGGCCATGCCTGGCACCGAACCGAAGTACGACGCCGATCCGAAGGTGAACACACCGCCGTCCTCTGCGAACAACCAATAACCCCTGCCCGATGGGTGCACGGTCATGTCGATCACGGGCTGGTTCAGGGTCAGCGCGCCCGTCGAACCGAGGAACGCTGCGTTGCCGAACGAGAACACTCCACCATCCGATGCGATCAGCCAATAGCCGCCACCACTCGCCGTCGCGGACATCGAGATCACGGGCTCGTTCAACGTGAGGTCGCCCGTTGATCCATGGAAATCAGCGCTACCGAACGTGAAAACTCCACCGTCAGACGCAACTAGCCAGTAGCCGGTGCCGTCGGGATGTGTCTCGATTCGGCGGATCGGACCGTTCAGCTGGGTGTCGGTCATGTCACCGCTGAACGCAGCATCGCCGTAGGCGTGCACACCGCCGTTTTCGTCAACGATCCAGTAGCCCTTACCTGACGGCGTTGATTGCATCGAGCGCGGGAAGGCGCCCACGCCATCGCTGAGGAGATCTCCGAGATTGGTTGCTTCGCCAAACGGATGTACCCCGCCAGCGCTGTCGAGCAGCCAGTAACCAGCCGCCGACGTCTGGTCTGCGGCAGACTCCGGATTACTGGGTATTCCACACACGTCGGTCTCTTCTGTGGTGCCAACCAGCGCGTTTTCGATCATGTCCGTCATCAGGGTCGCGCCGTGGGGTCGCAGGTGGATCCCGTCTGACCCGGCGACCGCGTCGTCGGTTTTCGTCAGGGTCTGCCAGTCCAGAACGCTCACGTTGGAGCGTTCGGCGGCGAGTTCACGGATGATCGCGTTCGCGTAGCTGTAATCAAAGCCTGCCGGGGGATCACGGAGGGTGAGCCAGAAGACGTGCTCCGCCTCCCCAACGGCGTCGAGCGCCCGGATCGCCCGGGTGCGGAACGGTTCAGGTGCTCCGCCGTCGTTGTAGCCGAGGCCAATGACGACGTGGTTCTGAACTGTCCCGCCAAGACCCTCCAATATTTCAGCGCCCGTGTCCGTGCGACGACTCACCGCGGCGTCGAAGGTCACATCCCAATCGTCGGCGAAACGACTGAGAATGGTGTTCCGTGCACCGAGGATGACCGAATCGCCGACGATCACCAGAGTCGGGTCGCCCTCGGCGGTTGTCTCGATCCGCCCGTCCAACGCGCCAGCTGCTGTCGCCGAGATCGACAGCAGCAGCGATATGGCGACCACGCTTCTGAGTACGACAGGGCTTCTGAGTACGACAGGGCGCCAGGTTCTCATGTCCGAGGAAAATCGCACGACGCAGACAGTAGACGGCGTTCGCTGCCTAACCTGCTTCAGCTCGGCTGAGCTGTGATCCTCAGGTAGGGCTTGACCGTTGTCCACGAATCAAACTTCTCGGCGGCCTGCTCGTCAGACAACGCTGGGACGATGATGACGTCGTCGCCCTGCTGCCAATCGACCGGTGTCGCTACCTGGTGTTTGGCAGTGAGCTGAAGCGAGTCGATTACTCGCAGAATTTCGTCGAAATTGCGGCCGGTGCTGGCCGGATACGTGATGGTCAGCTTGACGGTCTTGTCTGGTGCAATGATGAACACGGACCGCACCGTCAGGGTGGCGTTGGCGTTGGGGTGGATCATGTCGTAGGCGGTGGCAACAGCGCGGTCGGGATCGGCGAGGAGCGGGAAGTTGAGCGCTGTTCCCTGAGTTTCGCCGATGTCGGCCGACCATGCTTCGTGGTCGGCAAGGCCGTCGACGCTGAGACCAAGAACCTTCGTGTTGCGGGCATCGAACTCTGGCTTCAGGGCCGCAACCCGGCCAAGTTCGGTGGTGCAAACGGGCGTGAAGTCTGCCGGGTGGCTGAAAAGCACGCCCCATGAGTCACCGAGGTATTCGTAGAGATTGATGTCGCCCTCGGTTGATTGGGCGGTGAAGTCCGGGGCGGTGTCGCCGAGACGGATTGCCATGACTGACTCCTTGCTTTCTGGTGAGTGCTTGCTTTCCAGTGAGTGTTGTCTGGGTGGGTGATTCGTGCTTGGACGATTCAGATACGAAGCTACCAAGTTCACGACAAAGCCGACCAGTATTGTCGGATTTCAGACCACGGGTGCAGTTCGGAAGTGGGATTGGCCAAGGGACAGGGTCCGTGGGACGTCGACGACGCGAGGTCCGTCACGCCGAATTCGCAGTATTGCCGGGACATCGGTGATCTTTCGTTCCCGATCACCGTCGAAGGCAAGAGTCGACGGACCGTGGATTTCGATCGGTTCATCGAGGGCGATGCGACGCGTCGACAGGACCGGCACTTGGCGATACAACCCAGGTGCAATGGGCGCTGTGACGATGCTTCCGCCATGCCCACACTCGACGAGCAGCCCGAAGTCGTCAGCCGGCAAGACCGTTTGGATCAGTCCGCCGATCGAGGACACGCCGATGGTGTCCGGGCGGGCAGTGGTCAACACCAACGAGCGAATCTTCTCGGGGTCAACTGGCATCTTGTTGCCCACGAAATCGTTCACCAGACTGATGGCGTCGATGAGGGCAAGATCATCGCCGAGCTCGCCAAGATCGATCCGCACGACCTTTGACCTTGGAGCGGCAGCTTCGAGGGCGACCTTGCCGGTGGCGATCAAGCCAGCGGCCGCGCCCGCGATAGTTGGCTCAACCATGCTCGGAAACACGTTGTTGGTTCCCGTCGACATAGGCACGAGCACTGCGTCGGACCACACCTGAGCAATGGTGCGGTTCGTACCGTCGCCCCCGAGCGTGATGAGGACATCGACGCCCTCGTCGCGCATGGCTTGAGCTGCGCGTTGAGTGTCGGTTGGCGACACCGTCGCGCCGATGTCGATCACCCTCAGTTCAGCATCGACGTCGAGGTCCGCCAGCGCGCCGGAAGCGATGCCAAACGGTTCCTGCATTGCCAGTACCCGCTGGGCTCCAGCGGTCACCGCGCCGATCACAGCCCGGGCGATTCGATTCTGCTTGTCTTGAGAGCTCGAGACACCACCCCTCGCTGCGACCCGGCGTATGTCTCGGCCGGACACGGGGTTGGCGATGATTCCGACGGTCGGCACCCACGATTGCGAGTCTCCAGATTGCGGCACAGATTTCCCCTTGGCGGTCCGGTCCGGTGCACACTGACACATTCGAACGCGGTCGACCATTGGCCCGTCTGACCGAAGAGGCTGTCATGACTCCGCCTGTCGTACTCACCGTTGCCGGTTCGGACTCCAGTGGGGGAGCGGGGCTTCAAGCAGACCTGCGGACCTTCGCCGCGACCGGCGTCCATGGCACCGCAGCGGTGACCGTGGTGACTTCCCAGAACACCGCTGAGTTTCGTGCCGCTGTGGCCATGGCTCCCGGCATGATCCTTTCCCAGATCGAGGCCGTGCTGGCGGACATGAACGTGCTGGCAAGTAAGACGGGACTGCTTTTCACCGACGCGAACGTCGCCGCTGTGGCCACGATCGCCGAACATTCCCTGCTCCCGCTGCTGGTGGTTGATCCAGTGATGGTGGGGATCGGTGGACGACGTCTCTACGAGCCCGACACCGAGAAGCTCATTTCAGAGCGTCTGATTCCGGCCGCGCGCATTATCACTCCGAATCACCTTGAGGCAGGCCTTCTTCTTGGTCGAGAGTTAGTCGACGATGACGAGGCACTCATTGCAGCCGCGCAGGAGTTGCGGGGGCGTGGCCCCGAGACCGTCATCATCACCGGCGGTCGCCGAGTCGGCTCGGTGATGACTGACGTGATCGTCTCTGCAGCCGGGACCGAACTCCTGTCGTCGCCATGGGTGGAGACGCCGAATGTTCGTGGCTCGGGCGACACACTGAGTGCGGCCATCACTGCACGCTTGGCCCATGGCGACTCTGCCATCGAGGCGATCAGATGGGCCCACTCATACGCGGCCGCAGCAATTGTGAACGCTGCCCCGTGGCGTTTGGGTGGCGGTCAGGGCCCTCTCGATCACTTTGGGTGGGCTCGACAAGCCGACGAGTCAGGATCGAGCGATTTGCCATAAGCTTGGTGTGTCGCCACACCCGGGTCCGTCGGGCGTGCGAGCAGGGAGTTCACCGTGGGTCGATCAGAGTGGGAAGACGCGTACAGCGCCAGCCGGGTGCGAGACGTCGACTACGAGACGATGAGCGGCACACCCGTCGAACCGTTGTATGGGCCCAAGGACGGGGAGGTCGCCGACAATATCGGTTGGCCAGGCCAGTACCCATACACCCGTGGCGTTCACGCCAGCGGCTACCGGGGTCGTCTATGGACGATGCGGATGTTCGCCGGTTTCGGCACGCCTGAAGACACCAACAAACGTTTCAAGGAGATCCTCGAGGCGGGTGGTGGCGGCCTGTCCACAGCCTTCGACATGCCGACCCTGATGGGGCTCGACTCCGACGACGTCTTGTCGATTGGTGAGGTCGGTCGCTGTGGTGTTGCCGTCGACACAATCGACGACATGGACACCCTGTACGACGGCATCGACCTGGAGCAGACCACCACGTCGATGACCATCAATGCTCCGGCGGCGGTGGTGTGGGCGATGTTCGTCGCAAACGCGGAGAATCAGGGGGCTGACCGGGCCCGCATTGGCGGCACCCTGCAGAACGACATGTTGAAGGAGTACCAAGCTCAGAAGGAATGGGTGTTCCCGCCCAGGCCTTCAATGCGTTTGGTCACCGACACCATCGAGTTTGCCGCCACCGACATGCCTCGGTGGAACAGTGTTTCGATTTCCGGCTACCACATCCGTGAAGCTGGCTCGACGGCAGCGCAGGAGTTGGCGTTCACCCTGGGCAACGGTTTCGCCTATGTCGAATCGGCCATGCAGCGCGGTATCGACGTCGACGAGTTCGCGCCCCGCCTCAGCTTCTTCTTCAACGCACACCTCGATTTTTTCGAAGAGATCGCCAAGTACCGGGCGGCGCGCCGCATCTGGGCCCGATGGCTCAAGGAGCGGTACGGCGCTCAGGACGAAAAGTCCATGATGATGCGCTTCCACACCCAGACCGCTGGGGTGTCACTCACCGCACAGCAGCCCGAGATCAACATCGCCCGCACCGCCATCGAGGCTCTTGCAGGAGTGCTTGGTGGCACCCAAAGCCTCCACACGAACTCCATGGACGAGGCTCTTGCCTTGCCAACGGAGAAGGCGGCTCGCATTGCGTTGCGAACCCAGCAGATCGTGGCCCACGAAATTGGTGTCACCAACGTCGTCGATCCGCTCGGAGGTAGCTGGTATGTCGAGCAGCTGACCGACCAGATTGAGGCCGAAGCCGAAGCCCTGTTCGATCACATCGATCAGGCTGGTTCTGGCTCGATGCTCGAGGGTTCATTCCACCTCATTGATGAGGGCTGGTATCAGGGGGCAATTGCAGACGCCGCCTACGACTTCGAGAAGAGGATCAACGCTGGTCGCCGAATCGTTGTTGGCGTGAATGACTTCACCGAAGGCAACGGCGAAGATCAGATCGACCTTCTGAAGATCACCAGTGAGGACGAGCAGCGCCAGATAAAGCGGCTCCAGGCAGTGAAGGCAGATCGCAACCAGGCAGCGGTCGATGAGGCGCTCGTGAACCTGCGACGCGTCGCGGAAACCGATGCCAACCTGATGCCTCACATCATCGATACTGTGCGGACGCACGCGACCGTTGGCGAGATCATGAACAACCTCGCGGAAGTGTTTGGTCGGTATCAGGAAAAGCCATTCATCTAGGCTGATCTTTGCCGTGAGGACTGCATGGCTGACGCCAGCCGGAATCTGTCCTAGTTTTCGACGATAATTGGTGCCTGGGAGACTGCATGAAGTCCGTACGAGTCGTCGCGACATTGCTTGGGCTGTCGCTCTTAGCTGCCGCGTGCGGTGGCGGGCCAGAACAGACCCAACTGGAGCGCGACCTCGAGGCCGATCTCACCAGTCTTCTGGCACCTGTGTCGGTGGTGGCGACCACTTGTATCGACGAACCTTCGATGGCGCGGGGTTCGATCTTCACCTGTGAGGCCGTGGTCGCTGACAGCTTCTACGAAGTGCAGGTCGAGATCATTGACGAGCAGGGTCGATTCGAATACGAACGTCGCCATTCGGTGATCGGCGTACTCAACGCTGAAACTTCCCTCGGCGCCGATGCTTCGACCGATCTCGGCCGCGAAGTGACGGCCGACTGCGGCGACAACGAATACCTCGTCGTGTCGGTGCTCAACGTCTTCCAGTGCCAGCTCACTCTGGTCTCAGATGATGGGGCAGGTCCCGCCACCCGTAACATTGAGGTCAAGGTCCTGAACGCAGATCAGGACGTCGAGTGGATACTTCTTCCGAACTGACGCTCATCTTTCTCTGACCTCAGCTCGACTGGCGCACGACACGTGATTCTTCTCAGCATTGACGCCATCACCGCGTCGCGGCCCATGAAACCGCTCTTCACCGAACTTTCGCTCACCGTGTCCACTGGCGATCGCATTGGTGTCATGGGCATCAACGGCGCAGGCAAATCGACACTGCTACGGGTCATCGCCGGCCAGGAGTCGCCACAGTCCGGCGAGGTTCGCCGCAAACGCGATCTCCGCATAGCCACTTTGTGGCAGCGTCCAAATCTCGGCGACGGTTCCGTTCGCGACGCTGTAGGTGATGGCTGGAAGGCCGATGCCGCTATCGATCGTCTCGGTTTGAGTGAGCTGGTTGATCGCCGCATCGCGGACCTGTCCGGTGGCCAGGCCAAACGTGCAGCGCTCGCCCAAGCTCTGCTCGACGACGATGCTGAGCTACTGATTCTTGACGAACCCACCAACCATCTCGACCTGCCCGGCATCGAATGGCTGGAGCGACAGCTGCTCGATTTCCGGGGAGCGGTGATGATGGTGAGCCACGATCGTCACGTCCTCGACCGTGTCGCCACCCGACTGGTCGGGCTCGACCGTGGCTCGGTGCATATCGTCGACGATGGTTACCAGGGCTATCTCGAAGCCCAGGCAGAGCGGGCTGAGCAGTCGGAGAAGACCGAAGCCTCCCGACGAATTCTGGCCCGACAGGAGCTGGCATGGTTGCAGCGCGGTGCTCGCGCCCGACGTCGAAAGCCCAAGGCACGTATCGACATCGCCAAGTCACGACTCACCAAACCAGATGAGAAGACCGACCGGCCTGCTGGTCTCGATCTGGGCGAGTTCGGTAGTGAACGTTTGGGCAAAAGAGTCGTCGACCTTGACGGCGTAGGGGTCACGCATCCGGGGCAGGCACCGCTGTTCGCCGACCTCGATCTCCTCATAGCGTCCGACGCCCGGCTTGGAATTGTTGGTCCGAACGGCGCTGGCAAGACATCGCTCCTCGACGTGATCGCAGGGGCGCGTCCGCCGACGTCTGGCACCGTTGAATTCGGGTCGACCGTTCGGATCGGCTACTTCGATCAGAGCGGCCGACAGCTCGAACAATCGCACACGGTCGAGGAAGTAGTCGCCGGCGTTGGCAACAAGCTGGAGCGAAGCCAGATCCAGCTTCTCGAACGTTTCTGGTTCGAGCCCGATACTCATCGGGCCGCTGTACACACGTTGTCTGGCGGGGAGCAACGTCGGCTGCAGCTGCTGGTGCTTCTGGTGCACCGCCCAAATCTGTTGCTGCTTGACGAGCCCACAAACGACCTCGATCTCGACACGCTGCGTGCCCTCGAGGCCTGGCTCGATGATTGGCCGGGTGCACTGGTTGCCGTGAGTCACGACCGTGCGTTTCTGGAACGCACGATCGATCAAGTGATTGCTGTTGGTGGGGGATCGGTCAACGTGCTCGGATCGGGCGATGCTGTCTGGGAGGCGGCCCGAGGTGGCAACACATCTACGCGCAAGAGCGGCAAGACGGCTGGGGCCTCGCGCGAATCGGAGTCAGCACTTGGGTCAAAACAGCGATCAAAATCGACCCTTCGCCGGCTGATCGCCGACGCCGAGAAGGCAGTGGCTCGTGCCGACAAACAACACGCGAACCTGACCGAAGCTCTTGCGGCGTCAACGGACCATGAGGAGCTGGCCGGTCTCGGCCAACAACTCGTTGAGGTTTCGGCAACGCTGGCGCAGGCCGAAGAACAGTGGCTGGAATTATCGGCTGAGGCCGAGGAGCTCACCTGACCTCTATGAATGCATCTGGCCCCAGTACGATCGGCACTGTGTCTCGATCGAACTATGACCGCTCCGGCCAGATCCGCCCTCTTCGCGAACGGAGTCCCATCGCCTACTGGACCGCTGTTTCAGTTGTCGCAGCGATGCTGTTGACTGGCTTTGCGGCCCTCACGTCTGTTTTCTAGGTATGCGCCGAGCTCGGCTGAGTGATCTGTCTGCAGAGCAGCTTTTCTGGATCTATCGGCTCCGGGTAGACGTCTTCGTTGTCGAACAGGAATGTGTGTACCCCGAAATCGACGACGATGATCTCGTCGCCGACCACCTGTGGGTCGATGAAATCGACGGGCCGGGTGTCGCTGCTTACCTCCGGGTGATCGATGACGGCCACCAGCGTCGCATTGGACGAGTGGTCACAGCGCAGTCAGCCCGCGGACAGGGACTTGCAGCGCAGCTGATTGGCGAAGTGTTGGAGACGACCCAAGGGCCATGGGTGCTTGAGGCCCAGACATATCTACGGAGATTCTACGAAGGCCTCGGGTTTGAGGTCACCGGAAGCGAGTACGTCGAGGACGGCATCGCGCATCTGCCGATGCAGCGTCTCTGATGATCAGGCCTCTTCGGTAATCACTCCGACGACAATCTCACCTGGCTGCATCTGCCCGGCGGCTGAGCCCATGAATGGCGCGTCGCCGAAGGTGAAGATGCCGCCGTCGGATGCTACGAGCCAGTAGCCGTTTCCGGTGGGCGTAGCTGCCATGCCGGTGATGGGCTGGTTGAGGCGGATGTTGCCTGTGGAGCCGTGGTATCCAGCGTCGCCGAAGGTGAAGATGCCGCCGTCGGATGCTACGAGCCAGTAGCCGTTTCCGGTGGGCGTAGCTGCCATGCCGGTGATGGGCTGGTTGAGGCGGATGTTGCCTGTGGAGCCGTGGTATCCAG
>JBLHLM010000037.1:0-14988 GCA_047618365.1 Candidatus Poriferisodalaceae bacterium | reverse complement strand
TTCGTTACACGGCCGAGATGTACGGCCGTGAGAACACAGCACAGATCATTACCTTCTCCACCATCAAGGCGAGAGCTGCGGTGCGCGATGCAGCACGCGTGCTGGGCCTGCCATACGTGGTGGGCGACAAGGTTGCCAAGGCCATGCCGCCACTCGTGATGGGCCGTGACACACCTCTGTACGCCTGCATGGAGGAACACGACAAGTTCGCTGACGGCTACAAAGCCGCTGGCGACCTGCGCGAGATGTACAGCACCGATCCTGACGTCAAGCGTGTCATAGACGTCGCCCGTGGCCTCGAAGGCATGCGCCGCCAGGACTCAATTCACGCAGCGGCCGTGGTGATCACCCAGGAACCGCTGACCGAATACCTGCCAATCCAGCGCAAGCCAGTCGCTGGCCTCGACCCAGCTGACGCCCCGGTCGTCACCCAGTACGAGATGAACGGCGTCGAGTCGCTCGGCCTCCTGAAGATGGACTTCCTGGGTCTGCGGACCCTGTCGATCTTGGATGAGGCCCTTCGGCTCATCAAGATCACCTACGACATCGACCTCGACATCGATCACGTCGACCTCGAAGACCTCAAAACCTTCGCCCTGCTGCAAGCCGGCGATTCCATGGGCGTGTTCCAGCTCGAATCAAGCCCGATGCGCGCACTGATGCGCTCGCTAGCCCCAGACGTGTTCGACGACGTCGCTGCCCTCGTGGCGCTGTATCGCCCCGGCCCCATGGCCGCCAACATGCACAACGACTACGCCGACCGTAAGAACGGCCGGAAGCCTGTCGAGTTGCTGCATGAGGACCTCGGCGAGATTCTCGGTGAGACGTACGGGCTGATGATTTACCAGGAAGCCATGATGCGCATCGCCCAACGCATCGCCGGCTACTCCCTTGCCGAAGCAGACGACCTCCGTAAGGCCTGTGGCAAGAAGAACCGGGAGATGATTGCCAAACACCGGGTGAAGTTCGTCGAGGGCACCGGCGCCAGCGGCTATGACCCTCAGCTCGGCACCGACCTGTTCAACATCATCGAGCCGTTCGCCGACTACGCGTTCAACAAGAGCCACGCCTTCGCTTACGGCCTCATCTCGTACCAAACCGCCTACCTGAAGGCCAACTATCGGGTTGAGTTCATGGCCGCGGTGCTCACCGGCGTCAAACACAACCTCGACAAGGCCGGCGTCTACTTGAACGACTGTCGCCAGGCTGGCATCACCGTCAAGGTCCCCGACATCAACATTTCTGAGGTCGACTTCTCCTCCAAAGACGGCACGATCCCGTTTGGTTTGTCCGCTGTTCGAAACGTAGGAGAGGGCGTCGTCGCCCCCATCGTCGAAGAACGAAACACGAACGGACCATTCGCCGACTTCTACGATTTCTGCGAACGCGTCCCCACCGGAGTACTCAACAAACGCTCCATAGAAGCTTTGGTCAAGGCCGGCGCATTCGAATCGGTCGGCCACACCCGACAAGGTCTCCTCATGGTGATGGAGCAGATCATCGACCAGGTCACCGCCCGGCGACGGGAAACCGACATGGGCATCCAGACCCTGTTCGGCGAACTCGACGAAACAGCCGGCGGTTTCGACGAGAAGGTCCGTATCCCAGGCGGTGAAGTCGACGAGCGCACCATGCTCGCTTGGGAGAAAGAAATGCTCGGGTTATACGTGTCGAGCCACCCGATGATGGGCGCCGAGGCGTCAATCCGACGTGCCACCGACTGCACCATTGGCGAACTTGCTTCACAGCCCCGCACCGACGACGGCCGAGAGCCCATGGTCAGCATCGGCGGCGTGGTCACCTCCCTGCAACGCAAATACACCCGTAACGGCGACCTGATGGCCGTGTTCATCCTCGAGGATCTCCAAGACTCAATGGAGGTCATGGTGTTCCCCAGGACCATGGCCGAACACGGCCACAAACTCGACGAGGACGCGGTCGTCGTGCTGCAGGGTCGAGCCGATGCACGCGACGACGAACCCAAGTTCATCGCCAACCAGATCAGTCGATTCGAAGCCACCTCCGCCGGAGCTGGCCCGCCGCTGCACCTGTCGATTCCAAGTAGCCGGGTCAACGACCACCTGGTCAACGAACTGAAGACCATCCTGTCCCGTCACCCCGGCGACAGCGAGGTCATGCTCCACCTCGACCAGGAAATCGTACGACTGCCCGAGATGTACAAGGTTGATCCGCCGCCTAGCGCCGGCGAACTAAGGGTGCTGCTCGGAGCCGATTCGGTGATGTTCTGAGGCGTTTCCAGCAGTAATCATTACCCGTTGACGAAGACATCGTCGGTATTGTTGGTACCCACCGCACAGCACCCCGCAGAGCGGAACGTCGCCAAATGGCGACTCGAGCGAAGGTCAGCACCATGAGCGCAGCAGTCCGCGTCATCCTCCCCGATGGAACCGAGCGGGAGCTGACTGAGGGCACCACCGGCGCGGACCTGGCCAAGACACTCGGCAACAAGGTCCGCAAGTCTGCCCTCATCGCTGTGGCCGATGGTGTCGAGCTCGATCTTGATGTCGACCTGCCCGATGGCTCGAACGTCAGCATCGTGATGCCCGAAACCGACGAAGGACTCGAAGTCATTCGTCACTCCACGGCGCATGTGTTGGCCCAGGCAGTGCTCGAGATGTATCCGGGCGCCACCTTCTCGATTGGTCCTCCGATCGAAGACGGCTTCTACTACGACTTCGATCTGCCCAACGGCGGCACCTTTTCTGACGACGACCTCGAAGCCATCGAGGCCAAGATGCAGGACATCGTCAAGAAGCAGCAACCGTTCGTGCGCAAAGTAGTCAGCCGCGACGAAGCCGACGAGATCTTCGCCAACCATCCGTACAAAATGGAGATCATTGACGGCGCAGCCGACGACCCCACCTCTGGTCCAGAGGGTGGGGTCATCTCCACGTACCGCAACACCGATTCGTTCGTCGATCTGTGTCGTGGCCCCCATGTGCCCCACACCGGTCGCCTTGGCCAGTTCAAGCTGATGCGCGTCGCAGGTGCCTACTGGCGCGGCGACGAAAAGAACCAGATGCTGCAGCGCATCTACGGCACTGCCTGGGCAAACAAGGCTCAGCTGGCCGAGCACCTCAACCGCCTCGAAGAAGCCGCCAAGCGGGACCATCGAAAGCTGGCCACCGAACTCGATCTGCTGAGCTTCCCCCCCAAGCTCGGTGGCGGGCTCGCGGTGTGGCATCCGAAGGGCGCTGCAATCCGCAAGATCATCGAGGACTACAGCCGCGACCGTCACGAAAGCGGCGGATACGACTTCGTCTATACCCCGCACCTCGCGAACGCAGAGCTGTTCGAGACCAGCGGCCACCTCGACTTTTACGCCGACGGTATGTACCCGCCCATGGAAATGGACAACGGTACCTACTACCCGAAGCCCATGAACTGCCCCATGCACTGCCTGATTTTCGGTACCGGGCAACGCTCCTACAAGGAGCTGCCCATGCGGCTCTTTGAGCTCGGCACTGTCTATCGCTACGAACGATCAGGAACCCTCCACGGTCTGATGCGAATGCGTGGCTTCACCCAGGACGACAGCCACCTTTACGTCACCCGCGATCAACTAGCCGACGAAATCACCCGACTCCTCGACTTCGTGTTGTCGGTTCTGCGCGCCTTCGGATTCGAAGACTTCACCTTCAACCTGTCGACTAGGGACCCAGAAAAGTCCGTCGGGGCCGATGACATCTGGCAAGAGGCCACTGAGGCGCTACGAGAAGGGCTCGATCGCCATGGGCTCGAATACGGGGTGAAGGAAGGCGACGCTGCCTTCTATGGCCCCAAGATCGACATCGATGTGAAGGACGCAATCGGCCGATCCTGGCAGCTGTCGACGATCCAAGCCGACTTCAACCTGCCTGAACGTTTCGATCTGACCTACGTCGGTCCAGATGGACAACAACATCGGCCGATCATGCTCCACCGCGCCCTGATGGGCTCGATCGAACGATTCTTCGGGGTCCTCGTCGAGCACTACGGAGGAGCATTTCCGACCTGGCTTGCTCCCGTTCAAGTGCAGGTACTCGGCGTGCGAGCCGATCATGACGGCTACGCCAGCATGCTCGTCGCCGAGCTACAAGAGGCCGGCTACCGGGCCGAGATGGTGCCAGCAGAAGATCCGCTCGGTTCCCGCATCCGAAAAGCCAAGCTCCAGAAGCTGCCCTACATCCTTGTGGTTGGCGATGACGACGTTGAATCACAAACCGTTGGGGTCAACCCCCGCGGCGGCGATGTCGAACGCGACGTTCCGATGTCCACCTTCATCGAGCGCCTCACCGCCGAGGTCGACGCAAAGCGGCCGACCGTCACGATCGCCGAGTAAGCCGATCGACTGCGGCACAGGCCAGGACACCAGAGCAGAAGCTCCAGTCACCCTGAGTAGCCACACCTTCGGGTCCTGACTAGGAGCGTGATGCAATCCTCACCCATCGGCCCAAAATGGCACTCTGTGAGGCCATGTGTCACATTTAGTGAGATTCTGCCCGAGGTCGGATCAACCAATCACAAAATTCACGAGGCGACCAGGGACCACGATCGTGCGTCGGATCTCGACACCTGTCAGTTGTTCAGCAATCGACGCTTCCGCTGCTGCGGCCGTGGAGTCGTCATCCAGCCCCGTGGCGACTGCGATCTTGCCTCGCACCTTGCCATTGATCTGGACCACGATCTGGACCTGAGCCTCAACTAGCAGCGACTCGTCAGCGATCGGGAACGACGACATATGGACTGAACCATCGTGTCCGAATCGGCGCCAGAGTTCATCGGTAATGAACGGGCAGATTGGGGCGAGCATCAACACCAAGCTGCTCAGCGCCTCATGCATCGCAGTGCCTGCCACGCCAGCGCGATCGGCCGCGACGATCTCATTGGTGAGCGTCATCAGCTTGGCGATGACGGTGTTGTACTTGCGCGCTTCGTAGTCGGCCGACACGGCCCTGATCGCGGTGTGGGTCGCCTTGCGCAACGCTGCCTGAGAGTCCGCCTCGCCGGTTTCTGTGGTGGTACCGCCAATGGTGACGCCGAGCCGCCAGACGCGGGACAGCCACTTGAACATGCCTCCCGGTGACACGTCGGCCCAGTCGATGTCGTCCTCAGGCGGAGAGGCAAAGAGCATCGTGCCTCGCAGGGCATCAGCGCCATATTCGCCATAGACCTCGATCGGTGTGACCAGATTGCCTCTGGTCTTACTCATGGCTGATCCGTCGAGAATCACCTGTCCCTGGTTCAACAGCGCCTGGAACGGCTCGTCGACCGCAAGGTGGCCACGATCGCGCAGGGCCTTCACGAAGAAGCGTGCGTACAAAAGATGCAAGACGGCGTGCTCGACGCCACCCGTGTACTGGGCGACTGGAAGGAGACGGTTGACATCCTCGACAGGCCATGGCTTCTCAGCGTCGTTCGGAGACAGGTAGCGGAGGAAGTACCAGGAGGAGTCGACGAACGTATCCATCGTGTCGGTGTCGCGCACACCGGCTGCGCCGCATTGAGGACACGGGACGTGCTTCCACGTCGGATGTTCTGACAGAGGCGAACCTGTGACGCTGAAGTCGAGATCATCGGGCAGGGCGACGGGCAGGTCTTCCGGTGGCACACCCACCTGGCCACAGTCGACGCAGTGGATGATCGGGATGGGGGCACCCCACGACCTTTGACGCGAGATCAGCCAGTCGCGCAGTCGAAAGTTGATCTGACCGCTACCGAGGCCCTTCGCTTCGAGGTCGGCTGTGATGGCCGTCTTGGCTTCGGTCCACTCAAGACCGTCGTACTCGCCGGAGTTCACGACAACTCCGGGCCCCACGTAGGCCTCTGTCATCGTGTCAGCATCGAGCGGTTCGCCCCGCTGGCCATTCTCGTCGACCGGCTGGATGATCACCTTGATCGGCAGGCCTTCCTGCCGGGCGAAATCGAAGTCGCGCTGATCGCCAACGGGAACCGCCATGATGGCGCCGGTGCCATAGTCCATCAGCACATAGTCGGCCGCGTAGGCGGGGATCGACTCGCCGTTGACCGGGTTGACGACGTCGAAGTTGAGCCTGTGACCGCGTTTGGCTCGCAGACCTTCAGAAGTTGACAGGCGTTCGATCTCCGAGCGCCCCGACACCTCAGCAACGAACGCTGCGTACTCCGCATCGCCCGCCATACGTTCGGCAACCAACGGGTGCTCGGGGGCAAAAACGAAATATGTCGCGCCATAGAGCGTGTCGGGCCGAGTCGTATAGACAGCCACCTCCTCGCTCGCATCGTCCGCAGTACGGAAGGTGATGTGGGCACCTTCGCTGCGGCCGAGCCAGTTGCGCTGCATGTTCTTGACCCGGTCGGGCCACTCGATCTTGTCGAGGTCGTCTAGCAGCTCCTGGGCGTAGTCGGTGATGCGGAAGAACCATTGGGTCAGCGGGCGACGTTCGACCGGATCATCGGATCGTTCGCAGAGACCATCGACGACCTGCTCGTTGGCGAGCACCGTCTGACATCCGTCGCACCAGTTGACCAGTGCTTCCTTGCGGTACGCGAGCCCAGCGTTGAACAGTTCCAGAAAGATCCACTGGGTCCATTGGTAGTAGCCGGGATCACAGGTGTGCAGACGGGTGTTCCAGTCGAAGCTGTAGCCGAGGCGGCGGATGGAAGCGGCCTGCTCTTCGATGTTGTCGTAGGTCCACTTCTTGGGATCGGCGCCCCGCTTCTTGGCTGCGTTCTCCGCCGGCAACCCGAAGGCGTCCCATCCAACCGGGTTCATGACAACGGTGCCGGTCATACGTTTGTGGCGAACGAGAGCGTCATGGATCGTGAAGATCTCAGCGTGACCCATATGAAGGTCGCCTGACGGGTACGGGAACATGGTGAGGGCGTAGTACTCGGCGTCGGCAGGATCGATGGAGTAGACGCGCTCGTCGTACCAGCGCGCTGCCGCTGGTTCTTCGATGGCATGGGGGTCGTACGGTTCGACCTCTGTCATGACAATTCTCGCTTGCTCGGGGGGACTGTTCGGTGACGAAAGCCTTCTGTGCCAACGCAGAACAGCACCTCAGGCTACCGCGGACCCCAACGAAGCCCCTTGTCTATTCGAGCCATCTCGACAACCCTCGGCGTTGGTCCCGCTAGCTATTCCGCCCGTCTCTCCCCTACGCTCGGACGGTTCGTTTGTTGACCACTCGTAGCAACGTTTCTTGCACCGGAGACCCGTGCGCCGTCATTTCGCCGCAGCTGCGGCATTGATCCTCTTCGCCGCCATGTTCAGCGGCACTTCACTCGGGGCTGAAGCCCCTGAAGAAACGATCCGACGCGCCCGAGAAGAACGCGAAGCCGCCCAGGCTGAGCAAGCCATGGTGGCGCGTGACCTTGACGTGCTCGAAGCCGAGGACGACGACATGCTCGCCGCTTTGGCGGTCCTCAATGAGCAGATCGAGGCGCAGCAGGACCGAGTCGCAGAGGCGCAGGCAAACCTCGAACGCCTCGCTGAGGAAATCGGAACCCTCAACGACAGCATCATCCTGACCCGCCAGCGAGGCGAAATCATCAGGATGCAAGGCGTCGAACGAGCGGTTCAGACATACGTTCAGCCCACCGAACCAATCACCACATCAATTCTCAGCGGCGGCGACCTTCAAGAGGCAACGCGCCGTTTGACGCTCTTCCGATTCGCGACCCTGAACGATGTCGAGATACGAGACGGGCTCCGCGGCGTCGACGCCGAACTCGTTGTGCTTGAAGCCGAGGTTGCACGCAAACAGATCGAAGCCGTTGCCCAAGAAGAAGCGTTGGCCCTCGTGTTGGCAGACCTCGACACCAACAAGGTCGCCCAGGAAGCGCTGCGAGCAGCCCTGGCCGAACGGATCACCCTCATCGAGACCCAGCTCGCCCAGATGGAGGCAGAAGAAGCCGAGCTGGTTCGCATTATCCGCCAGGCACAAGCCGAGA
Organism: Candidatus Poriferisodalaceae bacterium; assembly: GCA_047618365.1. Lineage (GTDB taxonomy): Bacteria > Actinomycetota > Acidimicrobiia > Acidimicrobiales > Poriferisodalaceae > JBLHLM01. The sequence continues at coordinate 7,053 of JBLHLM010000037.1, read as the reverse complement.
TCGCGGCCCGCGAGGCACGCAACCGTCAAGCCGACCTGTCCAGGACCTCCCCGTCGGGTCTCGTCATGCCAGCTGGCGGCTGGATCACCTCGGCATTCGGCAGCCGTCGACATCCGATTCTGGGCACCGTCCGCAACCACTCTGGCGTCGATATTTCTGGCTCGACGGGCAACCCGGTCTGGGCTGCACAAGGAGGAACTGTCATCCTCGCTGGTACCAAAGGCGGCTACGGCAACACGGTCACGATCGATCACGGCGGTTACGTCACCCTCTACGCCCACATGTCGCGAATCCGAGTGAGCAATGGTGCGAGCGTCTCCCAAGGAACACGAATCGGCGATATTGGTTCGACCGGCCTCTCCACCGGACCCCATCTCCACTTCGAGGTGAGGGTCGGTGGTGTACCCGTGAATCCGGCCAGCTACCTTCCTGGGTAATGGACGCCCTCGTCTTTCCCCGCAAGGAAGCCCGCTACGTCGCTGCAATGGCGATGGGGCGCTTCAAGCCAGGCGCTGGCGCGACCTACGGGCCGTTGACCCTCACAACAATGTCGCCACCAGCATTGCCAGGTGAGGGATGGCAGCGGGTCGCGACCCGGCTGTCCGGCATCTGCGGTTCCGATCTGGCAACGGTCGACGGCAAGAGTTCCCGTTACTTTGAGCCGCTCGTCTCGTTCCCGTTCGTCCCAGGCCATGAGGTTGTGGGCACCACCGAAGACGGCCGTCGGGTCATTCTCGAACCAGTGCTCGGCCCCGAGCCACACGGTGAAGTTCCTGCCTGGCCTGGTGCGGCACAAGCTGACGGCGACGACTACGGCCACTTGCTCGGCAGCAACCTCGAAGCCGGCCTGCAGATTGGTTCGTGTGCCTCAACCGGCGGTGGCTGGTCCGACCAGTTCGTCGCCCACCACACACAGCTCCACGACGTCGCCGATGACCTCAGCGACGAAGCGGCAGTGATGATCGAACCAACAGCCGCTGGCGTACACGCTGCGTTGAAGGCCAATGTTCCCGACGGCGGAACTGCTGTGGTCATCGGTGCCGGAACAATGGGCCTCACCGCCATCGCCGCGCTGCGTCACCTGACCGGCGTGAACGCCATCATTGTTGGGGCCAGGTACCCGCATCAACGCACGTATGCCGAAGCCTTCGGGGCCGATCTCGTTGTGGACCCTTCCGAACTCCCGAGAGCAGTTCGCCGAGTCAGCGGTGCACGGGTAATTGGATCCACTCTTTCCACTGGCGCCGACGTCGTCATCGACGCCGTTGGATCCTCGTCGTCGCTCACCGACGCCCTGTCGCTCACCCGCCCACGCGGGCGCATCGTCATGCTCGGTATGCCAGCAGACGTTGAGATCAACCTGACAGCGTTGTGGCACCGCGAAACCGAACTGGTTGGCGCGTACTGCTACGGAACCGAAAACGTTCAGCATGGCGACAGCGACACCTGTCATACGTTCGACCTCGCCACAGACCTGGTTCGCAACCTCAGTCTTGAGCGACTCGTGACCGCCACATACCCGCTGAGCGACTACAAGAAGGCAATCGAACACGCTGCTCAAGCAGGCATGCGGGGCGCCATAAAGATCGCCTTCGATCTACGCGACGAGACCTCCTAGCCGACGATCTCTTTCATCCCCGACGCGTAACGAGTTGCGTCCCTTTCCTGCGAAGGCCAAGCTCACCTGAGCGCCAACCGAGGGGGACTCCATGGGACGCACGATTGACACTGGAAGCGAACACCTGAGCTGTGAGGTGGATGATGGCGGCGTCGCCGTCATCACCATGAACCGGCCAGAACGCCGTAACGCCATGACCGACGACATGCTTTCAGGTCTGGCGTTGTCACTCGCCGACCTTGAGATCGCGAGCGATGTTCGCTGCGTCGTACTCACCGGGGCTGGCGGAGCGTTCTGCGCCGGTGGCGACGTCAAAGGCTTCGCTGAGGGCGACGGTGCTGGCGGCGGAAGCTCGTCCTGGGACGCGGGGGTGCACGAACAGCGCCTCAGTCACAAGCAGACTTCGGGAGTGCTTCACCGCATGCCCAAGCCAACAATCGCCGCCATCCCGGGCGCAGCCGCGGGCGCTGGCCTCTCGCTCGCTCTCGCATGCGACATGCGGGTCGCCGTCGACACCGCCGTCATGACCACCGCGTTCGCACGCGTCGGTCTCGCAGGCGACTATGGCGGCACCTGGTTCCTGACCCAACTCGTGGGTCCTGCTAAGGCCAAGGAGTTGTATTTCTTGCCGGAGCGCATGGACATGGCCACGGCTCTCGATCTTGGCATCGTGAACAAGGTGGCGAGCCCCGACGACTTCGACGCGACATGGCGGGACATGGCCGCCCGACTCGCCGCCGGCCCGCCGATCGCCTACCGATATATGAAGGAAAACATCAACCGCTCGGTTGCCGGCGATCTCGACACCACCCTCGAGCTCGAATCGACACACCATCGCCACACTGGCACTACCCAAGATCACAAGGAAGCGTCGAAGGCTTTTGTCGAGAAGCGCGAACCGGTCTTCAAGGGAATCTAAGAATCCGCCGAATCACCAACACAGCCATTGCCTCAGCCACCCTCACCTCAGTCGCCATCACGTCGGAGTGAGTGAGCCAATGGTGTCGCGCGACATCGAGTTCGCAACTGAACGTTGGCGGCCACTCGGCTATGGGTGTGAAATCGTCGACCGTCATGGTGCCGCCTGGCGTCAAGACGGTTGACGGGTCCACTACCTCTCCGGGCCCTTTGCCCGCGCCCCAACCCCCGTCGTGGGCCAACAGGTCGAACGGTGCCCGCTCAAAGAGTTCACCTGCGTCACCGTGGATGACAGTCACGGTGGCTGCTTCTGCAAGCACCTGCAACAACGGTCCCGTGGCCGGATGTACGCACAGATCGAAGTCGAGTTCCTCGGCGGCTGCGAGTGCGCGACGCACGAGCGGAGGCAACGTCTGCTTGACGAGCGACGCGTACATCGATCTGCCGTTCGGGGACATGATCAGTCGCGCCTCGGTTGGATATAACGCATGGTCAGCACGGCGAGGGTCGCACCGATCAGCTGAGCAAGGATGAACTGTGGAGCGTCGGCGGGGCGGATTCCGGCGAACGTGTCGGAGAATCCACGAGCGATCGACACGGCCGGATTCGCAAAGCTGGTCGACGACGTGAAGAAGTAGGCGCCCGCTATGTAGGCAGCGACCGCAAAGGCCACGAATCGCTCCTTGCCGCTGCGCACGCACCCAATGATCACCATCAACAAGCCGAACGTGGCGATGATCTCCGACACGAAGAGGTTCCAGTCGCCTCTGTTCTTGGTCGACCAGAAAATCGGATCGAGGTCGAAGATGATGTTCGCCGCAATCACGCCAGCGATACCACCAACAATCTGAGCACCGATGAAACCGGCGGTGGTTCGGTTGTCAATCTGCCCTTCCGAGCGGGCCCAGAGGGTGACCGCCGGGTTGAAGTGGGCGCCCGAAGTCTCGCCGAACACGAGGATCAGACACACCAGTGCGCCAGCGGTAGCGAAAGAGTTCTCCAGCAGCTGGAGGCCGACGTCATTCGGGCTCAACGTCTCGGCCATGATGCCGGACCCGATCACGGCGAGCAGCAGAAAGAAGGTCCCTAAGGCCTCAGCGGCGACCCGCCGGCCAAGTTCGTCGTCTGTCGTAGGCATCCAAACATCATGGCCGATCACGCCCAGTCAGCCGAACTGGCTGAGTGACTGGATCGACACTCGGCAGAAATTCTGTCATGTCGGTAGATTTCGACGTAAATTCCTTGCATGCGCCAGTTTCGTATCGGTCAAGCCGCCGCTCTCCTCGGAGTAAGTCCCGACACTGTGAGGCGCTGGGCCGACGCGGGCGACCTAGCGACTGTCCGCACTGAGGGCGGCCATCGCTTGGTCGACGGAGCCGATCTGGCTCGGGTGGCCAAGGAGGGTCGCAACCATCACGAACTCGAAGGCATGATCGGCCAATCGGCTCGCAACCGTTTTGTCGGCATCGTGACCGAAGTCAAGAAAGACGCCGTTGCGGCTCAAGTCGAGATTCAGGCTGGCCCACATCGGGTCGTCTCACTGCTCACGGCCGAGGCGGTCGAGGAACTCGGCCTCGAACCAGGCGTGCTGGCGATGGCTGTGGTGAAGTCGACAAGCGTCATGATCGAGATCCCGCCCGATTCATGAGGCAACGATTCGCATCGGTCGCGCTCTGTTTGGCCGGCTTGTTCATGATCAGCGCTTGCACGTCGTCTGACGACGCCACCATCACCGTTCTCGCCGCATCATCTCTGCGCCCTGTGCTCGACGAACTCATCAGCGACTACGAACAAGACTCTGGAGTTGAGGTCGAGGTCAGCTATGCCGGGAGCCAGACTCTGGCCGCCCAGATCAACGAGGGTTTCCCGGCCGATGTCTTCATTTCTGCAGATCGCTCTCACATCGACCAGTTGACTGAGGCGGGGCTTCTGCTCCCCTCGACTCCGATCGCCAACAACTCCCTTGCAATCCTGGTGCCAGCGTCGAACACCACGATCCAAAGCATCGACGACGTCATCGCCGACAGTTCATTGGTTATCGTCGCCGCCGACCCTGCGGTGCCGTTGGGAAGTCACACCCGCCAGGCCCTCGATCACCTCGGTCCCAAGGCCAGCAGCCTGCAGTTGGCATCGCTCGAGGCGAGCGCACAAGCAGTGGTGTCGAAGCTCCTCATCGGAGAGGCCGACGTTGCGTTCGGCTACCTGAGCGACGGGCAAAATCCCAATGTGCGAGCCGTGACCTATCCAGGGCCAGCGTTGACCTACGAAGCGGCTGTGACCACCGGTTCAACAGTCGGCCCAGACTTCATCGCGTATCTCACCGCGGCGGAACCAGTATTCGTTGCGGCTGGTTACGTCGGGGTGTCGTGAGCACATCTCCCCGACTCGTCCGCGTCTTGGCGGCAGTCGGCGCTGCGCTGATCTTCATCCCCCTGGCCGGACTTGTAGCTCGCACGCCTTGGAGTCAGATCGCCAACATTGCGTCCGATGACGATGTGCGCAGCGCCGTCGTCCTGACGATCGCGACTTCCCTGATCACGACTGTGCTGGCCTTGGTTCTCGGTGTGCCTTTGGCGGTGACCCTCGCTGAACGCGATGGCGGCTGGCGCCAAGTGTTACGTGCCGTGGTGTCGTTACCGATCGTGCTTCCGCCGGTCGCTGGGGGCATCGCCCTGCTCTCAGCGTTCGGTCGTCGAGGCGTGCTCGGCCGAGTTCTCGACGATTGGTTTGGCATCACGCTGCTCGGCACACCGGCCGCGGTCGTCATTGCTCAATTGTTCGTTTCGTTGCCGTTTCTGATTGTTGCGGTTGATGCGGCGCTACGCGGCCGGGATCGAAAGCTGGAGGAAGCTGCAGCCACGCTCGGTTCAACCCCCGGCCGCACCCTGTGGTTGGTGACCCTGCCCTCGATCCGACCAGCCATCGTTGCTGGGGCAACCCTCGCGTGGGCCCGCTCCGTGGGCGAGCTGGGAGCAACACTGACGTTTGCCGGAAGTTTCCCCGGGCGAACTCGCACCGTTCCATCGTCGATCCTTCTGCTACTTGAGTCCGACCCGGAGGCAGCACGAGCGCTCGCCATGGCGCTATTGGTCGTCTCAGCAGTGATCCTGATCGGGCTTCGTGACCGATGGACCGGCGTCAGCACCTACTGGAGAAGTTCTGCGACCTCGCGAGAGAGGTAGGTGAGAATCATGTCGGCACCAGCACGTTTGATCGCCGTCAGATGCTCGAAGGCTGTGGCGGTGCCGTCGATCCAGCCCTTCTCTGCAGCTGCCTTCAACATCGCGTACTCGCCTGACACGTGATAGGCGGCGAGCGGCACATCGAACTCGGCCCGGGCCGCAGCGATGATGTCGAGGTAGGCGAGGGCTGGCTTCACCATGATCATGTCGACACCTTCGGCGATGTCGAAGCGGATCTCTTCCATGGCTTCGCGGGCGTTGGAGGGGTCCTGCTGGTAACCCTTGCGATCGCCTCCGTCGGCGATGGTGACGTCGACTGCGTCGCGGAACGGGCCGTACTCGGCTGACGCGTATTTCGCCGAGTACCCAAGAATCGGGATCATGTCGTGGCCATTGGCGTCGAGCGCTTGGCGAATGGCGGCAACCTGGCCGTCCATCATTCCCGAAGGAGCGACGACGTGGGCCCCTGCTTCGGCTTGGGCGAGCCCGGCACGCTGGTACAGCTCCAGAGTGGCGTCGTTGTCGACTTCGCCAGCATCGGTGACGATGCCGCAGTGACCGTGATCGGTGTATTCATCGACACAGAGGTCTGACATCAGCACCATGTCGTCGCCGAGATCAGATCGCAGATCCTGCAACGCCAACTGCACGATGCCGTCGGGATTCCAGGCTTCGGAACCGACTGGGTCCTTGGTGGCAGGGATGCCGAACAGCATCACCGATGGCACACCAAGATCAGCCAGCGCCCGAACCTCGACTCGCAGTGATTCACGGGTGTGCTGCATAACACCAGGCAATGACACGATTGGTTGGGGCTCATCGATGTCTTCGCGGACGAACAGCGGGGCAATGAGATCGTTGACGCTCAGCTGGGTCTCGGCCACGAGGCGGCGGAGAGCTGGGGTGCGGCGGAGCCGGCGCAAGCGGCGTGCTGGAAAGGTCACACGGTCAATCGTAGGGACCAGCCCGTCGAAAGATCGAGTTGGCGGTTGAGCACCATGGCTTGCTGCGGGCCGCCGGTCGCGTTTCCGAAAGGGCTATCGAGCCGGACTGGGGTAGTAAGAATCGGATCTGGGAGAGGGCTCGGCGACAGCTCAGCGAGGATTGCAAGGGGGTCGATTCCCCAGGCTCGCCATCGCCGACCAGCACCGTCCAGGTCGAACTGGAGGTCGGCGAGCAACAACTCACCGGTGACTCGGCAGTCCTGACCGAACCCGGTCCCGCTGGCATGTACGAGATCCAGAGTCGTTTCGGTCGATTCCCATTCGAGGTCGTAGCCCACTCCGATGCGGTCGCCCCACGGGTCTGCTTTTAAGGCATCCAGCGGATCTTCGA
>JBLHLM010000036.1:0-15212 GCA_047618365.1 Candidatus Poriferisodalaceae bacterium | reverse complement strand
TGGCAGGGTCGTGACCAGGGACAGCCTGATGGACAATGTGTGGGATCTCAGCTACGTGGGCGACACCAAAACTCTTGACGTTCACGTCAAACGAGTGCGAGCAAAGATCGACACTGATCCCGCTGTTTCGTCACTGATTTCTACCGTCCGAGGTGTTGGGTACCGTTTCGAGACTGGCTGATGTCAGCTGCGACGGCGGAGGCTGCGGCGACGTTTTGGTTCTTCGGACAGCGCAGGATCTAGCTCGGCTGGGCCCTGATCTAGTACATCGCCATAGTCGGCAAGACCTTGCGCCATGTCGGAGATCGGTGCGGCCGGCATTGCGACCGGTGCTGGCGCGTCGAAGATTGATGGTGCTGCCATGCCTGGGGCGGGCGCGTCAAAGACCGGTGGGGGTGGCATGTTGGGCGCTGGTGCGTCGAACAGCGGGGCGGCCATGTCTGGCACCGGCATGTCGAAGACTGAAGGCGCTGCAATGAATTGGGGTGCGGTGTCTGGTGCCGGTGGGTCGAAGAGTTCCGCAACGATATCCAGCGCCGGCATTCCGAACTCGTCGTTCGATGATGTGTCCGCTGGTGGCGCCATCTCCGTTGGTCCCATCGAAGGAGCTGCCAGGCCGAGCGGAAGTTCATGCGGAGCTGGCGGAGCGAATTCTTGGTCGAAGCCATCAAACGTCGGCAAGTCGAGATCGTTCGATGCCTTTATGTCAGCGGGTGGTGGGAAGCCATGATTGAGGTCTGCGGCAACTTCAGCGTCGCTGAAGCGACGTTTACGTGAGCGCCGCTGCTCTTTGCCCTTATCGGGCGTCGACTCGTTGCTCGGATCATCACGATCCCTACGGCCACGTTGTGGGCTTCGACGGTTCGCTGCAGCTGACGGCATGTCGTATGTGCCCTGGGGGTCGGGGCTGAAGGCCTCGACGCTGATCGACGATGTGCCCATGTCTTTGCCGGGAATGATGTCGTCGGCACCAGATGTCCAGAACGGAGGCGCTGGAAGGCCCGACGGCATGGATTGTGGGGAAGATGTCGTGCTCTGGGCGTGCTCGGTGGACTCGTTCGTTGATCTGTCGCTCAGGCCAGCAGGGTCGAGCGCCAGAGGGACGGCAGGTGCTTTTCGGCTTGGGCCATGATCTCGTGGGGCACCACCCTCTTGGCCGTCAACACCACCTGGGCCAGCAGTGTTGAAGCCAGTAGCGCCTGATTGGATTGGTGAAGCGAGAATCGACTCCGCGGATGGTGGTGGGAGTTCGTCGAAGATGGCGTCAGTTTCGGGAGCCGGAAGGTCGAGCACGGGGTCGAGCGTTGGAGCGGGGAAGTCGACTTCTGTTTTTCGCTGTCTGTCGATGGCGGGCTCTTCGGGGCCACTGAGGATCTCGTCGATCCACGGCTGAGCGGGGTCGACTTCGAATTCGGGCGACTCGGGAAGTCCGAAGTCGTCGTCGGAGAGCAACTCGTCGGGTGCTGCCGGGGGAGCCTTGAATGATGGCGCAGCGAGCGTTGGGGGTTCTTGCAGAAGTTCGAAGGCCGGCAGCGATGGGGGCATCTCACTGGTCGAGTTTTTACTCGAAGTGTCCTCGGTGGACTCGACGAGTGACTCAATAGTCACCGATTCGGCTGGGGCTATGTGTTCAGCCGCTTCGGGGGCGGGCGTGGGGGCGTCTTCAATCACGTCGAACCAATCGGTTGAGTCTGCTTCGTTGATTCCGTCGAGGAAGTGGGAGCCTGGTGTGTCTTGACCGCCACTCGGGTTGTCTGCCCCAAAGTTGGGCATCTGGAACTCTGGCAGATTGGCTGACGACGTTGGCGTTCCGCCAGCGGGAGATGTCGGGACACGTACCGCGTGGTCGTCGATTTCCGAGAACCAGTCGTCGGCCGGATCCGACGTTTCGAGGGTTTCCGCCAATGTTTGCTGTGGTGCGACGGTTGCGGTTTCGGGGATGAACGGCTCACCTCCCAAACTGGCCTCGGTGTCGGCTACTAGGGCCTCCATCGAGTCTCGAACGTCGTCGAGGTTGGGTGTGGCGCGCTGATCCTGCGACGTTACGGACGCAACCGCGTTCGCATCATCGTCTTCGCCGTACACATTGCTGAGAAAATTTGACAGACCACTCACGAGGCTCCGGTCGACGGTTTGTGCGAGTGCTAAAGGTCGGTGGCTGTGAACTTGCAGAAAGTCTTCGCTGGTATCGGCCGCGGGTGGCGGGTCCCCCTGGGTGCCTTAGTGTGGACGATGTGGATTCGGCCCAGCGACCTCGAGGAGCGCCGAGCCGCGGACGCGGTGCCGAGGCGTTCGAGGTGTCGCCGTTTGCGCGTCTCGCCCGAGTGCATCTTCTGAGCGCTGGGGGCGACGCGCTCATCGCCATCGCCCTGGCAGGTTCGCTGTTCTTCAACCTCGAACCGGATGCGGCGCGGCCGCGGGTTGCGCTCTATCTGCTCGTGACGATCGCTCCGTTTGCGCTGGTGGGGCCCCTCATTGGTCCATTGATCGACCGGGCTAAAGGCGGCCGGAGGGCCATGATGATTTTCACCGGCGCGGGACGTTGCATCGTCGCGCTGTTGATGATGCGCCACCTTGATTCTCTGCTCCTGTTCCCTGAGGCGTTCGCGTCGATGGTGCTCGGCAAGACCTATCACGTGTCGAAGAGCGCTCTTGTGCCGCATGTGGTGAGGGCAAACACGGGCCTCATCGAAGCAAACTCGCGACTCGTGCTGCTCAGTGGGTTGGGCGGAGCTATCGCGATTGGTCCCGGTTTGCTGCTGGGACTGATGGGGGAGACGTGGACCCTTGGTTTAGCTGCCATCGTGTTCGGCTTTATGGTCCCCGCTGCGATCCGACTGCCGGCGATTGTGGTCGCCGAGGCACCAGTTGACGATCGCGAACGAAGCGAGTTGCGAGGCGCCAACATCCTTCTCGCCGCGTCTGCAATGTCCGTCTTGCGTGGCATGACCGGGTTTACCTTGTTCCTCATCGCGTTCTGGCTGCGCGAGTCCAACGTATCGCCAGCCTGGTTTGGAGCGATGTTTGTCGCGAGTTCGATCGGGTCGTTGTGTGGGGCTCTGCTGGCCCCGTTTGCCCGGCGAGTGGTGCGTGAGGAGTACCTGCTGGGCCTAGTTCTGGCAGTGGCCGCATTGGTGGGGATCATCGTTGCTGTGTCTGCGGATCGACCGACCGTTGCTGCGTTCGCATTTGTTGTGGGGCTGGCGGCGAGTCTTGGGAAGCTGTCGTTCGACGCGATTGTTCAGCGCGACGCTCCCGATGCCAATCAGGGCCGATCGTTCGCCAAGTTCGAAACCCGATTCCAGCTCACATGGGTGCTCGGGGCCTTGGTGCCCGTCGTTGCACCCAACGGCATCCTACCGATCCAGGCCGGGCTTGTCATCTTGTCGGTAGCAGCAGCAATGGCGTGTTTCCTATACCTGGGAGGCATCGCTGCAGTGGCGCGAGGCCGCCGGACACCCAGCCAGGTCATTGCGTCACGAGTCTGGACTGAGGCCCGCCACGCGAGGGTCACCGAGAAGCTTCCACCGCGCGTTGGTCGAATGGTGCCGCGCCCACTGGCCGAACCAATCCTGCCCCAGTACCAAATCGAGCCGCACCCCGATGGAGATCACGACGTCGACTGAATCAGTCGTTCGGCAAATCGATTCGTGCCAGCCACAGCCCTGGAGCCGCTAGTTCGTTGACGGTGGGAAGGTTCTCAGCCTTTTCCCAGAGTCGAGCAAGGCCCTCCGCGTCGGCTCGTTCCACTACTCCGGCGACGAAGTCACGTCCGCGTTCAACAACGTCGGCGGTGACATCCACTCCGAGTAGCCGCTCGACGAAACGATCGGCTTGCGCTGCGGTCACCCGCTTGCGGCGAAACGCTTCAGTAAGAAGGCCGACAGATCCAATGAGGCCGGTTGCGACCGTATCCATGATGTGATCGACGTAGCCGACCACGACGGCGAGGAGTGCTTCGAGGTGGGGCACTGTCGCGGCCTGGTCGTCGCTGCGCATGGCTCCGAGAAGCGCTTCGGGGTCTCCGAGTACATTCTGGAGCTGGTTCTGCAGGTCCATTGGGTCGCCGCTACCGATTTCGAGTCCGCCGAGTCGCTCCTCAAGGGCATGCGGATTGCTCTGGAAGCCGTCGATGTAGCGGGCGATCAGGTCCATCAGTGTGTCGCGGACATGAGGGACGCTCAGCACGGCGTGGAACGTCAGCTCGTGAATGCACACCCACAAGCGAGCGTCGTCCAGAGGAATACTCCACTCTTCGGCGAATTCGTTGATGTTCGCAGCGACAACTGCGATCTCGTTGCCTGAACGAGGCACGGGAAGGTCGTACTGCCCGAGCGCAGTGGTGGCGAGGTGGCCGGCCATGCTGCCGGACGTCATCGCCATCATCATTGGGTTGAGGAACTTGAACATGCCGCTCAACAGTTGTTCTTCAGGGGCACCAGACCCGTCGGGTCTGTCGATCTGCATGCTGAGCCGCTCGGCGAGACGCTCAAGCAGCGGCCGGTAGGCGTCAAGCGTTCGCTGGGCCCATGCGCTGCGGGTGACGGCGAGAACCGTCGGAGGAGTGCCATCCGCGGCGAGGTCAAGTCCGGTCGCGGACGCAACGTGCAGTTCTGCGATTCGGGCCATTTCCTCGAGTTTGATGCGGTCGGAAGGCTCGACGTTGGGTTCGCTGGCACCACCGGTGGCCAGAGATTGCGCGAATTGTCGGGCGGCATCCCAATTGACAGGGCCGCTGGCCTGGAACATCTTGCCCAGGTCCCCGAAAAAGGGAAGGCCCCCAAAGGGGTTGTCGTCGTCGGATGGCCGATCGTCGGTCACAATGGTCATGGTATGTCGATCGAAGCGTCTGTCCACCGCAGTCTCCCCGCCGAGTCTTCGGCGCAGCTCCGCCGCGTCGCGGTAACGGGGTCCGGTGGGGCCATAGGACGACGCGTTGTTCGCCTGCTTGCCTCTACGCCGGGCGTCGAAGAAGTGATCGCAATAGACGAAACGTCGACCTCTTCGCCGTACGGGCCGGTTCGCTATGAATTGTTGGACCTTCTTGGTTCGCCCAGACGACTTGAGGCGGCATTCAGAGGTGTCGACGTCATTGTGCATCTCGCCTACTCGACCGAGCATGGCGATCAACCCTTGCTCCGAAGAGTCTTGGGAGCCGCTGAGGCGGTTGGGGTCAACCGAGTCGTCACCGTTTCTTCGGCGATGGTTTATGGAGCGTGGTCAAGCAACCCGGTGCCTCTATCTGAGGATGCTCCACTACGCCCGAATCCCGAGTGTGATTTCGCTGTTCGCAAGGCCGATGCGGAACGAATCTTGTGGGAATGGGCCGACGAATCAGTCGAACGAGTTGTTGTTGCGCTGCGCCCGGCACCGGCAGTGTCGGCGACTGACGCATCGATGATTGGTCAGGCGGTCCTGGCGGCAGCGCCGATTCGCACAGGGACCGACGATCCGCCTGTGCAGTTTGTTCACATGGACGATCTGGCTACTGCTGCTGTTCACGCCGCGTCGCTTCCTACATCGGGTGCATACAACGTGAACGCTGATGGTTGGCTCAACGGGGACGAACTCCGAGCACTGCTTGGGGCCCGGATTCGCCTGCGGTTGCCGATTCCGTTACCGGAACGACTCGATCGCCTTGTTGCCCGCCGTACCCGCAAGCCGGTTCCGGCCGGATTGATCGAATACACCCGTCACCCCTGGGCGATCGCGAACGATCGCCTCCGCGCCACTGGTTGGCGCCCTCGCTACGGCAACGACCAGACCTTTGTGGCTGCCGATGACGGAGCACCGTGGGATTCGCTCAATGCTCGCCAGCGTCAGTACTGGTCACTTGGGGTCGGTGGAGCGCTCATCGGCGGCCTCGTCGGTCTCGCGATCTGGCTGATTCGCCGCCACCGTCGGCGGATCAGCCGAGCTGGCCGGCAATGAGGGTCAGGTCGAGGGTGAGGTCGTTGCGTTGCACTGTTAGCTGGGCCGGAGTACCTGGCTCGAGCAGGCGGGCAGTGACCACCAGCTCTGCCATCGATGTCACTGGTTGGCCGTCGATCGCGACGATGATGTCGTCGATCTCCAAGCCGGCTGCGGCGGCGGGTCCGCTGGGGTCGATGTCGCGGACCGCCACACCATCCTCGTAGCCATCGTGGAGTTCCGAGGGGACGGCGTCTTGCCCGCGAACCCCGAGCATTCCATGACGGGCCTCGCCGTGGAGGATGAGGTCGGTGGCCACCGCATGGGCGACTTCGATGGGCGTGGCGAAACCGAGACCTTCAGCGCCTACCTCGCTCACAGCAATTGCGGTGGTGATTCCGATGACGGCGCCAGTGGAATCGAGGAGAGCTCCGCCAGAACTCCCAGGGGAGATCGGTGCATCGGTCTGCACGAGGTCGTACAACCAGTCGCCGTTGGGGGACTGCAGGCGGCGATGGGTGGCCGAGACCACTCCCATCGTGACTGTCGGGCCGCCATGGAGACGTAACGGAGACCCAATCGCGATGGCGGGTGCACCAGCGCGCAGCTGGCCGGTGGCTCCGAGAACTGCGACCGGGAACGGCTCGTCGGCGCCAATAATCCGTATCACCGCGATGTCGGTGATGGTGTCTGCCCCGACGACTTCGCCCTCGTGGATCTCACCGTTGGCCAGCACGATCCGAACCGAGGTGGCGTCCTGGACAACGTGAGCATTGGTCATGAGGTGGCCGTCGTTGCGAAAGATCACGCCAGATCCTGAACCAATCGATTGCCCGTCGACGATGACTTCGACGCGGACGATCGCCGGTGTTGTTGCCTCAGCGATGGCAGGGACGTCAATCCCGGAGCCGCCCGATTGCACCGCGAATGTGGTCTGCGCTACGGCTTGTTGTTCTACGACTCGCTCCGTGAGGCGTTCGGTTCGAGGCAGGAAGAGGGCGAAAGCGGCGCTAGCGAAGAGCGCTCCTGCGAGCCCCGCACCGCCGGCGACGAGAGCGAGTGGGCGCCATGGCACGCCGGTCGTGGTGGCCGCCGATTGTGCTGCTGGGACAGGATTGTCGAGGAACTTGAGTTCGGACGGATGGCGCCACAAACGATCCTCAGGCGGAAGCGGGAACGGAGCGGTGCTGTCGACATCGTGGTCGTCGTCTTCATCGTCCAGCGATAGTAAGTTGTCGCGCCATTGGGCGAACCAGGCGCCGTCGTCGGGTTCCGAAGGATCCTCTGCTGGATCCTCTGCTGGATCCTCGAAAAAGCCGCCGTCCGTCACGCGGGGTGACTATAACCACCGGCGCTCCACACGCGTCCGCGCGGGGTGGTTGACCATCCTGGGTGAGGCTGCTGGAAAGGCCCGAACTCTTGAGAGTAGAGGGGCACAGAATGGAGGCAATGTGGTCGAAGTCGCTGCGCCGCCTAGCATGTCCAACTGTGCCGACGAAAACTTCTGACACATGGGTCGCTTTGACTCACGATGAACTGCCGGTTGGTGAACTGTACGACTGGTCGGTTCGTGCTGACTGCGGGGCGGTAGTGCTGTTCTCGGGCACGGTTCGCGACCACGCTGAAGGTCGTCCCGGTGTGTCCGTGCTCGAATACGAAGCGTACGAAGAGCAGGTCGAGCCGCGACTCACGGCAATCGTCGACGAGATGCGCGTGCGATGGCCCGACCTCGGCAATATCGCACTACTGCACCGCGTTGGTGAGCTCGCTCTTGGCGAGAGCTCGGTCATCGTCTCCGTTTCTTCGCCGCATCGGCCCGAGGGATTCGAAGCAGCTCGATTCGGTATCGACACCCTCAAGGCCACAGTGCCAATCTGGAAGCGCGAGACTTGGGAAGGCGGCGTCGACTGGGGTTTGGCCGCCCACGATGTTGAAGACGTTGAATCCCTGGAAGCGCCGGCGAAGTCATGAGCAGTCTCTACTTTCTTGGAATTGCGGTCGCGATCTCGGCTGTTGGCTTGCTGGTGTTGAGCCTCCGCGGTCGGCGTGTTGCGTCGTGGGACAGTGGCATCGACGACTTTCAACACAATCTGAACGCGTTGAAACCAGACGACAACGACCCGGTGCAGTGGGCGATCCGGGAAGTTGGCGATCAACGGAGGGCCTCTCCTGGCTCGTGACCTAGCTATCGATCTCGGCACAGCGAACACGCTGGTGTTCGAACGCGGACGCGGCATCGTTCTGAACGAGCCGTCCGTTATCGCGCTCAACGAGCGAACTGGTGACGTTCTCGCGGTGGGTCGCGAGGCCTGGCAGATGATCGGCCGGACTCCGGCCTACATCGTGGCGGTTCGCCCTCTGCGTAAGGGAGCGATCACCGACTTCGACACAACCCAGCGCATGATTCGGTTGATTCTGCAGCGTGTGGGCGTCGGCCGTTTCGGCAAAACTCGAGTTGTCGTGTGTGTGCCATCGGTCATCACGCCGGTCGAACGTCGCGCTGTGACCGAAGCTGCCCGCCGCGCTGGTGCCAGCGACGTCCGACTGATCGATCAGCCAATGGCCGCGGCCATTGGTTCGGGTCTGCCGATTCACGAACCTGTCGGCAACATGGTGATTGATATCGGTGGCGGCACAGCCGAGACGGCGATGGTCTCGCTTGGTGGCATCGTGAGTCTGAAGGCCATTCGGGTCGGTTCGTTCGACTTCGACGCCGCTCTTCAGTCGTACGCCCGCCGAGTTCATGGCGTTGCTATCGGCGAACGAACCGCTGAAGAGCTGAAAGTGCAGATCGGTTCGGCCTGGGAAGGCCTCGATGAGTTTGACGCCGAAGTAAAGGGACGCGACCTCACTACGGGTCTTCCGCGCACCTTCGTCGTGACTCCAGAGCAGGTTCGGTCCGCTATCACCGAGCCGGTCCAGACCATTGTTGACAGCGTTGTTGACTGCCTCAGTCAAGCTCCTCCCGAACTCTCGCAAGATCTGATCGTCAACGGCATTCACCTTGTGGGCGGCGGTGGTCTGCTCGCGGGGCTTGCCGAACGAATTCAGCATGAGGCCAAGGTGCCGGTGTACGTGGTCGACGCGCCCATGGAGGCCGTTGTGCTCGGCGCTGGCAAGGCGTTGGAGAACTTCGAAGCGTTGAAGACGTCGTTCTCCACGTACGACCCGCGTTCCTGAACAGGACCTTGACCCAACTTTCGAGCCTGAAGCGGTACTGTCCGCGTTGATGTCAGCGATTCGCTCCGGAAGGTCCTTGAGAGCCCTCTTCATTGCCCTGGTGGCGGTGACTGTTCTTGCCGCAGCGTGCACGGACACTCCGGTAGCTGCTCCAACGACTACAACAACGGCGCCCATTCGAGTCGAGCGTGCCGCTGGATTCGATGCTGAATTGGTTCGTTTGGGCGTTCTCGCTGATCTCAGTGGCCCCGATGCTGAGGAACACGGCCGGCGCCTGGCAGGCGTCGAGGTTGTGTGGGCTTCGCTCAATGCCGCTGGCGGTTTCGACGACCGATATCCCGTCGAGTTGGTAGTTCGCGACCACGGCGGTGACGCTGCGGCGGCGGCTTCGGCGTACCGGGAGATTGCCGATGACGTCGCCGCATTCGCTTTGGTTGCTGGTGACGATGCCTTCTCGGCAGTTCTTCCCTTAGCTGGTGACGATGGCGTCCAGATTGTCCCGGGCGACCGCTTCCTCACTCGCTGGGGGCGTGGCCGGGTGCTCGCGGTGGGCACCAGCGAGGAAGCAATAATACTCGGTGCGTTGCAACACTTGGGCGAGGGTCCGCCATGGTGCGCCATTGTTGATGGCTCCAAGACTGGGGTGTGGGCGACGGAGACATTGCCAGTTGCGGCTGAGCTCAGTGGGCTTGCTGCGCCAGCGTTGCTGCTCATCGATGCTGAACACCCGCCGGCAGAGGCCGTCGCTGTGGCAGCGGATCAGGGTTGCCGAGTGTGGCTCGAGGCCGATCCGGTCGTTGCGAACGAAGTGGCAGCGAGCCTTCCCGATTCCAGCACCTTGGCGGTGTCCGGGCGGTTGGCCGCGCTGATGAGTCTTCCCGAGGGCCCGCGAATAGTGATCGCCGCAGATACCCCGGCATGGGAAGACAGCTCGCCGGGCATGGCCGAGCTGATCGAATCGTTGGAGATCTTCGCTCCGGACGTGGTGGGCGATCATTTGGTGCGTGAGGGCTACGTATCCCAACTCCTTCTCCAGGATTTGTTGTCGCTGGGCATCGAGCGAGGCGACCTACGTCGTTCTTCGTTGGATGCCATGGTCGCCGAGCTCGGGGCCACAGATCGTGGCGGTCTGGTGACACCAGGCCACCCAGCGCTGGATCCCCCGCCGGTCTCGGTGCGAATCTTCGAGTACGACCCGGCTGGCGACGCCCTCGGCTGGCGTTTCGTTGTTGCCGTGAACGCGGTCGGGGTCGATGCGCTGGCTGAGCGCCTTTTGTTGTCGTAACCCTCAGCGAGCAGTTCAGCTCACGAGCTCAGCCGAAGAGTTCCGCGGCGAGAGTTCGGACCTGCCGGTCTTTGTCGTCGAGCGCTGCGGTCATCGCGGCGTCGGCTCGTTCGTCGTCGTAGGGGGTGAGTGCGACGACTGCTCTGCGGCGGACGTTCGGCTTGTCGGCCATGGCAGCAAGAATGTGAACGAGGGAACGAGGGTCCGCCAGCGACCCCAATGCTGCGATTGCTGATTCGCGGCACAGGGCGTCGTCGTGGCTCTTCGCAACGTCGTGAAGGCGGTCGAGAGCTGCGTCGTCCACTTCAGGGTCTTCGCCGAGAGCGGTGGCTGCGGCTTCGACGACGTCTGGCTCGGGGTCACCTAGTGCGCTGGCAAGCGACGGGGCGAGGGTCCGGCGGAAGGTTCGGGCCAGAAGTTCCGCGGCGCGACGCCGAACTTCGGTAGCGCTGTCGGCGAAGGCGTTCAACAGGTCGGCGTCACTGAGTGACTCGGCGCGGGCGAGTGCCTCGAGCGCACTTGCTCGAACCCCGGCGTCGGCGTCGTCGGTGTGCGCTCGAATGGTGTCGATGTTGCGTGCGTGACCGGCGCTGACGACCAGGATGCGGCGTGAACGTGTATCCATGGGGACTCCTGAACTCAGGAAATGATCATTTCGATCACGATCGCGGCACCGATCATCATTGCCCCGATGAGGGCTGCGATAACTAGACCGCCGACTATTGCGGTGAGTCCAAGACCGAGAACGGCGACGATGCGACGCCAGAAGGCGGTGCCACGGTACGGCTCGCCGTGGATGATCGGCAACTCCACCTTCATCAGACCTAGGTGGCTGAAGTCTTCTTCGACTTCTGCTGGCTCAGCCGGAGAGTGCTGGGAGACGTCGCCAGTCACAACAGGGATCGGCTCGATGCTCGACGTTGGCTCGAAATCGCCGCTCGGTGTGTTGTCCATCAAGTTCCTGTGCCTCGCGTCGACCCGTATGGCGGCGCCAGTAGCAAGAGTAGAGGCGGCAACACCAAAGCCGGCCAACGGTGAAGCCAAGTCGCGGCAAGGCCGGGCACAAAAGCTGGCACCAAGATTAGACGCAGGGTGCGTGCGAGAAGCGGTGGACAACGTGGCACGCTGGAGCCTTCGTGAATGATTCCGATCTGCAGCCCGAACCGACGCCATCTTCTCAACCAACGCCGTCGACGCCCCGTTGGATCACAGTCGTCGGCATTATCGCGGTGCTTCTGCTGGCAGCGTTCGCCGCGATGAGTCGGATCCGAGTCGATTCGAAGGTCATCTCCAGCCCTGGCAGCGTGCTCGAGATCGAGTCGGTTGTCGAGGTGACCGACGGGCCGTTTTTTCCGTCCGAGGGCGAGATTTACCTGACCACCGTGAGCACCAACCTTGATCCGACGGTGATCGAATACATCGCCGCGTGGTTCGACGACTCAGCGGTGATTCTGGATAGGGAGCTCGTTCTCGGTGATCGCAGCATCGAGCAGAACCGCACGCTTGGGCAGGAGCAGATGACGCAGTCGCAGGACATTGCGACTCGTGTGGCCCTCGAGTGGCTCGGCTACGAGGTCATCACCGAGGCCGGTGCGCTCATCCAGCAGGTCTCCTCCGACGCACCCGCAGCGGAGGCGGTGTCATCAGGCGACGTTGTGATCGAAGCTTCGGGCAAAGAGGTGCTTACCTCGGTCGACCTCGTTGATGCGGTGCAGCGTCTTTCGCCAGGCGACACCCTCGATTTCACGGTGCTCGAAGTTGGCGGCACGACCAGAGAAGAATCTGTTGTTTTGGCTGATCGTGACGGCGCAGCCTTTCTTGGCGTGTCGATCTCGACCTTTGTCGAAATCGAGGAGTTGCCGTTCGGCATTGAGGTCGACGCCCGTCGCATTGGCGGTCCGTCGGCAGGGCTCGCGCTGGCTCTGACGATTCTCGACCTTCTCACTGAAGGCGAGCTGACAGCTGGCACTCAGATCGCTACCACTGGCACGATCGATCCGCTTGGGAACGTTGGGGCCATTGGTGGCATAGAACAGAAGACCTATGCGGTCATTCGCGCTGGCGTAACCCTCTTTATCGTTCCTCAGGACAACCTCGAAGGGGCCTTGGCCGTTTCCGAAGGCCAGGCGGACTGGCTGACCGTTGTCGGCGTGAGCACTCTCGACGAGGCGCTCGCTGCTATCGAAGCTCACACTGGCGAACCGATCGAGTTTCCGCCACTCGATTGAGTCACTCGGCGGAGGGTCTCACCACTTGGGTGTGACGTCGGTACTCTCGGCTTGCGTGCTTGACCCGGACACGGTTGCTCGAACCGAGTTTTCTCACAGCATGCGCGGCTATGACCCGCATGAGGTGCGTTTGTTCCTGCAGTCAGCAAGCGATGAGATCGCTCGGCTGCAGCTGGAGTTGGAAGCGGCGGGACATGCCGACGCTGCTGCATCGAACGCGGGCAAACTCATGCAGGCGGCGCGTACTGAGGCCAACGTGTTGTTGGGTCGCGCTCAGCAGCAGGCTGTCGAGTTAACGGAGACGGCTGAGGCCGATGCGAACCGAATCCGGATCGATGCAGGGAGAGAACTCGAGACAGCTCGAGAGCGCTCGAAGGCGATGGTCGACGAAACCCGCATTCAACGAGAGAACTCGCTGCGAAGTCTGTCGGAGAAGCGTCAGCAGGCTCGAACTGAGCTTGGGCAGCTGCGAGCGAGCATCGATGAGCTGCGCAAAACCCACGCAGAGATGGCGCGGTTGGTGGCCGAAGCTGGCCAAATACTCGACTCGGCGTTGCCGGCTGCTCGAGCTGCAGCCGCTGCTGAGGCACCGATCAGCGACGCCAGCGAATCTGACGTCGATGATCAGGGCGACGCTTTGGCGGACTCAGGACCCGACGCTCCTGTGTATGACCTTCATGAACGTCGGACCCGGGCAGAGGAATCGCAGGCCGCGGCGCGGCGCGCCGCGCTCGAGGAAAAAGCGGCTGCCCAACCTGAAGTGCTGGTAGACGGACCCGACGAGGACGAGGAGCTGGTTCCCGACCCGCGGAGCGAGGAGCGCCGCCTGGCTGAGCGTCGTCAGACGTTCGCTGAAGTTGGCGAGAGTGAACCTGTGCCCCTGGTCGGGCGTCGCGATCGTGGAGATATCGATCAGCTTTTCGCTCGCATCAGGGACTCTCGCTCCGATGTCGTGGCCCACGCTTCACGGACCATGCAGGGCACTGACGCACCGAATCCCCCGAACCCGACTGGCGCCCACACCGCTGTCAGTGCGGTGGCTCAACCCGCTGACGAAGCGGTCGAACTTCGAGCTCGTCGTGACGACGTCGCTGCCAGGTTGGGCGCCGAAGTCGCTCTTGCGCTCAAACGAGTCCTTGCCGATCAGCTCAATGAGATTCTTGATGTTCTGCGCAGGAGAGGAGCAGCGTCGGTCTCCGCCGACGAGCTGGTTCCCCGATCTGGCGACCAGGCATTTAGCGATGCCTTGAATGATCTGCTGGAGGCCGCAGCCAGGTTGGGCTCCGGTGGAGCTGATGTCGCAGTCGAACCCGTAGCAGTGGCAGTTGGGTCTGAGGTGGGCAGCCTGTTGCGCAGTCGCGTCGCTGCGTTCCTGACGGATCCGGACCGCCTCGAACACAGGATTCGATCGCTGTACCGCGAGCTTCGGCGAGACAGGGTGGACGACCTTGGCTCGAATGCCGCTGGCGCTGCGTTCGGACTGGGCATGCTGTCCGTGCTTCCCGACCACGCAATGGTCCGGTGGGAATTGCCCAACAGCTCTTGTGGCCATCCGGAGTGCCTTTCGAACGCAGAGGCAGGACCGATGGCAGCTGGGGACGTGTTCCCGAGTGGCGATGTCGTCGCGCCGACTCGTCCTGGGTGCGGCTGCATGGTTGTACCTGTGCTCCAGTAACCTCGCGTGGATATGCGACCTACCGAGGACATGCCCCGTCCGATACGGCAGAAGACAAACCGCCGCAGAGTCCTGCTGGTGGTTGCGGCCATCGTGTTGTTGGTGCTCGTCACTTCACTGCGCGGTCTCGCTGGCTTCTACACCGACTTCTTGTGGTTCGACTCATTGGGTTTCGGCTCGGTCTGGCGTTCAGTGTTGTGGGCACAGATCGGCCTGGGTCTGCTGTTCACGGTCATCTTCTTTGTCCTGCTCTGGACCAATCTCTACGTTGCTGACCGGCTCGCGCCGAAGAATCGACCTGCAGGGCCCGAAGAAGAAATGGTGCGCCGCTACCACCAAGCCGTTGGGCGGCGAGCGGGACTCGTTCGTATTGGTGTGTCCCTGGTGTTCGCCCTCATTGCGGGCGCCGGTGTCTCGTCACAGTGGCAGGACTGGTTGTTCTTCACCAACCGGGTCGACTTTGGTGTTGCTGACCCTCAGTTCGGCCGCGATGTCGGCTTCTACGTCTTCCAACTGCCGTTCCTGACCTTCGTGGTGAGCTGGGCATTTGCTGCGATCCTGATCGTGTTCGTGGTCACCGCCGCAGGGCACTATCTCAATGGTGGAATCCGAGCCCAGACCACAAAGGGTTCACGAGTCACCCCGCAGGTCAAGGCCCATCTGTCGTTGCTCCTCGGACTTCTGGCCCTCGCCAAGGCAGCTGGCTACTACCTCGACCAGTTCGAGCTCACGTTCTCTGAACGAGGTTTCGTTACTGGCGCGACGTACACCGATCTTAATGCTCAGCTGCCGGCCATCCGGCTGTTGATGATCATCAGCGTGTTCTCGTTTGGTCTGTTGATCTTCAACATCTGGCGACGCGGGTTCACGTATCCGATTCTTGCCGTTGGCCTTTGGGCACTCGTCGCGACGCTTGCCGGAACCATCTACCCAG
>JBLHLM010000035.1:0-16142 GCA_047618365.1 Candidatus Poriferisodalaceae bacterium | reverse complement strand
GGCTCGTCAAGGACTTCCCCATCGAGCTCATCGGTGAAGAACGCCTGCGCTGACCCGCATAACGTGCAGTACGGCACAACGATGGTGCGCCCGCCGAGCTGATCGTTCACCATCTCGTGAACTTGCATGATGTTCTTTTGGTACGCCCTCGCTTCGCCGTTCACGACGATGCCGAACACGATCTCGTCGTCGGGGTACCAAAACCCACCAGCAGCGTCGGTGACACCGGGACTGTCGAGAGCTGGGATGCAGCCCCGACCGAAACAGGGGCTCGCGTCGCCAAAGGGGCGGTCGTCGATGAACACGCCACCCCACCCGAGCCACCGAAAGTCGAGGTCGTTGTCGACCTCCAGCAGCGACCTCCATCTGGCATCGACTGCCGAGAGAACCTCCACCTTCAGCGCCTCATAACCCGGCGGCTCTGAAACATCGTCAGCTAGCAGGGCATTGGTCGCACTCTTCCAGGGCGCAGACGGGTCGATGTCGATCCCTAACCGAATCACTCCGTCAAGGAGGGTGGCCGCGCCAGGCGATCGTTGGGATTGAAAACGGACAAGATCGAGCATTAGCCATGCCGAGCTCTGGTCGCCGTGAGCAACGATCGAATCGACGACGTTCTTGTCGACGTCTCGACCGAAACCAGCGACGAGCTCGGCCAAATCGCTCTCAAGGGAACCCACCGGGACTGCGGTGGTCGGCGACGATACGACTGGTGCATCGGTAGTCGCAACGACGCTGTCTGTCGCATCTCCGGTCTCACCACTACTGCCGCACGCCGCGCCCAGAAACACGAGCGCCACAAGACCGTTTCGAAGTCGGAACATGAGAAGGCAACTCTGTCCGAGCTTCGGAAGTTCCCGCAAATGGGAGGGCCCAACATTCGCATCCGGCACGGTCGCTGCCCGCGTGGGACGATCGTGCTGAGGGAAGTGTGCAAAATGCGTCATGAGAACTGGCTGGACGCCGTCGAAGAACTCAGCAAGACCCACGGTGAGTCCGCCGCGATCACCGACGTGGCAGGGACGATCACGTACTCAGAGCTGCACAGCTTGGTCGAGGCCAGGGCGGCCGACCTTCATGAGCTCGGCCTCGCACCTCACACAATCATTGCCGTCATCGCCCGAAACAGCGCCCGTTTCCTCGTAGAGGTTCTTGCGATCCAGCGGGCTGGAGGTCTTGCTGCACTGCTCAACTGGCGGCTGGCTGAGCGTGAGCTGCGGATACTTCTCGATCTGGTGAAGCCCTGGGCCGTCTCGACTGACGTGCAGTGCGCCGAGTTGGCTGATGCCGCTGCCGACCCCTCGCTGCATCGGCTCCGCATCGACGAAGTCCTGTCCGGCGACGGCGAGGTTCCGCCCTTGATCGCTGACCGCCTCAGGGATACCGATCCCTTCGTGCTGATGCATTCGAGCGGTACCACTGGCGTACCCAAGATCATCCCAATGAAGAACGGCAGCATGTTGTTCGAAGCCGAACGTCTTGGCGACGCTGTTCCGGAGATCGCTGCCGGCGCACCAGCTATTCGGGTCGGTCCCCTCTTCCACCTCGCCGGGTTGGCACAGGCGACGATCATCATTCGCCACGGAGGGCACCTCCATCTGCCCCCTACGTTCGATGCCGACACCGTTCTCGACCTCATCCCTCAGGCCGGAATCGCGCTCGTCGACGCGGCCCCCGCCGCGCTCAGAGCCCTGGTAGATGCGGCACGAGTACGAGCAACGCCACCTGACACCAGCACGCTGCGAGAGCTCTCCTACGGGGGTGCGCCAATCGAGCCGTCCCTCGTGCGGGATCTGCACGACACCTTCAACTGCCGGCTGAGGCAGTTTTATGGCTCGACCGAGGCGGCTGTCGTCGTGTCAATGCTGAAGCCCGAAGATCACCTCCCCCAGCAGGGCGGCGCCGCAGACCACATCTCCTCAGCTGGTCAGATCACCTCGACGTGGCAGTGGCGAATTGTCGACACCGAAGGCGCACAGGTCACGGCGCTCGACACCGCCGGTGAACTCGAGGTCAAGGGACCGTGGCTCACTGAGGGCTACTGGAACAATCCTGAGCTGAACGCTGCAGCGTTCACCAACGATGGCTTCTACCGCATGGGCGACATCGTCACTATCGACGCCGACGGGTTCCTCACCGTGGCCGACCGGGCCAAGGACATGATCATCAGCGGCGGCGAGAACATCTATCCCCGGGAAGTCGAACTCGTTCTTGACGAACATCCCGCTATTCACGAGGCCGCTGCGGTGGGGGTTCCATCAGAGAAGTGGGGCGAAACGGTTCACGCAGTTGTGGTGACGGTTCGAGCGACCGCAGCGACAGAGATCACCGAAGAGGCGCTCATCGAGTGGTGCAGGGAACGGCTCGCTCACTACAAGTGCCCCACGACGATCGCGTTCGTCGACGAACTGCCCCGAACAGCGACCGGCAAGATCCTGCGCCGGGCGCTCCGTTAGGTCGATTCTTCTAGCCCCAAGCCACTGGCAAATGCTTCAGGCCGTTCTGGAAATTGGATACAAGATGTTCGGGTGTGCCGTCGAGGCGCAGGTTCGGCATGCGCCACAGCGCCTCGGTGAAGATGGCGCGCATCTGTTGTCGAGCGACATGGGAGCCCAGACAGAAGTGGGGCCCGGCTCCGAACGCGACGTGGTCGTTCGGGCTGCGGGTGATGTCGAATCGATCCGGTTCGTCGAACACCAGCGGATCTCTGTTCGCACCAGCGTGGTAGACGACGACCTTGTCGCCAGCCGCGATATCTGCACCGTCGAGAGTTACATCGCGGGCCGCTGTGCGTCGAAAGTGCACGACTGGCGGCGAATACCGCAACATCTCCTCAACAGCGCTGTCCAGCAGGTCGGGGTTGGCGAGCAGCAGCGCGAACTGATCCGGGTTCTGCAGTAACGCCAGCATTCCGCCCGGAATGCCATTGCGGAGGGTTTCGTTTCCAGCCACAGCGAAGAGGAAGAACATGGTCTCGAACTCGGCGTCGGTAATGCCACCCTGTTCGTCTTCAGCAGCAAGCAAGATCGAGACCACATCGTCGCCGGGGTTGTCCCGCCGGAACGCTGCCAACTCTTGGGCGTAGTCGTACATGTCGGCCAGACCCTCGCGAGAGCGCGGATCGGGCATGCGCCCATCGGAACCTGGTGTGATCTGGGCTCGTGCCTCTGCCGCTCGTTTCGCCATCGGCGTCGCCTGTGCCGGATCGAACTCGTCCGACAACGCGTACTCGGCGTCTTGGAAGCCGATGACTCGATTCGACCAGTCGAACAGCAGCATTCGGTCCTGCTCTGGCACGCCCATGATCTCGGCAAGCGTCAGCAGTGGCAGATCGGCGCCCACATCTTTGGCGAAATCGCATCGGCCAGACTCCGCACGTCCCTCAAGAACCGCGTCGACGATCGTCTGCGACCTGGCCTTGATGCTTGCCTCAAGGGAGGTGACGGCCCGTGGCGTGAACGAGCGGACCAAGAGGCGACGTAGCCTCGAATGTTGGGGTGGGTCCTGGTTCAGCATCATGCGTTGGGCAAACGCCAAGTGTTCGGCGGTGGCCGGGTCACGAATCTGGGTACCCCCGAGGTGAGAAGAAAAGGTGTCTGCATCACGCAGAACGCGGTTCACTCCAGCGTGGGTGAGCACGGCCCAGTAGCCGGGTCCCGCTTCCCAACCCAACACGGCAGGCTCGGGTACCCACTGCACCGACGCATCGGCGCGCATCTCGGCGATCAGGTCGTAGGGAACACCATCGGCGTAGGTCCCCGGATCAAACAACGCAGCTGCATCCATTAACCGATGTGCTACCACGGTCACTGATGAACGTATGTGTGGTCCTCCTCGATTCGCTCAACCGACACATGCTCGGTTCCTATGGCGGCGACGAATTCGCCACCCCGAACCTCGATCGGTTCGCTGCGGGCCATGCCACCAGATTCACCAATCACGTGACCGGTTCGCTGCCTTGCATGCCGGCGCGGCACGACATTCTTTGTGGTGCGCTCGACTTCCTGTGGAAACCCTGGGGTTCCATAGAAATCTGGGAAGAACCAATCATCCGTGCCCTGGCTCACCAGGGAGTGACAACGTTTCTGGCGACCGATCACCCACATTTGTTCGAATCGGGCGGCGAGAACTATCACACCGATTTCGGGGGTTGGGAGTACGTCCGCGGACACGAAGGCGACTTGTGGCGAACCCACGCAGATCCGAGTTGGGTCGGAACACCGGCGATGCCGGCCCGCCCTGGGGGCTGGTTCTACCAGCAGCAATTCGGCATCGAACGCCTCGAGCGGGGCTACGACCGCACCCGCACCTTCTTCCGAGAAGAGGGCGACTACCCGGGCCCTCGCACCATGGTGGAAGCAGCTCGTTTCTTGACCGAACCCACCCCACATCACGATTCTTGGTTCATGTTCGTCGACGAGTTCGACCCACACGAACCGTTCGATACTCCCGAGCCATGGGCCAGCCGCTATCAGGACGGTCCATGGGACGATGACTGGATCATCTGGCCGCCCTACGCCCACGGGGTTGTGACCGAAGGCGCCATGACCACCGCCGAGGGTCGCCACGTGCGAGCGAACTACGGCGCCAAACTCTCGATGATCGATCACTGGTTCGGTCGAATCCTCGACGCCTTCGACGAACGCGATCTGTGGGACGACACCGCACTCATCTTCTGCACCGATCACGGGCATTACCTCGGCGAGATGCGCGGAGGCAAAGACGTCTGGGGCAAACCGAACGTGCCTCACTTCGAGCCCTTGGGCCATTCGCCCCTACTGGTTCACTGGCCTGGTGTCGCTGGCGGCGGGACGTGTGACGCGCTCACCACCAACGTCGACCTGTTTGCCACCATCGCCGACGCCTACGGGGCCGAAGTCCGCCAACAAACTCACAGAGAGTCGCTCGTGCCACTAATCACCGACGCCGCCGACTCCGTTCGGGAATGGGCGATAGGCGGGGTCTGGGGTCGCTGGGTTCAGGTCACTAATGGGCGCCACAAATACGCACGCGCTGCCGAGGGGACCAACCTGCCGATCTCCACGTGGTCCAACCGCTGGTCCACGATGCCGACCCATATCGCTGGATTCGACGAGCTGCCACTGCCAGATCAGCGGGCTTGGCTCGACACCATGCCGGGCTCAGAGGTACCCGTGATCCACCAGCCGTACGCGGCAGGCGATCGACTCCCGTTCTGGGCGAGCGGCCCTGGCAAGAACGATGAACATCACTTGTACGACCTCAGCAACGACCCCGACGAGCAGGAAAATCGGGCTGGCGCAGCGGGACCCGACGAGGCGGAGATGATCGATCTCTTGCGCGCCGCCCTCGATGCCGTCGAGGCACCGGCCGAACAACTGGAGCGGCTCGGGATCGCCTGACGGTCGCCGCCTACGCTGGCCCCATGGACGACTCCTCACCCACTCCAGGACCCGGCCCGACGCTCGTGTTATTGCACGGCCTCGGCGCAACAGCAGCCGTGTGGAACAGGTTCATCAGCGCCGCGAGGTGGCGGGGACCGGTCGTCGCCCCAGATCTGCGCGGCCACGGCAGCGCTGCGTGGACCAACAACTACTCATTCGCAGCAATGGCATCTGACGTTGCTGCCGAGCTCGACGGTCCATATGTCGTGCTTGGGCACTCGCTAGGCGGCGTCGTCGGGCTTGAGCTGGCCTCGGGTCGACACGGACCGGCACCTGTTGGCACCGCGACGATCGGCGTCAAGATCCGCTGGTCAGACGAAGAACTCGCTCGGCTGCCTGGCCTCGCCGAACGTCCGTCGCGTCGATTCGACGACGAGGCTGAAGCGACCGACTGGTTCCTGAAGCTTGCGGGCCTCTTTGGCGTCGTCGATTCATCCGACCCATTGGCACCGACGGGCGTGGTCAACGAGTCCCATCCCGAAGGCGATTGGCGTGCCGCACAGGATCCGGCGACCGTGCTCGTGGGCGCTCCTGACCTCGCCAGCCTGCTGTCGGAAGCCAAGACCTCAGTATCCATGGCCCTCGGCGACGCCGACCCACTGGTCAGCCCCGATCATCACAATGACATCGTCGGCCCGACTCCCCACGTGTTCGCTGGTGTTGGCCACAACGCCATGGTGGAGGATCCGGAGCCGGTCGCGCGGTGGTTCGTTCAACTCGACTTCGTGAAGGCAGCGTTGGCTGGGTGAAGTCTCAGCGTCCGCCCGTGGAGACGACGGCACGCCGAAGACCGACAACCGCCAAGCCCACCAGTCCGAACGTGACGAGCATCAGCAAGCTATGAACGACCTTGAAGCCGGCGTTGTGGCTTGAGTCGAGCAGGATGCCGACGCCTCGGATGAGCCAGTAGCCAACCGACCACACTGCAAGCACCATGAGCGAGCCACCACCTGGGCGGCCTCGTGCCAGCCATGAGCCGCACGCCCCACCGAGGGCCAAGAAGATGACAGCTGCGCCAAGTCGCCATGCGGTTCCGAAGCCGTCGAGATCGTCGTTCGACAGAATGTTTCGGATTCTGGACACCCATACAAGCAGGGTCCAAACAACTAACGGCGCGGCCCATCGGCGGGCCCGGAATCTGATCGCATCCACGGCGTCGACCGTACCGGCAGATCCGGTCACGTCAACTGCACCGGCCTCACTCTTCGAGCGCTAACTCACCGGCCACCGAAACAAACTCGCCGCCGTCGACGGTCAAGATGTTGCCGGTCATCCATTTGGCTCCTGCTGCCAGGAACAACGCCACTTCACCGATGTCTTCGGGATCGCCAAGCCGTCCCATCGGCAGGGCGGCGGCGATGGCTTGCCCCCGAGGTCCATCCCAGAGCACTTTGGCGAAATCGGTCCTGATCAGGCCAGGAGCGATGCAGTTCACCCGCACGCCGGGCCCGACCTCGGCAGCCAGCTGGCGAGTCATGTGCATCAGGGCGTCCTTGAACATGCAGTAGACCCCGAGCGCTTCACTGGTCACAAAACCACCCACCGAAGAAATATTGATGACCGAGCCACCGTTCTCCTTCATGTACTTGTTCCAGGCCATCTGGGTCCACTGGAATGGCGCACGCAGGTTGACTTCGTAGGTCTTGTCGAAGCGTGGGATGTCGCAGTCGATCATCGGACCGGCCCACGGGTTCGTAGCGGCGTTGTTGACCAGGATGTCCACGGCTCCGAACCGCTCAATGGTTCCGTCGATGACCCGTTCGGCTTCCTCGAGCTGGCCGATGTGAGAGGTTATGTAGTCCACGTCGCCGTCGCACTCAGCCATTTCGGCGACTGCGGCCTCGCACTTGTCTGCCTTGCGGCTGGTGATCATCACATTCGCACCAGCGTCAGCGAAGGCCCTCGCGATGCCTTTGCCGATTCCCGCTGATCCGCCAGTTACCAGCGCTGTCTTGCCGTCAAGTCGAAGATCCATGACGGCTGTTTTAGCGAACTTGACGCTGATACGGGCGAAATAGCGCCCAAATCAGCCCAAAGTTGCGGGATTTGGGGGTTAGCCGACCGATGCGTTGGGGATGCCGAGCATGGCCAGGATCTGGCCAACGGCGATGAACTGGCCGACTGACATGGCCAGTTCGAGGTATTCGCCTGGGGTGAAGTGTTCGAGCATCTCGGCCAGCAGGGCATCGGGAACATTGCGGGTCTGATGCATCGACTCGGCGTAACGCACCGCCAGTCGTTCTCGGTCGGTGAATTCGGGGCCGTCGACCGTGCCGAGTTGGGCTGCTTCGACGACCTCTTCGTTGACTGCGTTCGCTGCATCCTGACCGGACCGGTCAGGCAGGCGGCTGTGCAGTCAGAGATGGCAGTCGTTGAGGGTGGCGACACGCAACCGGGCGATTTCTTTGGTGCGCATCTCCACATCGCCGTCGTGAAGGAGTCCCTGGTAGTACTTGCCCCAATTCGCCATGAGCTCGGGCTTGTGACCGAACTGTGAGAGGGCGACCGGATCCGCGCCCTTGTCGATGGAGGCCTGCATAGCCTCACTTATTGGTGCCTTTGGCAGGCGTGGTGATGGCAGTTTGCAGGCTTGCTCGGCGACAGTCGCCATGGGCCCTCCCCTCGGGTGCCCAGCGGACACACAATTATTCGGTAGATACCGCAGTTCAGCACATCGGCGGACCGCGTCGTGGATCTGGCAAGCTGCCCTCACAGCATCAGGGGACTAGGGGACAACGATGAAGATCAGCGTGGCGGGAATGTTCGGCAACGGTGAAGGGCGAGGCATCGACCACCTGCGTGAGTTCTGCCAAGCCGCCGAAGCCGCAGGCTACGAGTCGGTGTCGTTCCCAGAGCACGTCGTTTTCTTCCCCGAATATGAATCGAAGTACCCCTACACCGATGACGGATCGGCCAGGTGGAGTCCTGACACGGGCCTGTTCGATCCGTTGTTTGCTGCCCACGCCGGCGCCGCAGCCACCACCACGTTGCGGTTTGTTTCCGGTGTCGTAATTCTCCCCCAGCGTCCAGCGTTGCTGACCGCACGAGAGATTCTGTCCCTCGACCACATGACCGAGGGCCGGTTCGACTTCGGTGTCGGCTCCGGCTGGTCCTGGGAGGAATACGGCGCGCTTGGCGTCCCGTTCGAGCGGCGCGGCAAACGAATGGACGAGTATCTCGAGGCCATCAAGCTGGCCTGGACCGAGGACAGGGCCACCTACAACGGTGAGTTCGTCCAGTTCGAGAACGCGGTCATGAACCCCAAACCTCTCACGCCCGGCGGACCGAAGTTGATCATTGGTGGCAGCACCGCCCCTGCGATGCGCCGAGCGGCGCGCTACGACGGCTGGTTCGGGTGGTGGGCCCAGGTCGACATCGACGAACACATCGCCGAACTGGACAGCATCCTCGCGGAGGCCGGCCGAAGCAGCAGTGACGCCGATTTTGATTTCAGGCTCGGCATCCCTGCTGGATATAAGGCATTCGATGAAGTGGTGGTGAAAGCAGCGAAGGCGCGGGACCTCGGCGTTGACGAGCTGGTGATCGCCGCCCCGATCGGCACGAGCGATTTCGCAGAGCAGCTGCAGATGTACTTCGCCGCCGCTCACGGCTGATCAGGAACGTTTGGTTTCGTTCCAAGGACCAGTGTCGGCGCGGGGTTCTTTCGGGAGTCCGAGAACTCGCTCGCCGACGATGTTGCGCTGGATCTCGTTGCTGCCCGAGTAGATCGAACCCGGTCGGGCGCCGATCATCGTGGTCACCCACGCCTGCGAAGAGAACGGTGAGCCGACGTCGTCGACACCAACTCCTGTGGCAGCGTCGCGTCCAGACGGCGCCGTGGCTTCCATTCCTATGACATCGAGCGCGAGCT
The DNA here is from genome assembly GCA_047618365.1 of Candidatus Poriferisodalaceae bacterium. Taxonomy (GTDB): domain Bacteria; phylum Actinomycetota; class Acidimicrobiia; order Acidimicrobiales; family Poriferisodalaceae; genus JBLHLM01. The sequence goes on along the minus strand of JBLHLM010000035.1, from coordinate 6,848 downwards.
CGGTGAACTTCTGGTGGTACTCGGACCAGATGAGCTTGTTCAGCGACGACTCCGGCCCTTGGCTGTAGCCCTGCATCGAACGACCGAGTGCTCGTAGGCCCATGAACCGAAGGGTCTGGGTCTTGGTGTACGCCCAGGCGAAACGTTGCCGCATCACCGGATCTTCGAGCTTGCCGCGGCGTTTCGCTTCGTCGGCAAGGCGCCAGAATTCTTCGCCATAGCGGATGCCGTTGGTGGTGGTGTCGTCGCCTCGTTCGTAGGCGAGAAGGGTGTTGGCCACTGCCCAGCCATTGTTGACGCCGCCAAGGACGTCTGCTTTGGCGGCTCGGGCATCAGTGAAGAAAACCTCGTTGAAGTCGTGGTGGCCGGCCGCGTTCACGATGGGTTGCATGTCGACGCCCGGCTGATCGATGGGACACAACACGAATGAGATCCCCGCGTGTTTCACCACCTCTGGCTGGGTGCGACACAACACGAAGATCCAGTTGGCGTTGTGACCTTGAGAGGTCCACACCTTCTGGCCGTTGATGACCCATTCGTCACCGTCGAGTTCTGCCTTCGTAGAGAGCGACGCCAGGTCGGAACCCGAGTTCGGCTCGCTATAGCCCTGACACCAAACGTCGGTGCCAGCGAGGATGCGCGGCAGGTAGTGCTGCTTTTGCTCCTCAGTGCCCCACTCGATGATGGTGTGGCCAATCATGCCGATTGAGAAGATGTCGTTGTCGTTACCTGCCGGAACGCCAGCGGTGGCGAACTCTTCGGCGAGCACGACCCTTTCCATCTGGGAGAGTCCTGCGCCCCCGTACTCGGTGGGCCACGCGACCGCGAGCATCCTGTTGTCGGCCAACGTCCGGCGCCATTCGGCGATGAAGGTCGCTCGCTCATCGGGCGAGAAACCGCCCATGCCCGACCAGCCTGCCGGCAGGTGTTCAGCGAGGAACGCCTTGATGCGCGTTCGGAAGGCGGCTGCTTCATCGGTGTAGTCGTCCACGACGAGTCTCCTCAGTTCTGTTTAGACCGTTCTATGCGGTCAGTTAGGGGCGGTAACCGAACGATGACGGTCCGGTCTTCAGGGCCCGTTGCACAAGTTCAACCCATTCGCACAACATGGGGCGGGTGTCGCGGGGATCGATGATTTCCTCGACCTCAAAGAACTCGGCTGCCCGATGCGGCGACCGTACCCGGTTCAGGCGGTCGCGAATGTCGTCGAGTAAGGCGTCGCGATCTTCGGCGTCGGCTAGGTCCTGCTTGTAAGCGACCTCGATACCGCCTTCGATCGGAAGCGAACCCCAGTCGCCCGACGGCCATGCGTAACGGAACGAGTGGCTGCCGGGTTTGTTGTTCGCGGCTCCGGCAACACCGAATGCTTTGCGGGTTACGACACATGCAAACGGGGTGGTGAGCTGGCCGAGTGCGGCGAGGGCCTGTGAGCCGTAACGAATGGTGGCGTTCTCCTCGGACTCTTTTCCGATGAGGAACCCGGGGCAGTCTTCGAGGTGGATGACCGGCAGGTGGAACGTCGATGCCAGATCGAGAAGGCGAATCAGTTTGCGGCAGCCGTCAGCGGTCCAGCCACCGCCGTAGATGAACGGATCTTCGGCGAAGATCGCCACCGGATAACCGTCGAAGCGAGCGAGGCCGGTGATGATCGACTTACCCCACCCTTTGCCGATTTCGAAGAAACTGTCGGTATCGACGACCGCGTTGACGACCTTGCGCATTTGGTACACCTTGCGCGGTTCGCGAGGAACAACCGAAAGCAAGGACTCGTCGCGGCGATCGGGCGCGTCACCGGTTTCGACCCTCGGTGGAAGCTCGTCGATGCTCGACGGCAGATATGAGAGGAAGGCCTTGGCCCGCTCGAACGCTTCCGCCTCGCTGTCGACAGCGTCGTCGATTGCTCCGTTGGAAGTGTGGATGTTGGCGTGACCGAGTTCTTCCTTGCCGTGGTCGCCGAGCGATGCCTGCTGGACGAGCGCTGGGCCGGCGATCATCATTTGGGCTGTTTCACGCACGATCACGGAGTAGTGGGCTGTAGCAACTCTCGCCGCGCCAATTCCGGCGACAGACCCGAGCGCGAGCGACACCGATGGGGCAACCGACAGGTGCTCGACAATCGTCTCCCAGCCACGCAGCTCAGGGATGTAGGTGCGGCCAGCAGTCTCGATTGTTTTGACCGAGCCGCCGCCGCCCATGCCATCGACCAGGCGGACGTGAGGGAGCTTCAGTTCGGCGGCGATGCCTTCGGCCTTAGCCCGTTTCGCTGGAAGGGTCGCATCCGCCGAGCCACCGCGAACGGTGAAATCGTCGCCTGACAAGATGAGTGGGCGACCGTCGATCTTCGCCAGTCCGAACAGGAAGTTCGTTGGTGTGAGGTGCACCAAGTTGCCCTCGACGTCGTACTCGGCGACGCCCGCTGTTTTGCCGATCTCGTGGAATGAGCCAGCATCGACGATGGCGTCGATGCGCTCGCGGATCGTGAGTTTCCCGAAGTGGTGCTGGCGTTCGACCTTGTCTGGCCCGCCGAGCTGATCAGCGAATTGTTCGCGTCTTCGCAACTCAGCAATTTCGGGTTCCCAGCTCATGCCTAACTCCCCAAGGTTCAGATCACCGGCGGCTACGGTAGATCCTGAGACGGCGGCCTGCTGGCCAGACGTTTAGAGTCGTCGCCGATGGGTACAGCATTCGACGATTTGATCATCCTGGAAAAGATCGCTGACGATCGTTTCCTCGGTCCGCCAGCGCCGGAGCAAGGGCAGCGCACCTACGGTGGTCAGCTCCTGGCACACACCCTTCGAGCAGCGCAGGCGACGTTGCCCGACGTTCGGGCCGTGCACTCCGCACACTCCTACTTCTTGCGTCAGGGAGACGTCGCTGAACCGACCGAGCTTGTGGTCGAGCGGGTGCGGGACGGCCGGTCGTTTTCGAGCCGCCAAGTTGTCGCTCTTCAGCAGGGCAAAGAGATCTTCCGCACGCTGCTCTCGTTCCACGTCCCCGAGACCGGGCTTGAGTGGGAACCGCCGGTCAAGCTTGACGTACCCGGCCCCGATGACTCTGGCCACACCACATACCGCGAGTTCTGGAATGCCCTGCTTCCGGCCGCGGATCCCGAGTGGGGCGGCCACGAGCGCCCGATCGACATCCGCTACGTCAACGCTCCTTCGATCGACGACCACAGTCCAGTCACCGAGCCACAGCTGATGTGGATACGGGTGCGTGACGCGGTCGCCGACGATGAGGACGTGTGGGATGTTGGGCTGGCGTACATCGCTGACGCGACACTCGTCGACACGGTCATGTTGCCCCATGGCAAACGCTGGCCGGACCCACGGCTGAGCGGAGCGAGCCTCGATCATGCGATGTGGTTCCACCGACGCGTCGATCCACATGAGTGGTTGCTGTATGACCAGCGCACCGAAATGACGAGCGGTGCCCGCGGTCTTGCTCGGGGTCGTTTCTTCGACCAAAGCGGACGGCTCATCGCCACCTGTGTGCAAGAGGGCCTGATCCGCTGGTCTGATGTGATTGGATGAGCCGATGGAGCTACGACTCGACGGACGGACAGCACTGATCACTGGGGGAAGCCGAGGGCTTGGTCGCGCTATGGCCGAGACGTTCGCCTTGGCGGGAGCCAACGTGGCGGTGATTGCCCGGGACGAGAGGACACTCGCCGAAACCCTGGACGCCATGTATGTGGCGAACCCCTCTGGCACTCACGCCGCCATTTCGGCCGACCTCGCCGACGGTGGTGAAGTGATGCGAGCTCACCAAGACGCAGTCGCGGCGCTGGGGCCGATCGACATCCTCGTCAACAACGCCGGCACCTCGAACGCCAAACCCTTTCTGGAAGTCGACGACGCCGATTGGACCCACGACTTCGACCTGAAGTTCTTCTCCGCTGTGCGGCTGAGTCGGGCATGCATCCCCGACATGCAGCGCAAGGGTTGGGGTCGAATTCTGAACACACTCAACGCTGCAGCGAAAGCCCCAACCGCGAAGAGTTGCCCGACCTCGGTGGCTCGGGCCGCTGGTATGGCGATGACGAAGGCCTTGGCGACCGAGTTCGCCAGCGACGGGATCTTGGTCAACTCGATGAATACCGGCCTGCTGGTGACCAATCAGTGGAAAACCCGATTCGAGCGAGAGGGTGGAGCCGACTCTTTCGAAGATTTCACCCAGAACCTGGGTCGGCGAATTCCCATCGGCCGAATGGGCGACGCCCAGGAGTTTGCAAACTTGGCCTTGTTCTTGGCGAGCGATGCGGCTTCGTACGTCACCGGCACAGCGATCAATATCGATGGCGGCATGAGCCCCGTTGTCTGAGCAGGCACTGTCTGAGCAGGCACTGTCTGAGCAGGCACTGTCTGAGCAGGCACTGTCTGAGGGAGCAGTGCTCGACGCGGTGCGGGCGATCGGGCCGCAGCTGGCGGCCAAGAGCGACGACATCGAAGCCAACCGAACGTTGCCGGCTGACGTGGTCGAGCTGATCAAGCCGACTGGCGCGTTTCGGGCGTGGGTCCCTGCGGCCTTGAATGGTCCTGAGGCGTCACCGTGGGAAGGCGTTCAGACCATCGAGGAAGCCAGCTTCCACGACATGGCATCGGGCTGGTGCATCGCCATCGCAGCGACCAGCTCCCTGATGTCGAGTTACCTACCAGCCGAACATGCCCATGCGCTCTTCTCAGATCCGAACTCGATCGCAGGCGGGTTCGCCGCGCCGTTGGGCAGAGCCCGCCAGGTCGACGGCGGTCTGCGAATCTCTGGCACGTGGCAATGGGGTTCGGGCACGCAACACTGCACGACCGTCGGCGGGGGTTGCCTCGTCGTTGACGATGCGGGGAAGCCGACCCGTCGTGCTGACGGACTAGCGGTTCCTTTTGCCTTCTTCGATGTGACCGACGTCGAGTTTCTCGACACCTGGTACACTAGCGGCCTCGCCGGAACGGGTTCGACAGACTATCGGGTATCCGACGCATTCGTGCCGGAGGGCCGATGGGTCCAGGTGGGTTTCGATCCACCGGTTCTCGACAACGCTCTTACTGGGTTCTCGTTCTACGGCTTGCTGGCGTTGTCGATCGCAGCGACGGCGGTGGGGAGCGCCCGTCGCTCGATCGCCGAGCTGATCACGCTCGCCCAGGACAAGCGCCCCCAGGGCAGCAGCAAACCTCTTCGGGAGCGTCAAACAGTTCAGGGCGATGTGGCGTTGGCCGAGGCTCAGCTGCGGTCGTCGTGGGGATTCGTTGAGTCGACCATGGACATGGCTTGGCAAACCATTCTTGCTGGTGACCCATGCTCGGATGACCAGAAGCGATTGCTGCGCCTCGCCGCCACACACGCAACCCAGACCGCATCGGATGTGGTTGACCTCATTTACAAGGCCGCTGGCGGCGCAGCCGTGTACCGCACCAGTCAGATCCAGCGCTGTTTCCGTGACATCAACGTGGCTACCCAGCACGCCATGGTCGCGCCGCGAACCTACGAGGTTGCGGGCCGGATGAGTCTCGGGCTCGAGACCGACACCCGCCAGCTCTAAAGGTCATCGGTCCCGGTCACACAGCCCGCCGTCCGCTTGAGGGTGTTGCGATCGATGTGGCTTTTCTTACATAAGCCCAATCAATCGTGGTTCCAATCCTGATAACTTTTAGTTATGGACATGCCCACGTTGCGACAGTTGGAGTACTTCGTCGCCATCGCTGATCAGGGGTCGTTCAGTCGTGCCGCCGATTCGTGCGACATCAGCCAGCCAGGTCTCAGCAGCCAGATCAGATCATTGGAAGATCGCCTCAAGGTGCCTCTGTTCGAGCGACGCCCAAAACAGATCCTGCTCACCAACGCGGGACAACGCCTTCTTCCCCGCGCCCGGCGCCTGCTGATAGATGCCCAGGACTTGTCGCACGCTGCCAGCGAAGAAATCGGTGGGATCATTGGCAGAGTGAACGTCGGTGCCATCCCCACCATGGCCCCGTACCTACTTCCGACACTGACTGCAGCGGTTCGCCAGCAACACCCTCGCTCCGAGCTGGTGTTGCACGAAGAACGCACGGACGAACTTATCGAACAGGTCCTGAGCGGCGACCTCGATCTAGGTCTGCTGGCCATGCCGATCACCGGGACCGGATTGGTAGCCCGCGAGCTAGTGAGCGATCCATTCGTGCTCGCCTTCAGCGCTGACTCGCCCCCGCCTACCCACCTGCCAGTGGAACTTCCCGACCTCGACGGCCTCCCGATGGTATTGCTGGAGGAGGGCCATTGACTTCGCGACCAGGCGCTCGCGGTGTGCGAGCTTTCAGCAGATCATCAACGTGAGCGGGTGCAGGCGACCAGCATCACCACGCTGTGTCAGATGGTCGGCTCAGGCCTTGGCATTACTCTGCTGCCGGCCTCGGCGACAACCATCGAGACCCGCACTGGATCAGGGCTCGGGGTTCGTCGCCTCGATCAGCCCACGCCGGGCAGAGACGTCGCCGCGATCTGGCGAACCACGTCAGCGTGGGCACCGTACTTCGATGCCATTATTCCCGCAGCCCGTCAAGCCATGGATCAGATCGTCATCGCAGGTTTGGCCGCATGCGAATAGCTCATTCGTCAGCGGGGCGACCGAGGGTTGATAAAGCTTCCATCAAATCAGCTGGTGGGCGCATCGGCTTTCCCTTGCTGTCGCACACCCCGGCCACCACTTCGCCAGTGACGAGCGGGGCGCCGTCGGATTCGCGAATCACTCGCTGGCCCCACCGGCTGCTCGCTCGACGGACTTCGAGCACCTCGGTTTCGACGACCAGCCGATCGCGTGCGGTTGCCGGCTGACGAAAACGTACATCGAGTTGGGTGACCACAATCTGGATGCCGCG
>JBLHLM010000034.1:0-16947 GCA_047618365.1 Candidatus Poriferisodalaceae bacterium | reverse complement strand
GCCGACTTCGAAGACGCCTGGACGGCGCTCACCCGCAGTTCCGCCTAGGCGCGCCGAACTCGCCAGGCCGAGCCCGGAACAGATCAGCCAGTAACAGCTGGGATCTCGACGTGGTCAGACTTCTTGCTCAGCAAGGTCCGGACGTCAAGGAGAATATCGGTGATCTCGTTGGTAGAGACCAGCTCTCGGTGAAGAAGATCGTTCAGCGCGCCATCGATCACGTCGAGTGCCTCGCTGATAATGAGGACGTCGTGTGTTTCTGTCATCGTCTCTCCAAACCACTCATACGGACCGAATTCCTCGGCTGAGATCACCCTACCTGCCAGGCGAGCTCTAGAGAGATCCACCAGCGTTTGTTAGCTACCTTGCTACCCATGAGCGACTCCTTATTGAACCCGGCCAGCCTCGGCGTCACCTTCGGAAGTTTGGGCGTACTCGGCCCGAGAGCGGTCATCGATATCGCCCGACTTGCCGAAGCACAGGGGTACAGCTCGCTCTGGACGGTCGAGGCGACCGGCACCGACGCGTTCACCCTGCTCGGCGCGGTCGCCGCAACAGCGCCTGGCCTCGATCTGGCCACAGGCATCGTGCCGATTCAGATCCGAACGCCGCCGGTCGCTGCGATGACCGCTGCAACGCTTCAAGCACTCAGCCCCGATCGCGACGTTTACCTCGGTGTTGGGGTGTCAGCGCCCGGCATTCTGAAGGCCCATGGTGCGGCGGTCCCTGATCGACCAATTGCCATGATGCGCGAATACGTGGCCCTGCTGCGCGAGTGCCTTTCTGGCGAGTCGGTCACCTTCGAAGGAGACTTCTGGCAGGTCAAACGATTCCGCCTCGGCGTACGACTCGGCGAACGTCGCCCGAAGATCGTCCTCGCCGCACTCAACCCACAGATGCTGAAACTGGCCGGCGAGGTCGCCGACGCGGTGTTGCTCAATTACATCCCTGCGTCCCATGTGCCCGTGGCCATCGAACAAGTTCGCAAGGGAGGCGACGCCACGATCATGGCCTACGTCCACGCAGCTGTTGGCGATCTCGAACGCAGCGCAAACTCTGCTCGCAAGGACCTTTTCAACTATGCGATGGCCGATGGCTACGCCAACATGTTCCGGGCTGCTGGCTTCTCGGCCGACGTCGACGAGCTGCGAGCTCGCCAAGCCGAGCGAGATCGCGACGGGGCGCTGGCTGCAATCAGTCACGAAATGATTCAGGCGATCGACTTCATTGGATCGAGCGATGAGGTGGCCGACTTCGTGCAGAGTTACTTCGACGCCGGAATCGAACACTCCGTGCTGATGCCCCTTCCCTGGGGAGAAGACCGACGAGCCGTGGCCGAGGCAACCATGGAGGCAGCCGCCCGGGTTCTCAGCTGAGCCTGTGCATGGCTACGACCTCTCCGACGTTGCTGGGCCCGAGCTCCCGATGGCCCTACGCCGAGTGCATTCCTCGTTGGAGTCCAACGCGCTGGTCGAGTTCGACATGCGTCCCCCAATCAACAGCTCGCGGGTGGACGATGTATCGATCGAGGATCTGCTGTCCGGAGCGGGTTTCTCGGTCGATCGTGCCGGGTCGTGCGCCACGGCCTTTCGATGCCGTCGCGTTCACACACTGGCCGACAGCGTAGGAGCCAACATGCGGGTGCTCCTGGTCGGATTGAACCCGAGCCTTCACGCTGCAGAGGTCGGCTTCGGTTTCGCTGGAGCGAGCAATCGTTTCTGGCCTGCAGCTCTTGAATCGGGTCTGGTCAGTTGCGCCAAGGATCCAGAGAGGGCGTTGGCACTTGATCATGTCGGGATGACTGACCTCGTCAAGCACGCGACCGCGAGAGCCTCCGAGCTGAACTCTGCTCACTACCGTGACGGTCTCGGACGCCTCAACCGGCTCGTGATCTGGCTCCAGCCCACGGCCGTTTGTGTTGTCGGCATCACCGGCTGGCGGGCAGCGATCGAAGACAAGGGAGCGACACTCGGGTGGCAAGACACCAACATCGGCAGTCGGCCGACCCTCGTGATGCCGAACCCAAGTGGACTGAACGCCCACACGAACCATCAGGACTTGGTGGCACGTTTCGTTGAACTGCTCGCCGCTGTGACCGTCTGAGGTAAACCTCCCTGAGGCGTGTCAGTCGGCCGTTGCCACACCGACTGGGCATGACAAGCCTGTCCCTCCGAGGCCGCAGTAGCCGTTTGGCACCTTGTGGAGGTACTGCTGGTGATAGTGCTCGGCGTAGTACCAGGTGTCGGCATCGAGAATCTCTGTCGTGATGCGATCCATCCCAGCGGCATCCAAGACTGCTTGGAAACAATCGCGCGAGGCTTCAGCGGCTGCGAGTTGTTCGGGCCCATCGACATAGATACCAGACCGATACTGGGTGCCCATGTCGTTGCCTTGACGCATGCCTTGGGTCGGGTTGTGTCCCTCCCAAAACGCCTTGAGCAACGTCTCATATGAGACCTTGGTCGGATCGAAGACGACGAGCACCGCCTCATTGTGACCAGTGAGGCCGCTACAGGTTTCTTCGTACGTTGGGTTCGGGGTGATCCCGGCGGTGTAGCCCACGGCTGTGCTGTACACGCCTGGGATCTGCCAGAAGATGCGCTCGGCACCCCAGAAGCAGCCCATGCCAACGACCAATCGTTGCAACCCACCGGGGAATGGCGGCTTGAGCGGTGTAGCAAGGATCTCGTGTTGTTCTGGCACTGGCATGGACGTCTCCCGGCCGGCAAGCGCAGTCTCAGCGGTCGGCATTTCAGGCTTTCGACTCCACAACGCCATGGTGAACTCCCTTGATTGGCTGACTTCAGGCTAGGAGATGTGAATGTCCAACGGAGTGGCGTGGTCGCCATGCAACGTCAGCGGCCAACTTTCGGTGCCCGTGTCAGCACCGATGGGCGTGGCTCGAATAGTCTCGTGGCGCTGATACCGAGAACCGAAGGCGACCTCATGAGCGACCACGACCTGATCATCTCGAACCTCAACTCGTGCTGGGATTCATCGCTTGAGCTGTTCAGGTCGATCGAGGCGAACGAATGGGACGTTCCCTCGCTCTGTCCCGACTGGACGGTGCACGGCATCGCAGCCCACATGGTGTCGGTCGAGCAGGTCTTGAGCGGGTGGATGCCAGAGGGCCTCGACACTCCACCGCCGTTCAACCTGGTCCCGGGGTATCACCAAGCCGCTCTCGACATGGCGCCGCAACAGCTGACGGAACTCATGGCTGAGGTGTTCGACCGGCGTCGGTCGGACCTAGCGGCAACCAATGCCGGCGACTTCGCCACCCCCTCAATAACGCCCGTCGGTAAGGCCACCTACGGCAGGTTCATGGCGGTACGAGAATTCGACTTCTGGATGCATGAACGCGACTGCCGCGGCCCCCTCCAGCGCCCAACCAACAACGGCGGCCCGACAGCGGAAATGGCGCTCAACGAGGTCCACCTCTCGATCGGTTTCATCGCTGGCAAGAAGGTCGGCCTGACCGGGGGCCAATCGATCACGTTCAATATCACGGGCGCCGTGGAGCGAGACATCCATGTTGCGGTGGACGGACGAGCGGGCGAGGTGCCGTCGCTCGACGCTCCAACGGTGACGCTCCACTGCGACTCGATGGCGTTCATGAATCAGGCTTGTGGACGAATCGACCCCGAGATTCCCATCGCTGCCGGCGACATCACCTGGTCTGGCGACGACGAGTTTGGAGCTCACGCCGCAAGGAACCTCAGATTCACCATGTGATGCGTCGGGCCCTGCACCTCACGAGACCTGTGTTCGGTGCCCATTCCAGCGGTGACGAACAGATCAGAGGTCGCGCCGTCGACGATGTCGGCGCTGTGCCACACCCTAGGGTGGTTGATTGCGTACTCCCATGCAGTCAGCGTCGTTCGATGCACAACACCAGCTCGGTGCCGAGCGGATGCATCTCCCACGAGTCCCAGGACTCACTGAACGTATGCATGGCGACCAGCCGACCTTCGACCCCATCGGCTGCATGACGTGCGCCGAACCATTCCATGTCACCGGTGAAGGTGGACTGGGGCACCGTAGTGGCACCCAAACCGAGGTGAACTGGATTGGAATGGATGTCGGGTGTGCTGTTCGTCTGACTCATTGTGATGCCCTCCGGGCTTCGAGACTTTCGTTTGCTAGCCCACTGTCCATCGTCTCCGCAGGGCGAAACCCGCCAGAGGAGCTACGCCTGCTCCGGACCCACCTTCTCGACCGGAACGCCAGCACGCTCCTCCAGGCGAGCCATGGCTTCATCATCGAGGCTCACCGGCGCACCCAGCAGAACACGATCGACGTCAGATTCCTTGACTGCGGCGGGCACGATGTCGAGCAGAGGTCCCCGCCGCACCAACACCCGCGTGGCCAGACCCTCGGCGTTGAGCTCTCGGCTGACGAGTCTCAGCTGAGCCGACACGAGCCACGCCAACTCTTCGGACACAGCTTCGGTCAGCGTGGCCTCGACATCGTCAAACGTCTCGTCGAGCACCGCCAGAAAAGCCAGTCGGGCGCCGGCGTCGCGTGCCCGCTCCACAGCGGCGCGTACGGCTGTAACACGACCCGAACCGCCCCAGCTCACGTACATGAGCTCAGCCATCGGTGTCCTCCGGATCGTCGAAGCCCACATCGACCAACGGGTCGGACTCCCACCGCGCTTCCAGCAGGTCTAGGGCGACAGAACGGCGATTGAGGTCGACAGCCAGATGTTCGGAAACCTCAATGTCGATGATGCCGCGTCGTGCTAGATCGACCAGGGAACGCTTCTCGGCCGCGAGCGCGCTTCGTCTGGTCTGCACCAGGATTGACATCTCCAGCTCAGGGTGCCGCCTGACATGTCGAGCGAGCCCATTGGACGAGCGGTCGATCTCGGCGTCATAGTTCGCGACGAGTGCATCCGCCATGTCTGGAAAGACCAACCCGTCGCGCTCGAGGCGGCGCAGCTCCGCTTTGCCCGCCTGCTTCGAGTGAAGCACGGCTTGGCGCCGCTGCTGCTCAACAACGGTTGCGTCCTTGCCCGACAAACCGAGACGGCGGATCAGCGCAGCAATCGTTGTTCCTTGACCGAGCAACGTGAATAGCACGACACCGAAGGTCATGATTTGGATGGTGTCGATCACGTCGGAGTCGAACGCTGAGCCAAGTGACAACGCCAACGCGAGCGAGATCGCTCCTCGCAAGCCGCCCCACCAGCTCACGTGCCTCCACGAAACAGGGATGGCTCGTTCGGGTTTGATCTTGGCGTGCACTGCCGCGAAGACGTGGACAATGAGCAGCCGGCTGAAGAGTATCGCTGCGATCGCCACCGCGACTGCGCCGAGTTCCACGCCGATCTCGGTCAAGTCGATCTCAATGCCGAGCAGCAGGAACACGAACGAGTTCACCAGGAACGTCAGGAATTCCCAGAAGTTCTCCAAGGTGAGTCGAGTTGTCGGCGACGTGTTCTTCAGACCCACATGGCCCACCATCAGCCCGGCTGCCACGACCGCCAGTATCCCGCTGAAGTGGAAGTCGCCGACGTTGAACAGCGTCCCAAAGCTTTCCGCGACGAGATACGAGCCGTACGCTAGTGCGAGCGTCACCGACGTCTCGATCAGGTGATCATCGACGTTCGCCAGCACGATCGCCGACACGATGTAGCCGAGCACGATGCCGACGGCCAAGCCGCCAAGGCCGACCAGCAGAAACTCGCCGAACGCTGGACCAAACGACAGGCTGGTTCCGTCGGTCGCAGCATTCACGGCAAGGGTGAACACCACGATCGCTACCGCATCGTTGAAGAGGCTCTCTCCTTCGACGAGCACGTTCAACCGCTTCTCGACCCCGAGTGTCTTGAAGAACGCCACGACAGCGACAGGGTCGGTCGCTGAAATCAGCGCCCCAAAAGCAATAGCTGCCAACCACGGAATGTCGACGACGGGTCGCACGATTCCCGCCACGATGAATGTTCCGAGCATCGTGCCGCCAATGGCCATCGCCAGCACAATTCCGAGGTCGGCCTTGAGTTTGGGCCACGGAAGGTTCAGGGTCGCCTCAAAGATCAGGGGCGGTACAAGCAACCCAAGGATGAACTCGGGGCTGACCTGTAGGTCGACAAACGACGGTGTGAAGGCGAACACCAGCCCAACAACGACGAGCGACACCGTGAACGGAACCCGAATTCGCCGAGCCAGGATCGCGACACCAGCGGCCGTCGTCAGAAGGATCACCGCGGTGAGTTCGGCGTCGAGGAGACTCGAGCCCTCAGTCCCCTCGGCTGCAGTGGCGAGGCTATAGGTCGGAATCATCATTCTCCGTCGGTGAAGCTGTGCAGCAGCGTTGGGTTCTCACGGTTGTGTAACTGCTCGTTGCGGTGCTGAACATCTTCGATGTGCTCCGGGTGCGACAGCACCCAGAACTGGCGGTCGTACATCGCCTGTATGACCAGGCCCGCCACGTCTGCGGGATCCATGCCCCGTTCCTCTAATGCCGCAGCGACATTGGCGTTGCGGCGACGAGCATCAGCGCTCATCTCCTTCGTCCAACCCGCTGGCCGTTCGCGGCGCAAATGTTCGGGCCGATTGCGTTGGGCCGTCGTGATGTTGGTCTTGACAACGCCCGGACAAAGGACCGACACCCCAACGTCGGCTGTCGAGTCGCTCTCCATCTCAAGATGCAGGGTTTCCATAATGGCAACCACTCCATACTTCGCAGCGTTGTATGGCCCAAGACCCGGGTTTGCCATCAGTCCAGCTACAGAAGCTGTGCTCACCACATGCGACTCGTCCGCTTCGATCAGATGTGGCAGGAAATGGTGCAGTCCGTGGATGACACCCCACAACGAAACATCGATGACCCACTTCCAATCGACGAGCTGTTGGTTGCGAATCAGTCCCGCGCCGCCAACCCCCGCGTTGTTACACAAGATGTTGACTCCGCCGAACGTGTCGACCGTCGCCGCGGCGAGGGCCGCAACAGAATCCGAATCGGTGACGTCCGTCAGGTGGGCGAGAGTTCCGACACCCGTCGCGGCGACCAGTGCCTCTGACTCTGCAAGCGCGTTGGCTTCAACGTCGGCCAGGACCACATTGGCGCCTTCCGCGGCAAACCCCAACGCAAGCGCCCTGCCAATACCTGATCCCGCCCCTGTGACCACAGCCACCCGATCGCGCATTGTCTTCATGTTCGCCAACCTCTCGCACTAGGCCTGCGCTCGGCAGACCGGCCCGTCAAGGCGACACTACGTCCTGGTTCGTCGAGGGGGACCGACCGTTCAGACCTGATCTTCGTCTACGATCCAGCTCTCGTCAGCAACACCGAGGCCGTCGGCGATGCGATTCACGTACGCGTAGTACGCGGTCACTTCAGCTATGTCGAGGACATCGCGATCGCTCAACCCGACGTTTCGCAAGGCGTCGACATCTGCGCGCACCATGTCGCCTGGAGTCACGGTCAGCTTCAGCGCGTATTCGAGCATCGCCAGGCGCTTCTCCGACAAAGGCGCCGAACGCCAGTCACGCTCGATCGCACCGAGAAGATCGTCGTCTTTGAGCAATCGGCGCAGACCGCGCCGATGATGCACCACTCAGTAATGGCAACGATTCTCGAGACTGACCACCAAGGCGATCAACTCGCGTTCGACCTTGCGCATCGAAGCAGTGCCAGCCATGGCCGATCGATACAACGAGTCGTGGGCGGCGAGCCCAGTCGGATTCAATGAGTGAATCGCCATGATGTTGTCGACCCGGCCGTAGCTCCCGTCGACAACGCGTGGGTGCAACGGCGCCAAGTCACCATCCCAGGCGTCGTCAGGAACAGTGCGTATCCACGCAGTGTTGTTTGCTGAAGCGTTGCCCAATGAATCGTTGCCCGCTGAATTGTCAGGTGCCGGAGTGTCGGCCACCTATTGCATCATTCCTTCGACCCGTTCCATGGCGTCGATGAAGTCGCCCACCATGTCCTGGACGACCCGGGTCGCTGAGATTGTCTCGTTCATCGACCCGACAATCTGGCCAACGAAATAGTTCGAAAGCTCAACGGCCCCCGTGTTCTGTGGATTCATCGCGGCTCGGTCCACGCGGCGGCTCGCCTCGGCGATGAGCATCGGCTGCAACGGCATGCCCAAGGTGCCCGGCGAGTTCTCGCCTTCCCACTCGTCGGTCCAGGCTGACCGCAGCTGGCGTGCCGGCTTTCCGGTGCGCGACCGGGAACGCAACGTGTCCGACGAGGTGGCGGCAAGGAACTTGTCCTTGACTGTTGGGTGGGTTTCGGCTTCTTCAGTGGTGAGCCAGACGGATCCACACCAAACACCTTCAGCGCCAAGCGTGAGAGACGCCGCCATCTGCCGTCCCGAACCGATGCCACCAGCAGCAAGTACAGGAACCGGAGCGACTGCATCGACGATCTCGGGGACCAGCACCATGGTGCCGATCTCGCCTGTGTGGCCGCCAGCCTCATGGCCCTGGGCGATGATCACATCGACCCCAGCAGCGACGTGACGAACAGCGTGTGACTTCTTTCCGGCTAGCGCCCCGACGAGGCATCCGTTGGCATGTGCTCGTTCGACCATGTCCGGCGGTGGTGGGCCGAGAGCATTCACGATCAGCTTGATCGGGTACGAGAACGCCACGTCCATCAACGGCACGGCTTGGTCGTAGGTCATTGGCGCAGCGTTATCGCCGCTCCGCTCGACCTTCTTGTCGCTATCAGGCAATGGTGGAACGTCGTAACGATCCATCATGTCGTCGAGGAACTCACGATGCTTTGCTGGGATCATGTCCTTGAGATCGCGAACCGACAAACCGCCAGCATCACTGCCGGTGTATTTGGCGGGAACGATGATGTCAACGCCGAATGGCCGGTCGCCGATCTCGTCGATGATCCACTTCATGTCGATATCGAGCTGCTCTGGCGTGTGCCCGGCTGCGCCAAGCACACCGAAGCCCCCCGCCTTGCAGACCGCAGCGACCACGTCACGGCAATGGGTGAAGGCCAGGATCGGAAACTCGACCCCCAACATCTCGCAGATCTTCGTCTTCATGCCCCCAACCTAGGCAATCGGCGCGCAGCCCGCTGACACGTTCGGCTCGTGTGAACTCGTCAACTCGCCGATGAGATGAGCCACGCGAAGATCGGCTCAATCTCTCGAAGCATTTCAGGGTGCCATTGCACGCCCAGGATCGGGAGCGACTGATGTTCGATCGCCTCTACAACCCCGTCGGGAGCATGGCCAGTCACCATCAGTCCGTCGCCCGGCTGATCAACCGCTTGATGGTGGAAGCTATTGACCATCAACCCAGGACCGTACAGGCGAGCGAACAAGCTGCCAGAGGTGAACGTCACTGGATGAGTGCGCTGATGTCGTTGATAGCCGTAGTACGAATGCCCCTCGCCCTGATCCGCCGGAAGGTGGGGCACCATTGTTCCACCGAAGTGGGCATTGATCAGCTGGATGCCGCGACAGATGCCCAACACTGGCTTGCCTTGCTCAGCTGCAGCCCCAACCAGCGCTGCCTCGAAACAATCGCGCTCGGGGCGAACGGGCGACTGCCGGGGGCCAGGCGTCGAACCCCACATTCGCGGGTCCACGTCTGCTCCGCCCGTGAGCACCAGCCCATCGAGCCGACACATCAGCGCATTCGGATCGGCCGCCTCAGTGAGCTCAACCGGCAACCCGCCCGCCGCAGCAATCTTCAGGCTGTATTCGGCGAAGTGAACGTCGATGGGACTATCGGCGAGGTGCGCAGCGCGTGGTTCGATCGAGTGCCCGAGCACCCGCCTACCGGTGACCCCAATCAGGGGTGCGACCGAACCAGAGATGGTCGAAATTGGCGCGGCGTCAGGGATGCTGTTCACGGTGGTGTTCACCGTAGAGCCCAGCGGGACGCTGTTGCGACGCGGCCGGACGGATTCCGCACTCCGCTACGGCACACTGTGGCGATGTTGCGCATCCTGCATCTCTCGTCGCGCCTCGAGGCAACCAGTTACCTGTTCCTGATCGGCGCCACGATCCTGAAGTACGCAGCTGACCAGCCCGCTCTGGTGTCGGTGCTCGGCCCCATCCACGGCGTGTTGTACCTGGGTTTCGTCTTCGCCTTGATGCAGGGCTACAACGAGCTCGAATGGCCGTTCTCCAAGGCCGTGTTCGCCGCCGTCCTCGGTGCCATCCCCTTCGGCGGCTTCCACGTCGACCGCAACTGGCTCCCCGACGAGCTGCCGTCTACCCCATCAAGCTGAACTGCCACCCCACGATCTGGCGCCCTGGCCTTCGGCCCCGCCGAATTTCAAGCCGCCAGAAGCGGTGGTGTCGGTCTCAGGTGCCGTTGAAGTTGGGGCGGCGCTTTTCGACGAAGGCAGCAATGCCCTCTTGGCCGTCGTGGGTGGCCATGGCCGCAGCAATGGTGACCCCTTCGAGTTCGCCCGCCTGCTCCAAGGAGCTATCGAAGCCGGAATACACGATCTGCTTGGCGTGCCCCAGTGCCCACGACGGACCGTCGGCGAGCGATTGGGCCAGTTCGGCGGCGGTTGCGTCGACTTCGTCATCGGGAACAACACGATTCACCAAACCCCACGATTCAGCTTCTTGGGCCGAAAGGACTCGGTTGGTGAGTGTGAGATCGAGCATGCGCCGCACGCCGATATGGCGGGCGACGAAGTAGGTCGACGTTCCATCAGGGGTCACGCCGGCTCGGGTATACGCCATGGTGAACTTGGCCGATTCCCCGGCCACTACGAGATCGAACGCGCTCACGATCGATAAGCCAGCGCCTCCAGCAGCACCATTGACACCGGCGACGAACGGCTTCGCCATCCGGTTCATCTTGTAGATCGCACCGTGGAAGTCGACGAGCATGTCGCTCGCCAGTTGGGGGAGCTCAGGGCCAGCGGCGTTGAATTCTTTGAGGTCGCCACCGGCGCAGAAGACCTTTCCTTCGGCTGTCACCGACACGGACTTCACCGAGTCATCGAATTGGATAGCCAACATCACGTCGCGCAAATCACGTGACAACGCCGGATTAAGCGCGTTGGCGCCCTCTGGTCGGTTGAGCCGGATGTGGGCGACACCCTCTCGAACGTCGTACCTGAGGGTGTCGAAGGTCAGGGTTTCGTCAGACATATTGTTGGCTCCTGGATCAGCGCGCGGCTGGGGCGAGGTCGCGGGCAGCCTGCATCGGATCGATTCCACCGAACGGCATGATCGAGACGGCAGAGGTCGTAACACCATTGGCGTGATAGCGGTCGATATGTTCCCGACATTCTTCCGGCGAGCCATGCACGATGAGCTCGTCGACCAAGCTGTCCGGAATCGCTTCAAGAGCCGCCTTGCGATCGCCGGCCTTCCAGTTATCCCACATGCCCTGGAGTTGGTCACCTCGGCCCAGCCACCTGTGGAACTCGGCGTACACCGGCACGTTCAGGTAGGCGGCGATTGCTCGCTTGGCACCGGCGCGCACTACGTCGGCGTCAGGGTTCGGGCAGCAGAAGATGCGAGCCACGACTTCCTTATCTGGTCCGCCTTCGTCGACGTAGGGACGCACAGTGGAGACGTCTTCTGCAGACAGCCAGTTGATGATCGCGCCGTCGCCCTCGCGTCCAGCGAGACGAAGCATGCCTTCACGCAGCGCAGCAATGAGGATCGGTGGCTGCTGCTCAGGCACTCGACGAAGGGTGAACCCCTTGATGTCGAACCCGGTCCAGCTGCCTGTCATCTTCTCGCCAGTGAGGGCACGGCGCAGGAACCGAGTCATGTCCCGAGTGCGCTTGTAGGGCTCCTCAAACGGGATGCCATTCCAGTTTTCGACAATGACGTTCGACGACGAACCAATGCCCATCACGAAACGGCCGGGCGCCGCCTCACAAATCGACGCGATGGCCTGCGCCATGAGCGCTGGACCGCGGGTATACGCGGGGATAATCGCAATACCGAGGCGCATTTCTGGGGCCCATTGGGAAGCGAGCACAAGCGGCGTGAATCCGTCGGTCCCATCAGCTTCGGAGGACCACAGATCGGTGTACCCGAGGTCGGACAGCTCTCGATACAGATCGGCCTGCTGGTGAAGCGGTGCATCGAACGGAACGGTCATGCCATATCGGTTGGTCACTGAACCACGGCTCTCCTGATAAGCGCCGCCCCATGCGACGCCCGAGCGACATTACCGCCAACAACGTTTTCAGGTCGAACCATCGACACTGACCGGTTCGCTTTTGGCGCCCTGATCTTCGGTCCCGACCCAATTCCAGGGCGCCGGCATCAGACGAGGTTCATTCCAGCGCCCCCACATTTCGCCCTGGCCCAATCTGAGGGCGCCGGTACAGCGGGTGCAGCTGGCGAAATCGGCGCCACATTGCCGGTCGAAACGCCGATCTGGAGTGACGTGAGTTTGGGTGTCCCACCCCGCGAGAAGACTGTCCCTCATGCAGCGGCCACTTCGTCTCATTGAAGCCTCCTCCAAAAGCTGGAAGCTCGATCCAGTCACCAAAGACCTCGGCATCCGAGGCATCCGTGATGCCAGGGCAGCGCTCCAGGCAGCACGGCCAGTCGAAGCACGTTTCGTAGCCACCCACGGCGACACTCTCTTCGACGCCGACCTGTTCGAGCTCGACACCGATCTCGACGCAGCATGATCAGCCAACACGCACCGGCTCGCAACACTTCGTGGCGACGTCCGACGGACCCACGGGTAGAGTTCTTCCATGCCTGAGATTGTCATTGTCGAAGCTGTCCGTTCACCCGTAGGTCGCCGAGGTGGCGATCTGGCGTCGATGCATCCGAGCGATCTTTTGAGCGACGTGCAGTCAGCTCTCATCGCTCGCAGCGGCGTCGACCCCAACGAAATTGGCCAGGTTGTTGGAGGCTGCGTCTCCCAGGCCGGCGAACAAACCGCCAACATTGCACGCACCGCTTGGCTCGGCGCAGGTCTCCCAATGGGCGTGGCGGCAACGACCGTCGATGCCCAGTGCGGGTCGAGCCAGCAAGCCGTCACCCTCGCCTATGGCCTCGTCGCGTCAGGCGTGGTCGACAGTGCCATTGGCTGCGGAGTCGAATCCATGACCCGCAACCCAATGGGTTCCTCGTATCGCAAGGGCACGCGCACAGCGACCTCTCGCTACAAGGATCACTTCGAGTACACCACCCAGTTCCAGGGCGCCGAGATGATGGCCGCTCACTGGAACATCAGCCGCGAAGAGACCGACGAGTTCGGCCTCCGCAGCCAAACCAACGCAGCGCGAGCCTGGGAACAAGACCGCTTCGCCACCCAAATCGTCCCCATCGAAACGCCCGTGCTGGACGACGAGGGAAAGCCGACCGGCGAGACCTATATGGCGGTACGCGATGGCGGCATGCGGGCCACCACGCTGGAGGCCCTTGCCGATATCAAGCCAGTCATGGAAGGCGGGGTACATACCGCAGGCTCGTCCTCGCAGATCAGTGATGGTGCCGGTGCCGTCATGCTCATGAGCCGAGAGAAGTCAGACGAGCTCGGCCTCAAGCCGCTGGCACGCATCGTCGACACCTGCTTGGTCGGCAGCGACCCGGTGTTCATGTTGACCGGCCCTATCGAAGCCACCAAACACCTCTTCGCTCGCAACAACATGAGCATTGGCGACATCGATGTCACGGAGATCAACGAAGCCTTCGCTTCGGTCGTGCTGGCATGGGCGCGTGAGTTCCAGCCAGACATGGACACGGTCAATCCCAACGGCGGGGCCATCGCTCTCGGTCACCCGCTCGGTGGCACCGGCTCGATCCTGCTCACCAAAGCCGTCCACGAACTTCACCGTGCCGACAAGCAGTTTGGTCTCATCACCATGTGTTGCGGCGGTGGCCTCGGCACCGGAACGATTGTCGAACGCCTCTGAGCCTTCAACGAAACTCCTTCGTTGTTCCCCAGCGCCGGTCCCTGTGGGCCGGCGTTGGCGCGTTCAGAGTCGGCCGACAGGCCCTGGCACTGGCACTGGTTGGAACGGCACTGGTTGGAGCTGCACTGCTACTCGGCGGCTGCGGGCGATCGGTCCCAATCACTGAATCCGCCAGCAACGCCGTAGTGGTGTCGGTGGTGGACGGCGACACAGTAAATGTAGATATCGCAGGGGCCCAAGAGTCAGTGCGACTCATCGGAATCGATACTCCCGAGAAGTCCGGGGGCTACCGCGATGCCGAGTGTTTCGGCCACGAGGCCACGGTGCGTACGAGCGATCTGCTGCCTCCTGGCACACCCATTCATTTGACGCTCGACCAGGAATCTCGCGATCGATACGACCGGCTGCTGGCATACGTGGTCCGTAGCGACGATGGATTGTTCGTCAACCTTGATCTAGTCGCAGGCGGCTATGCGGCTGCACTGCGCTACGAACCGAACGTCTTTCACTCCGACCAGTTCGCTGTGGCGGAGCAGTTAGCGCGCACCCAGCGGTTAGGTCTGTGGGCGACATGCGGTGGTCCAGACACCCTCATCAACTAATCACTCAAGGCCCTGGGTATTGCGCGTCGACAACGTGAGTTGCTCCAATCGCGGAGACACCGCTGAGGCCGGACGCTTGCAGAGCGTTCGGCCTCTGGCGCGCCCGATAGCTTTAACCCGGTGCCTGCTGAATCCCTCCTCGAACGTCTCGGCCGTCCAGCTGACGCCCGTCTGTTGATTCTCACCGCCGCCGGCCTCGGGGGCAGCCACGCTATGAACGACGGCGTCTTCATGTCCCTCAGGTCTGGGCTGGCGTCAACTGCGACCCTGATGATGCCGTGTCCGTGGGCGCGCGAGTCGGCCGCCAGGTACCGAGGCGAGGACATTGGGGTAGCGCTGACCTTGACCGCTGAGTTCCCGTTGTACACGTGGGGTCCAGTGACCCAAGCGCCAAGTCTGCTCGGTGGCGACGGCGGCTTTCCCAGCACCATCAGTGATGTGTGGGACCACGCGGACCTTGACGAGGTTCGGCGCGAGACCCGGGCCCAGATCGAACGAGCGATTCTATGGGGCTTCGACCTGACCCACCTGGCCAGTCATCTCGATGTACTCACGCTGAGGCCCGAGTTCTTCGACGTCTACCTCGATCTAGCGTGCGAATTTCGTCTCCCGGTGAGGGGCGTGCCGGAGCACCTCAGAGATCAGGTGGGCTTTCCGATCGACCAACTCATTGCTGATGAGGGCATCGTCAGTCCCGACAGAACGCTCCGCGTTCCTGCTAACACGGGCCAACGGGCTCGCGCTATCGAGTCAATCATCGACCGTCTCAAGCCAGGCGTCACCGAACTACAGCTGCAACCAGCAAGCGATTTCCCTGAGTTACGTTCCTTGACCGACGACTGGGCGGCACGGGTCGACGACCTCACCCATCTCACCGAAAACTCTGAACTCCGGACCCTTGTAGAACGCACAGGAATCGAGTTGATTGGCTATCGGGCCCTGCGGAATCTGCAGCGAGCTGCAGCTCCTTGACGCTCTAGAACGTCGTGCGCTCGCCGAGGGCTGACCGGGACTCCATCGCAGGTGGACTCGACAGCACTGGCAACACAGCGAGCCACATCTCCATGTCGCCTGACATCTTCAGCTTGCCGCGCATGTACTCGGTGGCGGGGTCGGCCCCGTCTTTCAGCAACGCCTGGGCGAGCGACCACGGAGCGATGAGTTCGATATCGGCGCCCTTGGCCTTGCCGACGCTTGCATCAACAATCACGCCTTCGTCGAGCGTGAAGCGATGAATGGTCTTGCCGTCCGGGCCACCCTCGGTTTTGAGGACAATGACGCCAGTTGCACCGGCGAGATTGGGGCGATCGGCACCGCAGCAGGCTTCGAGCCACTCTTCACTGAGAAACTGCATTAGCGGAGTCCTGCGAACAGATCGCCCTCGACACCCTCGATATCGATTCGTGTCCGCATGATCATGTAGTCGTCGTACGGGTGGATGCGATCGTGCACCTCGTCAGGCAGCCCGAACCAGAACGGCGACGACGGGTCGACCTGCGTCGCGTGGGCAAGCAGGGCACCACGGCGAATGCTGTTGTCAACTTCGATGCGCGCTGTGATCCGATCGTCTCGATCGGGCGCGCCGAGCCACTTCTCGTCATACGGTGACTCGAGGCCAAGGTCGAGAAACGCCTGGTGAGTGTCAAGCATTCGTTTCCTGGACCACTGCGTGGAGTACATCTTCAGCGGTGTCCACGGCTCGCCAGCGTCTTCGTACCACTCTGGGTCACCGGCGCGATCCCAGGCTGGCAGGCAGATGTTTGTGACCTGGAGATGATCTGGGTGCGGGTAGCGCTTCTGGTCTTCGGGGTATGAGATCAGCACCTGGGGGCGAACGCGGCGGATAATCGCGACCAGACGCCCGATCGCTTCATCGAGGTCGGCATTTGCGAAGTTCTCAGGGTGGGCGTTTGCTTCGCTGTCGGGCATCCCCGAGTCACGGTAACCAAGCATGATGTGTTCGTCGTAGCCGATGAGTTCAGCCGCGGCCTTGAGTTCGTTGGCCCGTACGGCCTGAAGGTCGTTCTTGACGTCGTCTCGATCCATCACCGGATTGAGGATGTCGCCAGCCTCACCGCCCGTGCAGCAGACCAGCGTGGAGCGGATGCCCTCGTCGCGGTACCGGCGGATGGTGCCGGCTCCCTTGGACGCCTCGTCGTCGGGATGGGCGTGCACCGTGAGGATCGACAACGGCGCGTTGTGATGAGTGGATGAAGTCGACATTGGTCCTGCAACCTACCAACGGTGTGGTCGACTGCCGTGCTAGGAGTCTCCGGAACTCAGGGGACAGACAGACCGTTCAATACTCGACACTCCGCATCCGTTCGGGTGCAGAAAGGCAGCTTCGGGTGGATACCGATCCAGAAACATGGCGATGGGTATGGCTAGCAGCTTCAGTTGTCCTCGTCGCTGGTGAGATGGCGGTGCCCGGCACCTTCATCTTGATCCCCTTCGGGCTCAGCGCTTTGGTTGCCATGATCCTCGCGCCGACCGAGTTCTCGGGCGT
>JBLHLM010000033.1:0-17237 GCA_047618365.1 Candidatus Poriferisodalaceae bacterium | reverse complement strand
CAAACGAACTCGCCACCGTCGAAATCAACAGCTGCATCAACCCACCGACTAGCAGCAACCCGGACATCTGGTTTCGAGGTCCAATGTGTTGCGCCAACCGTCCGAGTGGCACAGAACCAAGAGTTGCAGCGAGGAAGAAACCGCCGAGCCCCCAGCCGTACACAGACTCAGAAACGTCGAACTCTGCGCTGACCTGAACCGACAACGCCCCAATGAGAAAGCCCGGGTACACCGACGAGATGGTCACTGCCATCATGGCCACGACGAGTGGCGCCGTGGAGCGATCCCCGTCGGCTACGTGATAAGAAACACTCATGGCTGCATATCTCGTTGCGAACTACGACGTAACCGACAAAGACAAGTACAAGGAATACCAGATGGGCGCTGCGCCGATCATGGCCGGAGGAGGCAAAATCCTAGTGCTTGACGGCGCCTCAGTGGCGAAGGAAGGCGACGCAGCGGCACAAACCGTCGTCATCGAATACCCCACGAAGGAAGCCGCCCTAGCTGCGTACGAATCTGACGCCTACCAGGCAGTCGTGGGAATCCGCCTCGGAGCCACAGCCAACGGCCGCGCCGTTATTGTCGACGGCATGGGCTGACCGGGACTCGTCAGCGGTTCAAGCCAACATCGCGATCAGGGCTTCGGCCATCTCCGCCCTGATCGGGGCGCCTGAGATCACCATACCGACGGCCTGAATCGACGTGTGGTTATGGCCTCGCGCCGCCAGATGCCTCACTTCGCCGCCCGCAGCGGAGAGGGCGTCGGCGTAGGCCGCACCTTCGTCGCGCAGCGGGTCGAATTCGGCGGTGACCACCAATGCTGGGGGCAGCCCGGCAAGACTTTCAGCGCGCAATGGCGAGATGCGGGGATCAGCCCGATCGGCATCGTCGACATAGTGGTCGAAGAACCAGTCCATGAGCGACGCAGTGAGGATGTAGCCCTCCGCGTTTTCTTCATAGGACCCAGAGCGGGCAGCTGCGTCGGTGACTGGCGTGAGCAACAGCTGACCCTTGAGCGATGGACCGTCGTAGTCGCGTGCCCACTGGGCGACCACCGCCGCCTGGTTCGCGCCAGCACTCCAACCCGCAACGACCATCCGGTCCGGGTCGCCGCCGAGAGTGGCGATGTTGCTAGCAACCCACTGCAACCCAGCAACAGCGTCGTCGACAGCTGCCGGGAATCGGGCGATGTGCCCGTGTCGGTAGTCGAGCGAGATGACCAGTGCTCCAGTCCGATCGCAAAGGTCACGACACAACGGGTCGTCTGACGCTGCGCTGCCGAGCACCCAACCGCCGCCGTGGTAGTAGACGACGACTGGGAATGGCCCGTCACCTGCCGGCCGATAGATCCGATAGTCGAGGTCGCCGTCAGCACCAGGGAATGTCCCGTCGACGATCTCCCCCACTTCAGGGCCAGGGGGCCGCGCAGACGCACCGGCTTCACTGAACGCCCGAGCCTCTTCCGGCGTCATCGACTCGATTGGTGGCAGCTCCATGCCCGCCATCATTTCGAGAACCATGGCGAGATCTGGCTGCAACCGGCGAATGATGCCGTCGTTGCAGCTGACGCCGCCTTGCCCACCAAGCTCGAAACCGAGGTAGTCGTCCTCGGCTACTTCGTCGCAGGCCTGTCGATAACCGCCGACGCCTCCTACGTAGGGAAGGAACACCCGCGGTTTACCGGGAACGTTCGCGCCCATGTACCAACTGTTTGCCTGCGGGTAGAGGGTTATGTTCGCGCAGTCATTGTTGTGCAGCAGCCAGCCAGCCTCAGCAGTCTCGGTGGGTTCGATTGTTGTAACGCCGCGGGAGCGCAGGTCGATGAGGCAGTCGGTAATCCAGTCGACGTGCTGCTCGATCGACACCACCATGTTCGAGAGCACCGACGGGCTTCCTGGCCCCGTGATCGTGAAGAAGTTCGGGAATCCACGCACCGTCAGGCCCAGATAGGTGAGGGGGCCGTCGGCCCACTTGTCGGCGAGGCTCAAACCGTCGCGACCAGTGATGTCGACCGACACAATCGCTCCGGTCATGGCGTCGAAGCCGGTCGCGTAGACGATGACGTCGAACTCGTGTGACGCACCAGTGGTGTTTATCCCCGACTCGGTAATGTTGGTGATCGGCGTCGAGTGGAGGTCCACGAGCGACACGTGGGCCAAGTTGTACGTGGCGTAGTAGCCGGAGTCGAGACACGGCCGCTTGGTGCCGAACGGGTGATTCGTGGGGCACAGCAGCTCGGCAGTGGCCGGGTCGTCAACGATCGAGCGAATCTTGTTGCGGATGAACTCGGCCATCGTCTCGTTCGAAGCTGGGTTGACCAGCAGGTCCGAGAACGGACCCAAGATCGCCGCCAACTCGCCTACTTCCCAAGCAGCCTCGTACGCCGTTTGGCGTTCTTCCTCGGAGACCATCATCGCTCCGACTTCGGTCACTTGACCCGGGACTCCGCCACGCGACAACTTCGCCTCTTGGCGGTATTCGGCGTGGCGTCCTTCGATCATCGCCAATTTGTCAGCGGGAATCGGCCCGTTGAATGCGGGCACCGAGAAGTTCGGGGTGCGTTGGAAGACTGTCAGCTCGGCTGCCTGCTCGGCGATCAGCGGAATCGACTGGATGCCGGACGAGCCGGTTCCAATCACGCCGACCCTCTTTCCCGTGAAATCGACGCCATCGTGTGGCCAGCTGCTGGTGAAGTACACGTCGCCCGCGAAAGTATCGGCCCCAGTAATCTCGGGTGCCTTGGGCAGGGAGAGACAGCCGGTCGCCATGACGTAGTGACGGCAGCTCACGTCGTCGCCTTGGCTAGTGGTCAGCCGCCACAGTGAGGCATCGTCGTCCCACTTGGCAGCCTCGACCTTGGTGGAGAACTGGATGTCACGGCGAAGATCGTGCTTCTCGGCGACGTGCTGGAGGTACCGCAGGATCTCAGGCTGTGTTGCGTACTTCTCCGACCACGTCCACTCGGTCGCCAACTCAGGGTCGAAGCTGTAGCTGTAGTCGATCGATTGCACGTCGCAGCGGGCACCCGGGTACCGGTTCCAGTACCAGGTGCCTCCCACATCATCGCCAGTCTCGAACGCCTGGGCCGAGAATCCTGCCTTGCGTAGTCGGTGCAGCAGGTAGAGCCCGGCCATACCCGCACCGACGACTACAACGTCGACATCTGTCCCCGAGTCTGTCGCGTTCGTATCTGAGCCAATCGCCATGATGAAGCCTTCCCCCTGAAGAACCTGAAGTCTGTCACCCGCGCTCTGTTCCTGGCGACAGCCTGCTGCTGGCGATTCGCATAACGTCTCTGATATGGAGTCAATTCGGGACGCCACAGCAGGCGATTTTCGACGTCTGAACGAGATCTACAACTGGTGCATCGTCGACAATCATGTGTCGTTCGACACCGAGCCCTTCACAATCGAGTCGCGCACCGCGTGGTGGGAAGCTCGTGATCCGGAGCTGACCTGCCTGGTGGCTGAGGTCGACGGCGAAATACGGGGTCTCAGCTATTCGAGCTGGTATCGACCGAAGGCTGCGTATCGGTCAACCGTTGAGACCACGATCGTTCTGGACACCCTGTATCTAGGCGGAGGTCTGGGGACCCGTCTGCTGAGTGCTCTGCTCGAACGACTCAGGGCCGACGAATTCCGCACTGCTGTTGCCATCGTCGCCCTGCCGAACGACGGATCGATCGCCTTGCACCACAAGCTCGGCTACCGAACGGTCGGCGTTCTGCACGACGCAGGCTTCAAACTAGGGCGACACTGGGATACCGAGATCCTCGAGCACCGCCTCAACTGAGACTCGGAAGGGCATCGTCGTGCCACGGTCTACGCCATAGCCGCCTTCGCTCTGCTCCACTCGTCAAGCTCTGCGCTGGCCGACGCTGCGTAATCATCCAGCTCACCTGGCTTGACGGTGCGGGCAGTCAGCTCAAGACGGTGCCCGCTTGGGTCGTAGAAATAGATCGACTGCAAGAAGCCATGGTCGACGGGGCCGAGCACTTCGACATCGTGGGCGAGCAGATTGAGGCGGGCCGCTTCGAGTGCGTCGGTTGACCAGACTTCCATCGCCAAATGCTGAGCCCAGTCCCGGTTCTTCTCCTGGTCAACCACTGGTTCGTCGGCCATGTCGAAGAAAGCAACCCAGCTGCCATCTCCCATCTCGAAGAACAGGTGGCAGTGCGGCGCGTACTCCTGAGTCGACGGCACCCGATCCTGGGTGATGACGTGCGCCAACTTCATGCCGAGGACACCTGTATAAAAGTCGGCAGTCTCCTTAGCGTCGCGACACCGATAGGCGACGTGGTTCAGACCTCGCACTTGCATTTTTCGGTTCTCCTGATCAGTGGCCCATGGGGATCGTCGACACCATGTCTGGATCGAGGCCGATTTCGATAAGTACGGGTTGCCCCGGGGTTCGGTTCTTGATGAGGTCTTCAGCGGCCTTGAGATCGGCGACGTTGCTCACTCTCGTGGCAGCACACCCGAGCGTTTCAGCAACTGCGACGAAGTCGGGCCACTCGTGCAACGACGCTGAAGTATCCATGTTTTTGCGGTGGAGTTGGATATGTTCGGCGCCGTAGCTGCCGTCGTTGTAGAGCAGCACGATGAGGTCGAGTCCGTGGTGCACAGCCGTATGCAGCTCTGCGAGGCCACCCATCATGAAACCGCCGTCTCCCACTCCCAGGACAGTCGGGCGACCTGGTGTCGCCACCGCGGCACCAATGGCGGTCGATGTGCCAAGCCCGATTGCGGCAAACCCGTGGCTGGTCACGAGCGACCGCGGATTAGGCACCGAGAGGGTGAGGGCATTGAGCATGAAACGGCCAGCGTCGATCACCACGGTGCGATCGTCAGGCAGTGCGGCATTCAGGGCGATGGTGGCGGTTCGTGGGTCGATGGCATCGTCGGTACTAAGGTCGACAAACTCTGCGGACCGATCGAACGTCGCCAACTCCGCTGCAAGCGCATCCGAGCGGAATGCTGCCGGGGAATGTTCCGCGGCATCGAGCATCTCGATGATTGTCCGGGCGGTCGCAGCCGCATCGCCGAGGACGATCGCGTCGACTGGACCGTGTTTGGCCAGTGCCTCGGGGTCGATGTCGATCTGCACTACGCGTTTGCCGGCAAGCATCGTGGCGTGGTCGGTCGTGTACTGAGTCAGCGCCGCACCGAAAGCAATGATGCAGTCAGCTGAGGCAACGGTTTCGCCGGCAACTCGATGCGACAAGGTGCCGAAGATCCCAAGGTTGTGGGAGTCGCCCTCGAAGAGTCCGGCGCCGAGCAGCGTGGTGGCAACCGGTGCTCCAAGGCGTTCGGCGAGTTCGACCAGCGAATCCCGGGCGCCTGAGAAGGCGGCGCCCCGTCCAGCAAGGATCAGTGGCCGAGTTGCGGAAGCGATAAGCCCGACAGCCTCGTCAAGACTGTCCATATCGGGAGCCAGAACCGTGGCCGGCCGGCTGACGCGTGGCACGGGAACGTACTCAACGTCTTCCCACTCCATGTCAAGAGCGATGTTGAGCACGATGGGCCGACGCTCGGCGTGCGCTCGGCGCACGGCCATCGCAACGTCGGCAGGGATGGTGCCCGCATTCCGCACAGACTCGAACCCTGCGCCTGTCGACGCGACCAGCGCGTGTTGGTCGATGGCCTGCAGGTGGTGGCGGGCCTCCCTCGGAGTATCACCAGCGACGAGAACCATTGGAGTCCGGTTCCGAACGCCCTCAACGAGAGCAGTGATTGTGTTTGTGAGGCCCGGCCCATGAGTGACGGTGGCGATACCGAGCCGTCCACTGGCCTTGGCCCAGCCTTCAGCCATACAGACCGCGTTGGCCTCATGGGTCGCTGCGACGAAGCGAACTCCGTGCTCGCGAATCAGGTTCTCCCCGATGAACAGGTTTCCGTCGCCAAGAACTCCGAAGACGGTGTCGACCCCTTGATCGACAAGCGCCTGCGCTACTGCATCGTGTCCCAACATATATAAGCCCCCAGTCAATGGTGAGCCTACTCGTGTCCCGGAGACTGGTCTTGCTGTACGTCGTGATGGCCACAGATCCGGCATGCTGTCTGCATGGGTAACCCAACTCCACTCTCAATTCTCGACCTGGCAATTGTCGGCGAGGACGAGACCGCCGCAGACGCATTCTCGAACAGTGTCGCCACTGCTCAAAGAGCCGAGGCCCGCGGCTACCGCCGGGTTTGGTACGCCGAGCACCACAACATGTCGTCCATCGCTTCGTCGGCAACGAGCGTGCTCATCGCTCACGTCGCAGCGCACACCAAGACCATCCGCCTTGGCTCAGGCGGAGTGATGCTCCCCAACCACTCCCCGCTCGTAATCGCTGAGCAGTTCGGCACCCTCGCTACTTTGCACCCAGACCGAATCGACCTTGGCCTCGGTCGGGCGCCTGGCAGCGATCAGGTCACGATGCGGGCGATGCGCGTCGACCCAATGGCATCGGAGCACTTCCCTCAGGACGTTCTCGAGCTCCAGGCGTATCTCGCCGGCAAGTCCTCGGTTGCTGGAGTCGTCGCGGTTCCTGGCGCAGACACCAACGTGCCGCTGTACGTGCTTGGGTCGTCGTTGTTCGGGGCCCAGCTCGCTGCCATGCTGGGCCTGCCTTACGGCTTCGCCTCTCACTTCGCGCCAACCCACCTGGTTGAGGCCGTCGCCCTCTACCGCCGAGAGTTCAAGCCATCAGCTCAACTGGCGGAACCCTACGTACTCGCCGGGGTGAACGTCATTGCGGCCGACACCGAAGAGGAAGCCGAGCTGCAGTATCAGGACGTCGCCAGGCGTCGAGTCGCACGGTTCCTACGGGTACCTCGAAAGCTCACCGACGACGAAGCCGACCAGGTCCTCTCCTCGCCGCAGGGTCAGCACATCGTCCAGATGATGCACTACACGGCCGCCGGCACTGGCGACTACGTACATAGCTATCTGGAGCATCTCGCCAGCGAGGCCAAAGCCGACGAGCTGATCACGGTGCATCCGTCGCCGACCATCGCTGGTCGCTTGCGTTCCATCGATCTGCTGGCCGACGCCCACGACCTGAGCGAGCAATCCGCCCCGGCGAGTTAAGAGTCAAATTCGCGGAAGGGTCGCCCTCCATGGGCGAGCTGCTTCCAGCTGCCCAGCCAGGGTGAGCAGCGTCGCCTCATCATTCGCCGGTCCTGCGAAATGAACCGCGAGCGGCAGGCCACCTGAATCGAAGTCGGCCGGAATCGACATGGCCGGCTGGCCGATGACGTTCCATGGGCCGTAGTGCGCGATGAGTCGGCCGGAGTGGAAGAGGCTACGGACAGCGCCGTGGCCATCGAGCTGACCGATCTTACGCGGCTGCCCTACCGGCCCTGGCGTCAAAACAACGTCGGCGTCCTCGAACGACTTGTTCATAGTGGCGGCAAGTCTTGGCTCGTTGGCGATCACCTTCGCCAGACGCTTGGCAGATATCCACCCGCCGAAGCGCCCCATTTGGCGCGTACGAGCGGCAGCACGCGATGGGCTGTCGAGCACGTCGAGGCTTTCGTACACCCCATGGAGATAGCGGAGCAGCACGCCCGCGGATCCGGTGCGATGAAACTTCAGCTCGCGTTCGGTCACGTGGTGCCCAAGGCCTCGCAACAAATCACACATCGATTCGACAGCAGCCCACTGCTCATCACCTAGTCGAGCCGCTGATGGCCATGGCGCGAGCGGTTTGTTCCCCACGGAGATCCGGAGAGACTTCGGGGCCGCATTGGCCGCGGACAAGAAGAAACCATCTGGCGAGTCGGGAGACGTCGCATCCGGAAAGAGTGCTGCGTCGGCGACTGTCGGAGCGAGAGGTCCATTGACGGACAGTCCGTGCCATCCGCCACTGCCGAGAACACGCCCGCGCTGTGGCTTCATGCCGAACACCCGTTGAACGCTGAAGGAACTCGGATCGAGCCAAGCCCATCGGACCCGAGTGCGACCCCGCACAACCCAGCTGCGGCAACGTGCCTTTGGCCGTCTACCCCATATGTGGTGAGTTCGCCCTCGACATCGATGTTGTCCTTGATGCCAACCGGCAAGCCTCGCATCGGGAGCGGTTCGCCAGCCGCGCGCTCGTCCACCTCGGCCGCCTGAGCCATCGCAGCGTCGTGGCAGACCGCCCGGAAAGCATTGCTCCGCGGATTGACTTCGTCGATCCGTTTCAGCGTCTCTGCAACAAGTTCCCGCGCCGAGACGTCGCCGGACTGAACGCGGGCTGCTTGCTCATAAGCACCGGAATGGACGAGCTCTGATTCGTAGGACACGTAGGTACTTCCTTACCGTTACGTCGGCAATGCCAACGCCAGCACGCGCTCGAGTAGCGGCGGTCGCGGCTCGCGTTGAAGTGGCAGGATCAGGGTGGGGATGCCCAACGCAGCGGCCCCGCCGTCGGATCGGGGGTTGTCGAACCATCAGGCACCGCTCAGGTGAAGTCGACACGGACTCGAGCGGAACCGGTCTCGTTTGTTGGGTACTCCACGAGGGTCCCGCACCAATCAAAGAACACAGCTTCGATCGGCGGCTGGGATCGCTGCATAGAAGCCACCGAAGGGGTCCTTGGATTCACCTTCGTGCGATCTGACGCACTCGCCGCCACCGCCTGAGAGACTGGGGCGGTAGTGCTGCGACGGGGAGGTCCAGGATGCGGGCAGTGGTGATGCGAGGGAACGAACTCGTGGTCGACGATGTTCCGCTGCCGGAACCCTTGGACAACCAGGTAGTGGTCGACACCATCGCCTGCGGCATCTGTGGCACCGATCTGCACTGTCTGCGTCATGGCCAACAGTTCGTGGATACATCTCGCGAAGGCGGGATGGACGTATTCGTCTTTGACCTGGACACCGACCTAGTGATGGGCCACGAACTTTCTGCACGGGTCACTCGTCCGGCTGCCGACGGCACCGGCCCATCTGAGGGCACAGCAGTCGCTGTCATGCCTGGCGTCACGATCCCGGGACGGTCGGTGGGAGCTCTCGGTTACTCCAACACCTACCCAGGCGGATACAGCGAACAGTTCGTGGCTGATGCCCGAAGCTGCCACGTCGTGCCCGAACACCTTGATCCCACCCGGGCAGCGCTCACCGAACCCTTATCTGTTGGACTGCACGCAGTGAACGCTGCTGGCTCTGACCTCGCAGGCGGAGCGATTGTGCTCGGCTGTGGACCGGTCGGCCTCACCGTCGTGGCATGGCTCGCCGCTCGCGGGGTCGCACCCATAGTGGCTGCCGATTTCTCACCCGGACGACGCGAACTCGCCCGTGCCATGGGCGCCGATGTTGTTGTCGATCCCACGTCGCTGCCAGCCGTTGAGGCCTGGCGTGAAAATGGCGGCAAGGACGTAACTCCACCAACGATCTTCGAATGCGTTGGCGTGCCAGGCATGATCGACCAGGCCATCACCATGGCTCCGCGCTACACCACCATCGTCGTCGTCGGCCTTTGCATGCTGAGCGACACTTTCCGCCCGACAATGGCGATCAACCGTCATGTCAGCCTTCACTTCGTGCTTGGCTGGACCCCGACAGAGTTCGCCGAAAGTTTGGCGGCGATCGCCAGCGGCGCTGTCGACGTTGAACCTCTCATCACCGGCCAGGTCGACCTCAACGGCGTTGCCAACGCCTTCGAAGAGCTCGCCAGCCCGGTCGAACACGCCAAGATCTTGATCGTTCCCGGAGGATCCCGATGACTGACGACACAACCACCGTGCAGGTATTGCTCAGAGCAGCCGGCATCACTGCCCCTGAAGAGGACCTCGGGTCCTTGGCCCGAATCCTGCCGGGCTTACATCGCCGAGTGGAGCGAATGTACGCCGTTGACACTGGCGATGAGGTCCCAGCCGCCGTGTTCGCAGCGCTTGAACCCATCAGCGTGCAGGAGGCCCAATGAGCACCACACCATGGACCATCGAAGGCGCTGGGATCGCCCTTCGGGCGGGCGAGACGACCAGCGAACAACTCGTCACCGACATGTTCGAGGCCTCAGACCGGCTCGACGAGCCGCTGGGCACCTACATCGCTCGCTTCGACGAGCCGGCGATAGCTGCGGCACGAAAGGCAGATGCGGAGCTGGCCGCTGGCATTGACCGCGGGCCGCTTCATGGCATTCCCCTCGGCATCAAAGACATCATCGCGACCGATGAAGGGCCCACTACGGCTCAGTCGCTCACCCTTCCGCCTGAGTGGGGCGACCAGGGCGATGGACCGCTCATCACCCGCCTTCGCGACGCTGGCTCTGTGCTGATGGGCAAGACGACGACGATGGAGTACGCGATCGGTCGGCCGGACTTCGCCAAACCGTTCCCTATTCCCCGCAACCCATGGAACACCGATCGGTGGACCGGTGGCTCAAGCTCCGGCACGGCAAACGGGGTCGCGTCCGGGCAGTTCATAGGAGGGCTCGGCACTGACACTGGCGGCAGCGTCCGTTTGCCAGCCGCCTACTGCGGCATCAGCGGCCACAAGCCGACGTTTGGTCTGGTACCCAAAAGCGGCTGCGTTCCGCTCGGCCTGAGTTACGACCACATCGGCCCGATGACCCGCACGGCTCGTGATTGCGCGGCGATGCTCACCGTCATGGCCGGGGCCGATCCCTCCGACCGCACCACTGCGCAGCGCCCGGCAGAGAACTACCTCGTCGACATCGACAGAGGATTGGAGGGCCTGCGCATCGGTGTGATCGCTAACCAGGCGATCGCCGACTCGACCTCAGAAGAGATGCTCGCCGTTTTCGACGAGGCAACTTCGGCCCTGGCGACCGGGGGCGCTGACATCACCAACTTCGAGGTGCCCTTGTACCGGGCACTCGCCGAAGGCGCTTTCCTCGCTCTCCAGGCCGAGGCCTTTGCTTGGCACCGAAACCTCCTGCGAGACCGTTGGGACGACTACGGCCGCCCAACCCGCTTGACGATCGCTCAGGGAGCGTTGATCTCCGCGGGCGACCTCGTCCAAGTCGAGCGAGTGCGCCAAGTCGCCCGACGGCAAGTGCTCGCCGCCATGGATGCCGCGACAGTTGACCTGTTGATCAGCCCGACTACTGGGTACGCGGCTTCTCCGTTCACGGGAGCCGATCCGCGTGCCACCTCAATGGCCGCGATTCATACCCCAGCATGGAACTCCACCGGATTCCCAGCGCTATCGGTCCCGATGGGATTCGATCAGGACGGGCTTCCGTGCGGTCTGCAGATCATCGGTCGACCGTTCGCCGACGCCCTCGTTCTCGCCGCCGGGCATGGATATCAGCAGCAAACAGACTGGCACGATCAGGTTGCACCGAATCACGCCTCCAAGGCGTGAACCAGTTCTACTGAAACACGCTTAGAAGCGACAGCTACCGGTGGCCGTGCACCAGGATCAGATGGGCGGGTCGGTCCCGTTTGGTCCGTCTCTGGCGGTCGGCGGTCGCCCGGGTCCAGGCCGGGTGTATCTGCGGCCGTCAGATCGAGTCGCTACGACTGTTCCAGTGACTGGGTCACGTGCGATGTACCACTCGATGCCGTGCACGAGCCGGTGATGGTGTCGGCAGAGCAGGATGAGGTTGTCGAGATCGGTTTCCCCGTGATGTGCCCAATGTTCAATGTGATGGGCGTCCGCCCACGTTGGGGGCCGGTCGCAGGTAGGGAACACACACCCACCATCACGAATCGCGAGCGCGTGCCGTTGTGAATGCGACACAACTGCGGTTGATCGGCCCAGGTTGAGTGGGTTCCCGGCGGGATCGACCACCAGACGCCGGATGGAGGCGTCACATGTGAGGTGATCGGCCAAGCGACTCGGAATCGGGCCTCCAACGAGCAGCTCCCACCGGATCTCTGTCAGTGAGATGTCGTCGTCGTTTCCGGTCAACTCGTTCAGGCCGACGACGATTGTGGCCGGGTTGATGGGGCGCCTG
The DNA here is from genome assembly GCA_047618365.1 of Candidatus Poriferisodalaceae bacterium. GTDB lineage: Bacteria > Actinomycetota > Acidimicrobiia > Acidimicrobiales > Poriferisodalaceae > JBLHLM01. The sequence continues at coordinate 5,339 of JBLHLM010000033.1, read as the reverse complement.
GTCGTGGTCGCTCCATCAGAAGTAGCACCGCCGAGGAAACTCGCAGCTAGATCGGCAAGAGCATCGGCTCGTCGTTCGGTGAGTGTGCGGCGCACAGGTGCATTGTTGGGGTCAGGATCGCACAACTGGTCGAACGCTTCTCCGACAACGGTGGCTTGATCAGTGGTGAGCCGACCAGAAAGCTCGGCCTCGCCAAACAGCGTCGAGACAAACGACAAGCTGCCCGCCGAGCGAGGTGCCGATGGCTCGCAGAGATGTTCGTCGGCCAGGGCACCGAAGTGGCGACAGCCCTTGGCGAACCAGTCAACGCCTGTGGTCGCGGCTGCTTCGATCAGTTTGTCCCCGTAAAGATCAAACGTTTCCTGGCGCCGTTCGGTCGCAACCTCGGCCAACGCGTCCAAGTGGCCGATCGTTGTTTCTCCTGAGAACAACAAGTCAGCAAACCCAGGCAGACGACGCAACACACCCACCCGTCGCGCCGTGCTCCGGGCTTCGCGTTCAGCCATGCCAGCTTGGCGCCGAAGCCAACCAGTAAGGCTCAATGCGCCATCAGCAATGAAGGTCGCTTCGTCAGCAACATCGACCAGCTGACGCAACATCTTGACCCGCAACGCATCCGAAGAACGGACGACAGCGAGCGCAGCAGCATTCGTTTCGTCCGCACCCTCCCGACCAAGACCCGCCCCGTTCGTCATGACACAAACCTACAATTGGGGTGGGACAACCAAACGGGCCGATGAAGTCACTCTGCCGATCGGTGGACCACTCCCCTGGCGGCGAGATCATCGATCTCGTCCGATGCGTAGCCGAGCAGGTCGGCGAGCACCTCGTCAGTGTGTTGACCGAGCAGTGGAGCCGGCCGTTGTAGTCCGTTCGGTCCCGAAGCGAGGCGCCACGGCACCCCCGGAATCACTCGTTTCCCGGTCCTCGGATGATCGGGCTGCTCCAGCATCCCGCCCGCTTCGAGCTGAAGGTCCCCGTTCCACAGATCGGCCGGGGACAACGATGGGAAGGCTGCGACTCCTGCCTCCTGGAGCAGGTGAGTCACGTCCCAGCGATCCAGCGCCGAGGTCCAAGCCGCCACCAGCTCATCGAGCACATCTTCGTTGGCCTTTCGATCCGCGGCACTCGCGAAACGAGGATCGCCAGCAAGAGAGGGATCGATCGCTTGCGCCAGCGCACTCCACGATTCATCGTCGGTGCAGGCGATGGTGACCCACTGGTCGTCGCCGCTCGAGGGGTAACAGTTGTGAGGCGCCCACTGGACGTCATGGTTCCCGATCGGCACCGGCGACCGGCCCTCCGATTGATACGACATCCAGATCTCGCCGACGGTCGCTGCGATTGCTTCGATCATCGATACGTCAACTCGTGCCGGTTCATGACCGCGTCGACGGGCGGCGAGTGCTGCGACGGTCGCCCAGGCTGCCGTGATGCCGGTACCAGGATCGCCGATCGCAATCCCAGTCTCGGCCGCTGCCCCGCCCTCGTAGCCGTTTGCCGCGTAGAGCCCGGCCAACGCGCCGCCAGCCGGTCCGTACGCCATATAACTCGATGCCGGACCGGTCTGGCCGTAACCAGACAGTGAGACGACGATCACGTTCGGGTTGATTGCCCTGAGATCGTCCACTCCGTAGCCAAGGCGAGCCATGGTTCCAGCACCGAAGTTGTCGATGACCACATCGCTCTTCTCGACGAGACGGCGGATGATGCCAGCGGCGTCAGCATGCCCGATGTCGATACCGAGGCTGCGTTTGTCGGAGTTGTAGAGGTGAAAGGCCCCTCCGGTGTCGGCGTCGAGTGCCATGCCAGCCGGATTGAAGGGCAGGCGCCGGAACATGCACTGATGTTCGGGCGACTCGAGCTTCACGACGTCAGCGCCGAGGTGTGCCAGCACCTGGGTGCAAGCGGGCCCCGCCCAGATCCACGTGAAGTCGCATACCGTCACGCCTTCAAGCGGACGGCCAGTCAGGCTGCCTGACCCCTCCGCCACCACGGGCTCGCGCTCGCTCCAGTGTTCGCCGTCGTGGGCGCCTCGATCTGCTGCAGACGAGCGGAGGTCCCACCAGGGCTGGTCGAACTGGCAGCCCGGACCAATCATCTTCTCGCCGTCCGGGGTGTGCGAAAAGAATCCCCTGGCTTCGAAATGGGCGTTGGCCTCGAGCTGGGCCATCGTGGTGACAGGGGTCATCGCCACCCGGGCGTCCTGGGCCGCGAGGTAGAGCTCGTCGACATTTTGAGTGGCCATCCACTCGCCGAGTTGCAGCTCGATGACATCGGAATTCTCGCTGCGTCCTGTGCCTTCTGCGAACACATCGAGCAGTGCCCACTCGGGGTCGCCCATTAGGTGAACGAGCGACTCCCACTGGACCTGCTCGGGACAGATGATTTGCATGAGCCCATCAGCGCACTTGTAGATGCCCCAAGGGCTCACGGTCCGCGCCCCGAGCCGCGAGGCGTCGACCTCGAGGAACGACACTGCGGCTGGCGCGAACTCGGTGATCTTGGCGCCAGCAGCAAAGCACGAAAAGTCGATGTGTTCGCCTGCGCTCGTGCCTCTGACCTGGTCCACGGCGGCCAATGCCACAGCCGCTGCCTCGGTCCCGACAGTGATGGTCGCGTGATGCCCAGGCGCCTTCAGAGGAGGTTTGGCCGCATCTGTTGCTGATGCTGGTGACAGGTTCCCCCAACTCGATCCGTGGATGACGTTGAGTTCCTCGGCCAAGAAGTCGGCATAGGGCCCGTCGAGTCCGAAGGGGGTGAAAGCCAGAACCACTTGTCCCGGGCGACGCTCGGCCGCCCGGTCGACACCGAGCGTGACGACAGCTGACTCAGCCAACAGCCCATCGTGAACAACGAGGTCGGCCCCATCGATCAAACCGTCCGCTGACGTGACCGAGCGCTTGTTCGTGTTGAGCCAGCGATGCACCCCGTGGGGCCTGGCGCGCACGACGTCGGCTTCGCCTTCGACGCGGATGACGTCAGCGCCAAGGTCGGCGAACAGCTTCGTCAGCCATGCGAGACCAACCCCGCCACCCAGTTCGAGAACCCTGATGCCGGCCAGTCCGCCTTGGCCCTCGCTCGTGCTCATTCGAGGAACGCCCAGCCCGGCCGGCCAGCGGCGCACGAGTCGTAGGCCACTGGGTCAATCGGCTGGTAGAAACCGGTGGCTGTTTCGCCGTCGCACGTGACCCGACACAGGTGTTCGTCGAGGCCTCGTAGCCGCATCCGAACCGCAGGATCGTTCACGTCGTAGGTTTCGCCCTCGACCAGGTTCGGGCCGTCGTAGCCGCCCTGATGGATGTCCCTGTCGGGTGTGCCGCCGTACATGCCGCAGCGGAGATACGCGGTCTGGTTACCGATGCGTTCGTAGTGCACCTGCTTGCTCTCGCCGTTGTCGAGCGGATAGTCGACGATGCCCTCGACGAAGATGTTGGTGTCAGGTTCGAAACGCAGGCGACGGCTCGGTTTGTTGACCTTGCCCGACCCCTTGTGTTCGTCGCCGAAGGGGTAAAAGATCCGGTCGCCCCACAGGGTCCACGACGGAAACGCGGCGAAACCGTTGCCTGACGTACCGACGTGGAGCCGTCCGCCGAGCGACATCGGGGGGCCGCCGACGCCCCGACCTACTCCCCAGTGTCGGTCACGCGTACCGAACGAACCTGCCGGAATCTCGATGCGCCGGCCGTCGATCTCGACCCAGCCTTCGACCTCGCCGAAGCTCTCGAACCCGGTCGTCACGTCGCCACGGCGGCCTGGTGGGGTGCCGGTCGCCGAGTTGGACAGTGGCTCGCGGAAGGTTTGCCGGGTGGTATCGCGAAAGTCGAGTTGGTAGCTGATGCCCTGCTCGTTCGGCTCGAGCTCGAACCGCCACCACCTCATCCCCTGCACCACGCGCGGAACAATGGGTCCAATCCGCATGTCGCTGCGGTCGGCGCCCAGGTTGCGGAAACCTCGCACCGTTGTGTGGCGCCCGTTGTGGTTCACGATGGCGTAGGCCTCGGCCCGATCGAGGTTGGGGTAGAAGCTGCCGCCTGCGGCGATGAGGACTTCGCCGGTCGGATCGTGACACAACATCCAATAGCGCTCGTACGCCCGTGGATCGCCAGTCGCCATTACCCGAATCGGGTCTGGGGTCTGGTGGATCATGTAGTCATCGAGTGGCGACAGGGGGAACTGCTCGGCGAAATGATCGTCGCTGATGGTCAGGTCGGGAATCTCGATGTCGGGAAGATCAGGCATCAGACGCCTCCGGATGTGTTGTGGTCGGACGTGGTTGCGGAATCGGTCGTGGGTGGAATGGGGTCGCGGTTGAGAGCTGGGTCCGCAGCGAGCCGACGGCGGAGATATTGGGCAATTCTGGTCCGGCCTGCGTCCCCAGTCAGGTCGTCGGGAAGCTCCCGAACAGCTCGGGCCAGCAGGCCCTGTAGCCGGGTGTTGATCGCGTGAGCGGCCGGTTCGTTCTCCGCAACAGGTTCCGACGAAGCCGCTTCGATTTCGCGGGCGAGCGACGGCAGCTGAGGGGCCAAGTCGATCAGGAGATCGGCGGCGAATTGACTGTCACATGTCAGAAACGGCATGCGCGCTGGCCAAGAACGTTCGAGCCGACGCAGAAGCCGTGAGGCGTCCGCCAGTGTCGCAGCGGTCTCCGCACCCAGAGCCGGGTCGCTGGCCGCTCGCTCGACGAACCCTCCGATGGCAGCGAGTTGTTCTTCGGGAGTGGGGTGCATCAGGCCTCGATCAGGTCGAGCAGGGTGCCGAGCACCGCTGCCGTTGGTTGATAGAGGTCGTCCGAACGACCCTCGACAAACGACCGGAGGCCACTCGACTGCATGACCGCCGTCTTGTAACACGACATGGCGTTCCACCAATGAACAGCGTCGTGGTCGACAGTCGTTCCAGTCACCTTCTCGTAGTGCCCCAAAAGTTCCGCTCGTTCCCATTTTCCGAACACGAAATGTTCGCGGGTGCGCAGCGGTTGGGTGACCCAACCGAGGTCCTCATGTGGGTCGCCCAGGTGAGCGAGTTCCCAGTCGAGCAGGCAGTTGATGGCGTTCTGTTCGTCCAGCAGCACATTGCCGACCTTAAAGTCGCCATGCAACAGCACGGTTCCCGGCGATTCTGGGGCATTTCGGCGTAGCCACCTGGCCGCCAAATCGAGCTCGGGGTAGGGCTCGAGCTGGTCTCGCCGCAGGATCTCCTCCCAGTGATCGACCGCGGCCGCAGCAGCGTTCACCCCGGGATCGTCGAGCACCTCTCCCAATCCGGCTGCCTGCCAGTCGACCGCATGCACCTGAGCCATCAGCTCGCACAGCCGCCGGGCCAAGTCAGCTCGGTCA
>JBLHLM010000032.1:0-17250 GCA_047618365.1 Candidatus Poriferisodalaceae bacterium | reverse complement strand
CGATACCGGGAATCGAGTCGTCGGGGTGGTCACTTCTGACAGCATGCTGAAGCTCGATGAAATCCTCGAGGAGACCCAAGGAAACTGACATGACGGACGGGACCACGAAGCCGATTGGATTACTCGAGGGCCTGGCGACGACCAGGGCGATCCGCCGATACCAAGCCGTCGATATTCCTGAGGACGATCTCGCCAGCATCTTGTGGCACGCCTCACGAGCGCCGAGCGGCTCGAACCGTCAGAAATTTCGGTTCCTTGTTTTGCGAGATGGCCCGAAGGCCCGCCGGGCAAAGGCCTTATTGGGTGAGTCGTTTCGTTCCGGTTGGAACCTGAAGCGATCGAACGATGGCTACAACGCTGGCTCCGGTACAGCAGACGACTCGCCGAAGGCTCGTATGGCTCGCACCATGCAGCACTTCGTCGATCACTTCGAGGAGACACCTGTCGTCGTGCTGGCGTGCCTGGTTCGGTACCGTGAGCCGTCCTACGCCGAAGGTTCGTCGGTGTTCCCGGCGGTGCAGAATCTGCTGTTGGCGGCCAGGGCGCTCGGGTACGGCGGCGTCATCACCGGCTGGCACACCGAAGTCGAAGACGAGCTGCGAGACCTACTGGGTATTCCAGAGGGCGTCGCCATTCACGCCACCATCCCGATGGGTAAGCCCGTGGGCGGTCACGGGCCAGTGCGTCGTCGGCCGATCAGCGAGTTGGTCTTCGATGACGAATGGGACGGTGAAGCGACGTGGGCGGTAGACCCTGTTGGCACTGAGTTCACGTCGGCTGGCCCGCCACCGGGAACGCCAGCGGTTTAGGCGGATTGCTGGTTGGCGAGGCGTTCTGCTTCGGTCGCAACGTCGCGCGCTGGGCGTCCTAAGGCCGCCGCCGCCGCGGTTACATGGTCGTGCTCGGCCTTGGCCCGATAGGGGCCAACCTTCACATCGATGTGGTGTCCATCGACGTCGACTGTGAGGTTGGTGCGGGCGGCGGCGTGACGATCGACCATGATCGATCGCACTCCAAGTGTTCCGGTCGAGCGGAACAACGAGTCACGAACAGCCCCCTGAGACGCACTGTCGACGAGGGCGTGCACGGTGTGGGCCGGACGGCCTTTCTTCATGATGATCGGGGTGATCCATGCGTCGAGGGCCCCTGCCGCGAGAAGTTGCTCGATGGTGTCGGCCAGGACTTCGCCGGTGATGTCGTCGAGATTCGTCGATAACTCAATGAGGGAGCGGTGTTCAAGTTCCGTTGGAGTGCGAGCGGCGATCGGCGACGACTGGCCGATGACCACCTGGGTGACGTTTGGTCGGTCGGCGAGATCGCGTCCGCCTGCTCCGTAGCCCGAGGCCGTGATGGTCATGGTCGGCATCGCGCCGATCGATTCGGCCAGGGCGGCGATGATGGCCGCTCCAGTTGGGGTGGTGAGTTCGAGGTCGATATCGACGCCGACGGTTGCGATGCCTTCGAGCAGACGAACTACTGCCGGTGCCGGGTTGGGCAGTACGCCGTGGGCGGCTGTGATCGAGCCGACACCGACGGCGACTGGGGCGCTGGCCACGATGTCGACGCCAAGTGATTCGAGGGCCGCACACGATCCGACGATGTCGACGATCGCGTCGAGGGCCCCGACCTCGTGGAAGTGCACGGCTTCGGGTTCAACGCCGTGCATATGGGCTTCGGCGATGGCGAGCGCTTCAAACACTCGGTGTGCCCGGTCTCGCACTCGATCGGGCAGGTCGGCGGCAGCGAGCATGTCGCGAATGTCGGACCAGTGTCGATGGTGGTGGTGTTCGGGAGCGTCGACGAGTGCCTTGGTAGCTGCCAACCCGTTGCGCAACACAGCCTCGCGACTGAGGGCCCAGCCGGCGACCGGAAGCGCTGAGACAACTTCGACGATGTAGTCGAGGTCGGCACCTGCATCGAGCAAGGCACCAAGCGTCATGTCGCCAGCGATGCCCGATACAGGGTTGAACCAAGCAATCGTCTGGTCTGGGATGGATGAGGTCACTTGCGTACTCCGAGAATTCGTAAGGCGGCAATTGCTGCGCCGAACCCATTGTCGATGCCGACCACAGTGACTCCTGAGGCGCAGGAGGCCAGCATGGAGAGCAGGGCGGTGACGCCTTCGAGGCCGGCTCCGTAACCCACGCTGGTCGGCACGGCGATGACGGGCGCTCCAGTGATGCCCCCGACGGCCGTGGCGAGCGCACCCTCCATCCCAGCGATGGTGATGACGATGTCGGCCTCGGCGAGGGTGTCGACCTCAGCGAGGAGACGGTGCAGACCAGCGACGCCGATGTCGGTGAGGCGGATCGCGTCAACGCCGTGTGCCGCTAGGACCGCATCGCACTCCTCGGCAACAGGCAGATCGGCGGTGCCAGCTGCTGCGACGACGATTTTGATGTCGACTGGGTCAGCGGCGCGCCAGATGACCGTTCGCCCGACAACCAGGGCTCCATCGTGGGCGGCGCTAACCGCCTCGATTTGTGCGTCATCGGCCCGGGTTAAAACAACGGGCCCGGATCCGTTCGTCAGCAGTTCAGCGACGATCTGCACACAGATCGGAGGCGTCTTGCCAGGTCCGTAGATCGCTTCGGGCAGGCCTTGGCGCAGGTTGCGGTGATGATCGATTCGGGAATGACCGAGATCGGCAAAGGGCAGACGACGCAATTGGGCGTGGGCGTCGTCAGGGTGAATCTCGCCCGACTTCACTTGTTCAAGAAGAGCCTGAAGCTCAATTTCGTTCATGATCCTCCGGAGTGCGGGCGTATCCTGCCGCCTGTGAGCACTGTCCAGCCAACTCAAGCGTCGCCGCCTCAATCCGCCATGTCGATCTCAGCTTCGACAAAGGTTGGATATCTCGGGCCGGCTGGCACGTTTACCGAGCAGGCACTGCTGAGCCAGGGGGACCTGGCCGGTGCCCAACGTACTCCGGTTGGATCGATTCCTGACACCCTGCACGCCTTGGTCAGTGGCGAACTCGACCTGGCCTTCGTGCCGATCGAAAACGGTATTGAAGGCGCGGTCAATGTCACTCAGGACACCCTGACCTTCGACATCGACGTGATCATCCAGCGCGAGATCGTGCTCGATATCCAGTTCAACCTTCTGGCCCTGCCCGGCACCTCTCTTGATGAGGTCCACACGGTCTTGTCGTATCCAGTCGCTCTCGCCCAGTGCCGCCGGTTCCTTCGCGAACGCCTTCCCGATGCCACCGTCGACATTGCAGCTAGCACCGCCGACGCCGCCCGTCGCATTGGAGAGGGGCAACTCGCGGGAGTCGCCGCGATCAGCAGTCCACTAGCGGCCGCCCTCTACGGGCTGGAACCCGTCGCTGAAGCCGTCGAGGATCACGCTGGGAACCAAACCAGGTTCCTGCTGCTCGCCCGCGAAGGCGTGGCCCCGCCATCGGGCCACGACAAGACCAGCGTCGTCGTGTTCCAGAGGGCCAACCAGCCGGGCTCGTTGCTAGCGATCTTGCAAGAATTTGCAGCTCGCAGCATCAACCTCACCCGCCTCGAGTCTCGCCCGACACGCCAGGGCCTCGGCAACTACTGCTTCGTTCTTGATATGGAAGGCCATATCGATAGCGAACTGGTGGGCGACTGCCTTCGTGAGCTGAAGATGACGCAGGGCGATGTGAAGTTTCTCGGCTCGTATCCGGCCGCAGGAGCGAATGGTGATCAAGCCCGACGTGATTCTGACGCCAACTGGCGGTCCTCCAACGATTGGCTGGCGACGGTTCGTAGCAATATTCGAGGCTGATTTCGTTTTCGGTCTGAGGCCTTGCTCCCGGTAGCCTGACGAGCGGAGGGATGGCAGAGCGGACGATTGCGATGGTCTTGAAAACCATTGGGCCTTCACGGGTCTCGGGGGTTCGAATCCCCCTCCCTCCGCCACGGTTTCGTTCACGCGGAACCGAGTTTGGAAACGGAACGGGTCTCGGCTTTTGTTCCCTATCCTGGTTGTGCCACAGTTCGTGGCGGTGATTCGTTTCGGCGAACCATCTGGAGAGGTGCCGGAGTCTGGCTGAACGGGCTTCCCTGCTAAGGAAGTGATGGGTGTAAACCTATCCGTGGGTTCGAATCCCACCCTCTCCGCCAAACGCTCGTCTTCCGAACTCAAGTGAGCAAAGACCCGGGCCAACGGGCTCGGGTCTTTCTCGTTTTCGGCCTTCTGCTTGAATGGAACCGGGTTGGGCGTGGGAGCCGGACAGGAGTGGTGTGACGTGACTGAACCGGAGAGGCTGGCGTCGGCTCCGTCGTCGTGGAGCGGCCAACCCGGATTCGTGAATCGGCGTAGCCTCTACTGAGGGGGTTTCATGAATGCAACACCGGTTACTTGGCATTTTGCAGACGTCTTCGAGACGATGGCTGCCTCGGCTCCAGATCGCCTGGCGATCGTGCATGGCGACAATCGACTCACATGGCGCCGGTTCGATGAGCGGGCCAACGCCCTCGCTGCGGACCTCGCTGCCGCAGGGCTGAGCCGGCAGGGCAAGGTCATGACCTACCTGTACAACTCGGCGGAGTATCTCGAGACAGCGTTCGGGTCGCTGAAGGCGTCGTTTGTTCCGGTCAACGTGAACTATCGGTATGGGCCCGACGAGATCCGCTACCTGTTCGAGAACGCCGACGCTGAGGCTGCAGTCTTCGACGTGGACTTCGCCCCTCTGTTGGCCGAGATTCGAGATGAGCTGCCGTTGATGAAGCGCTGGCTTGCCGTCGGGCCCCGGGACCAGGTTCCCGATTGGGCCACTGCGTATGAGGACGTGGCGACGAGCGGCGCGGGCCTTCCCGACGTGCCGTGGGAACGTCACCCCGACGACCTGATCATGGTTTACACGGGTGGTACCACCGGCATGCCGAAGGGCGTGATGTGGACCCAGAACGAACTATTCCTGTCCATGGGGATGGGGGGCAACGCTGCTCTGGGCATTGCTGGTGTGAGTTCGTTGGACGAACTCGCTGAGCGGACCGCTGCGCCTGACGCGAAGATCCCGATCGTTCTCGAAGCCTGCCCGCTGATGCATGCCACTGCGCTGGGCCATTCCTTTGCAGTGCTGCCCGCTGGAGCGACGATCGTGCTGCTCGAAGGCTCGACATTTGATCCGCAACTGCTGTGGAGCGAGGTCGAACGACACGGGGTCAACTGGCTGACGATGGTCGGTGATGCCTTTGGTCGGCCGCTCTTGGCCGAGCTCGATGCAGCGCCCGATCGGTGGAATCTTGAATCGCTGGGCATCGTGTACTCGGCCGGTGTGATGTGGTCCCAGGAAGTGAAGGACGGCTTCTTCCGCCATCTGCCTGACGGATCGATGCTGCTCGACGCTCTCGGCTCGACCGAGGCCCCTGGACTTGGCTCGTCTGTATCGACCGCAGGCCAAAGCGCTGCTACTGCTCGCTTCACGATCGGCGAGTTTGCCCAGGTCATCACAGATGACGATCGGTTCGTTGAGCCCGGATCAGGCGAGATTGGTATGACAGCGTTCGGTGGTCACATGCCGCTCGGTTACTACAAGGACGAAGCCAAGACGGCAGCCACATTCCGAATGGTCGGCGGCCAACGCTGGTCGATTCCGGGCGATTACGCCACGGTCGAGGTCGATGGAACCCTGACCCTGCTGGGACGAGGATCGGTGTGCATCAACACCGGTGGCGAGAAGGTCTTTCCGGAAGAGGTCGAAGAGATCCTGAAGCTCCACCCAGGCGTACGAGACGCGGTGTGTGTCGGGATCCCGGACGAACGTTTCGGGCAGCGTGTGTGCGCTGTCGTTGAAGCTGAACCTGGAGCAGATGCCCCTGCGCTCGCTGAACTCGCCGATCTCACGAAATCCCGTCTCGCCGGGTACAAAGCTCCACGTGATCTGGTGCTGGTTCCGTCGATCGGCCGGGCTCCGTCCGGCAAGGTCGACTACAAGGGCCTCACCGCTCACGCGGTCGACACCCTCAAGCGGGACACCTGATATTCCCAACCCTCGGGCCCGACATCGCAGACTTCGGAGTGTTCAACTTCGCGGCACGCTGACAGCAGCTCTGCGTTCCGTCCAGCTGGCCTGTGGCTGAACAGCCTGCCGTGGCCGTTGCGTTGGTCGCCATCTGTGATGTCTCGACGATCGCCACCCCACAGTCCAACATTGAGGGGTGCCCCGTCAGCGAGCGGGATTGTCATTCCGACGAGCAGTCCGGGCACTTCGTCTTCTGGAACGTGCATCAGGGTGCTCATCGACCACCCCGCATCGAAGGACCTCGGGCGAATAGGCGGGGTCGAAACCGATCCCTGAACAACCGAATGCCTGACTCAGCCGCAAGGACTCCGTTGCCATGGGCCAGGTCGATCCCGACGTACCGAACGCCACCATCGATGAAACCCTGCCCATCGCCGCTCGGACCTGCGCCGAGATCGAGAACCGAACTGCGACCCTCTCGCTGTAGCAACTCGATGAAGGCATCTCGCAGCTCAACCCGTCGACCTTTCAGCACCAGTGCCTTGCATCACTTCTCCCTAGTTCTGGCCAGCCAGTCGAGCGCCGCAGAGACATTGTTCTGGGCCGGTTCGATTGCGGGGGTCCTAGCCGTTCGAACGCGGGTACCGCTCGCTCGCCAATATCGAGGAACGCAGCGTGCTTGTTACTGGCGACGACTTCTTGGTCTTCCTGGCGAGCTCAGCTTTGACAACTCTTGGCTACGTGATGCTTCTTCCATCCGTCGCTACCTGTTTCGATCGAATCCTGACGTGAAAGGGTCACGGCTTCACTGACGAAGCCGCGACCCGGAAGATGCACCATGAGTTTGAATCGGCCGAAATTGCCTCCAGTCACGTGATCGACAATGGCGACCTTGACACCGCCTCGACTTCCTCGATACCCGCAAGGATTGCACCCCTTGTGAGGAAGAGCAGAAAATCGAAAGCAGCTGCGTGTGTCTAGCTACGGCCAATCGTTGACCCGCCGCCGCTGTCAGCCGGCGTGTCGTTCTTGGCCGATGGTCACCGCCCGGTCGCAGCTGTTGCTGCGGGATTGGGGACGACTCCAGGGGCGAGTGACAGGTCGATCACCGACGGAAACCCGGTGGCCGCAGCGGCCGCCGGGTTTGGAACGACTGCAACGTTGGTCAAGTCGCTGGGCCCCGACTGGCTGACAGCGATTGCAGCAACGCCGACTGTTTCAGGTTGGGTAACAACGATCTTGCCGGCCGGGGCCTCCGTTAAGTCGTTCTTGATGACTGTGATGACCGAAAATATGACTGCAGTAATGGAGAGGACGGCCAACACTGCAACCAATGCACCTGGGACTTGCGTCCAGGGGGTTTTGGTCTTGGTTCCGAACGTGACTGCTGCCATTGGATCGCTCCTGGTTGTCGCCGGAACCGTGCGAACCGACAGGAGCACGATGGGCGCGCCAGCAGGATTGTTCAGCGGATAGATCCGCTCCCGAAAGCAGAATTCTCTGCCGTGTCCTCAGTGAGTAGCCGTGCGACCTTCGCTGCGAGATCTGCCATTCGAAAGGCGTAGCCGTATTCGTTGTCGTACCAGATCAGGACCTTCACCATCAGGCCATCGATGACCATGGTCGAAGGGCCGTCGACGATGCCTGATCTGGTGTCGTTGGTGTAGTCAGCCGACACGAGCGGGCGGTCTTCGAAACCAAGGATTCCCTGGAGCGGGCCGTCGGCGGCTGCTCGCAACATCCCGTTGATCTCCTCGACGGTGACCTCTCGCTGCATGGTGAACACCGCGTCAGTCAGGGAGGCGTTGAGTAGCGGCACTCGAACGGCGGTTCCATTCAACTTTCCGGTCAACTCCGGGTAGATCATGGTGATCGCGGTGGCGGAGCCCGTTGTCGTCGGGATGAGCGAGTTCAGCGCCGAACGGGCCCGACGTAGATCCTTGTGAGGAGCGTCGACTAGCACCTGGGTGTTGGTGACGTCATGAATGGTGGTGATGGCCCCGCGTTCAATACCGATCTGCTCGTGTAACACCTTCACTACTGGAGCCAGGCAGTTCGTGGTGCACGAAGCAGCCGTGATGATGTGGTGCTCGGCAGGCTCGTAGAGGTTGTCGTTGCAGCCCATGACGATGTTGAGCACGCCGTCACTCTTGACCGGCGCAGCGACGATGACCTTCTTCACCTGATGAGCCCGGCCCTGGAGAACTCCGCCCCGCTCAGGAAAGTGTGGGGCCAGGAGGTCCGAGGTCCGAAAGGCTCCCGAGCAGTCGAGCACGATGTCGACCTGGCTCGCCTCCCAAGGAATCTCGGCTGGGGAAGCGAACGAAGTAAACGCGACCTCTTCGCCGTCGATATCGAGGGAGTTGTCGCCGGCGCCGACTGTGCCTGCGTAGCGACCGTGGATGCTGTCGAACTCCAGCAGGTGGGCTGCAGTATTGGCCCCTCCAACTAGCTCGTTGATGTGCGCCAGCTGGAGCTCGGGGTTGTCCCTCAGCGCTCGAACGACGAGCCGCCCGATTCGCCCGAAGCCATTGATGCCGATTCGTGTCGGTGCTGATCCGGGCGTCGCGTCGTTACTGGGGTGATCCACGGAGGCACTCTATTGTCCCGTGTGTTCAGGATCGACGTTCGATCATTCGTTGCATATGTTCGGCACCGTTCATGGCTGGGACCCGACCAACACCGGGGCCCATGTCGCCGAGCACCGGGAACCCGGCCTCCACTTGGAAACTGAATGACTGGGATTGAGCCAGACCGCACTCGTTGTCGTCGCACGACTGCCAGCGGACCTTGCCGCTGACCGTGACCATCCGGGTGCCTTCGACCTTCTCCATCGCTCTCGCGTTTTGGGTGACGGGCAGCCGAAGCACCACATCACCCTGATACACCTGCAGTGTTTGTCCCGATCCGGAAAGTGTGAGCGGTTGGGTCGGTGGGGCGAGCGACGTATAAGAGAGGACGCCCGGTGTGTCGTCGAGCTCGATCGTCGCGGCAACGAGACCTTCAGGCACCGGCTCGCTGTAGAGATGTTGACCGTCGGGTACGCGGAAGGTCGCCACGATTTCTCTGGTGACTCCCATCGGTAGCTTGTCGCCGTCGAGTTGCACGTCGACCTCGACCTGTTGAGGTGGGGCCGCTGATGCCTGAACGGTGAAGCTCTGGCCAAGAGCGGCGGCGAGCATCTGTTCCGGTCCTGAACGGACAGCGAAGTTGTGTTCGAAAAACTTGGCGACGATGGTGCCAGCGCCGTCGATGACGTATGCCCCAGGGAACGGGATGCCGAACCATGGATGATCGTCGGGCGGAATGCTGGTGTTGAGAATCCCGAAGTTGGTGATGACCTCGCTGTCGGGGTCAGACAACAACGTGAATGTGACGTCGTTGGCCATGGCGTAGTCAGCCAGCGCATCCGGTTCGTCGTAGCTGAGGGCGTACAGCTTCACCCCGGCGGCGACGTATGGTGCCATTCCTCGTTCCAGCTCGACCAGCTGGGTGCGGCACGGCGGTCACCACACGGCGGATCGATAGAACATCACTACTGCGGGCTGGCCCTTTCGATCCGCATGTACGTCAATCGACGTTCCATGTTGATCGATTGCCACGATGTCGGGAAGCTGAGTCCCGACGTCGGGGCCGGTAGGGAAGTCGCCAACGGGGATGCGGCGCGGTCCGGTTCCAGGAGCCACCGGCATGATGTATCCGTCGCCGTCCTCGAACTGGTGCGGACCGACCTCGCCGCCCCTGATGTCGACTTCGATCCGTGAGTCCTGTCCCATGGTGCCCCAAGCGTGGTCCTGCAACCTGGGCAACGTTAGAGGACGCAACGCATCCGGGCCGGACGCGTCCGGGGCCGAATCAGCCCAGCGCGTCGGCGCCATCGACACCGAGTTCGATGTTCTCCACTCGCAGACGCTGCTGTAGTCCACTCACCCGCAGCCACCCGGGGCCTTCGTCATCTTCGATTGGTTCTGGTTCGGCAGCGAGGCATTTCGGACAGATACACGGGGGTGTCATTAACAGATGCGGAGGGATCTCTCCGTCCCCTGGATTTGCCGTGCACTCCACGCTTCCAGAGTATTCGGTGCAGACTCGCTCAGTGCCCTTGACCCATGAGACCTCCGCTGAGTCGATGCGGCATGCATGGTGGTCCTTGGTGGCCGCCGCTCTGGCGTCGACGATCATTTCGTTCAATCTGACCGGCACCAACATCGCATTCGTGAGCATCCAAGAGTCGTTTCCAGGCACCGGCCGCACCGAGTTGTCGTGGGCCATTAATGGCTACCTGATCACGGTCGCGGCGTTCCTGATCCTGTTTGGTCGGCTCGCTGATCGGACCGGTCGACGATCGATGTTCCTCATGGGTGTAGCAGTGTTTGTTGTCGGATCATTGCTCGCCGCGGCGGCGCCGACATCGACGCTGCTCATCGTCGGCCGAGTGGTGCAGGGGCTAGGCGGAGCAATGCTCCTTCCGACGTCGCTGAGCATGGTGCTCCCGCTATTCCCCATGGAACGGCGAGCTTCGGCTGTTGCAACATGGGCCGCGTCGGCATCGATCGGCGGGTTTACCGCCCCGTCAATCTCTGCAGTCATCGTCGATTCGGTTGGTTGGCGAGCGATGTATCTCGTCTGCATCCCGATCCTGACCGTCAGCACGATCATGGTGTTGCGGCTGATCGACCGGGACGAACCGAAACCGCCGGATCACCACCTCGACACAATTGGGGTTCCGCTCGGTACCCTCGCCATCGTCGGCCTGATGTTCGGGGTGGTGCAGGCTCGGAGTTGGGGATGGGGGTCCCCGGCAATCGTCGGCTCACTCCTCGGGTCGGTCGTAGTCGGCGTCATCTTCGTTCGCCGTTCGGTTCGCCACCCCGCGCCGATGATCGACTTCGCCATGTTCCGCACCCGGACTGTGCTCGCGGCGAACCTGACGAACGTGTTCCTCTCGACCGTGGGATTGTCGATCTGGTGGCTGTGGCCCGAGTACCTGCAGAAGATCTGGGGTTATTCAACGCTCCAGGCCGGACTCGCCATCTCGCCGGGACCCATCATGAGTGCCACCGGCGCGCTGATCGCAGGGCGGATCGTCGATCGCCACGGTGCGAGAGGCGTGATCGCAGTGGGGTCAATGCTGCCGGCGTGCGCAGCTGGATGGATGCTTCTGTTCCTTGAACCCGACGGCAGTTACCTCACCAACATGCTCCCAGCACTGATCCTGATGGGAATCGGATTCGGGCTCAGCTATTCGTCGCTTAACAGTGCCGCTTTGGTGGGTGTTCCATCGGCCGATCTTGGCCAGGCGAACGCAGTGTTCAACACCCTGCGAACCATCGGCGGCGCGCTGGGCGTGGCTGTTGCCGTGGCGATGATCGGGGACCTTGCCGTAGGAGCCGACGGTGACTCGACCGAACTGGTCGCGGCCTTCAACCGAGCCATCCTCGTGCTTGGCAGCTCTGCGTTGGTCGGAGCGATTCTCTTCAGGGTGGCGTTCCCGTCAAGAGACGAAGAGATGGCACTCCGCAGAGCGGCCAACTAACGCGCCGCGATTGACGCGAAGGTGGCTGAGACTTGCTGGCGGAGCGCCATGGTCTCCAGCAATGAGACGCCGATGGTGTGATCGGTCTTGAGTGCTGCCGCGAACGCAGGCCCGCCGAGGCTGAACACGGTGGTCGCCCCAACTGCGGTGGCGGTGGCGGTGGCGTTGCGTGGTGCGCCGGTAAGGAGCCCGATCTCGCCAAAGAAGTCAGCGGCGCCGAGTCGGGCGATGTCCAACCCGTCGCGGGTGATGGTGACAGAACCGTCGAGGATCAGGAAGAACGCTGCGCCCTTAGTGCCCTGCTCGACGCCGACGCGTCCGTCGCTCCACGATGCGACCTTGCCGAGTGTGGCGATGGTACGACGCTGCTTGGTCGACAGAGCCGCGAACAGCGGTACCTTAGCGAGGCTGGCGGCGAGTTCTTTGTCCGAGCGCGTAGTCGTAGTCGCAGACTACCGACCCCCAGCAGTGGCCACGGACACGTAGGCCGGTGCGCTCTCTTAACAGGTTCGTCGGTTTTCAGATTTCAATCCGGTCGTGGAGTGCCTACACTAACCCTCGCACTGATGACCGCAGCCTGTGCAAACAGTCTGCTCGAAACGGTGTTGAGCGCTCGTAGCTCAATTGGATAGAGCATCTGACTACGGATCAGAAGGTTGGGGATTCAAGTTCCTCCGAGCGCACAGACCGAAACCCCCACCACGGTGGGGGTTTCGCACGTTTTCGTGTGCTTGCCAACGGCGAACTAGATCACAGTTACTCGTCCAGATAGTCGCCTCGGTGGAGTAAGCCATCGACCTCCGCACCGACAAGTACGGCGACCGCTGATAGGTAGAACCACACCATGAGCGCAGCCACCGCTCCAAGCGAGCCGAACGTCGAATCGAGCTGACCTATGTAGTTGTAGACGCTGCTGAGGCCGATCGTGCTCGCCACCCAGATAGCCGTTCCGATGATCGCACCGACGCTCATGAACGAATATCGGCCCGAGCGGTGGCCGACCACAGCCCGGTAGAGCAAAGCGATCGACAATGCAGAAGTGGTAATCACCGCCGGGAACCTCAGGACATAAATCAGGCGCTCCACATCGCTCGTGAGTCGATATCTATCAAGCCAGACCGGCAGGGCAACAACCAGCCAGATCGATGACGCGGTCGCCGTTACTGCCACCAAACTCAACTTGAGAGCGAAAAGACGCCCTTGCACCCAGTTGTGCGGGCTCGGCGTCTCGTGAGCAACGCGGATGGCCATGACGACCGCATTGAGAGCGTTGCTGATCGCCCACATCACGCCGAACAGGCCAACGACGACGCCAATTGTCACCTGCGAACCCGAGATTGCGGTCAAGTTACGTAGTTGATTGACAACGAGGTCTGCCGCTTCTTCCGGCAGTGCAGTAGTCAAAGGCGCAAGGTTCGACCCGACATCTTCCGGCGAGGCCACAAGCCCGTACACCGAGACGACGCCAACGAGCGCTGGAATCAGGCCGAGTACAGCGGAAAACGCAACCCCGCTAGCGATCAGTAACGTGTGATGCTCAGTGATCTCGAGCACCAACTGCGCGACGAAGCGCCATGGGCGCTGCGGCCAGGACGAGACCCTGTGGTCCTCCCCAATCGATTCGCTTCCAGAATCCGATAGCACCACATTGATTGTCGCCGACTTCGACCGGCTCGACATACTCCTGTCAGCAATCCGATACGTCGGCCTATGCGCTTGCAGTTCCCGAGTGCCTCGGTGCTTCGGGCTATCTCGATTACATGTTTGGCACCGTTCCTCTGCACCTCCCTGTGTGTCCTCCTGTTTCGTCGGCGAGCACACACTGAGTCGAAGTCGACTTGTACCGCTTCAGGATTGTGGCTCAGTCAGTCGCGCTGAACGCAGCGGCGAACGCGTCACCAGAAGTAAAGGCGCGCCAATCAGCTCGTGAGCGGGTCGGCAACGTGGAGTCCTTGGCGTGCGGCAGCGGCGCAAAGCGCGGAGTCGGCACTGGTGAGTAAGTCCGCGCCCACCGTCAGGGCCCCAGCGAGATGCACCGCGTCGTAGCCACGCAGTCCCTCGAGCTCAGCAAGTTCGGCGGCGCTCGCGATCAATTCGTCGGTCGATTCCACTACGTAGAGGTCTCCTAGGAGCGCTCTGAGTTCAGCCTTTGCCGCGACGTGTTGTGGGGCTGTGATGCGTTTGCCGCGTTCGGCTGCAGCAAGAGCGGCTCTGGCCTCGACCACGATCAGCGAAACGGAGCTGACTCGGTCAGCGGATTGCCAGATGATGTCAGCGCGGTCGGAACCATCTTCGTCAACAATGAGCTTCAGCAGCGTCGAAGTGTCGATGTACGCGAGCATTTGGATGTCGTCAGCGACGCTGGTCGGCGACGAGGTCGCTCACGGGAGCCTTGGCGGCGATGCGGCGTTCGGGTTTGTGGCGCTGTCGACTAACTGGAGCGCGAACGATTCCCGCCGCGACGAGTTCTGTGAGACGGTCATCGACCTCGTTGAGGGCCGAGAGTCGAGCAACGGGACGTCCGCGGTCGGTGACGATGACCTCTTCCCCGTTGCGTACTCGTTCGATGTACTTACTGAGGCTGTTCTTGAGCTCGCGAATTCCAACCTCTGATCGATAAGTAGCTACATTCATATTCATAATGTAGCTACATGGAGGAGAATGGTCAACCCTAGAAGTGTGGGCGCTCAGCACGTCACGACACCGGACGAAGGGTTAAGTGAGGTCGAGAATCTTGCGTCGCCAGGTCAGTGGGATCGTGATGCACATGGTGGCGATGCCGACTGTCCGCATCGTGACCACGCCGCCGAGCCATGGTGTGAGTAGGCCAGAGAGTGCGGCGCCGACCGGCAGCCCGCCGGCGAAGCCCAGCATCAACAGGCCCCATGACCCTGCCCATCATTTCGGGTGGGGTGTGGGTCTGAGTCAGGGTTCGGTGCGAAGCAATGGCAACGCCGGCGTTTACTCCCCAGGCGAACATCACAGCGATGGCGACCTAGGCGTTCGGTGCCCAGCTCAACAGGAACTGACCCATGCCGAGTCCAATGCCGATGAACAGGGCGACGTTGCGACCATGACGCATGGTGACCCGGTTGGCGACGGCCGCTGAGCTGACAAGCATCCCCATGCCGAACGAGCCGAGAACCAATCCGGCCACCCCCGCACCGTTCCCGTAGGTTTCCTCGACCACTCGCGGCATCGATATCTGCATCACGCTGAACGACGAGCCCAGCGTCATGGCGAGAAAGATCAGGGTGCGCAACGGATCCTTGGAGAGGGCAAAATGAGCCCCTTCTTTGATCGAAGCGAACATGCTTTGCTCGGCAACAGCGGACGCTGCGTCTGCGGGTATATCGACGCGGGACATGAGGATCAGGGAGCCAGTCAGCACGACGGTGAATAGGCCGAACCCGCCAGCGTCACCGAACACAGCGATCGCAACGCCACCACCGGCCAACCCGACGAATCCGGCAGCCTGTCCACCGCCGTTCTGAAGAGCGATGGCGTTCATGAGTCGCTCTTTGGGAACAAGCAGCGGCACGATTGCGCCGACGTTCGGCATGTTGATGCTGACCCCAATGCCGATGATGAGTGCGGCGATTGCTGTCACGCCGGTAGCTATCAAGACGGTGAATATCGCCAAGGCGATACAGGTGGCCGTGGTCCACCGAACGAAGAGCTGCCTGCGATTGACCCTGTCAGACCATGCGCCTGCGGGAACGGAGAGAAACATCGCTGGCAAGCCAAGGGTGATCGCGACGAGCCCTTCGGCTGCCCGCCAGTCCGTGAGGGTGACGACGAGCCAAACGAATGTGAATCGCAGTGAGCCATTGACCGCCGAGTAGAGAACCTGCGAAATCCAGAAGCGTCTGAAGTTGCGATCAGCGAGGATGATTCTGACGGGGGACTTGACGTCGTCGGTGTCCCGGTCAGCAATGTTCACGGGTGGAGTCTCGTCTGCCCCGTGTTGTTGGACCAGCCTGAAGCCGCCAGCCAGCCTCTCTAGCTCGACTCTGTGAGTTTGTTTTTGGTTGAACGACGAGAGAACAACATCCCGCCGCCGACGGATTCGGCAGGCGTGGCGGTGACGGATCCGGATTCGGAGGTCGAATCAAGCGCATCGGAGTTGGCTAATTCGACGTCGTCGCCACCGTCGGTGCCGTTGCGTTCGCAATCCCAGAGGCCTGTGAGCTCGGAAGCGTCTCTCACGTTCGACACGTCTGCTCGGCCAGCCTCAAGTGCGAAGAGCGGATCAATGGTCATCTCCTCTGGGGAGATATCGGTGGTGAGGTGGGTGAGGTAGCGCCCAGCGCGCTCTGGAGACCGCAGGTAGTCGTTGCCGCCGAAACTCGAGAAGCTGATTTCGGCTGTCTCGATCTCCATATGTTCGTAGGTGATCTCGATCGCCTTTGGGATTGGAAGCACCCAAGAGAAGTCCTCCGCCGAGCCCGTCTGCTGGATCTCAATGAGCGACGTAACGGTGCCGTCATCGTTGATCGTGAACACGATGCGTTCGCCGACCTGATCGACCCGGTTGTTTTGGCAAAAGAAGCCACCACACGCAGCTGCCATGGGTGCGTGCATGGCAAAAAAGGTGCCGAGCAAGATCACAAGGGTCAGGCTGACGCGACCCCTCCTGAAGCGGGGTCCAGGGGTGGACGCAACAGCTGGCCTAGGCATGGCTTTCAGGGGACCTACCCTGGTTTCGAGGGTCTGGGAGCGACTGCTATTGGATCGTCGCCAAAACAATCTTCGAGCCCACATGGCGACTGAAGGGATCGACGCGTGCCTCTTCACTTCGACCCACAACATTGTTTTCGCCCGCTGATGTGCTGTGTCCTGACAGGTGTGGGTCCCTTCTAGGCTTGATCAGGTGACACACGAGCGCTGTACCCAATGCGGACAGCCTCTGTCGCATGGAGAAACGCTGCCCCTTCTCGCCGCTGATGGCCAGGAGGGCGAGTACTGGTCCAGCGAGCAAGTCGTCGAGCGCCAGCCCGCCCCTTACGGACGCTGGTTGGCGAACGGCGTTGGAGTGCTCGCGGTATTCGGTATTGGCTCGTGGCTGCTGACACGCGGTGGCGACGAGGTGGCCGAAGAACCGGCGATCACGCTGCCCGAGGTCATCGAGTTCGAGGACGAAACACTCGAGGAATCGGCAGACGTCGCTCCCGACTTCGAGTCGGCCGACGACGTAACCGCCAGGCTCGCGCACCTCGGCGCCCCGTTCCTGCTGTCGTACCAATCCGGTGAACGGGTGGTGACGATCGATCTGCGAGATGGGCAGGTGTGGGACGCGTTGCAGAGCGAGAAACTCAACGAACCCATCGCCAACTTCGCCCTTGTCCCCGATGGCGCACGCACGATGGGCGTCGACTTCACGAACCCAGACCGAGTGTTCATGATCACGAGTACCAGCCACGTGGTCCCCAATGAAACGCCTGGCATCTACAGCGTCATATCGTTCGACCCGATGGGCGAAGCGAACGGTGTGGTTGTCGGCGTCGTCGATATTGCTCCTCAGCTGAGCTACTACCGGATCCCGTCAGGTTCCGATCAGCTCATCGTTCCCGGCCTTGGCGTGTTGGTGTCGCCTCCGAACGGTGGTAGCTACCTGGTGACTCGAGTCGGGTTTGAACAGGTGTCGGAAGGTCGGGTCCTGGCCGCGACGCCGGAGAAGCGGATCGAGATTCGTTGTGACGACGAGCTTGAATGCGACTTGGTGTTCGTCGACGCGTTGTCGGAGGCAGCTGTCTCACTTCCCGAGCAG
>JBLHLM010000031.1:0-18207 GCA_047618365.1 Candidatus Poriferisodalaceae bacterium | reverse complement strand
GGGCGATTCCAGTCATGGCGGCATCGTGCGAAGCCTGAAAATCGACGAGAGTGAAGTTCTCATGCGGGTCGGCGAGGTCGATCAGATGATGACGAATCTCGGCTTGCTCAGCCGGGGAGGGCTTCGCGGTTCCGACGTCCATCCCTCGATAGACCTGCATCGAGTCGACCGACAGTAACTCAATCGACAGGTGGCGCCTCGCGAGCTCGATGGCGACGGACGACTTACCCGAAGCAGTCGGCCCAACGATGGCGAGCGGCACAGCTGCAGAGATGACGGACACGATCCGTCGATCAGGAAACGTTGACTGGAATGCGGGTCCGATGGGTGGCGATGGCGGTGACCTCCACCAGCTCGCCCTGCATGCTGAACGTACTCGCTGATGTGACTCGCACATCTGCATACGAGCCAGGCTTGATGGGTGAGGGCGAAGCGAAGTGAACGAGGCGGTTGTGGACCGTGCGGCCGGTGAGCACATTCGGGTCGCGCTTCGAAGGGCCTTCGACGATGACCTCCTCGACTCGACCCACGCGGGTTTCGTTGCCCAACAGGCTGGTGCGTTCGATGACGGTGCGCAGGCGTTGCATCCGGTCGGCGGAGACTGCCTTGGGCACGAACCGATCGGCGAACTCGGCGGCTTCGGTTCCGGGCCGGGGCGAGTAGACGAACGTGTAGGCGTTGTCGTAGCGCGCTTCGACCGCAACTTCGAGGGTGGCCTCGAAGTCGGCGTCTGTCTCGCCGGGAAAACCGATGATGATGTCGGTGCTGACGGCTAGCTCGTCGATTGCTGCCCGGGCGGCGGCCAGCTTCTCCAGGTAGCGCTCGGCGGTATAGCCACGATGCATGGCAGCAAGGATGGTGTCGCTACCCGACTGCAGAGGCAGGTGTAGATGCGGGCAGACCTCGGGCGTTTCGGCCATCGCTGCGATGGTCTCGGGTCGCAGGTCTTTTGGGTGTGGGCTGGTGTAACGAACCCGGCGAATGCCTTCGACCGCGCTCACCGACTTGAGGAGCTCGGCGAACAGGGGGCGGGCACGCCGGTCGCCGTCGACCCATTCGTCCCCAGCCTGCTCGCGGGCATCAGCTGGAAGGTCGCCATCGCGCAAGGCTGCCTTGAGATCGAGGGTGAGGTCGCGGCCGTAGCTATTGACGTTCTGGCCGAGCAGGGTGACCTCGGTGATGCCCTGAGACGCCAGGTCGTGTACCTCTTCGACGAGCTGACCGTATGCACGGCTGATCTCGCGACCGCGAACGGCCGGCACGATGCAGAAGGCGCAACTGTTGTCGCACCCGATCTGGATCGTGACCCAGGCGGCGTGGTTGGCGTCGCGTTTGACCGGCAAGGCCGACGGAAACGTTTCAGACTCTTCGAGAATTTCGGTGATTGGCCCGCTGACGCGAGACTCGCTCAAGAGTTCGGTCGCTCGACCCACATTGTGTGTGCCGAACACGACGTCGACGTGTGGGGCCTTCTCGCGGATGAGGTCGCGGTCCTTCTGTGCCAGACAACCGGCAACGGCGATCTGCAAGTTGGGGTTCTCAGCCTTGAGGCGCTTGAGGTTGCCCAGCTGTCCGTAGAGCTTGTTGTCGGCGTTCTCACGAATGCAGCAGGTGTTGAGCACGATGACGTCGGCGTCCTCAAAGGAGTCGGTCTCCTCCATGCCATCGGTTTCGAGCAAACCAGCGATGCGTTCGGAGTCGTGCTCGTTCATCTGGCACCCATAGGTCCGGACTAGGTATTTACCGACTGGCGCATCAGTGCTCACGAACCGAATCCTACGGGACTCAACTACTTCTTCGGTGCGGGACGCATGCTGAACGCCACACGCCAGTCGTCGGCCGATTCGCCGTCGATCGATAGTTCCCACACGTATCGCAGGCCCGGCTTCAGCGGGAGGGGTCCGATGTTCATCGCCAAAGCGACACTCTGGTCGGCACCAGCGAGCAGCCCAGGCGGTCGCCCGACTTCGAAGTGGCTTTGCAGACCAATCGGGTGGCCATTCGGATCGGCCACTGGCTGACCGTCGGAATCGATGAGGCGCAGCTCCACCGTGTGGCGAATATTGGTGTCATCCCACGGCACACCGATGAGCAGCCCGATGCCTGACGGGCTCGGTCCCGGACCTGTCTTGTCCCAGCCAGCGCCCACCACCGTCAGCTTCCCGTCGGCGACCTGGGCGAAGTCCGCTAGCAATAGTTGTGCTTTCACGAGTCTCCTCAGGCGACGAACGCTGCAAGGGTTACCACAGTACGAACCGGTGGCTCGGCACCGAGCGAGCCGAGAAACTCGCGATCGCTGAAATTGAACACGCCGCCATCACCGCCCACCAAGAGGTATCCGTCGCCATGCCTGGTGCCAGCGACTACCGCGGCGTTGAGCTGAACCCCAGGGGCAAGCATGAGTGGCACCGATCCACGAAAGTCCGACGAGAAGGAGAACACTCCACCATCAGCGGCGATGAGCCAGTACCCGACGCCATCAGGATCAGCGATAATACCGACCACCGCCTGGTTCAACGTCAACGCTCCGGTGGACCCAACGAACGCTGCGTCACCGAACGTGAACACGCCGCCGTCGCTCGCGACCATCCAATAGCCGTTACCACTTGATGTCGCGACCGAGTCGATGACAGCGCCATTGAGGTTGAGATGAGTGACGTCGCCAAAGTGTTGGGCTGTGCCGAATGGGTAGACGGCGCCTTTCGCGGTGAAGACCCAGTAGCCCGAGCCATCCGGTGTGGCTGCGATCGACGTGACCGAATCATTGACGAGTGCCCCTGCCGGGACCGCGCCCGCAGGGTCTGCTCGGCCGAATGCTTGGATCACACCGTCAGACTGCAGCACCCACAAGCCGCGTCCCGATGGGTGGGCGGCGGCGTCAACAGTTGCAACCCCCACCGTGATCTGCCCCCGATTGAAGGTCTCAGCGTCGCCGAAGCTGTACACATCGCCGCCGGCATCAACGAGCCAATAGCCGCTACGCGACAACGTCGGAGTACCGCTGGCCCTTCTCGATTGCGCCGAACCACGAACGTTCTCAGGAGTGACTGTGACCGTCTGAGCCACGTCGTTCGCCAACCCTGTAATGGCGACCGACGTTTCGGCGCCAGCAAGTTCCTGGGTGACCCCCGCTGGCTCGACTGTCACGATCACACGTGCAATGGGACTTCCTCCGTCGGACGGAAGCGTCCACGACACATCGAGGCGCTGAGCACTGCCTTGCGCGTTGATGTTGGTCGCCGGCGCTGGCCGTGTTGCGGGGAGTGGTCCGGTGATGGACGTAATCCAATCAAGCTGCTGGCTGACGTTCACGTGGAACTCGTAGCCAGTGCATGTGGCATTGCCGGCCGACACAACGCCCATGAGCCTGAGCTCACCGTTGGTGTCTCGAATCCTGACCGGCCCACCACTATCGCCGAAACAGGCGTTGCCCCGATCTGGCGAAGAACACAACATGCCCATCACAATCGCAGGCGCACAGTTCGAGGGGCCTGCAACGCTGAGCCAAAGGTCTGCAGCACGTAGAAGCTCGCTCCTTTGCGCGCCGGGAGCCGTCACGCCGTAACCCGATACCACAGCGGCGATCGTTTCTTCGTCGGCCCCTGCCACACCATGTTCGGTGAAAGTTGGGTGCACAAAACCCGGTCCCGCCAAAGCCTGGGGAGCTGTCGCTAGCCTGGCGCCGACAGTCACGATGGCTACATCGCTCAAAGTACCATCGGCTTCGACCGAGTTTCCCCAACCCGGGTGCACGAAGACCGCTGTCGCTGTCTGCGACTGAAACGTTATGACCCCGCCATTGCTGTGAAGAGGCACCTCCACCTCAACTCTCGACGGCGTTGCGGCAACTGACCATGCACCTGTCGCGATGCAATGAGCCGCGGTCAAAACGTGACGAGGGCTGATCACTGTTCCGGAACAGGAGAACGCTTTGCCCGTTGGTGCTGTGATGATCAGCCGTACGGCGCTCAGCGGACCATTGACGTCATCGACGACGTATCCCCCGATGATCTGAGGCCGGATCGCGCCTTCCCCCGTCTCCTGCGCTGCCGCTTGGCCCGCCCACACCGCACCCAAGAGAGCGAAGGCGCAGAGCGCCGCCACATACCTGATTGTCGCAGGGAGTGGCTGACGCATCGGCGGCACCCTAGATCGCAGACAGGGTCGGGGCGTTTCGGCGCGCCCCCCGGGGCCCCGAACGACCCGACCCTGTTGGTAACTTCCATCCCCGCATTTCGCAGGGATGGGCGTTCTGTGGCGCGTTTTGCGCCTTTGGCTCAGCCGCCAGGAAGCGGCTACTCGCCTTCGCCTTCAACGGAGGCGGTCACGGCGTCGTCGTCGTCCGTTTCAGGTTCGAATCCTTCGACGACCTCGCCGATACCGAGCTGGGAACGAATCCGTCCATCGATCTCGACCATGATCTCCGGGTGTTCGGTGAGGAAGCTCTTCGAGTTCTCTCGACCCTGGCCCAGTTGTTCGCCTTCGTAGGTGTACCAAGCGCCCGACTTCTTCACGACGCCCTGTTCGACACCAACATCGAGCAGCGAACCTTCACGACTGATTCCCTTGCCGTACATGATGTCGAACTCGGCCTGCTTGAACGGCGGGGCCACCTTGTTCTTGACGATCTTGGTACGGGTCCGTGAACCGGTGACCTCGCCATCGGACTTGATGGCTTCGATGCGACGAATATCGATACGGACCGAGGAGTAGAACTTGAGTGCCCGACCACCTGGTGTGGTTTCCGGGCTGCCGAACATCACACCAATCTTCTCTCGAAGCTGGTTGATGAAGATGCAAATGGTGTTCGTCTTGCTGAGGTTCGCAGTGATTTTGCGGAGAGCCTGGGACATGAGACGGGCCTGAAGACCGACGTGAGTGTCACCCATCTCGCCTTCGATTTCGGCCCGTGGGGTGAGTGCGGCCACGGAGTCGATGACAACAACGTCGATGGATCCGGAACGGATCAACATGTCGGTGATTTCGAGAGCCTGCTCGCCAGTGTCTGGCTGAGAGATGAGCAGTTCGTCGATGTCGACACCGATGTTCTTGGCGTACTCGGGATCCATGGCGTGCTCAGCGTCGATGTATGCGCAGATGCCGCCGTTGCGCTGGGCTTCGGCCACTACGTGCATGGCGAGCGTCGACTTACCTGAGGCTTCAGGGCCAAAGATCTCGACGACACGGCCACGTGGCAGGCCGCCTATACCAAGGGCGAGGTCGATGGCCAGGCTGCCGGTGGAGAGTGCCTGGACACCCATGTGGGTGGTTTCGCCCATCCTCATGACCGAGCCCTTGCCAAACTGGCGCTCGATCTGTGACAGGGCCATGTCCAAAGCCTTTTCACGGTCCACGGTGTGTCCTCCTGGTGGCTTTTCGAGCCGTAGTCGCCGCCTCGAGAAACTCGATGGCGGTGTATCGAAGCCGGCGACTGCCGGCACTGGGGCAACGTACGAAGGGGGTGGGACAGCTACCCGGCAGGGCGTGTTCCGCGGCTTCGGACAAACGCACTGTAACGACGAACATCTGTTCGGGCAAGCATCGAACGAATGTTCTCTCAAACTTTTCCGAGGGCACCCGAATCGGCTGATCGCGGCACGGGAACCACATAGGGAACGGGGTCGCTCTAGGTTGGTTCGGTGGACGAACCATCAACGCCGGATTCGGCGCCAGACACAACAACCGAACCCGATCCGGTCACCGTGCAAGAGGTTGCGCGCAGTCGCACCGGGCCATGGATCTTCGCCGCAGCAGCCGTTCTCGGTGGAGGTGTGGCTGTATCGGCCTTCACCGACGACTCTCCCACCGTGCAGACACCCATACCTGTAACCGAACAGGTCGGTGTCACGACCACGCAAGCGCCTGACGCCTCTGTCGACCCATCTACGTCAGCGGCGTCGGGCACAGCGACTCCTGACGACGCTGTCGAAGCTGACGAACCCCGCCGCGAATCGATCGACCCAAGTCCCGAAGTCGACGAAGACCTACTCATTTACGGCTACCGAGACGATTTCGAGTTTGTCCGGGTCACTCCCGCAACAGGCGAGGTCGAGTTCCTGGCGCCGGGACAGGGTGACGAGTTCTTGCCGCTGAATTCCACCAACGTGAGCCTGATTGGCGCGGCCTCAAGTACCGGCGTGTTCTTCAGTCTCAATACCGATGGTTCGGGCCAGCAGGTCGATTTCGACATCCTGGACGCTCCCCTGTTCTTCCCTGCGGCAGACGGCAGCGGCTATCTCCGTTACGGGGCTTGGACCGGGGAGATCGCCTACCTCGATCACGCTGGAACCCTGCTCAGCGTCGGCGTCACCATTCCTCGAGGGTCACAGATTCTCGTCGACACATCGCAGGGCCCGCTGGTGAAGGGGCTCGACGGCCGGGTGCGAGTCATCGACCCCACGTCCGGCGACGCGCTTCGGGTACTCGCAACTGAGCCAATCGTTGTGGGAACCGATCGGATCCTCGTCATCCGATGCGCTGACCTGACCTGCCAGGTCGTGGTCGAACAAATTGACGAAACCAACCAGCTCATCCTCAACATCGACCCCCAGCTCGCTCACCGAGTCGTGACCGGCATTTCCCCAGACGACAGGTGGTTGACGATGTTCAATCGAGGCGACCTCGTGTTGGTCGACTCCTTACTTGGCGAGGAGGCGGCACGCTTTGATGGAATGGTCGATGCTGAGGTCTCATGGCTCGGCAGCGAGGTCGCAGCCGTTCACGCCAAGGACGGCACTGTCGTGTTGTGGGATGCCAATACTGGAGCGAAGACTCCGTTGGACCTCACCGGCATCATCGCCCCTCGAGCGCGCGGCCTCTGGCTACTGGAGGCATCGTCATGACCGATCACTACGTCATCACAGGCGGCTACGGCTGCATCGGGGTCTGGGCAGCGAAGCTCCTCGCTGACGAAGACGCCCAGGTCACCATCGCCGACATCACCAACGACGATCACCGGCTGCGTCTCATCGCCGGCGATGCAACACGTTCGACAATCCAATATCGCTACTGCGACCTCACCGAGCCGGCAAGTGTCGATGAGGCCCTCGCCGGAGCGACTCATGTCATCCATCTGGGCGCGCTCCAAGTTCCGTTCTGTCGCACAGATCCACGAGCTGGCGCTGCTGTCAACGTCGGCGGCACCATCAACGTCTTCGAGACCGCGCTCACCCATGAAATCGAACATGTGACGTGGGCGAGCAGCGTCGCTGTGTATGCCCCACCTACATCGCCGGACGAACTGATCACCGACGACACACCGTTCGGACCGACCACATTGTACGGCGGCTACAAGGTGGCGAACGAACTGAACGCTGCTGTCTACGCCGATGAGCTGGGCCTGGCCACCATCGGGCTGAGGCCGCACACCCTCTACGGACCCGGACGGGATCAGGGCCTCACGTCGCAGCCGACGCAGGCCATCGGGGCAGCTCTGCGGGGCGAGCGTTATGCCATTGGATACGGCGGCGAAATCGGGTTCCAATTCGCGCCCGATGTTGCCCACTGGTTCATCGCCGCTGTTCGGGCCGCCGGGAGCGGGCCGGCGTCGGTGCACAATGTTGGCGGCACGATCGCTTCCGTCGCCGAGTTCGCTTCGGCCATCGAATCGGCGGTGCCTGGGGCGGTCGACCTCATCTCCTATGGCCTCGATCCGTTGCCGTTCCCGAAAGGCGCCGATGACTCGTCGCTCCGTGCCCGGCTCGGTGATCTGCAGGAAACGCCACTTCTCGACGGCGTCGCTCTCACGGCTGACATCTTTCGACGCGCCGTTTCGTCCATATAGGTTCGCGGAACGTGCGACCCTGTTGGCAATGAGCGACCGCCGACCAACCAACAGCGAAGTCGAGTTCCTCGACGGCATCGAGGCGCGCCCGTCATCCATCGAGGAGTTGGGCCATTCTACGGTCGGCCACGAACCGAACTTCGGTCCATTGTGGGTCATCGCAGCACTCTTAGGCGCAGTGGCGTTGGTGGCCATCGCCAGCGCGATATTCACCGGCGACGATGCCAACGAGGAAGCCGACCTGGCCGCATCGACGCCAACAACAGGGCTCGACAATGCAGGGCTCGAAAATGCAGGGCTCGAAAATGCGGGAAACACGACCGACCCTGACCCTGTTGGTGACACGCCGGCCCGGATACTCGGCTCGTTCGGTCTGGCCGCGGGCGAAGCGCTCCCCGACTCCGTCGTGGCGCCAGCGATAGATCCCGGGGTCGTCCTCATCGGCCACGGCCCCTCACGCCGGCTGGCTCGGGTCGACTCCACCGGCAGGGTGAGCGAACTGCTCGCGACCGATGGCCCACGGTACGTGCCCCTCGCCCGCAACGAGACGTCGGTTGTCGGCTTCCAGACCTTCACCGGCGATCACTTGGTCATCACCGCCGAAGGCACCGCACACACCGTCGATGTCGACCTCACCGATGCTCCGACGTTCACCCCTCGCAACCGCACCGAAGGTTTCGTGATGCACGCCACCGCTACAGGGCAACTGTCGGTGCTCGATCGATTCGGCGCAGAGGAGGTCCTTGGCGTGGTGTTGGCCAGCGGGGCCTCCATTGTTGGAGACACCGATATCGGCGTCGTCGTCGCAATGCCCGACGGCACGGCCCTGGTGATCGACCCGGTCGCCGGCACTGTCATCGAACGGCGCACAAACGTTCCGCTTGCCGCTGCCGGCGACACTCATGTCGAGCGCGTCTGCGACGGTCCCACCAGCTGTCGGGCGGTCATTGTTGGCCTGTTCAGCGGCATCTCCACTCCGTTACCAATCGAGTCTGAACGTCTCTCACGCCTGCTAGCTGGCCTCAGCCCGGGCGGATCGATCGTGTTGGTGAGGGCCAGGGGCTCGCTCGGCGTGATCACCACAGTCGACGGCAGGACCATCGACTCAATCGACAACTTCGGACCAGCCGAGATTTCATGGCTCGATGACACCTCGTTTGTTGCCCATGTCGAAACCGGGGATGCAGTGATGTGGACAATGGCCGAGCAGACCGCTTTCGATCTGCGGCCGGTCATCGACCCATCCTTCAGAGGTCTGACGCTCCTGCGAATGCCCAGCTGACAGGCTGAGCTCTTATCTGCGACGCTGTGCGCATGACCGACATGGCTGACTCCGACTTCGAACTACTTCACATCGAACGTGATCGCCGGGTTGCGTTCGCGACTATCGACGCTCCCCCGGTCAATGTGATGACTGCGGACCTGTTTCGTGAACTGGCCAAGTTCGGCAAACAGATCGCGGCCGACGACAGTGTCGGCGCTGTCGTGTTACGCAGCGACGACCCCGATTTCCTGATCGCCCATTTCGACGTCTCGGCCATCCTGTCGTTCCCAGCCGACGACGAGCCGGTAAAGGACCTGGAGCTTGGCGGCTTCCACCAGATGTGTGAGAACTACCGACTCATGCCGAAGGCAACGATCGTCGAGGTCGGTGGTCGGGTCGGCGGTGGCGGGTCCGAGCTGTCGATGTCATGCGACATGCGGTTCGGGTCGCTCGAGAAGATGTTCATCAACCAGATGGAAGTGCCTCTCGGCATCCTGCCCGGCGGCACGGGCACCCAGCGCCTGCCGCGCCTGGTTGGTCGGGGTCGAGCGATGGAGATCGTCCTCGGTGGAGTAGACATCGACGCCGCCACAGCCGAACGTTGGGGTTACCTCAATCGAGCCATGCCTCACGCCGAGCTACGACCGTTCGTGACCTCGCTCGCCCACCGGATCGCATCGTTCCCACCTCAGGCCGTGGCGTTGGCCAAGCAGTCGGTCAATAACGCCATCGACATGCCGCTCCGGGAGGGATTGCTGGAGGAAGCGCACCTGTTTCAGCAGACGCTCCGCACTCCTGAAGCGCGACCTGCGATGGAGAACTTCCTGGCCATCGGTGGTCAGACTCGGGAAGGCGAAACCCGCATGGGTGACCTCGCAATGGAGATCTCACCCGGTTACTGAGTTACCTAACTCGGGGGTTGATCTCGGGCCGCCACCACGCCAGCACTCCGGCACACACAGGACGCGGCGGGCGCTGCACTCCTATGTGATGCACGAAGACCTCGGACCTGCCGCCGCGCATGACTCCAGGCGTGACAAGAGACTCGCTGTCGGGGGACCAGAAACTGTGAGCACTGGCGAACTGCTCGAAGAACGGAAGGATCGTTGTTGCGAGCTGCGACGACGGTTGGAATGGGGCGCTCAGCAGCGCATCTCCGCCATCCCATACCGCCCATCGCACGAAGGGTTCGTCTCGGCCGCCAGCCCGAACCAGAGTCAGCAGCCGCCGACCGTCGGGGCTCCACCACATCCCGGCGACCGGTTCATCGACCACGATCTCGGGCTCACCTGTGAGGCGATCGATGACCGCCACGTGGGTGTCTTCGCCAGGACCATCGGGACCCGCGATAACGACCGCTACACGTTGCCCAGTGGGGTCGACGGCGAATCGATAGCCCCGCTGACCCTGGAAGATGGGAATCGGGTCAACAGCTCCGTCTGCGGGCACGACAACGAGTCGGTGTGCGGCATCAACGAAGATGATCTCGTCACCTCCCGCCGACCACCACGGCGCCAGGAATCCATCGGCCTTAACATCGAGGGCAACTTCGCTGCCATCGCGCAGGTCGTGCACGGTGACCTCGCCCTCACGATGGACGACCAGTCGGTCGCCGTCAGGAGCCCATGCCCAATACAGCGGAGCCCCACGTGCGATGAGTTGGCTAGCACGCGGACCCTTCACCGAACGGCCCTTGATGTCGGACACGCTCAACTCGAGTCCAAGCGGCCCGGTCGCCAAGTGAGCGATGCGCCGTCCGTCAGGACTCGGGACGAGAACAAAGGCGACGAATCCTTGGATCCTCGCCAGATCGCCTCCACCCGCAACGTCGACGACACGAATCGTCCCCTCAACACCATCGCTCTCGCTCCACGCCACCCAACTGCCGTCGGGACCCCACACGGGCGCCGAGATCGCCGACCCGGCCGGCGGCCGACCGAGCACCGACGTCTCCACCCTATTTCCGACAACACTGTTTCCGGCAAGACTGTCCGGCCCCTCGGCGGGGCCAACGTCGACGAGATGGATCAGTCCATCGGTGCCCAGGACTACGAGTTGTTGCACGAATCGTGGCGAATCAGCGGAAGTTCGGAGCGACGCGCTCGATGAAGAGGTCCATGGTCGCCTTCTTGCGCTCGAGGTCGCCGAAGGTGAAGTCGGGAACAATGAGTTCGTCGCAGCCAGCCTCGATGTAGCGACCAACAGTGTCGATGACCTCTTCCGCAGTGCCGAGAATCGTGGCTCGGCCGAAGTCCCGGCCACGCATCTTGGCGATGCCAGCTTCGTCTTCGGCGATGAACATCAGAGCGACGGCGGTGCGTTTGATCTCGGCCGGGTCGCGTCCGATGTCGTTGCAGTGGCCGTCGAGCACCGCGTTCTTGTGAACAAGAAGATCGGGCTCGACCCAGTAGTTCCACTCGTCCGCGTACTTGGCGGTGATCTTCAACGTCCGCTTTTCTCCACCGCCGCCGAGCAGCAACGGCAAGCGCTCCTGGACTGGCTTCGGGTCGAGCGGAGCATCGGTGAAGTTGTAGTGCTCGCCTGAGAAGTTGGTGCGTTCGTTACGCAGCAAGCTGGTGACGATCTCGCAGGCTTCCTCGAGCTTGTTGAGGCGACCGCCAACAGTCGAAAAGTCGAAGTCGTACTTCTCATGTTCGTTTTCCTGCCAACCCGCGCCCAGGCCCAGAATCACCCGACCACCACTGATGTGGTCGATCGTCGATGCGATCTTCGCTGTCAACGCCGGGTTGCGATACGTGTTGCCGGCCACGAGCGGACCGATGCGAACATCGGGAACAGTCGCTGCGATGGCGGCCAGGATCGACCACGCCTCATGAATAGGTTGGTCGACGTTGTCTTCGTTGGGCATGAAGTGGTCGGCGTACCAGATGCCGTCCCAACCAGTCGCCGCAGCGTGTTGGCAGCCGTCGAGGGTGTCTTCCCACGTCTGCCCGTTTCCTGTCCAGAAGCTGAATCGCATGAGAGGGATTCTCCCACATCACCCGGTTCAGGAATCGAGATTTCGGTCAAGTATCCAGGTCTCGATCGAGATCGAGGCGCAACATGTTGAGAAGCGAGATGCAGCTGTACTGGCGGATGCGCTCGCGGTCGCCGGGGAGCCGAACTGTCTCCGTCCTCTCCCCCTCTGGTGTGACGATGGCGAGGTGGACGGTCCCGATCTCGACACCCTCTTCGCCACCGGGACCAGCGACCCCGGTCGAGGCGATCCCAACATCGGCCTTGAGTAGATCCCTGACCCCATGGGCCATGGCGAGAGCGGCTTCGGGGGTCACCACTGGGCCTTCAGGAACACCCAGGACGCTGAATTTCACGTCCGGCACATAGGCCGTGACCGACCCGCGGAGCACCTCGCTGGCGCCTGGAACTGCGGCCAGACGTCCGGCGACGTACCCACCGGTGACTGATTCGGCCACCCCGATGGTCCAACCCCGTGCTGCGAGTTGGCTCATCACAGTGACTTCCATGTTTGCCTCGTCGAGGCCAAACACGATGTCGCCAAGCAATCCGCGGAGAAAGGTCTCCTCCGCGTCGAGAATCAGGATGATCTCTTCCGACGTTGGCGCCTTGGCGGTGATCCTGATCTTGATGCCCTCGACGCCGCTGGCGAGGAACGCCAAGGTCGGGTTGCCGACCTCGTCAAGCTCATCGATCCGATCGGCGAGCATTTCCGCCAAACCCGATTCGCTCTGACCCCAGGTCCGCAGCACCCGGCTTTCGATGACTGCCCGAACGCCGGCGCGATCCTGCAGTTCGGGCAGGACGGTCCCGGACACCATCTCTTTCATCTCGTACGGGACGCCCGGCACGAGATAGATGACCTTGTCATTGCCGTCGATTGTCAGCTCGCACGCGAGACCGGGTGCGGTCCCAGGTTGCTGAGCGATGGTGCGCGCGCCGACGGGGACCATCGCCTGGCGCACGTTGTTCTCGGGCATCTCCCGTCCGCGTGAGGCAAACATCTCCCGGATCTTCGCTTCGATCGCCGGGTCGAGGACCAGCTCGACGCCCATCACGTCGGCGACGACGTCGCGAGTGATGTCATCCTGGGTCGGACCAAGCCCACCACACATGATGATCGCGTCGGAGCGGTCGAGCCCGAGGCGGATGGCGTCGGCGATCCGGTCCCAGTTGTCGCCCACCTTGGTTTGGTAGTGAGTATCGATGCCATGCAGCGCTAGCTGCTCACCAATCCACGACGAGTTGGTGTCAACGATCTGTCCGAGCAAGAGCTCGGTTCCTACTGCGATCACTTCACATTTCATGCAGACGTGTCTACTAGCCGAGTTGTTCGGCGGCGACCCGGCGGGCCCCAGCGAAGTAGGCAACGCCCGTCTGCACTGTCAGGACCACCGAGATCCACAGCAGCGTGGTCGGGAACCAGTGGGCGTTGTCGATGAACCACGGCATGACGGCGAACCCAATGGCCCACAGCTGGACGAAGGTCTTCCACTTGGCCAATTTGGTGGCGGGAACAGTGATGCCCTGACCCACGGCTCGTGATCGGTACACGCTGACGGCCAGTTCGCGAACAGTGATGATTGCCACCGGGAACCAGTGGAACTGTCCGTTGGCGACGATGGCAAACATGCCGCCGAGGGCAAGCACCTTGTCGGCGAGCGGGTCGAGGAACGCCCCTGACCTGGTAGCGCCCTGGCGACGTGCCAGGTAGCCGTCGAGGAAGTCAGTGATGCCTATGGTGAATCCGACCGCAAAAGTCGCCCAAGATGGCTCATTGTTCGCCACCATCCATATGAAGTACGGCGTCGCCAGAATCCGGGCGATAGTCACGAAGTTCGCTGGGGTCGCGATGGCAGTCGGCCCATAGCGGCGCTCGCTGGTCGCTGCTTCGCTCATTGAGGCGAGACTACTCGGCGTCGAGATCAGGACCGTCTGAAGCCACGACCCGCACGGTGTGGAACTCGCCGACCGTCAGATCGGCGGACACTCTGATGACACCGTCGATTTCGGGGGCCTCGCGATGGGTGCGGCCGATGCCAACTTCGTCGACAAGAACGGTGACGTTCTCGCCGATGAGCTCGTCTCGCCGGACAGCCGTGATCGAGTCCTGTAGCTCGCTGAGCTCAAGGTGACGTTCGCGCATCAGTTCGGCCGGCACCTTGTCAGCCAGATCGGCGGCGTAGGTGCCCTCTTCGTTCGAGTACGTGAAGAGTCCGCACCAGTCGAGCTGGGCCGCTTCGATCCACTGGGCCATTTCGGCCTGATCGTCCTCGGTTTCGCCGGGATACCCAACAATAAAATTCGAACGGAACGCAGCGTCGGGTGCGAGAGAGCGGATTCGTTCGATGCGGTCGAGGAACCGTTGCCCGTCGCCCCATCGACGCATGCGTCGTAGATGCGGCTTGGAAACATGCTGGAGCGACAGGTCGAAGTAGGGCACTCCCGTCGCCAGCACAGCGTCGATGAGTTCGTCGCTGAGATCGGACGGGTAGAGATACAACAGGCGCACTCGGTCGACCCGTGCGGCGACGGCCTCGACCAGGGGCACGATCGCCCCACGCTCTTTGCGGTCCTTGCCAAAGCTGGCCAGGTCCTGAGCCACGAGCACTATCTCTCGTACTTCGAGATCGTCGACTTCGCGGAGAATCGAGTCGACGGTGCGGCTGTCCTGCGGCCCTCGAAATGACGGGATGGCGCAGAATCCGCAGTTGCGGTCGCAGCCCTCAGCGATCTTTACGTACGCCCACGGCAGGTCGCTCTTTGGTCGCCGTAGGTTCAGCAAATCGAGCTTTGGCACCGGCGGCTCAGAGCCGATCGTAAGGCCCAACGGCTTCTTGGTGAGGGTGACGGGGACGCCGAACCCGGCGACCTGATCGACCTCGGGAAGGGCCTCGGCCAACTCGTCGCCGTAGCGCTCGGCCATGCAGCCGGTAACGACCAGGCGTGCACCCTCGGCCCGCGCAGAGTCGAGGGCGAGGATGGTGTTGATCGACTCTTCCCTCGCCTCTTCGATAAAAGCGCACGTGTTCACCACCACGAGATCGGCAGACGCGGCGTCGTCGGTGGCGATCATGCCGTCGTCGAGCAAGGTTCCAACGATCTTGTCGGAATCAACCTGGTTCTTCGGGCACCCGAGGGTGTGGATGTGAAACGTGCTGGCCATCAGGTTCACAAGACTAGGGGTGCTACAGGGAGTACACCCGCTCGGCAGTGGCGAAGAACATGGCGTCTCGATCGGCTTGGCTGAAGTCAGCGACGATCTTCTTTAGCCCGTTCCACATCACCGCATACGAGATCGAGAACCGGTCGACCGGGAAGTTGCTTTCGAACATGCAGCGCTCAGGGCCGAAGCACTCGATGGTATGCAAGTAGTAGCGGGCCTGAACTGCTACGAATTCATCCGACGTCGGTGGCCGGTCTGCGGTGTGCCAGCCGAATCCATTGTCTGGCATGGCCAGGCCGCCGATCTTAGCGACGACGTTGGGAAGCTCAGCAAGCGCGGCAATATCGTCCTTCCAGGTCTCGAAGACGGCATCGCGTTGGCCTTCGAATCGACCGACACCGAGCGGTGTCCCGAAGTGGTCGAGCACCATCGTGGTGCCCGGCACCGCTGCGACCAACGCTCGGAACTCGTCGGCCTGGTGGTGGTAGTGCCATGCATCGAACGTGAGGCCACGCTCGCCCAGCTCGGCCATACCGTTCCGGAACGACTCGTCGGCATACAACCCAGCTGGCGCCCGTCCAGGGATCATGAGAGCAGAGGGATCTGGATCGCGGGCGCCAGAGTGACGGATCCCGCGGAATCGACCCCGCCCGGCTGCCTCGTGGGCGTCAAGCACGTCGGCAAGTTTGTCGCCCAGGGTGAGATCGGCATTGGCGACGATGCCTTTGATCTCGGCCTGGCCGATGGCTTGGGCGCTTGCAACCCCCGCAGCGGCCACAAACTCAGTCTCGCCAACCGGCTTGAGATGGTCCGGTCCGTCAGTCCGGTAGCCGGCCCCACATTCGACGAACACCGTCGCCTCGACCAGGTGTCCTGCGCCCGTGTCGCTGTGCAACTGGGCCAAACCGTATGGCAACGCTCCGCCGAGCGGCCATAGGTGATGGTGCGGATCCACAATGCGCTGATCGGGGTCGATGACCTCCTCGACCACTTGGGCCAGCCATGGATCGGAGCCAGGAGTCAGTTCTGCAGTCTCATCAGCCATGACTCCCATCCTGTCACCCCGCATCGCTCCGACGTGGCAGCAAGCTCTGCTAACAAGGACGACATGAACGCTGGACGTCTGACCTCCATACAGATCCATCCGATCAAGTCGTGTCGACGGATTGTGTTCGACGAAACCCACAACATCTGGGAAGTCGAGATCACGGCGACCGGCCTCGCCCACGACCGGGAATGGCAGATAGTCGACGCAGCGGGCACGCCGGTGACCCAACGCCAGCATCGGGTGCTTGCAGTGGTGCAGCCTCAGCTGATCGACGGAGGATTGCGCATCTCCGCGCCAGGTCACGATGCCGTCGAGGTCGCCCATCCAACGGCCAACGACGTCACCATCCGTGGACTACTCGGAGACGATGTGAACTGTGGCGACGCTGGCGACGAAGCCGCTGGGTTCTTTACCCGAGTGACTGGCGAGGACTGCCGCCTCGTCGCCATTACGCCCGAAACAGACCGCCGGGTCGGCCTGTTCCCAAACCGAATCGTGACGTTCGTCGACTCGGCACCGGTTCTGGTCGTCAACACGGCCTCGCTCATCGACCTTCAGCAACGGGCCTCGGAACCAATTCCTATGGAACGGTTCCGACCGAACCTCGTCATCGAGACCGAAGACCCCTGGGCAGAAGACACCTGGAAACACTTCACCATCGGCGATGCCCGTCTGGTCGGCACGCTCCCGTGGCCTCGGTGCGCGATTCCCCAGATCGACCAGGACACATCCGAACGCACGAAGGAACCAGCTGTGGTGCTTCGTGCTCACCGCTGGTGTGCTGAGGCACCCGGCATGGCTCCGGGCCTCAGGGCGGCGCTGGAAGGCAACGCCCTGTTCGGCATGGCGTCGTCGATCGAGCCAGAGGGAGCCTTCGTGAAGATCGGCGACCACCTCGACGTGCAGTCCACAGTGGAGCCCCTACTGACGCCCCCGGCCGCGCTGTAATCGCGCTGCTGAACTCAGCTGGTCGCCCGCTCGATTTGGTCGAGAGTGAGGGCGATACCGAAACCCGGCTCGTCGCTAGCTGTGACAAATCCGTCGACCGGTGACGCCATGCCAGGGGTCGCTCGGTACGAATCCATCATCGAGCCGTCGGTAGCGCCACCGACCAGGCCACCGAGGTACATCTCGGCCCACACGTTATTGGTGATTCCCCTCGACAGGTGCTGCCCGAAGGCGTTGTTGGCTCCGCAATGGAGCGCAAATCCCACGTCGTAACGTGCTGCCATCTCGGCAATTCTGATCGTTGGAGTTGCACCACCAACCCACAAAGGGTCTGGCTGCACGACGTCGACCCAGCCTTCGAGAATTGCCTGCTCGAACGGCCGGTCGGTGTACCAACGCTCGCCCGCGGCAAGCATCGCACCGGGTGCCATGGACCGCACCTCGGGGTAGCCGGCCCAGTCTTCGGGGTGGATGTAGTCCTCCACCCAGCCGAGCTCAAACGCAGCGACAGCCTCTGTGATCGCGATCGCATCGTCGACGTCGTTGATCGCCCAGCAATCGAGCATCAGGTCCGCATCATTGCCAATCGACTCCCGGATGTTTCCGACGAGTTCAATCGTTCGACCAACGGCTTCGACCCGGTCCGGGCCCCACGGGCAGGGCAGCTTGAAGGCGGTGAACCCGAGCGCCTGAGCAGCACTCACATCGAGGCCGGTGGCGTAGCTCGGCACCGGCGAGCGACTCCGGGCTGAGTCGCCGCCGATGAGTTCCCACACCGGCTTCTCAGCCACCTTGCCGGCGAGGTCCCACAAGGCAAGATCAACAGCGCTGATGGCTCGACTGGCCGGGCCAGCGGAGCCAAAGTGGGCGCTGCACGCGGCGACCATCATGTTCCAGAGCCGACCGATGTCCGAAGCGTCATCGCCCACCAACATCGGGGCCAGGTAGTCATTGATCAGCGGACCCGCGATTCCGGCGAGGTCGGTCATACCCATGCCCCACGTCCCGTCGTCGCTGGTGAC
>JBLHLM010000030.1:0-19831 GCA_047618365.1 Candidatus Poriferisodalaceae bacterium | reverse complement strand
AGCACTGTGACGGGGCTTCTAGTCCAAGCTCCTATCAGGTCACGTCACCGCAATGGTCAACGCAGCGGACCTCCCAGCGCCGAGCGGACAGATCGGACGAAAGGCACCAGGCCAGCGAACGCGTCTGGTCGACCAAGAGTGGCGAAACCATCACTGCATGCTGTTTCGAGTGGAGTCAAGGTGACTGACTCGTTGCCCGTGACCGGACCCGAGAAACCCGCCCGATAACCCATCCCCTAGGACCACTGACACCCCTTGGCACTAATCATCTAGAGGAGTTACCCGCGACCGCGGCTACCTGATCGGCTTGGTCCACCGCCCTGGCCAACACCGGATCCTCGTGGCCCAGATGCTCGGCGTCCCACCCGATTGCTGGATCCAGGGGGCCCACCATCGTGAGAAAGATCTGCGTGTACGGCAACGCCGTCTTCGTGGACATGAGCCGCGGGCATGAATGGCTTCAAGGTAGGCACGAGGCAGCCTGAAACGGAATCCCAAATCTCTTGCTGTTCTTCAAGCTCGACGACTTCGGGCCCGAAACGGAGCACGCTGATGACCTTCATGCTGCCGTTGGCCTCGATGAGCACCGAAGGGCCATCACCTTCATGTCGACCCATGAGCCAAAACTTGCCCATTCCTGGACCTCCACGTCACCGTTCTCGCAGCGTTGTTGCGGCAAGAACTTCTGCTTCGGTGACCCTAGGGCCGCTGAGAACAAACCGGCGCTTCACAGCCATCTCCGAGACTGCGATCCACCCGATCTCAACGGAGAAAACAGCACGACTGGTCGCTTTCTGCCCCGAGATTTCGGGCTGGCGGGTACGTTCGCGTCATGGACGGAAATGAACTGATCGCTCGCATCCTCCAACGAGAAGGGGTCGAGTGGATCGCCTGCTTCCCGAACAACCCGATCATCGAGGCCTGTGCTCGAATCGGAATTCGACCGATCGCGTTCCGACATGAACGTGGCGCCGTCATGGCCGCAGACGGTTTCAGCCGGGTGAGCGGCCGGCAGCGATTTGGTGTGGTGGCCATGCAGTCTCAGGCCGGCGCCGAGAACGCATTGGGCGGCATTGCTCAGGCGTTCGCCGACAACATTCCAATCCTGGTCCTGCCTGGCGGCGTGAACTCCGACCAGTACGCCGTTCGCCCCAACTACTCGGCCGAACGAAACTGGACTGGCGTAGTCAAATCGGTCGAGTCACTGCGCAGAGCAGCCGACATCAACGCTGCGATGCGGCGGGCGTTCAGCGCCCTGCGTAACGGCGCTGGCGGGCCGGTCGTCGTCGAGCTGACCGCAGACGTATGCCGCGAGGAAGTACCAGATGACTCGCTCGACAAGTACTCCCCTCCTCCAGCCGGTCGCCAAGCACCCGACCCAGCGGCAGTCTCAGCGGCAGCCGATGCTCTGCTCGGCGCGAAGAACGCTGTGTTGTGGGCCGGTCAGGGAGTGTTGTTCGCCGAAGCCACCGCAGACCTCCTCGAGCTCGCCGAGCTGACCGCCACCCCTGTATTCACGACCATGCCAGGCAAATCGGCGATCGATGAGCGTCACCCGCTTTCGCTCGGCGCAGGGGGGATGACAGCGACCGGTCCGGCCGCAGCGTGGCTCAACAAGGCGGACGTACTGGTGGCCATCGGCTCAAGTCTCACTCGGACGCCGTACGGACAGCGAGTCAGCCGAGGCGCGACCCTTGTTCACAACACGAACAATCCAGACGAGATCGGCAAGGACGAGTCGGTCGACATTCCTCTTCCCGGCGACGCCAAACTCACACTTCGGGCCCTCATCGCCGCCTGCGAAGAACGGCTCGGCGCGACGAGTCGCGACCGCACCTCGATCGAAGCCGAGGTCGCCGCAGCGAAGGCCGAGTGGATGCAGATCTGGAACGGGCCGCTCACCCACGACACCGACCCCCTCAGCTACTACCGGGTCATCCACGAGCTCAACGAGACCCTTGATCAGGACAACAGCATCGTCACCCACGATGCCGGCGCGCCGCGGGACTGCCTCGTCCCCTTCTACAACGCCACAACTCCACATTCATATGTCGGTTGGGGCAAAACCACCCACCTCGGTTTCGGGATACCACTCGTGATCGGAGCGAAGCTGGCCCACCCCGACAAGTTCTGCCTCAACGTCATGGGCGACGGGGCGTTCGGCATGTCCGGCACCGACATCGAGACGGCTGCGCGCAGCGGCGTGGCCATCACGACCCTGCTACTCAACAACGGCAACATGGCCACGTACCCCCATGGTTCACCCATGGACCCAACAACAGCCAGGCTCGAATACGGCGTCACAACCATGTTGGGCGACTACGCCAAAATCGCGGAGGGAATGGGAGCAGTCGGAATCAGCGTTAGGACCGCAGACGAACTGCGAGCCGGTCTACAGCGGGCCCAGCAACTCAACTCCGAAGGCATCACCGTGCTGCTCGACGTACACGCAAACGTCGAGGCCCGCAGATCCCCCGCTTTCCAGGGCTAACTAGCGATCAAGGCTGACCAATGAACACCACAGACCCGACCCAGGCCCTCTTCCGGACCCTCAACCGATTCGTGAAGCCGCTGGTCAAGGCCGGCCTCGGATCGCCCCTGCCGGCAGGAAAAGCGGCGAGACACGAGAAGTGCCGGTGCTCGGGTTCAGAATCGGTGACAAGGTGATCGTTTCAACTGTCCGAGACGATTCGCAGTGGGTGAAGAACCTCGAAGCCGACGACCAAGCCGGCGTCTGGTTCTGCGGGAAACGCCATGACGCGACAGCATCGGTCCGCCGAGGCCCACTCATCCTCGTCACCCTCGATACGAGCGACTGAGCCACCTGTTCTGAGCCGCTTCGGCACCCGCCTAGGCTCGGCCCATGGGGCTGTACGACGTATCGAAGTCTGAACGGCAAGCGAGCGAGCTTTAAGGCCAAGCAGGACAAGGCGCTCGAAGCCGGATGGGACGCTGTGCTCGACAAGCTCGGCTCTGGCCCTCCACCCACGCGTCTGTGCAGTCAAGCCGCTTGGCAACGTTCGGGTGCACGAGAACTGGGTGCATCACGAGGATGTGCGCCGGGCCACAGACCCCGCTCCCCGCCCGACCAATCGCGCCGTCGACGACGCCCTGTGGGCTGCACTCCGCTGGTACGGGCCCTATCAACGCAAGCTGTTGACTGGCGCGGACGTAGTGCTGCAGCGAGACAACGGTGATGAGATGGTGATCGGCGACCTGGCGGACCGCTGCGCTGCTCATGGGCCGCGCCGCCGTGTTTGCCGATGTTCCAGCCAAGGGGACCCAGATTGATGGCCGCCCAATCAGCTGACTCAGCATCGGTCACGGTCGCGAGACCGTCGTTCTAGCGATTCATGAACCCGGCGACGGACACTACTGCGAGCAGCGAACGCACTTCCTCGTCGGAGAAGTTGGACCGCAGCGCGGCGTGGTGTTCGGCCGTGACCGCGCTCGGGCTGGTAGACGCGGCCGCGGCGAAGCTCAGCGCTGCGCATTCTCGGTCGTCGAACAAATCAGAGGTGGCGAAGTTCCACAGACCCTGGATCTTCTCGATGGGCACGCCTGCTTTGGCGAGTCCATAGGCACCATGTGCCTGACAATGCCGGCAGCCAGCACTCAGACTCAACATCGTGAACGCCATCATGTTGAGCTCGAAGCCAGCTCCGCTGAGAAACACCATGACCTGGAGCGACCATGATCCCACCTTGTTCAGGTGTCAGTAGCAGCAATGGGCTTCATCGGAGCGTCTGCGAGCGGGTCGGCCGACAGCGCGCGGTCGAACCACTCCTCAGCGGTGCCATCGAACGCCATCCGACGCAATGACATCTTGATTCGTCGCACTCCCTGCGGGGCGTGCGCAGCAAGCCGCTCGGTCAGACCAGCAACGGCCGCCAGCACCTGGTTGTCCGGCACCG
This sequence comes from Candidatus Poriferisodalaceae bacterium, assembly GCA_047618365.1. Lineage (GTDB taxonomy): Bacteria > Actinomycetota > Acidimicrobiia > Acidimicrobiales > Poriferisodalaceae > JBLHLM01. The sequence goes on along the minus strand of JBLHLM010000030.1, from coordinate 15,917 downwards.
ATTCGTGGGCGAGCCCAAGGCCAAACAGCGCCTGACCGTTCAGCCGGTCGCCGAGAAGGGCCACCCTCGCAGCCAACGCTTCGCTATGGCGCAGCCGGAGCCACGCCATGTTCATCGGGGCGGGCATAGCTTGCTGAATCTCTCCGACCTGCAGGAACGAGTCGTCCCCAGCGATCAGAAAATCGCAGGCCAGGCGAGCGTTGCTCCCCCATTGACGGCGGCGCGCTGCAAAACACCAACGACAATGTGCGGCGAATCGAACACCCCACGATGAGCGCGTTGCCACTGAGAACCGAAACTGGCAACCCAATCCGGCTGCGGATCAGCCCCGAACTCCTTCAAGTCGAGCCCGCAACAGAAGGCGTCGCCGGCCCCGCGGATCACCATCACGCTCACCGACTCGTCACCGTTGAGCTCTTCGAGAATGTCGGCAAGTTCGGTGGCCATGGGCCCGATCAGTGCGTTGCGTCGCTCCGGGCGATTGAGCACGACATGAACAATGCGGTCCTGAGGACGTTCAACAAGCACGTACATGGCCCCCGAGCGTAGATCAGCTACCGGGCCCCGCAGCCGAGTCACTATCTCGCGTTGCAGCGAGGGAAAGTTCGAAGACGAGGTTTGCCGGCTCCGGCCAACCGTCCGGAAGTTCTGTCACGGGTTCGTGCGTACGTCGGTGAGGTGGGTTTCGTTGGCGTGGCAGGCGAAGGGCAGCCACGAGACCTGTTGCCGCAAATACAGACGACAGCATAAAGACGAGCGTGAATGAGCCGCTCAGGTCGGCTATGAAGCCACCAAACTGCGGCGAGACCGTCTGAGCGACTCCAAAGGCCAACGTCGCCGCAGCGAACGACGGGCCGTAATCGTCGGAAGTCGTGTTGTTGACGACATACAAAGTGATCGTCGACGGGATACCCGAGAACAGCATGCCAAGCACGGCCGAAACCGCAAGGGTCGGAATGAACCAGCCAGGCAGAATCGACAACGCTGCCAGGATCCACAATGCGAAACAGCCAGACAGCGCTATCCGTGAGCCGACTCGACCGCCGATCGCTAAAAACGTCGGCCCACCAAACATCATCGCGACGCCCATAACCGTGAAGGCGAGGGAGGCCTCGCCACTGGTCCAGTTGCTGTCGTCTTCGAGTCGAGTCGTGAGGAATCCGATGACGAGGAGATACATCAAACCGAATGATGTGTATGCCAGCGTCAGCGGAACCCATCCGTTCATTCGCTGCAGTGCGCCGAATCCGCCGATGCCTGCCTTCGACGTGGGGCGATCCTGACGATGCCCGATGAACAGCAGAGTGAGAATGAGAACGACCACGGCGATCACAGCTTGAACGGCGTAGACGTTGCGCCACGCGGCGTCGCCCATTGTCGATCGGACGAATCCGCTGAGCTGGCCAGAAAATACGACACCGGCGCCGATGCCCGAACTCATCAGACCAATCGCGATCGAGCGCTTCTCTGGAGCCATGGCTCCGGCCGCTATCACTGGGGCCGGGATCCACGTGCAGGCTCCGCCGACGCCAGAAAAGAGCATCGACACTCCAAGCAGCAGCGGGCCAGTCGAGGCCGCAGCAAGGATCAAACCAATGGTGGACAAGACGAGTCCGACCCGCATCACTGCCAGCAATCGATACCTGCTCGTGGCTACAGCGACTGCGACCGTACCCACCAGGTACGCGGCAACGTTGAGCGTCGTCAGAAACCCCGCCACGGTGTTCGAGACCCCGAGGTCGTCACGTATCGCTGGCAGCAACACCCCAAACGTGAACCGCCCGAACGCCTGGGCCACAGCAGCCGAGACAGCAACCAGAGCGACAGCGATCAACCCGGTCGCCTTTCTGCGGGGCGGCCTAGGGCGCGCCTCGGAGAACGATTCTTCGGGAGTTGCTTCGGGGGCGGAAGATCTCATCGAGGGTCCGACCGTATCGCGATGCCCCGCGCCGTGATCCCAGAATTCGGTTTGCGGGGTCGCCCTCCCTTCCCAAAGCGGCCACGACTGCGATACTCAACGCCATGGACGCACTCACCGCACTTCGCAACAAACGCGACACCCGCAGCTACACGACTGACGCCGTCGATGACGAAGTACTCGGGCGAGTGCTGGATGCCGCTCGTATGGCCGGTTCGGCCAAAAACGTGCAGCCCGTTCGCCTGGTGGTCACAACAGACAGTGCTGCAAAAGTTGCACTCAAGGACAGCGGCGACTTCGCCTCGTGGATCGATCTGGCGCCGGTTGTCATCGTCGTGACCGTCGCTGGTGATGCCGGGCCTCGCCGCATGTTCGACGTTGGACGTCACGCTCAGAACCTCATGGTGGCCGCCTTCGCCGAGGGCCTCGCAACCTGTCCCGTCACCATCCACCACGCTGACGTGGCCCGGTCCGTTCTGGGCATCCCTGCCGAGGTTGAGCCAGCCATGATCGTCACCCTCGGCTGGCCAGCGGCTGGCGGCGAAGCACCACCGCAGATAGCCGGGCCTCGCATCGATATGTCGAGCTATGTCAACCACGGAAGCTGGTCGGCCTGATGAACTCAGCTTCAAACGCCAACGCCCTAGCAGACAAGGTCGCGGTCATTACTGGCGGCGCCAGCGGCATTGGACGGGCGTGCGCGACCCGATTCGCGGCCGAGGGGGCGACGGTTGTCCTCGGCGACATCAACCTCGAAGCCGCTGTGGCCGCCGCTGCAGATATCGAAGCTGAGGGCGGCACTGCTCACGCCATACGGCTCGACGCCTCCGAGCCAGCCGACAACGAGGCCATGATCCAGGCCGCGCTCGACAAGTACGGCCGGGTCGACGCTGTTGTAGCGGCCGCTGGACTGGCCCACTCCGGTTACGTCAGCGGCGAACAGGTTGCCCGCGAAAGCCGTGGCCTACTCGACCAGTCGCCCGACGATTGGCAACGAGTCATGGACGTCAATCTGACCGGAGTCATGCTCGTCAACCAGCTCGCGGCCCGAGCCATGATCGAGTCGGGCAACGGAGGCACGATCGTCAACATCGCCTCAGCGGCGGCCAAGGTTCCGCTGAAGGGAGCGGTTGATTACTGCGTCTCCAAGGCCGGGGTCTGGATGCTCACGAAGGCATTTGCCCTCGAGGTCGCCGACATGGGCGTTCGAGTCAACGCCATCGGCCCAGGTTTCATCGAGACCCCGATGACCGCTGGGATGCGCAGCAACGATGAAGGGGTCAAACGGATGCTCGCCATGACCCCAATGGGTCGTCTTGGCGAAGCAACCGAGATCGCCAACACAGCGTTATTCCTATCGAGCAGCGAGTCGTCGTACATCACCGGCCAGATCCTGTTCCCATCAGGCGGCATGTTCGTCGGCTAGCCGAATCGCAGCTACCCCAGGTCGATCGTGGGTGGGGCCGCGTTCAACGCTTCGACGGCGAACCCTGCCGCGGCCTTGTAGCGCCCCATGAAGTCCTCGATCTCAGATCGCGGGATCACGTCTTCGATGTCGTCGAACACTCCCCCGCATCGTTCTTCGACGACGCCCAGGATGCCGACCGGACCGGATCCACGGTTACGTAACACCAGGGCGTTCATGTCGTCCAGCATTTGGGCCTCGTAGCTCTGCAGCGCCTCAGGACCGGCACCGTGTTTGAGGAATGCGGCACCGAGCACGCGGGCGTCGACGATGGCCTGACTCGCTCCATTCGAGCCGACTGGATACATCACGTGGGCTGCGTCACCCATCAGGGCCGCATTGCCATCGACATAATGATCGATCGGGTCTCGATCCACCATTGGATACTCCAACACGTCGGACGCCTTTCCGATGAGCGCCGGAACGTCGAGCCAGTCCCAGTTCCAGTCCTCGAAATCGCCGATGAACTTCTCGATCGGCACCGACCGGTTCCAGTCGCTCTGAGCAAACGAGTCGTCCCCATCGACTGGATATGTCAGCTCGGCAATCCAATTGATGACCGCCTCTCCGGACTCTGGGTCAGGAGAGGTGATCGGATAACACACGAACCTGTGCTCCAGCTTTCCGACCAGGACAAACGACGCGCCAGAGCGGATCGGCACACCCCGGCTAACGCCTCGCCACATCACCGCGCCACCCCACTTCGGCGGGCCCTCGTCGGGATACATCTGGGCTCTGATTGCCGAGTTCAGTCCGTCGCCAGCGAGGAGCACATCGCCCTCGAAGGTCCGCGATCTACCCGCCGCAGCGACATCGACTTCCACTCCACCGGGCACGTTGCGGTAACTCTCAACACGATGACCAGTCAGAACCGCATCAGATCCGAGACGGTCGACGACGACGCGATGCAACATCATCTGTAGCTCGCCGCGGTGCACCGAATACTGGGGCCACTTGTACCCAGCGTCGAGACCTCTCGGCTCAGCCCAGACGTCGTTGCCATTGCGCCCCACCAGCGCCCATTCCTTCGCTGGAATGCCGATGGCGTCGAGCTCCTCAGCGAGGCCCAGATCGAACAGCTCGCGAACCGCGTTGGGTTGCAGGTTGATGCCGACGCCCAATGGCTTGAGAGTCTCCACGACCTCTAGCACCTGAACCGGAACACCAATCTGGTGACAGGTCAGCGCCATTGTCATTCCGGCGATGCCGCCGCCCGATACAAGAACAGTCACGGGCCCATTGTACGACGCGCTGTGCAGCCACCCAGCTGTGACATGATCGACGAATGGATCAAGCTCACCGCACCGTCGAACTCACCGACGAGCTGAAAGACCAGCTCACTTCGGTCTCCACCGCAACGCTGGCCAGCCAGCTTCAGAAGCGCGGGATGTGGAACTGCTTCCTGTCCGGCCTGAAGCCGCTCCACGACGAGCAGAGCATGATCGGCTACGCACACACCCTCCGGTACGTACCTTCACGTCCCGACCTCGCCGAGATCATCGGGTTCAACGCCCAGCGAGTCGCAGTCAACTCGATCACTAAGGACGAGATCCTGATCATCGAAGCTCGCGGCGAGGCTGACGCAGGCACCATTGGCGACATCTTCGCCACCCGCGCCCAGTACCTCGGAGCGGCCGGCGTCATCACCGACGGAGCGCTACGGGACACCCCGGCGATCAAGGGCCTCAACATGCCGGTGTACCACCAAAGCAGCCACGCCGCGACACTCGGTCGGCTCCACTCCCCCCTCGACCATCAGATACCCATCGCCTGTGCGGGTGTCACCGTCATGCCGGGCGACATCATCGTCGGGGACAACGAGGGTGCCATCGTGATCCCCGCCGCATGGGCGGTTGATGTCGCCGCCGACGCCGTGGCGATGGAGCTGCAAGAAGAGTTCGCCATCGAGCGCATCAGCAACGGCGCGGACCACGACGGCTACTACCCGCTGAGCAAAGAGAACCGCCCCGAGTTCGAGGCCTGGCTCGCAGCCAGGGAAGGCTGACCCATGGCCCGCCAATCAATCGACATCGAAGGCTTCGCGCACGGCAACCCGATCCCCGCTGCGACCCGGATCGGCCCGCTCGTTATGTCGAGTATTACGCCGCCATTCAACCCAGGCAGCCGGGACGTCCCCGAATCGCTCGACGATCAGATCACCAACCTGTTCACCCACGTCGGCGAGATGCTCAAAGGCGCCGGCGCCACATGGGACGACATGGCCAAGATGACGTTCTACGTCACCGATCCAGGCGCCTCGCGCGCTGCGTTGAATGGTCCGTGGCTGGAACGTTTCCCCGATCCCTCTTCACGTCCCGCGCGACACAACCTTCAGGTGCCTGATACCGGTGGTGTCGTGAAGATTTCCACCACGTTCGTTGCCTACGTAGAGGGCTAGCTCACTCAGCTTGAGCTGCTAGCGCCATCCATACCTTCTGTGGGGTGAGCGGAGTTTCGAGGTGAGTAACGCCTCGATGCGAGATGGCGTCGATGACCGCGTTGTAGACCGCAGGGATGGCACCGACCGTGCCAGATTCCCCCACGCCCTTGGCGCCGAGCTCGTTGACCCAGGTCGGAGTCTCTTGATGAACCAGATCAAACGACGGGACCTCGGCGGCTGATGGCACGAGATAATCCATGAACGTCGATGTGACGATGTTGCCGTCTTCGTCGTACTGGATCTCTTCGAATAGCACCTGGGCCGCGCCCTGCACCATCCCGCCCAGTATCTGGCCATCAGCAACGAGCGGGTTGAGAATCACCCCGGCATCGTCGACCGCAAGGAGCCTGAGCAGTTCCGTGCCACCCGTCTCTGCGTCGACCTCTACGACAGCGATGTGGCAGCCGGAGGGGAACGTCGGCATCGCCGCGGCGAAGTCATGTTCCTCCACAATGGCCGCTTCGAGACCTTCGGCAACCTCTGCCCAGGTAACCGCGACTGCTGGCGTTCCTGCGACGTGGAATCGGCCACTATCGGCATCAAGCTCGATGTCGTCAGCCGCGGCTTCGAGCAAGTTGGCTGCACGATCTTTGGCCGCAGCCACGAGCTGTGTGGTCGCGGCGGCGATGGCAGAACCACCGAGCTGCACGGACCGAGACCCGACCGTCAACGCGCCGCGTGACACAACGTCGGTATCTCCCTGGACAACGTCGATGTCGTCCATCGCCACACCAGTACGATCGGCGACCAGCATCGCCCACGTTGTCTGGTGGCCCTGTCCGAAAGCGGTGGTGCCACTGCGTACGGTGATTCGGCCACTCGGATTGAGTTCAACGGCGCCGAATTCGCTACCAGGACCGCCCGCCGTCACTTCAACATACATTCCGATGCCGATGCCCATCAGGAGGTTGGAACCACCGGCGCGGCGCTCGGCTTGTTCGGCGAGCAGGTCGTCGTAGCCAACGGCATCGAGGGCCAAGCGCAACGACTCCGGGTAGTCGCCCACGTCGTAGGCGGTGCCGATGCCGGTCGTGTACGGCTCGACGAACCGAGGAATCAGGTTGATACGGCGGACGTCGGCCGGGTCCATACCGATCTCGTCAGCGAATCGGTCAATCATCCGCTCGATCGCGACACATGCCTCTGGTCGGCCAGCGCCTCGATAGGCGGTGATGCTGACCTTCGAAGTGAGAACGGTCGTCGCGCAGAAACCGACGTTGGTGATGTCGTAGGTCCCGCACAACATCCGGCGGGTCATGCCAGCGAGGATCGCTCCAATCAGCGGGTATGCGCCAGCATCCTGAATCACATCGAGCTGGTAGGCCGTGATGCGCCCGTCGCGGGTTCCGCCCAGACGAGCGAACTGCAGTTGGCCGCGGCCTTGAGGCATGGCCTGGACGTTCTCGCTGCGCGACTCGGTCCAAGTGACCGGCCGGCCGATCTGCTTCGAGTACCAACCGAGCACCAGCTCTTCTGGGTACGTCCTCGACTTGGCGCCGAAGCTGCCGCCCACATCGGGAACTACGACACGGACCTGGTCGGTTTCGAGGCCCATGATCTTGCTGAGCAGATCTCGTGTCGGGTGTGCTCCCTGACAGGCCGACCAATGCTCGAGACGGCCATCGGCAGTCCAGCGAGCGGCTCCCGAACGCGGCTCGATAGGCGCACCGCTAAGGCGTTGGTTGTTGATGCGTTCAGCGACGACGACTTCGCAGTCGTCGAAGTTCGCTTCTTCATCGGTCTTGTTGACGCTCAGAACGTTGGTGCCGAGATCGGGGTGCAGCACCACGACGTCGGCCGCGGCCTCCTCAAGATCGACGACCGCTGGCAGGAACTCGTAGTCGACGATGACCATCTCGGCCGCGTCCATGGCGAGGGCCCGAGTCTCGGCGATGACGGCGACGAGGGGTTCACCTACGTAGCGCACTGTGCCGTTGGCGACGAACGGACGCAAGACCTCTTCAGGGAAGATCGGCAGCACGGGTGGCGCCTTGCCGAGGGCGTCTTCAACGTCCGCGCCAGTGAAAATGGCAACGATGCCGGGCGCCACTAGGGCGTCAGCGATGTCGATTTCGGCGATAGTCCCGTTGGCCACTGTCGACCGCACGTACACCAGGTGAGCTGCCTCGGGCAGGTCCAAGTTCTCGACGAAGGTGGCGTCGCCACGCAGGAATCGTGGGTCTTCGAGTCGGACGACCCGGTTGCCGAGAATGCTCACTCGATCACACCGAAGCTGATCTGTCCGAGTGGGCCAAAGTCAGCGAGTATCGAGTCGCCCACTCCGAATCGCCGAGCTCGAATGAACGAACCGGACAGAATCGTGTTGCCTGCCTTCATCGTGACCCCAAACTCGTCGAGCTTGCGTGCGAGCCAGGCGACCGAGTTGATCGGGTTGCCCATAACGGCAGACGCAACGCCCGACTCCTCCAGCTCACCGTTGATATAGAGCCCCGCCCCAATCTGGCGAGGGTCCACGTCGGTGAGCAGCGTCGGGTTGCCACCGACCATGACGAAGCCGCAGGAGGCAGCATCGGAAATGCTGTCGACCACTCCCCCGACGCCGCGCCCGCTGAAACGATTGTCGACAACTTCGATGGCGGGAAGAATGAAGTCCGTGGCCTGGATCACATCGATGGCGTTGACTGACGGGCCGCCGAGGTCGTGTTTCAGCACGAACACCAGCTCAAGCTCAACCAGCGGGCTGTTCATGGTGGCCATCGAGACCTTGCTGCCTTCGTCGACGAACCAATTGTCGAAAAGGGTCCCGTAGTCGGGCTCGGTGGCCTTGGTGGCCTCACGCATGGCCTTGGACGTGAGTCCTACCTTGTGACCCTTAACGACCCGTCCGGCGGCGACCTTCGTGTCGGTGACCATCTGTCCAATGGCGTACGCATCTTCGATGTCGGCACCTGGGTACGTGATGGTGATCGGTTCGATCCAGTCACGAGTCAGTTCAGCCTCAAACAGCGCTTGCGCCGCTGCCTGCCGTTGTTCATTTGTCATCGCCATGGGCCAGACGTTACCGGCAACCTGCAGACGCGTGATCGAACATTGCCCGTGATTCCCCTCTGCCCGTCAGATGCAATAATGCACCTCATTGCATATGTAATTGCCCAGCTCACAGATCTCCACATTGGCGGCCTAAACGCCCCCGGCGGCCCAAACCTGTCGGCAGCGATCGACGAGATCAACGCCATGACTCTGACCCCAGACCTCGTCCTACTCACGGGCGATCTGACTCATGACGGCACCGCTGAGCAATGGATCGAACTTCGAGATCGGCTCGACGCGTTGCGGGTGCCGTGGGCAGCTATCAAAGGCAACCACGACCGAACGACCAGCGACGTCGAGGAATTCGCCCACCTCCACGGCCACCGATCCGTCACAGCAGGCCCTTTGCGACTCGTGCTCGTCGATTCGAGCAACGATGAGTTCGGCCCGGCGGACGGCGAGTGGCTAGACAACGAGCTGGGAAAGCCGCTCGCTGTGGGTCAGCCCTTCGACGTCAAACGCAGTATCAGGTGATCTGGACCCAGCTCACGCCCCAGCCTCATCTGCAGAAGATCCGACCTTCAGTCTCCACGCATTCACGGGACGCACGTTTGTGTCTCACCTTGTGCCGTTCGGACCGTCGGCCGAGCGAACGACGATCGGCCCCGAGTCGTTCATTACTTGGGCGCGCGAGGTCCAAGCCACAAGAGCCAGCTCGTTCGCTCCCTAGCCAATGGCCCGGTCGTGGCCTTCCCAGTAGGGAGCACGAAGAGCTGTCTTGAGCACCTTGCCGGAAGCATTCCGGGGAAGTTCATCCACGAAATCGAAGCTGGTCGGACACTTGAATCTGGCCAAACGCGAGCGGCACAGCTCGATCAGTGCGTCGGTGCCGATTTCGGTTCCTGGCCGCGCCACCACGATCGCCTTCACCGTCTCCCCCCAACGATCATCAGGGACGCCGATCACCGCGACCTCAGTAACGTCGGGGTGGTCGTACAACACGTTCTCGGCCTCGGCCGGGTACACGTTCTCGGCGCCAGACACGATCATGTCCTTGAAACGATCGAACAGGAATAAGTGGCCTTCGTCATTCGCATACGCCGCATCGCCTGTGCGGAGCCACCCGTCGGCGGTGATGGCCTCGGCAGTCGCCTCGGAACGATTGCGGTAGCCGGGGATGTTCTGTCCTGATCTGGTCCAAATCTCGCCGACCTCGCCTACAGCGACGTCAGTAGGCGTGCCAGAGGCGAGGCTCTTCGGGTCGACGAGGCGTACCTCGACCCAGGGCAGAGGCTTGCCGCAGGAACGGAGTAACCCGGCACGAGGTCCGTCGGGATCATGATCTTCGGGAGCGAGGGTCACGATGCTGCCTGCTGTCTCCGTCATCCCATACGCCTGCATGAAGTTGCAGCCAAAGATGCGCAGGGCCTTTCGAAGCACCGAGTCGCCGATGGGTGCAGCTCCATACACCAGGAGCTCAAGCGCCGACATGTCGGCCGTGTCGACACCATCGACGTCGAGCATGGCTTGGATCACTGCTGGCACAAAGAACGCGTGGGTAACTCGGTACTCGGCCAGGTCGGCTACCAGGCCTACCGGTTCAGGTAGCTGGCGCAGCACTGTGTGCCCGCCATGAAAGAACGCCGAAAGTCCGTAGCCCATGCCGCCAACGTGGAAGAGCGGCATCGCCACCAGATTCGTGCTCTCGCCAGTGACGCCATAGGCCAGGCCCGAGATCCATGCCGAATGGGCCATGTTGTGATTCGTCAGTTGGGCGCCCTTGGGCAGGCCCGTTGTGCCAGACGTGTAGAGGATGAACACGACCGCGTCGGGACCACCGTCCCGCTGCGGGTCGCCCGATGAGGCGTCTGTGACGGCTAGATCCCATGCAACCTCGTCGACGATCGCCGCGCCCAGATCCGCACGGGTCGCATCGGTGACCATGTGGTCGAGGTCTCGGTCGACGATCATCAGAGTTGGCTCTGCGTCAGCGACGATCGCCTCAATCTCAGGTGGGGCCAGACGCCAGTTAAGGCCCACCAGGACTGCACCAATCTTGCTGACCGCAAACGCGAGCTCGTAAAATTTGGGCGAGTTCTGGGCCAGGATCGCCACCCGGTCGCCCGCCGCGACGCCGGCTTCAGCGAGTGCGTTTGCCGCTTGAGAGCTGCGCCGATGGAGGTCGGCGTAGCTATAGACGACGGTCGATGTTCCGCTGCGTTCGTGATCGGGCGAGAACGTCAACGCCGACGAATTGGGGCGGGTCGATGCGTGGTCACGGATGATGTCGGCAACCGTGGAGTACAGCTGTGGTCGACTGTGCGGTTCAGCCACCATCACAGCAGGCGACCCATGAATTCAGCCGCATACGCCGAAACCGGGTCGGCACGAACCGCGGAATCGAGCTTGGCTGCATCGTCGCCCACAAGGATCCTCCACTCGCGTGCCAGCACTGCGTCGAGGATGATCTGTACCGCCTCGTCAGCCGAGGTTGGGGCGTTGTGTCGGAAGCTTTCGGCCATGGCCTTCATCTGCTCGGAGACGTCCCCATCGGAAGTGGCGGCGAGCGTGTTCTCAGCAATTCCGGTGCCAACGTGACCAGGCATTACCACCGACGCCTCACCGTGTGGAGCGTTGACCGCGAGGTCTTCCATCAGGGCTTCGGTGAATCCCTTCACCGCGAACTTCGCGGCGCTGCACCCGTGTGTGGAACCCCAGGCCCGAGCGATGCCCAGAAACCGTTGATACTGCTCGTGCTGATGAGCCGCCCGAAGTCCGACGCTGCCAGGACTGGAAGCAACACCCGAGCGCCCAGGTAGACGCCCCGCCAGCAGATGTCGAAGGTTCGTTCCCAGGCTTCACGAGAATCGCTGAACATGCTGCCGCCGCCAGCGATGCCAGCGTTCAAAAACACCAGCTGCGCCGTGTTGGAATCATGGTGCGCCAGTGCTTCGTCGCGGAACCGTTCAAGGGCTCGTTCGTCGGTCACGTCGGCGACATGAGTGCTGATCTGCCCTCTCCGTTGCGCAGCGCACAGCTCGGTTGTGCCAGCAAGACCAGCTTCGTTGATGTCCGCGATAGCGACATGGCAGCCGATCCCAGTGAGCTTCAGCGCCAGCGCCCGACCAATGCCGTCCGCCCCTCCCGTGACGATTGCGAGGCGGTCGTTCAGGTCAGCCTCTGCTCGTGGCTGGGTCATCATCGCTCCTCGGCCCGAAAGTGGCAGACCGCTTCGACATTGTTGCCGTCAGGGTCACGTACGAACGCTCCGTAGTAGTTGGGGTGATACTCCGGCCATACCAGCGGCTCATGTAGAGCCTCGGCACCTGCAGCGGTTGCGGCGGCGTAGAACGTATCGACGGTCGCACGATCAGCAGCGAAAAACGTGATGTGAGACTCACGGAAGCCGTCGCCCTAATCCTGAGGGCCCACCCAGAAGTCCGGCATCGGCGGCACCCCGTACCCGATCGTGTCGCCGAAATCGAGAATCCGAACGCCGCCGAGAGGCGCCAGCACAGCGTCGTAGAACTCGGCGCTCGGCGCTCGCCGCGACGTCGGCGCATTGAATTGATAAGTGATCGAGCATGCGCCGACTTTCGCACACGCTTCGAGCCGAAACGGCTACTGACCCCGAAAGGAGTCAGGTCTCGATGCGAGGAGCTGCGGTCGCGGCATCTCCGGTGTTCGGCGTCCCGGAGGGCTCGATGAGGAGAACGTCGTGTCTTCGGTTGCCACCGGCCGGTGCTCTGCCCCGACGGGGACCACAAAGAGTTCGTCCGGGCCGAGTGTGACCTCGCCGTCAGCAAGCTCGATCGTCAGACGGCCTTCTCGTTCAGATTTACCGCAGCCGGGTGTACAGCAGGACAGTCGGTCATCATGCCATTGTGCTTGGCTAGGCCGGTTCGTTCGGACAGGTCTGTTGACCAATACGGACTCGGTCCTTAGCGTCGACCAGATGACCGGCACTCCAGACCAGGGCACGTCCACCAAAGTCGCTCCGATGGCCCACGCTGAGGTCATCGAGTGGGCCAACAGCATGGTCGGGCCTCTGGCCCAACGGGCAACCGAAGCCGAGCAGCTACGCCAACTTCCACAGGTGACACTCGACGACACCGACGCAGCGGGCATCTTCAAAATGGTCGTGCCGACCGAAGTCGGTGGCTGGGGCCTTGGGCTCCGCACCCTGACGGAGTCAACCCGGATTCTCGCTCACGGATGTGTCTCGTCGGCCTGGACTCTCTCGTTTCTCATCATGCACAACTGGTTCGTCGCTAGGGGGTCCAGCGAGCTTCAGGCCGATCTCTGGGCTGAGCGTCCGTACGTCCTGATGCCATGCCCGCTTGCTCCAACAGGCACGGCCAAGTCCGTCGACGGCGGCTTCGAGCTGACCGGTCGTTGGCAGTGGGCCACTGGTATCCAGCACGCTGACTGGGTGATGGTGAACTCGATGATCGACCGGGGCAATGGCCCGGAGTCGATGTTCTGCCTCGCTCCAGTCGGCGATATCGAGGTCGAGGATGTGTGGAACACCTCTGGCATGCGGGGCACCGGCAGCAATGACGTGATAGCGAACGGCGTCTTCATTCCTGCGAACCGCACCCTCATCGCCGCCGAGTGGAGAGCCGAAACACCTCCCGGCGCGGCTCTCACCGACAACCCATTCGTGTCGTACCCGGTGACACCAGTACTCGTACTCATGGCAGCGGCACCCGCCCTCGGCGGTGCCGAAGCTGCCGTCGATCTGTTCCGCGAGCAGGTCCGTTCCCGAGTCCTTCCCTACTCAATTGGCGACCGGCAGGCTGAACAGCCAGCCTCACAAGTGCGTCTCGCCGAAGCGCTAGCAACGGTCCGAGCAGCACGGTTGGTCTGGGACGACGCCGTGAATCGGATGTGCGAGATTCACGATGCGGGTGGACACCTCCAGCCAGCCGAAAGAGGCCAGTTCCGACTTGCTGGAGCGCACACTGTCCGACTATCGCTGCAGGCCGTGAGCATCCTCCTCGAGGGTGCAGGAGCGTCAGTTCACTTTGAGGGCTCGGCCCTCGGCCGCATTCACCGCGACATCACCACGCTGAAGGGCCACGTCGTATTCGACTGGGACCGGGCTGCCGCGCTCGCAGGCAAACTCGAGGCTGGAATCGAACCGCTGCCGACAGACATGTTGTGACCCAGAACATCTATGACGACGACACATTCTTCGCCGGCTATTCGCAGCGTCCTCGGGATCGATGTGTCGCTCAAGATGCTCGACAGGGCTCGTCTCGATACCGACAGGGCCTCGAACAATGGCTTCGTGCGGACGGCCGCTTCATGTTCTCGGGCGAGCACCCGCTGTTCACAGCCCCCTCGACGCCAGCTTTGTAATCGAACACGCCGAGGAGTGGGGGCCAACGGAGGACCAACTCGCCGCTCATCCGGAATGAGCCAACGAACGACACCGGCCGCCGTTCTTACTAGTCGGAGCTCGTCGGTCACCCTGAGGTGCGTAGATCGGCCGGGCTACCTTTGATGTCCATGACCGACCGACAAGAAATACTTCTGGGCGGACCCAGCGAAAGCGCGATGGGTTTGGCTCGAGCTGTCCGAGTCGGGAACCACGTCGTGGTAGGGGGAACCGCAGCCATTGGCCTTGACGGCATGAACATCGCAGCCGATGACATCGCTGCCCAGGCCGAACGCTGCTACCGGATCATCTGGCAAGCGCTGGCCGTCGCCGGAGCGTCGCCCGCTGACGTGGTTCGCACCCGGACCATGATGACCGACGTCACCGACTACGCGATTGCCGTCGAAGCGCGCAAGGCATTTCTCGGCGACACCCTCGCCGCCGAGACGATCGTCGAAGTGGCCCGATTCGTGCATCCAGACTGGAAGATCGAGATCGAAGTCGACGCCATCATCAAGGAGTAGCCGCCTCCTCTCATCAGCGCGATGAGCTTCTTCGGAGCGACCATCGTGTAGGCGTCGTGGATCATCTCGGTGATGTCGTCCCAGCCGCTCGCTGAAGCGTCGAGGTCGTCAACGAACGCAGCGACCCAGTCCTCCAGCGGGAGACGGACACCAGACCGTCAGAAGCGAAGTCGGCCGCGTGGAAATAGCAGATCGGACGCTTATCGCGCAGCAAGAAACTCGGTGCTCCGTGACTGAACCGCTCGGTGACCTCAGGCAGTCGGAGTGCGATCTTTCTGACCTTTTTGAGCTCAGCACTGTCCATGTCTGCGAGTCTGGCATCTTGAAATGGAAGTGAACCGTTGGGAGACAGAATGCGAGCAGTTCAGCCTCGGACGACGCGGGTGCTCGCCGCGTTGGCGGTCTTCGGACTGGTCATACTGCTGCCGGCAGCTGCCGGAGCCCAGCGCGCCAGACCCACGATCGCCGTCACAGGCGCCGATCTCAACGCCGGCACCATTGAGGTCACCAATCATGGCGACGCCAATGTCGACATCAACGGCCTCATCTTGTGCAACTTCCCCGCCTACGCCCCCATCTCGGGCGTGCCGGTGATTGGACCAGGCGAAACGATCGAGGTCGATTCGACAGCTTTGGGCGTGGCACTCGATCCGACAAGCGGCGAAATGGGGATTTACACCGCCGCCGGATACGAGGACCCGGACACGATGGTCACCTACGTCGAGTGGGGTGACGCCGGCCACAAAAGGGCCCCGGTCGCTATCGAGGCGGGCGTTTGGGCCAACGGAGTCGCTGAGATCACCAATGGAATCATTCGCGCTTCGTCAGACAATCCGACCTCACCTGCGGACTGGGCTGCGAACGCCGAAGCATCAGAGCTGGCGAGGACCGGCGCCAATCTCACGGTCACGCTGCTCGTCTTGGCGGGTTTCCTGCTTCTCGCAGGCTTCGCAATCGTTAGGAGTCAGGTGAAATCGCCATGTTGAGCGCTGCAGACAACGCGCTGCTGACGCGAACCAATCGTGATCAGCCAATGGGCCAGTACTTCCGCCGGTTCTGGCAGCCAGTGGCGCTGTCGGGCGAACTCGTAGAACCCGATGGTCCGCCAGTCAAGGTCGACATCCTGGGCGACGAGTACGTGGCCTTTCGCGACTCGAATGGGGCGCTGGGTCTGCTTGACGCCCATTGCCCGCATC
>JBLHLM010000029.1:0-20019 GCA_047618365.1 Candidatus Poriferisodalaceae bacterium | reverse complement strand
GGAAGATTGTCGACGCCAACAACCGCCAAACCGCTCCCTCTCATCTCGACAACAAAACCTTCAACCGTCGGGTGGTGTTCGACGTGCTGATAGCGATCCGTCACCATCGCCCCGCGCCGATTCCACTTCCGTTTCCCAACGATATGAACTGCTGAGGCCATGAACGCGTTGGCATTTCGCACGACGGTTCCAATGTTCATGTCGTGTTGCCAATTCTCGATCGCGACGTGAAACGAGTGCCGTCGAGTATCGAGGTCATCGACGATGGCCTCGCGATGCCAGTAGCGATAACGGTCCACGACGTTGCGTCTATCCCCATCGCGGAGCAGTTCAGGATCGAAGTGTGCGTCCACCGGCCAGGGTTGGGAATGTGGACCGACACCTACCGCCTCCGGTCCCGCGTCATCCCGCTCCGAATGGTCACCCACAGTCGCTGAAGAAATGGTTTCGTTCGTGTGTCCGCGTTCGTCGTTCACAGACACGATCATGGTCTACATGCTCGACATTTCTGAAGGCAGCTTCTTTCTCGGTGCCGCTCTTCCCGCTGACGGTTCCGACCGCACTGAAGACGACAACCTGATGTATGAGTCCAATCACCTCACCACCCACGGGGTGATCGTGGGCATGACCGGCTCCGGAAAGACCGGGCTAGGCATCGACGTTCTCGAGGAAGCCCTTCTGAGCGGCATCCCAGCGTTGATCATCGATCCGAAAGGCGACATGGGCAACCTGCGCCTGATGTTCCCGGACTTCGCAGGGAGCGACTTCGAGCCGTGGGTGAGCGCTGACGCCGCCGAACAAGAAGGAAAGTCGGTCGCCGAGCATGCGGCCGACACCGCAGCCATGTGGCAGAACGGACTCGCAGGTTGGGGCATCGAAGGTGATCGTCTGCGACGCCTCCGCGACAGCGCTCCGGTCACGATCTATACGCCAGGCTCTTCCGCAGGCTGCCCGTTGAACATCATCGGGTCCCTGGCCGCTCCTGCGAACCTCGATGACATGGAAACGGTCCGCGACGAGATCGAAGGGTTCGTCACCAGCATCTTGTCGTTGGTCGACATTGACTCCGATCCACTGTCGAGCCGGGAACACATCCTCCTCTCGAACATCATCGAGCACTCATGGTCTGCCGGCCGCGACCTCGACCTCGCTGGTTTGGTGGGCCAGGTCATGAACCCGCCCATGCGCAAGCTCGGTGTCTTTGAACTCGATCAGTTCTTCCCAGCAGACGACCGCATGAAACTGGCGATGCGACTCAACGGGGTGATCGCTTCCCCGTCGTTCGCCGCCTGGGTCGAGGGCCCAGAGCTCGACATCGACGCTCTGACCCGCACCGCCGATGGGCGCCCACGGGCCGCAGTCATGTCTCTCGGGCATCTCAGTGACCAGGAGCGCCAGTTCGTTGTCACCCTGATCCTGTCGAAACTCACGACATGGATGCGGGCCCAGGCGGGCAGTGGCGACTTGCGCCTTCTCGTCTATATGGACGAGGTCTTCGGCTACCTCCCGCCAACCGCCAACCCGCCCTCGAAGAAGCCCCTGCTGACCCTGTTGAAGCAGGCCAGAGCATTCGGTGTAGGTCTTCTGTTGTCGACCCAGAACCCGGTCAACCTCGACTACAAGGCCCTATCGAACATGGGCACCTGGATGATTGGGCGGCTACAGACCGAGCGCGATAAGGGCCGTCTGATGGACGGGCTATCGGCTGCGTCGGGCGACGTCGACGTGGCTGCGCTCGGAGACACCATCTCTGGGTTGTCGAAACGCCACTTCGTTCTTCACCAGACCCGCGGCAAAGCGCCGAAGGTCTTTCAAACCCGCTGGGCCATGAGCTACCTCGCCGGCCCGTTGAGCCGAGCCCAGATCGAGGTGCTTGCTGAAGATCAGGACGTGCCAGGCGGCGCTCCAGCATCGGCCGGTACATCAAGCGCTTCGTCGAGTCCCGCAGCACCGGCTGCGCCAGCCGAGCCGACCCCACCGGCATTGGCCGACGACGAGGCGGACACGATGCCCAAGGTCGCCGACAACGCCCCGGTTCGTTACATCGACCCAGCTGCGGAGTGGGCCCAGGCCATGGGCGCCAGCCCGAAGCCAAAACGCTACGAACCAACACTCGTTGCCCGCGTCCTGATGCGTTTCGATGAGGACAAGGCGAACTTCGCGGTCGATCAGGAGTGGGAGGCCGTACTGCACCCCATCACCAACCATCCCGACCCAGCCGACGCCACGTCGGTCGACTACGACGATCGTGACCTGAGCGCCGACGCGCCCGAAGGCGTCGTGTACCAACTCACCGACGCCCGACTCGACACCAAGACCGACTTCAACGACTACACCCGCAAGCTCAAAGATCACCTCTACCGCACCCAAGCAGTCGTTCTGCTGGCCAACAAGAAGTTGAAGGCCTAAGGGCGTCCAGGCGAAACTGGCGACGAATTCCAGAAGCGCTGCATCGATCTGGCAGACGACCTGGGCGACGCCGAATCCGCCAAGTTGCGCGACAAGTACGACACCCAGGTGGATCGAGCCGAGCTGGCCCTCGTCAAGGCCGAAGACAAGGTCCGCGAGCTCGAAGAAGCGTCCGACCAGAAGAAGGAAGGACGAACTCCTCTCGGGAGCAGGAAGCTTGCTCGGGGCCTTGCTGGGCGGAAAGAAGCGTGGTCTGGCCGGCCGGCTGGCCCGTGGCCTGGGTGGTGCTGGCCGGCACCGAGCTCGATCGAGCCAAGCATCCGAACGCATCCGTTTCGCCGAGAACCGCCTCGAAGAAGCCAGCGCCAAGATCTACGACCTCGAGGAACAACTCGAGGACGACCTCCGTGCCATCGGCGACAGATGGATGGAAATCGCCAATGAGATCGAGTCCCTCGAAGTCAGTCTCGAGAAGGTCGACATCTCGGTAGACGAAGTGGTGCTCGCCTGGCTCCCAGTCGACTGAGGACCTGCCCTTCTGGGTGACGAAACGCACGGAAACCGTGCGCTGGATCACCCAGAAGAGCGATCTGGCCTCGGGACTATTCCTGGACCAGCTCGATGAGGGTGCCGAAGCTGCCCTTGGGGTGCACGAAGGCGACCGTGGTACCGCGTGACCCAGGCCGCGGGGCCTTGTCGATCGCGGTCGCACCTGCGGCGATCATGGCGTCGAGTGCTTCTTGACAGTTGTCGACCCGATAGCCGACGTGATGGAGGCCTTCGCCCCGCTTCTCAAGCGCCTTTGCGATTGGTGAGTCCGATCGGGTCGCGGCCGTCAGCTGAATGTAGCTGTCGGCAACCTTGACCAAAGCTTCTTCGACACCGTCGGAGTCGACGATCTCGCGGTGATGCACTTCGGCGCCGAACGCTTCGGCGTAGTAGGCGATAGCCGCTTCGAGGTCATGGACAGCGATGGCGATGTGGTCGATTTCAGTGAGCAGCACTGTTGGCTCCTAGGACTCAAGTGAAGCGGCGTGGCGTTGGAACAGGGTGATCTTGTCCTCGCCGATCTTTTCCCGCTTCTCGGGGTTGGTGATGCCCATACCCGCTTCCGGAGCGAGGCACAGGATGCCAAGTTTGCCCTCGTGTTGGTTGTGGTGCACCTGGTTGGCGGCTTCACCGGTGTCGGCGAGGGCGAACGTCTTCGACAGGATCGGCTGGATCTTGCCCTGATCGATGAGCCGGTTCATGGCCCAAGCTTCGGCGTAGTTCGCGAAGTGGCTGGACACGATCTGCTTGAGACGCATCCAAAGGTGACGGTTGTCGTATTCGATCATGTAGCCAGAGGTGGCAGCGCACGTAACGATCTTGCCGCCCCGTTTGGTGACGAAGACTGAGGCGCCCATGGTGGATCGGCCGGGATGTTCGAAGACGATGTCGGGATCTTCGCCGGTGACGCCACGGACGGCTTTGCCGAAGCGACGCCATTCACTTTCGGACTGGGTATGAGGATCGGACCAGAACTGGAAGTCCTCGGCCCGGCGGTCGATGACGTGCTCAACACCCATCTCATTCAGCAGCTCGACCTTGTCAGTTGAGCTGACAACACCAATTGGAGTGCCTCCGCCGTTGAGTACGAGCTGGCAAGCGTAACCACCAAGACCGCCGGAGGCGCCCCAGATAAGGACGTTGTCGCCCTGCTTCATACGAGCAGCGTTGTCGCCGACGAGCATGCGGTAGGCAGTGGAGGCGCACAGGGCGTTGACCGCGGACTCTTCCCAACTGAGATGCGAAGGTTTCGGCATGAGCTGGTTGGCCTTCACGACCGAGAGGTCGGCGAGCCCACCGAAATTGCTTTCGAAGCCCCAGATGCGCTGATTCGCTGCCATCATCGAGTCTTCATGACCGGCCGGGTCCTGATCGTCGACGTAGTTGCAGTGAACAGAGACCCGATCGCCAGGCTTCCAGTTGCGTACCGCTGATCCCGTCTTGAGCACCACGCCTGAAGCGTCGGAACCAATGACGTGATGATCGAGTGCGTGACGGGCGCCCCAGGAACTTTCCTTGCCGAGACGATCGAGGAAACCGAACGTCGGGAGTGGTTCGAAGATCGAGGTCCATACGGTGTTGAAGTTGATGGAGCTGGCCATCACTGCGAGGTAAACCTCATCGGGCGCCAGCTCAGGTGTCGCGACCTCTTCGATGTGGATCGACTCACGCGGGTCTTTCTCCCACGATTCGCGCCCTTCGAACATGGCTGTCTCGTCACGTTTGACGTAGGCGGCGCGGTACGACTCGGGAATGGCGAGCGCGGCGAACTCTTCCGTGCTGGCTTCGGCTTCGATGGCCTGGAGGATCTCCTGCATGAGACTCAAGTTACCTTTGGGTAATCGATCGGGGGAAATTCGTCGCCGGCACCAGTTGGGCGCGTGCAACGCAGATCACCCCGGTCCACCGGACAGAGTGTGAGCGAGATACATACACTTGTAGCCAGGGGACGCACCAAAGCTACAGGGAGTATTGAAAATGGCTGGATCAGTAATTGTGAGCGGGGCACGGACTCCGATCGGAAGATTCAACGGCGGGCTCTCGTCGTTCAGCGGTGCAGAACTCGGTGGCTTCGCCATCGAGGCCGCTCTCGAAAGGGCTGGCATCTCCGGCGATCAAGTCGATCACGTGATCATGGGCCAGGTGCTGCAAGCCGGTCAGGGGCAGATCACTGCCCGCCAGGCAGCGGTGCAAGCCGGCATCCCAATGGGTGTGCCGGCCATCACGATCAACAAGGTGTGTCTGTCTGGCCTCAACGCGATCTACATGGCCGACCAGATGATCGCCTCCGGCGACGCCGACATCGTCGTTGCTGGCGGCATGGAGTCGATGACCAACGCCCCGTACCTCCTTCCCCAGGGGCGCAACGGCATGCGTATGGGGAACAGCGAAGTTGTCGACGCCTTGGTCCACGACGGTTTGTGGTGCGCCTTCGAGTCCGAACACATGGGTGCTGGCACCGAGTCCGACTCAGCTGCAGCTGGCCTCACCCGGGCCCAGATGGACGAATTTTCCGCCCGGTCTCATGAGCGTGCGGCCGCTGCCCAGAAGGACGGCCTCTTCGACGAGGAGATCGTCGCTGTGTCAGTCCCCCAACGTAAAGGCGAACCGCTCATTGTCGATTCCGACGAGGGCATCCGGCCAGGAACGTCGTCGGAGAGCCTCGGCAAGCTGTCTGGCGCCTTCGTCAAAGGCGGAGCTGTAACAGCCGGAAATGCATCGCAGATCTCCGACGGCGGTTCCGCCATGGTCATCATGTCGGCAGCTAAGGCTGCCGAGTTGGGCGTTGCTCCCCTCGCAGAGGTCTTGTCGTTCGGGATGATTGCTGGGCCAGACACCTGCTTGTTGACCCAACCCAGCCGTGCCATCGCCAAGGCGCTCAGCAAGATCGACCTCGAGGTTGATGACATCGACCTGTTCGAGCTCAACGAAGCGTTCGCCGCAGTCGGTGTCGCCGCAGCAGCGGACCTCGGAGTGTCCGAAGACATCGTGAATGTCAACGGTGGAGCGGTCGCCCTTGGCCACCCCATCGGCATGTCGGGTAATCGTTTGGCCCTCACCCTGATCCATGAGCTGCGCCGTCGCGGCGGCGGGGTTGGCGCCGCGGCCCTCTGTGGCGGCGGAGGCCAGGGCGACGCCGTGATTCTTCGCACCCTGTAAAAGCGCATATCAGGCGGCTCGTTCGCTGGTGAAATCGAGCCACTCGTGAGTTGCGATGCCAGCGCTGAGGATTGCCTGACTCAAGAGCTCGCCCGATCGACGACGTTCGTCAACGCTGCGCGCGGTCGGCCCAACACACGCCAAGACAGCTTCGTCTGCCTCGAGTTCATCCAGCAAGAAGATCAGTGGGGAAGGATCTTCCTCAATGGTCTCCCACGGGACCTCGGCACAGCCGATGAGAGCTATGAGGTGGCATCTGTCGTCGAGCGCGAGAACCATCAGTTCTTCGTGATGGAATCCGCCGACCGCTCGCAGCAGCAGCTCGCTGTCGTGGGACGAGTCAATTCTGATCGGTGCGCTGCCGGCGGGTGGAAGCAACAGTTCGATCTGACCGTTTGTGGTGTGAGTGTCTGGACCCATGTGGGCCTCCCTGTTGTCGGCCGCCGAGAACGGCGGCGCGGGTTCAGGGGGAAGTGAAACTCACCGTATTTCGAGGGTGGGACATCGCGATTACAAAACCGTCGCCATGCTCTTGTCATGATCCCGACATGTTTGTAACATGAATGAAATAGTCCCCTGGGAAATCCGGCGGACCGTCCGGGGTCGAAGCGCAAGTTTCGGCCCCGGCTTCCTTTTTAGGGCGAAGCCCTATCCGCTGAGTTCGCGTCGGCCTTCGAGTGCGCGACCGAGGGTGAGTTCATCCGCGTATTCCAGGTCGCCGCCGACGGGTAGCCCACTGGCGATGCGAGTCACTTTCAGCCCTAGTGGACCGAGTTGGCGAGCGAGGTACATCGCGGTGGCTTCACCCTCGATATTGGGGTTGGTACACAGGATCAGCTCCTCGATGTTCTCTGGAACCAGTCGAGTGATCAGTTCCTTGATCCGAAGCTGGTCTGGGCCGATGCCTTCCATGGGATTCAAGGCACCCTGCAGTACGTGGTATCGGCCACGGAAGCCTGCCTTGTCGAGAGCCACGACGTCGCGCGGTTCTTCGACGACGCACAGGGTGCCATTGGCCCTTCGCTCGTCGCTGCACAGCAAACAGATGTCGAGCTCGGACACATTCCAACAGCGATCGCAGAAGCCGATCTTGGCTTTCACTTCCTCGATGGCGCGGGCCAAGCGGAGGGCGTCGACAGAGGCAGTCTTCAGGATGTGGAAGGTGATTCGTTGGGCTGATTTGGGGCCGATTCCGGGTAGTCGCCCGAATTCGTCGATGAGGTCCTGGACTGGGCCGTCGTACACGTCAGCCGAGCAGGTCGCCGAGGCCCATACCACCGAGGTCGAGTCCTCCACCCAGCGACGCCATTGCAGCCGACTGCGCTTCGCCGCCTTTGGCGAGGGCATCGCGGAGGGCTGCGGTAACGAGATCTTCGAGCATGACCACGTCGGATGGGTCGACGACCTCAGGCGCGATCGTGACGCCGAGCACTTCGCCGCCTGCGGTCATGCGAACTGACACCACCCCGCCGCCGGCTTGGCCGACGACTTCTTGTTCGGCTGCCTGGGTTTGTGCGGCCATCAGCTGCTGCTGCATTTCTTGAGCCTGCTTCAGCAGGTTTCCGAGATCGGGGGTTTCGCTCATGATCACATCATGCCGTCGGGATCGTCCACGATGGTGGCACCAGGGAACGCATCTGTGATGCGGTCGAGGCTGGTCCGGCCGTCGGGGGGTGCATCTTTGAGTGCGCTCACGTCGACGGTGTCATCAGCTGGCGGGGTGGCGTTGGACATTTGGCCGCTGTTCGGGCCGCTCGCCGGTGACCTTTCTGGAGCGCCGGCCGGGCGAGCGGCGCTGCCTGCGTCGATGAGACGCACCCCAACAGGGCGACCGATTTCTTCAGCCAACGCGGCTTCGACCTCGCCAATGCGTGGTTCGCATCGCTCACGATGTTTCGCGTTCGGAACCTCGAACACAACCTCGTTCGCTTCAATCCCAACGAACTCGGCGGCGCTGAACATGGCTTTGGTCATGCCACCGAGTTTCGGCAGGACACGATCGGACCACACTTCGACAATCTGCCCGTGCGACAGAGCCGCCTGGGGAGCTTCGGCCACAGGTTCAAGCTCGGGCTCAATAGCAACTGGCTCTGGTGCGGGAAGCCGGGGAACCACTTGGAGTTTCGGCGGTTCTGGCTCCGCCTCGACAGGTTCCGGAACGGGGTTAGGGGCTAGTTCAGGCTCGGAATCGAGAACTGCTGCGACGGCCGATTCGTACGGCATGTCCGGCGGCGAGCCATCGTCGTAGCCGTAGTCATCGAAGGGCGGCGGTTCGTACGGTTCCCCTGTTGCCCCAAGGATCGGAGCCTCACCGACCTCTTCTACAACCGGTGGAGCGGGCGCACGAGTCGGCGTGGGAGGTGGCGGCGGCGGAGCGGCCGCAGCTGGTTTGCCTGAAGCGGCCGGGGCAGTGGTCGCCGGAGCGGGAGGTGCCGCTGGCATCGGTGGCGGTGGAGGCGGCGGTGCGACTACAGGCGTGACCACTGGCTGTCCTCCAGGACCAGCCTCGGGCTGCCCTCGAAGTTCGGCCAAGGCGGCGCGAGCTGCGTTGGCGCCAGTCGGTCGCGGCGCTGAAGGTGCGGCCGCTGACGCAGCAGGGGAAGACATCTGTGGGGCCACGGGAGCTGGCGCCGGGTCTGACCCAGCCGCTTCCGGAGATGCGGCCAACGGTGGAGCACCACGTTCGAGTCGCTCGATGCGTTGGGTGAGCGAGGCCATGTCGGTGCGTGACTCGGCCTGCAGAAGGCGTACTACCGCGACCTCGAGGGTCAGCCTCGGGTCGGGCGCTTGGCGCATGTCGACGAGGGAGGCGCCAAGAAGTTCGAGCGCCCGCACAGCTGTTGCCCGACCCAGAGCCGCCCCAAGATGGTGCAGCCGATCGAGTTCTGCCGGTGGGAGAGCGCCTGGCGGTACGTCGGCCAGGACGAGGAAGCAGTCACGCAGTCGGCGAGTGGTGCGTTCGGCGAGGTCGCGTGGGTCGACGCCAGCTTCGATCGCTGCGGCGATAGCGCCAAGTCCGGCACCAAGATCGCCAGCTGCGATGGCATCGACGAGCTGATCGACCGATACCCGATCATTGGGAATACCGCCGGCGGCAAGCACCTGATCGAGCGCCGACAGGGTGTCTCGTGCCGAGCCGCCGCCACGAGTGACGACGTAGTCAACCATCTCGTCGGTGACTTCGACCTCAGCCCACGTGGCTACGTTGCGGACATGCTGGGCGAGTTCGGTGGCGCCAATAAGTGACAGTTCGACGTGTTGAGTGCGGCTGCGAATAGTTGGCAGCACCTTCTGGGGGTCGGTGGTGGCCAACACGAACACCACGTGCGAAGGCGGTTCTTCGAGGGTCTTCAGTAGGGCGTTCGACGCTGCCGTCGAGAGCATGTGGACCTCATCGAGGAGGTACACCTTGCGTCGACCCGGCGAGCCGAGCGCCGCGTTTGAGGTGAGCTCGCGAATGTTCTCGACCTTGTTGTTCGACGCCGCGTCGAGCTCGACGAGGTCCATTGAGTTGCCGCTCTCAACCGACACACACGAGTGGCATTCGCCGCAGGGTTCGCCGGTCGCGGACAGGTTCTCGCAGTTGAGCGCTTTGGCGAGGATGCGGGCGGTGGAAGTCTTGCCAGTGCCTCGGGGGCCGCTCAACAAGTAGGCGTGCCCGACCCGGTCTTCGACGATCGCGTTGCGCAATGCGTTGACCAGGTGTTCTTGGCCAACGACCTCGTCGAATCGCTGGGGGCGGTAACGGCGATACAGCGATTGGAAAGCCATGAGGCGGTCAGCCTACCGGCGCCCGGTCCAGCCAAGCGGCCTCTGGCCCGACGCTTCAGATGATGCAGGTAGAAGCTGTCGAACAGTGGTTGAACTTCACTTGACCGTTACTCACGGCTGATCAGGGCTGATTGCCCCAAAACGAAAGCTCGCCGCCTCAGGAGGCGACCAGGTGATCTGCGGCACACATCGGGCATCGCTGAGAGCTGCTGCCTTCCGACCCTGACTCGATTCACGGGCCAACGTTGCACAGGACCCGGCCGCCACCTGAAGCGGCGAACCGTGGGCTTCAGGATACCCGGCCGAAGCCCGACAACACCAGCGCCAGCAATCGGCGCTTCATCACCCAAATTCCGAGGCTTCCGAGGCTGGCGTCGCGGACGCGAACCGGTAGGATCTGGGCCGCTTGGAGAGGTCGCATAGCCTGGCTTAGTGCGCCATCTTGGAAAGGTGGTGTGGGGCAACCCACCGGGGGTTCGAATCCCCCCCTCTCCGCCACGTGTTCGTTTCCGGAACACAGATCACAGAAGACCCGGGCCCACCAGCCCGGGTCCTTCTCGTTTTGAAGCCAGCCGCGAGTCAGAGCCCCCCGCTACCTCATGAGCAGATACTGATCGAGTTCCGTTTCTGTCATTGGGTGGATGCCATCAAACGGAGCGGACTCCAGGGTCGGCCGAGCGTCGGGAGTGGTTTCGTTTCCCGACAACGGCCTGTGGTAGCTAACGGCCAGCGTTGAAAGCCTGGAGAGCAGCGACGATGCCGTCAGTCGTGTTGTATAGGTGAGGTGCGATCCGGATCATTCCGGCTCGACGGGCTACGTCGATTCCAAGGCCTGACAAACGGGAGCCGATCGATGCCGATCCCGATCCCGATGCCAGAAAGAAGGTCGACAGACTCAGCGAACGCGCCGAAGTTGAAGAAGTTGGCGGTTCGCGAACATATCGTGTTTCGCCGCGGTGTCTGGCATCTTCACTGAGTCGAGGTCGAGCTCTGGGGCTGCCAGATCATCGGCGGCCAGAGCGGCCAGCCAATACATCTTCGACGCAGAAACTCGCTCGGCACTTCTCGGGCCTAGCCAACAGAACCCAGTCCCGTATGGCCCGCACAGGTATTTGAAACCAACTCCGGTCAGCGCGTCGATCGGGTGGTCATTAACCGCGATCGGGATGCCTCCAACACCCTGCGCTCCATTCACAACGAACAGGGCATCAGCCGACCGACACAGTTCGCCTATGCCGTCGAGGTCGATGACCCGGCTGCTGAACGAGTGGACCCAGGTCAGACACACCCCATTGGTCCTTGGCGTCAGTGCGGCCGTGACCTCGTCAGGGCTGAGAACCTGGTCTGCCGGACGGACCTGTTTGATGACAACACCCTCGATGGCGAGTCGAAGCCATGGCAGCACGTCTGAAGGAAAGTCATTCGTGGCGACAACGACTTCGTCTCCAGGTTGGAGTTTGAGACCATTGGCGATCGGATGAATGCCGGACGAGGAACTGTTGGAACCGCGGCGAACGGGGCTGGCGTGCTCAGGTGTCCCCAGCCAGCCTTGATGAATCAGTTCTGTAGAGGCAGCGTGTGCTCGGCGAGGAAGTCGAGTTCGGCGTCCCATCCATCGTCGAGAGTCATGGGGCGGAGCACGAACTTGGTGATGCCAGCGTCGATGTGGCTACCGATGAGCGTGGTCAGCTCGTCGGCGCCGAAGGGGAGAATGTCCTTGCGGTCTGCGTCGGTTTTACGCATTACGGCCGCGATCACCGCATCAGGAAGTGGATCCCTGGCGTAGGGGATGCTGATGCCGAAGTGATCGTCGTCGATGGTGCGTCCGACCCGCTCTGCCACGGACTCGATCGTGGCTCTGCTCGCTGACGCCTCGGCGGGTGTTGCCCGTGACGCGAGCCAACCGTCAGCGTGGGTGCCCGTCAGTTCGAGACCCTTAGGCCCGTTGCCGCCGAGCCAGATCTCGAGTGGTTCCTGCACTGGAGGCGGACCAACCTTGACGGCGTCATAGGAAAACCCGGCGTATTCATCGGTGACGGCTTCGCCAGCCCACCACGCCCTACACATCTCGATGACGTGCTTCAGACGCTTGTTGCGGTCGACCCCCATCACCCCTAGGGCGCCACGTTCGATCTGCGACCCGATGCCGGGCATGAACGCGAGCAGAAGTCGGCCGTTCGTGAGGCGATCGAGGTGGGCGAGTTCCTTCGCCATCAGCAGGGGATTCCGGCCAGGAACCACAACGTTCGTGCCGACTTTGAGACGAGTGGTCCGAGACGACGCGATAGCAAGCGCCATCAGCGGTTCGATGGCATCGGTCATCGGGGTGTCCGACAACCACAACGTATCGAACCTTCGCTTCTCCAAGCCGTCGACGAGGTCGTGCAAGCCATCAAGATCGGCAGGCGTATTCGAGCTAGCAATCGCGATTCGGATCTTCATTGGATCTCCTCGAGTGACTTTTCGAACCAGTGATGGGCGAACGGCTCCGAGTTGAACGCGTCAACCTCGGTGTATCCCGCCGACCGGTAGAGCGAGATGGTCCCACAGGTTCGGTCGGTTCGTTCTTGGCGGTGAGGTTCAGGCCCCGCCAGCGAGTTCGTAGGCCAGGGCTTCGGCTCGATCGTGGATACTGGACATTGCTGCGGGGAAGTCGTCGCTCAACATGGGGACTTCCCATTCCACGACTGCTCCCTTGGTCGGGAGCGATGCGCGGTCGCAGCCGATGCTGACGCCGAGATCGGCGGCGGACGTGTCCCCCCATCGATGAGTTTGGGGTTCCACCCAATGCCATAGCCCTGGGCTTCGAGCGCAGCCACCACGTTGGGCATGTTCTGTGGGTCGGGGTCCAGTCCCGCAACGGCAATCTGGACGTCGAGCTCGCGCCGAGCAGCAGCGGCGCGGAAGTAGGTGGCGGCCATCAGGCTCTTGCCTGCGGCGTGGGGACAACTGAACAACACGTTGGTGGTCATGATCTGGACTCCTGCTCAGGCAATGAGGAACTGATAGGCGATGCCGATGACCGCTGCTGAGGCAACGACCTTGAGGGTCGCTGCGTTGAACTTGAAGATTGCAATGCCTGCTCCAACAGCGATGAGGAGGGCGGTGACGTTGAGCGATCCGAAGTCGGGTTGATAGAGCACCGCGCCGAATCCACGTCTGGTATCGACCACTTCGAACAGGGTGAACAGTGAGAACCAGATCGCCAGGTTCAGCACCACCCCGACCACGGCAGCCGTCACGGTCGAGAGCGCCGAGGTCAGAGCCGGCCGGTCACGCAGATGTTCGATGAACGGGGCGCCGAGGAAGATCCACAGGAACGACGGGATGAACGTCACCCACGTTGCGATCATGGCGCCCGACATCCCAGCCTGTAGTGGGGTCAACGAACCCGGATCACGGTACGGGCCCATGAAACCAACGAACTGCACGACCTGGATAAGTGGCCCGGGCGTGGTTTCGGCCATGCCAAGGCCGCTGATCATTTCGCCTGGTTCGAGCCATCCAAACGTGTTCACAGCCTCTTGGGAGATGTAGGCCAAGACGGAGTAAGCACCGCCGAAGGTCAGTACTGCTGCGGCCGAGAAGAACCAGGCGACATCAACAAACACGTGCTGTTTGCCTAGGACAGTAAGCAAGACCAGCACAGGTCCGAACCACAGACCCAGTCCAACGGCGAGCACTCGGGCGGCACGAGCCAGAGATGGCCGTGCCAGGGGCTGGCCTTCGCCAGACGAACCTTCGTCGCCGACGAGCACGTCGGCATCGTCTTCGACGGCGTTCTCGTCGTGCCCCGTCACCAGGTTGAACACGTACGGCCAGCGCTGACCGCCAATCAGACCGACGGCTGCTGCGACGGCGACGATCAGCGGGAACGGCAGCTCGAATACGAAGATCCCGACGAACGCCAACAGCGAAACAGTGAACATCGCCGGGTTCTTGATGACCCGCTTTCCGATGCGCAGAACCGCGCTCGCCACCACGGCGATAACTGCGGCGGAGATTCCGAAGAACAGCCCCTCGACCCAGGTGAGGTCGCCGTAGGAAGCGAACAGGATGCTCAGGGCCATGATCGACAGAAACCCAGGAAGGATGAACAGCGCTCCGGCGAACACTCCCCCACCCGGCCCGCGCAGCAACCAACCCAGGTAGGTGGCCAACTGCTGTGCTTCGGGGCCCGGCAGCAACATGCAGTAGTTCAGTGCGTGGAGAAAACGTCGCTCGCCGACCCACTTACGTCGCACCACGATCTCGTCGTGCATCACCGCGATCTGGCCAGCGGGACCCCCAAAACTATTCGCGGCCACTGTTACCCAGGCCGCTAACCAGTCGGCTCGTGGAATACCAGCGCCAGGCCATGCGTGTTGCTCTACTGCTGTCTCATCGGATGAAGGCTGCTTCGGCACGACGCTCACGCTATAATATGTAACCGTGGTTACGCAACAATCGAAACCCTCGGAAATCGAGACTCGCCGACAGGAGTGGGTCCTGTTGAGCTACCGCGTACCTCGTGAGCCCTCGACCCCTCGCATCGCGATTTGGCGCAAGCTGCGCGACCTCGGAGTGGTCCAGATCGGCGATGGGCTGGTGGCCCTCCCGAACGATGCCCGAACCCGTGAACACTTCGAATGGATTGCGGCAAAGGCCATCGATGCCGACGGCGAGGCCATCGTGTGGGTCGCCACCCCAGCAGCGAAACGAAACAGTGCGTCGCTGGCCGACCAGATGCGAGAAGCACGCACCGCCGAGTACCGAGAGCTGCTCGACGACATCGAGGCCAGACAAGACAGCCACGACGAACGCAATATCGCCAGGTGGAGACGGACATGGCGCCGCATCGAACGCCGCGACTACTTCCGTCCCCCGCTGCGCGACGAGGCCCGCCTTGCCATCGCCGCGTTGGCGCAGACGCCGGCCTCACCTAAGGAAGTGACCGCATGAAGTGGGCGACCCGCAACGGCATCCATGTCGACCGAGCCGCCTCGGCCTGGTTGATCAGCAGTTACGTCGATGCCGCCGCAGAGTTCATCTACGTCGACCATATTGACGACGTACCCGCCGACGCCACAGCGTTCGACATGGTCGGCGGCGACCTCACCCATCATGGCGACGACGTCACCTTCGAAACATCCTTCGCCGTCACGACCTCATCGATCCCGTGTTGTGGCGCATCGGCGAGATCGTCCACCAGGCAGACGTGCAAGACGACCGCTTCGACGCCCCGGAGGCCGCCGGCCTCGACACAATCATCCGGGCCCTAGGAATGAACCATTCCGACGAAGATGTGCGGGCTATCACGACCACCATTCTCGACAGCCTCTACCTCCGCCGAGAAACGCTCGGCAGTAACTAACCGGGAATACGGCCGGTCGCTGGGTCGCGTCGGGTGGCGCAGAACGCCAACTCACTTGGATCCCGAAGGGCAACCCAGTTTGTCCATGTACCAGTCACGGTGGCGCCAGCCTGTTCGAAACGTTCGGCGACGGCTGAGTTGGCTAGTCCACATGCCACATCGAGATGCGCTCGCGCACTGGTCAAGCCGTCATCGGCGCCAAGACGCTGGAACAGGATCCTCAGCGGAATGCCATCGGGCCGCTTGAGAAACGCGAACTCTGGCGACGAGCTATACCCCAGCTCCCAGCCGGTGAGTGCACTCCAGAACTCGACTTCGGCATCGAACAATTCAGCGGGCACATCGATGCACACCTGATCCACGACGTAAGGCAGATCGGGATCGTGCGGCGAGGCCACAGACGTTTCGCCGTCATGGCCAACGAGGCAAAAGGTGAAGCCGCCGGGCGACGACATGATCACGACATCGGTGTCATCAACCGTCCTAGCCCCAACGCTCTCAGCCATTGATTGGGCAGCGCTCGGATCTGCAACGTGCAGATCGAGATGCACCCCGCAGCTGCCGTCGTCTGTTCGCTGCACCCGTAGATGCGCATCGCCATTGGCGGGCAGCAGAGTGGCGAACTGGCCGGCCAGCCCGCGCCGAGGCGACAGGGTGGAGCCAGTGACTTCGAGCCAGAACTCGGTTCCCTGAGCGAAGGTCGCTTCGGGCATGTCGATGAAGGCCGTCAGCCAACGAACGTCGATCATCGAACTGCCCTCACCTCACCAGTGCGAACAACAGCATGTCTTTCGTCTCTCCTTGGACTCGTTCCCACGCTTGAAGGATGCCCTCACGCGTGTAACCAGCTGAAACAGCGGTCCGGATCGATGCCTCGTTCCGCGATTCGACGAACAGGCTGCTGCGGTCGATGTCGAGGTTGGCAAACGCCCATGCCGACAGCATCCGAACGGCTTCTGCAGCACATCCGTTACCCCGCCCCGATTCGGCTATCCAGTAGCCGATCTCGACCCGCCCCTTGTGGGCGTTTCGTAGCCACAGACCAATCTGGCCGACGATGCTGCCGTCAACCTCGATTGCGAGAGACCGTCCTTCACCAGTGCGATCACGGGTCCACTGACGTTCACTGAAATCGGTCCCCACCTGCTCGCTCCATACGACAGGCACCGAGGTGATCTTCGGAATGAAGGAGTCCGCTGACGCCTCGGCGATGAGCGGCAGGTCGCCAACCTCGAATGGGCGAAGGGTGACTGGCACGCCGGGAACGACGATCGCGGGCAACGGAGGCGTGAAACTGACAGTCACGTTCAGCCGCCTAGAGCGTGGGCGAGCCCGACGAAAATCGGGCGCAGAGCGGCAGCGGTCGATTGCAGCTTTGGTTGGCAGAGGGTCCCCATGGCACTGAAACTACTGGCGCCGACAGCGAGGACGATCCGAATATTGGGTACGTTTGCGCCATGACTGACGAGGAAGCCATCGGGCTCGCCATCGAACAAGCCAAGGCCAGCGAAGCGGCCGGCGACATTCCCATCGGCGCGGTGGTGCTCATCGACGGCGAAGTCGTCGCTGCGCGCCACAACGAACGCCACATCACCGGCGACCCAACAGCCCACGCCGAGATCCTGGCCCTACGCGATGCAGCCGCCCACGTCGGCAGCTGGCACCTCGAAGACGCCACCCTCGTCGTCAGCCTGGAACCGTGCACGATGTGCGCAGGGGCAGCCGTGAATTCGCGTATTGGTCGAATCGTGTTCGGCGCCTACGACCCCAAGGCAGGGGCAGTGGGCACCTTCTACAACATCGCCGACGATCCTCGACTCAACCACCAATGCGAGGTGCGTGGTGGAGTCAGAGGCGAGGAATGTGGCGAGATGCTGACAACCTTTTTCGCCGCACAGCGAGGCTGACAAGACATCTTTGGGCGTTCCGCGGAACGCCCAATTGGATCGGGATCGAATCAATCACCGACCCATCGGACCGGGTGAATATCCATGTTCCATCGACGTTCCGGACAATCCCGAACCCATGAGCGTGCAACACCCGATGATGATGCCCGCACAACAGAATCAGATTGTCGAGAACAGTCGGGCCACCATCCAAGCGATGCACCACATGATGAGCATGCAGATGATGCTCAGCCAAACAACCAGGCCACCGACACCCCCGATCACCCAACATCAAGCTGCGACGCAACCCCGCACTGACCCCACTCGAATTCCGACCCGGCACCTCATTGCCCTCCCCAGCAACATCAATCGTCATATGAGACGCGTCACACTCAAGACGACACGTCGTAGCGAAATCGAGCACCGATCCATCAGCCAACGTCGCTGCCCCAGCCTCACCATGGCTGTGAACCAGCACCTGAGTGCGATCCAAGCCAGATCGGTCTGTCGGTCCGTTCGCTAGGTACGAATCGGCGACAGCGACCAGTGCGTCGACTCGTCGTTCATCGATCGGCTTCTCGGGGTCATAGACCGTTGCAGCAACGAGGGACTTCCACACCAACTCTGCGTCAGCTGGATCACACTTCAACGTGATCACACCCCGCCCATAAGAATCCTCGCGACGAGTCACCTCCGGCGGCGGCACCTGTGCCGGGTTGTCTTAGCCGTCGAGCTTGATCACCGTCGACACAATCTTGTCGAGCTGACGACCCGTCGACACCTTCGCTACCTCCACCAACGCCGCCTCAGTATCCGGAAGCGCAACCCGCGCAATCGCCCGCACCCGCGAATACGACAACTCGCCCCGACTGAACGAACCACTCGCCACCGGCAACACCCTCAACGCTTTCGCCACCCTCAACTGATCCTGAGCCACTCGGATGTCGGTGCCGATCTTCCAGTTCAACCAATGAGCAAACGACCGAACCCCGTCACCAACCCACCCCTCACGACGATCAAACTCTGCGAGCGTCATCAAATACTCGAACGTGTTCGCAGCGTTACCAGCAGCCTGACTCGCCAGCCGACCCTCCGACTCATCAATCGAGATTCCGTCCGCAAACATCGCTTTCGCCCTGTTGCGATTATATCGAACGTACGTTCGAGCAAGATCAAAAAACCCAGTAACTACTAGCTATTACTGGCATGATCCAGACTGGGTTGGGGCTTGCTGTCAACCCCAAAGGAACATTCGGTTTGAGCGTGGGGTTCCAGCACCTATGACACGAGCCATCTTTGACGGAGTAGTTCTGGCTGAGAGCGACGACATACATGTCGTCGACGGCCTGAGCTACTTCCCCACCGCCACCGTGAACACCGAACACCTCGTCCCGATCGACGCCACCACCCGCTGCGGCTGGAAGGGTCTCGCCACCTACTTTGACGTCAAGGGCAATTCCGACACGTCATCGGGCGCTGCGTTCACCTATCTCGATCCGCTCGAAGGAGCAGTCGACAAGGTCGCTGACCGCATAGCGTTCTGGAAGGGCGTCGAAATCACCAGCTAGCTGCGGGCTACAACGCTTTACTCTGGTGCAGATGAGCGCAGCCGAGACCCTCACCGTCTTTCGGGTGACCGTCCGAGGTCGTTTCGCGGACCTGACCGAACAGGCGCGCAGCTACCTCAGCAAGGCAGCGCCCGAACACGACATCTTGCTCTCGTCGTACAGCCCAGAAGGATCGTTGACATACGACCGTGCGGTCGACTTCTTCAACATACGTTTCGAGTTGCGTGCCGCTGGCGACAACCCAATGGAGGCTGCTGGGGCTGAGGGGCTTCGGGAAACTGAAGCGTTCTTCGACACCATGGGCTGGGGATTTCGGGCCCTAAAGGTCAACGTCGTGGACATGTCCGCTATGTGGGATGACGTCGCACGCCGCCAGGCGCTTTGACCGCGCGCTTTGCGGCACACAACGAGTTCAGGTCAAGCGAGGCGACAGAGTTTCTCGATCGGTTCTTGTTGAGGCTCGAACTTGATAGCCGAGTCGCTGATCTCGGCTGCGGTCCAGGGAACAACGCACGCCTCACCGCCGCAACCGGCCACACAACCGTCGGCTGCGATCGCTCAATCGAGATGCTGAACCTGGCTTCGACTCATTGCCACGGCGCACGCACTGACCTTCGCTACCTGCCATTCGCCGACGACTCACTCGACGCGAGCTGGTCGGCTGCCGGTTTCACGACGTCCCTCGGAGGCGATGAAGATTGGGAGCTTGTTCCGACGGCCCCGCACCGAGTCCCCGACATTGCCGAAGATGGCGGGCGCCGGTTCGTTCACCACGACGAAACAGAGCTTCTCAACGCGACGGGCGCCCTCGGCTGGGCCGTCCACGAACGCTCGATCAGGTCGAGTCACCGCAATTGACTCCAGGTCATCGCGACTATGCCCTAGGTCACTGGCCTTAGATCACCGGCACTGCGCTAAGAGACCCGCTCGAACAGGTAGGCGAAAGCCGCCTTCCTGTATGCCACGCCACGTCCGGACTCGTGGAGGAACTCGGCGGTGACATCTACGTCTCGTTTTGGCACGAGATAGGTGTCGAGCTCTCTTGAGCGAACTGAGTAGTCGCCCTCACGCGAGACGACCAGACCAGCGAGTTGGAATCGTGGATCGATCGGCGCCATCGCTGCGTCGCCGTGGCTTGGGTTCACCAGCAGGAACCCGCCGACTCGCAGATAGCGGGCGCAAGCAGTTCTTTAACGCCGTCAACGTAAGGGGCCGCGCCGATAGTTGACCATCCACCGGTCGTTGGGTTGTCTCGCGTTTGATTGCGAGTGCTCTCAACAAACAACGACACAGTGGAGGCTGACGCAACCATGACACGCGCACT
>JBLHLM010000028.1:0-22319 GCA_047618365.1 Candidatus Poriferisodalaceae bacterium | reverse complement strand
TGGCGGGTCAGCGAGGGTTCGGTCACGACCGGCGAAGTCCTGCAGGCGATGGTGTTGTTCCAACAACTCGCGTTCCCGATGCGGATTGTTGGGTTCTTCCTCGAAGAGAACGCCCAGTCTGTCGTCGCCGCCCGACGGTTGAAGGGCGTGATCGACATGCCTGTCGCTGGCCGTTTCGGGAATGCCACCCCTCTGCCCGATGGTCCACTCCCTGTTGTCGTAGAGGACCTTGGGTTCGCGTACGGCGATGAGCAAGTCCTCGATGGCTGTTCCCTCGAGCTCTCAGCTGGGGAGGTTGTCGCTCTGGTCGGTTCGACCGGATCCGGCAAGACCACCCTCGCCCAACTGCTCTTCGGCCTCTCCGAGCCGCAGCGCGGCTCGGTCACGCTTGGCGGGGTGCCGCTCTCGGAAGTCGATCCCGATGTTTTGCGTAGCCGGACGTCGCTGGTTTCCCAAGAAACGTTCCTCTTCGCTGATTCGGTGCTCGACAATGTTGCCCTCGGCCGTGACGTCGACCAGGAACAACTCAATCATCACGCCCGCACAGCTCGGGCGGAGTTCATCGAAACGCTCAACCATGGGTGGGAGACGGTGGTTGGGGAACGAGGGGTGACCCTTTCTGGTGGCCAGCGCCAGAGGGTGGCTCTGACCCGGGCGCTGATTGGACGGCCCGGCTTCTTGCTGCTCGACGACTCGACGTCTGCAGTCGACCCGGTAGTCGAGCGTGAAATTCTCGACGGATTGTCCAGCGAGCTTGCAGCCACGACGTTGGTGGTCGCCCACCGAGTCTCCACCATTCGTCTTGCCGATCGGGTGTTGTTCCTCGACGAGGGTCGCATCAAGGGCGAAGGCTCACACGAGGAGCTGCTGAACATCCCCGAGTACGAGGCTCTGGTCCGCGCTTATGAAGAGGCCGGCCGATGACTGCGACTGCTTCTGGCGTTCCCTCTGCTGATGCTGCACACGAGGCCGCTCAAGACGAGGCCATGCTGCGTGACCGACCCAGTGAGTCGGCCATGTCGGTGCTGCGCCGAGGCCTCGCCATCACTCCGCAACTCAAGAAGGGCCTCGGCTTTAGCGTCCTGATGGCTATGATGAGCGCCCTCGGAAAGCTCACCATTCCGCTGCTGGTTCGTTTGGCTATTGATCGCGGGCTGACCGGCGACGAAGGAGTGCGGCTCGGCTACATCTTCACGGCCTGCCTCGGCACTTTGGTTTTGATCTTCCTGGTGTTTCTAGTGAGTCGCTGGGCCTTCCTGCGCCTTATCGCCATGACGGAAGACGCCCTCTTCGACCTTCGGGTCGCAGGTTTCGAGCATGTTCATCGGCTCAGCGTCGCCGAACACAACGAATCACGCCTCGGCGTGTCCGTCGCTCGTGTGACCAGCGATGTCGAGCAGCTCGGGAAGTTCTTCGAGTGGAGCGGGATGTCGTGGATCGTCAACGGCACCCTGCTCGTCGGCACCCTCGTCGTCATGTTCGCCACGTCGTGGCAACTGGCGCTCGTGGCGGTCGCCGCGTACCTGCCGATGCTGCCGCTGCTTCGAGCAATTCAGAAGCGCCAGCTCGTGGCGTACAGCGCATTGCGGACCAGGGTCGGAGAGACCCTCAGCGAGTTCTCCGAAGGCATCGGCGGAGCTCAGACCATCAGGGCATACGGACTTGAGGATCGCACCCGTGGTCGGCTGCAGCGAGCAATCGAGATGCAGTATCGGGCTCGCATGAAGGCCGTCAGATTCTTCGCTGTCCTGTTCACGCTCGGCGATCTGTTCGGTGCCGTCGCCCTCGCTGCAGTGATTGCGGTGAGCGTTGCCCAACGCGAGGCCTGGGGTCTTGGCTTGGGCCAGGTGCTTGCGTTCCTGTTCCTCGTGACGATCTTGAGCGGTCCCGTCGGCGAACTGTCCGAGATTCTTGATCAGACTCAGATCGCCCTTGCCGGCTGGGAGAAAATCCTTCAGCTACTCGACACTCCGGTAGAAATCGTTGAGCCGAGCGACGGCGAAGCCATCGATGCGGGCCCGATTCGGGTGGAGGCACGGGGTGTGGACTTCGCCTATCGAGATGGTGGGCAGGTTCTTCGAAATGTGTCGGTCGACATTCCTGCGGGTACCAATGTCGCGATCGTTGGCGAGACCGGTTCAGGCAAGACCACATTCGCCAAACTGTTGGTTCGCCTCGCCGACCCCACGGACGGCGAGATTGCTCTGAGTGGCGCGGTCCTCACCAACGTTGCTCCAGATTCCCGGCGGGCGTCTGTTCGTATGGTTCCCCAGGACGGCTTCCTGTTCAACACCACCATCATTGAGAACGTCAGCTACGGACGCACAGATGCGTCCGTCGTCGAGATCGAGGCGGCTTTCGAGGAGCTTGGTCTTCTCGATTGGGTTCTCGGGCTCCCGCAAGGCCTGGAGACGCAGGTAGGGGAGCGGGGCGGATCATTGTCGGTTGGCGAACGTCAACTCATCGCCCTGGCGAGGGCCCAGCTCGCAGACCCGGGCCTGCTCGTTCTCGATGAAGCGACCAGCGCGGTTGACCCACAGACCGAGCAGGCGCTGGCAGGTGCGCTCGAGCACCTCGCCGCGGGTCGCACGACCATCAGCATCGCCCATCGCCTCTCCACAGCAGAGGCAGCCGATCTGGTCTTGGTGTTCGATGCCGGCGAGCTCGTTCAAGAAGGCTCACATGATGAGCTTGTCGCAGTACCGGGCTTCTACGCAGACTTGCACGAGAGCTGGATTGGGAACACCCGTTCAGCTTCTGGGACCTGAGCCGACTGGCTAGGCTGGACCGTCGGGTCAGACTCTCTGCCCCCGCTCCCCCCGGAAGGACTCCTCAGGTGAAGGACCCAGTTCGCGTTGCCGTCACCGGCGCCGCTGGCCAGATCGGCTACAGCCTCCTGTTTCGTATTGCGTCGGGCAGCATGCTCGGCCCAGATCAGCCAGTCATCCTGCAGATGCTGGAGATCGAACCCGCTCTCGGTGCTCTCGCCGGGGTGAAGATGGAACTCGACGATTGTGCGTTCCCGCTTCTCGCTGGCACCGTCGAGACCGCTGACGCCAACGAGGCGTTCAACGGTGCCGACTACGCTCTGCTCGTCGGTTCGATGCCCCGCAAGGCTGGCATGGAGCGAAGCGACCTTCTGGCCGCAAACGGTGGCATTTTCACCGGTCAAGGCAAGGCCATCAGCGACAGTGCCAATAGCGACATCAAGGTGCTCGTTGTTGGCAACCCTGCCAACACCAACTGCCTGATTGCCATGAACAATGCTCCGAACATCCCGGATGCACAGTTCACTGCGATGACTCGTCTCGACCACAACCGGGCCATGGCTCAGCTCGCTCAGAAGACTGGTACGTCGGTCAACGACATCAAGAAGATGACCATCTGGGGTAACCACTCAGCGACCCAGTACCCCGACCTTTTCCACGCCGAAGTCAACGGCCAGAACGCCGCAGCCTTGGTGAACGATCAGGCGTGGCTCGATGGCGAGTTCCTTCCCACCGTCCAGAAGCGTGGGGCCGCCATCATCGACGCTCGTGGAGCGTCATCTGCGGCTTCGGCAGCGTCTGCCGCTGTTGATCACATGCGTACCTGGGCGATGGGCACCGACGACGGCGACTGGGTCTCGATGGGCATTCCGTCCACCGGCGACTATGGCGCACCCGCAGGCATCATCACCTCGTACCCGTGCACCACTTCGGGCGGCGAGTACTCGATAGTGACCGGGCTCGAGATCGACGAGTACAGCCAGGGCAAGATGGAAGCATCGTGGGCCGAATTGGTCGAAGAACGCGACGCAGTGTCTGAAATGGGCCTGCTGGGCTGACCCAGCGCGCCCGACCGACCCCTGTCGATCTAGCTAACCAAACGTCAAGGACCCCAGCGCTACACCACCGATGAGGTGGCGGCGTTGGGGTCCTTGCGTGGTGTGACGCTTCTTCCCCCGAGAAGCTTTAGGCGAGGTCGCTCACCCGGTGTGTCACATCGAGCTCAGCCCGAACAGCCTTGGCGAACTCGGGATGTGCGCCATACACCCGAAGCCAGCGACCAGTGCCGTCGAGGTCGCAGCGGACAACGCGAGTCGTGATCTTGCGTAAGGACCGCATGGTCATAGCGACCACCGAGATTCCTGCAGCGAGAGCGGTCACAGCGACAAGAACGCTCCTAGCACCACGCCGGCTGTGATTGCTCCGGCACGATGAATTCGGGCTCGGCGGGAGACCTGCTCGTCAGCTGCCCCAGAAGTCATGTGAAGCCGAACGGTCACCATCGATGAACGATCGCCCACGGCGAGAAGCACGAAGACTGCGTTCCAGCCAATAGGGCCGAGCAGTCCGAGCAGCAACCACAAGGGATTGAAGCGTCGAGTGGGAACGTCCAGTCGTAGTCAATCCCGACCCGAGGCGCCGATTTTCTCGGCCGACCTCGATCAGCTGTCGAGCAGCCCTTCAGGGCTGTAAGGCAACAGCATTCCGAGCTGGCGGGCCTGACAGAGCAGGATGCCGTCGCGGCTCCAAATGTCGGTTTCCTGTTCGATGTAGCCCTCGGCCATCGTGCGACTGATGTTGCGCCCGAGAACGAAATCGTCGATCGGGTCAAAGCCGGTGTGGCGAATCAAGACCTGAAGCTCGAGGGTTGTCGCCATGGCCTTGTTGTCACGAACGATCAGTGACGGTGGCGCCCAGCCGTCGGCGATGGCCAGCAGCCAATTCGCGTCGATTGGTTCGCCAGACGAGGGTCGGATCCAACCGGTGACCTCGGCACGATCGAACTCGTCCGGTGGGAAACCTCCCACCGCGTAACGGGTGTCGTAACGGCTGCGCAGGGAATCGGTGTCGACCTGATGGACGCACACGCCGATCTCCTCTGGGCTTGGCAACACCGGAGGCGGGTTCTCCGCCATGGTCGGCCCGGGGCGTGTCGGCAAGAAGAGACAGCGAGAGGTGACTGCAATGCGGTCGTTCTGGCTCACCGTGACATCGACGGCACTCATCGCGCCGCCGCGTCGAAGCTCCTGGACCCGAACTTCAGCTTCTTGGCCGGGGGTGAGGCGGCCGATGAACTGGAAGCTGGCCGAACGCAGAGGGCGATCGAGGTCGGTCTCGACCGTGCGCGCCGCAGTAGCGATCAGGGCCGAAAGATATCCACCATTTGGACCTTGCCCGACCATGAATTGGTCGGAGACCATCGTGGTGAAGTGGCCGTCGGCAGCTTCCAGGCGAAGCATGTCGGCGAAAGTCATCTGTAATCGAACTCCAGGTTGAAAAGACGAACTAACGATGTAGCAGAAGCTCAGGCTGTTGCGCGGGTGCGACGCAGGAGAGGATCGCTGAGCTGGAGTGCTTTGCCAGCGACGGCCATGACCCGGCCGGCGGTTCCTGGCGTCTTGTTGTCGACGAGATTACCCATGACCTGCAAGGTGATCTTTGCGATGGCGTCGGTGCCGACGGCCATTCTCAGACCACTTCGGAGAATCCACGGGTGCCCAATGAGGAACGAGAAGCGCCGCCCAGTGCTGAGGAACGCGTCGAATCGTTCAGCTACCTGGCGGTCGTACTCGTCGGTGGCGTTTGCAGGGTCGGCCTCAAAAAGGTCGACGATCAACATTCCGGTTTCGAGGCCGTAGTCAATGCCTTCGCCGTTCATGGGATTCACCAGGCCTGCGGCATCGCCGATCGCTACCCAGCCCGGGCCGTGGCGTTTCTGGGCACTCATGGGGAGCCGCCAGGCCCGCGGTTTCTCCAGATATGGGCCGAGTTCCCAGTCGTCTCGG
Organism: Candidatus Poriferisodalaceae bacterium; assembly: GCA_047618365.1. Classification (GTDB taxonomy): domain Bacteria; phylum Actinomycetota; class Acidimicrobiia; order Acidimicrobiales; family Poriferisodalaceae; genus JBLHLM01. The sequence goes on along the minus strand of JBLHLM010000028.1, from coordinate 16,546 downwards.
ACCTGATCGCGGTAGCTGTCGCAGAGTGTGTTGAGATTCAGTTTCTTGAACCCCTTCATGGTGCTGAGAGCGCCCGCGCCTATGTTCACGGTGCCGTCGCCAGCCGGAAACATCCAGCCGTAGCCCGGAACAGCGATACCGTTCTCGTCCTTGAGGGTCAAACACGCTTCGAGGTGTTTGTCGGCGTGGCGTGGTGTTTCGGCGTAGGTGCGGATCGCCAGCCCGAACGGCTCGTTGGGGTCGCGTTCGGCGCCAAGCACTCGGGCCGCCTTGCCCTGGGCGCCGGCGGCGAGCACGACAAGGTCAGCGGTCCAACGTTCACCACCAGCATCGACCCCAACGGCTCGATGGTTCTCCATCACTGGGATGGCTTCGGTCTCGTAAATCATTTCAGCGCCAGCGTCCGCCGCAGCGTCCATGAGTGCCGTATCGAGCCGGCGCCGAGGCCAAACAGCTCCGTGAGCAGGGAATCTGGACGTGCCCGGCCAGTCGAGCTCGCGGACCTTCTTGCCGGCGATCATCCGTAGGCCCTGGATGTGGTGTGCATCGTCGAGCGGAATCTTCAGCTCGTTTAAGGCTCCGACAGCACGGGGAGTGAGGCCATCGCCGCATACTTTGTCGCGGCCGTGGGTGCCCTTTTCGAATACAGTGACCGATATTCCGGCCCGCGCTGCCCGGATGCCGGCAGCAGTTCCGGCTGGTCCGCCTCCGATGACGATGATGTCGCGATGTGGCACCGATACAGCCTGCCTGATCCGGGCGGCAGAACCACATCCAGGTCGGCGAGGCGAACCTTCGGACAGTTAGGCGTTCTTGATGAGCAGTCCTCCGTCGACGGGCATGATCACACCCGTCATGTATCGGCTGGACGGGAGGCAGAAGTTGAACGTGCCGTGGGCAACCTCTTCTGGTTCGCCGTAGCGGCCGATTGCGGTGCGACGCTTGGCGAAGATGGTTTTGCTGGTGTCGTCGATTTCTGCGGTCATGGCGGTATTGATCGGCCCGGGGCAGATGCAGTTGACCGTGATGCCTTCGCGGCCGAGTTCAACGGCGAGCGATTTGGTGAGACCGATAACCCCGTGTTTGGCGGCCGTGTATGGCGAGCCGAACTTGGTGGCTCCCCAGCCTTCGGTGGAAGCGATGTTCACGATGCGGGCGGCGTCGCTCTTGCGGAGATAGGGGAGAGCAGCGCGGATAGTCCTGGTTTGGCCGGTGAGCAGCACTTCGAGGCTGATGGCCCAGTTGTCTTCGTATTCGTCGCTGTCGATTGGTGCGAAACGTGAGATGCCGGCGTTGTTGATCAGATAGTCGAGGCCCCCAAATTTGACGGCCACTTCGTCTACGACAGTGCCGACACGTTCGGCGTTGGCGACATCCATCGTCCAACCTGCGGCCGAGCCCCCTGCTTCAGTGATTTCGCCAACCACTGCGTCGACTTCGTTCTGACCAAGGTCCGTCACGGCGACGTGTGCACCCTCGTCCGCGAACAGGTGCGCTGTTGCTCGGCCTTGACCCGAACCGGCGCCGGTCACCAACACGACCCGTCCTTCGACTGATCGGCTGAGCTGTGTAAGTCGGGCCATGTGATCCCCCAGGATTCGCTGCTGGCCCGAAGCTACTTCGCCGGGCCAACGGCGGCATGAACGAGCTCACTCTCACCGGAGTCCGGCCGGGGTGAGCTGTCCGCTACATGAAATGGGGCAAGAGCGTTTCCCCAGCGAGCGCCAGAGTGTCGAACAGGTCCTCTGGAGGCTGGCCGCCCTGATCACACATGAACAGGTAGTCGGTGAGTTCAGCTGCCTCGCGCCACTCCTCCATCCGTTCAATCACCTGCTGGGGACTACCACAGACCGTTGGCCCCCTGGTAGTGAACGCATCATGGTCGTAGGGCTGAATGAGGCCTGTCTGTGCTGGGCTACTGAGGGCGATGAGATCGATGAGCCAGTCGAAATACACCTTCATTCGGGGCTCGAATTTGGCCCGCGCTCTTTGGGAGGTCTTGTCCACATACGTATGGGCAATGGCGCCGATGCGTTGCTGCTCGATTGAGTGGCCGTGCTGATCCCAAACTTCCTTGTATCGAGCGACGAGTGGAGTGAACGTCGATGGCCGGCCGAACACTCCTGGCAGCATGAGTGGCAGTCCCATTGTGGCCGCAAATTCCACCGACTCAACGGAGGACCCACCGCCGATCCAGACAGGAAATGGTGATTGCATTGGGCGGGGCTGGGTCGTGAACTTTTGGAACGGAGCTCGGTGTTCACCGACCCAGTCGAACTGTTCCTCATGGAGCGCTTTTACGACCAGCCCGACATTTTCCCGGTACATCGACTTGGAATCTTCTGCTCGCTGTCCGAAGGCCTCGAACGTGTGCTCATAAAGATTGCCTCGGCCAAGCACGAGCTCTACCCGGCCTTCAGAGAGTAAGTCGAGCGTGGCGTATTGCTCGGCGAGGAGTATTGGGTCGTTGTTGGCCCCGAGAGCAACAGCGGTTCCCACTCGAAGGGTCTTGGTTCGCTCAGCGATGGCCGCCAAAATGACTGGTGGGGACGAGATGATGTAGCTACTGAAGTGATGCTCGCCCACCGACGCCGAAACAAAGCCGGCGTCTTCAGCATGCGCTGCGCCGTCGACGACCATCCGGTGTCGTTCGGCTTGCGTGAGCAGGCGTCCGGTAACGGGGTCGGGCAGTAAATCACCCATCGTGGCCCAGCCGATGCGCATCTGTGTGCCTCCTCTGCGTGTGTGGATGGAGGCTAGGTGCTGGTCGCCGCGGTCTGCCTAGGCGACGAGCTGTTCGCAGCCCGTTCCGGCGAGGATGGCGTCGACCGCCGTGCGGTCGTCGGTTGAGAGAGCCTCGTAATGCTGGCGCAACCACATGAGGCACTTGCCTTGGTATGCGAATGGCCCCTGGCTGTACTCGAGCCCATGAATGGTGCAGCTCATCTGGGCTGCACCGCTCTGGAGGGCTTTGGCGTTGGCGAGCATGAACGGTGAATAGGAGCTGCCGATCTCGGCCAGCAGTTCCGTCGTGGTTGCCGGAAGAGTGTCGCGATCGAACCATCCGGCGTCGCCCGTTACTTCGTGCGAGCTCAAATCATCCATTTGATATCCCCAAATGATCGCCCGAGGGCCTTCGACTGCCTGCACGGCAGCGGAGTCGGGTTCCCAGAACGAAAGCTGGCTGAACTGGCCGAAGATGCCGAAGTCGCCTCGTCCAGGACGAGAGCCGAGCAGGAACTGATGGCCGGTGAGGTGGCGATTCATGATTCGCAGCAGCCGGACATGGCTGTCCTCGATGACCGGACGGTTCTGGTCGGTGGAGCCAACCAGCGCCGTCCGTCCGATCTGGCGATTGGTGATGAACGCTTTCCGTTGAGCCTGATCCTCAGGCGACATCTGATTGTCGCTCATCGATGACAGCAGTGATCCGGCCTTGTCGATGGCGGCTTCGTACAGATGGTGCCACCGGTAGTGGTACATGACCTTGGTGACCCACTCATCGCCGTAGTCCTCGATCAGGTAGTCGAGGAAGGCAACGACTGGATCGGTTGGAACCACGCTTCGCCCATGGTGAGTTGATTCCAGCTTGGCGATCTGGGGCGAAGAGTCGACCATCGCTCCGCTGTAACCGTCACCGTCGTGAAAGGCGATCACGGGAATGATTGCGACCGGCACCTCAGGAATGTCGACGTCCTGGGCTGAACCACGAGCGATCCAACGGAACGGGATATGTCGATAGCGCAGGACCGCCCTCATCTTGATGCTGTACGGCGAGCCGAACGCGCCAATGAGAGTGAGATCTGGTTCTGTCATGTCGTCGACACTACTGGCGTCGATATAGTGCTGCCTGAACTGGCAATAGCCGGCGACGGCGTTGAAGCGGCGATGGCAGGCGGTACCTAGTCTGTTTCCATGACTGAGAACCGCCAGATCATCATCGCTTCAGTACCCGACGGTCCCCTGCATCGCGACAACTTCGGCATCAAGCTCGGTGACATGCCGGTTCCAGGGGAAGGCGAGGTGTTGGCCAAGACTCTCGCCATCACGATCGGCGCTGGGCAACGGGCCGGTTTGCAGGGCTCCGCGAGCTATGCGGGTGCGGCCCAGGCAGACACTGTGATGGGCGGAACAGGTGTGGCTCGGGTCGAGGTAAGCAACCATGCGGATTTCGCGCCAGGCGACTTGGTGATGGCAATGACCGGTTGGCAGGAATATTCGGCGATCCCAGGTGCTGTTCTTACTCGAGTTGACCCGACCCTTGACCCTGCGCTGCAGCTGGGCCCGCTCGGCACGAATGGGCTGACCGCCTACTTCGGGTTGCTCGACGTCGGTCGGCCGAAGGCGGGCGAAACAGTCGTAGTTTCAGCAGCGTCGGGATCTGTTGGGCACATTGTTGGTCAGATTGCCAAGATCCAAGGCTGCCGCGTCGTGGGGGTCGCTGGATCCGACGCTAAATGTGACGCCTTGGTGAACCAGCTCGGCTTCGACGCCGCGGTCAACTACAAGAGTCCTACCTTTCGCGACGAGTTCAAGGCAGCGACGCCCGATCGCATCGATGTGTACTTCGACAACACCGGCGGCGACATCCTCGGCAGCGCTCTGTTCCGCATGAACGTGCACGGTCGCATCGTGTGCTGCGGAGTTGTCAGTCAGTACGACACAGCCAACCCCGGTCCAGGTCCCCGGGGCATTCCCGGTCTGCTGGTCAACAATCGGGTCCGGATGGAGGGCTTCCTCATCTTCGATTACGCCGATCGGTACGCCGAAGCCCGCGCCGAGATCTCAAGCTGGTTGAACTCTGGTCAGCTGGCGCCCCAAAGCAGCCTCTACGAAGGACTCGAACGGGCTCCTGAAGCGTTCGTGTCACTACTCGCTGGTCACACCGTCGGAACCACCATTGTTCTGGTTGCTGAGTAGAGAAGCCTGCTGACGGCGACGCCAGAGCCAAATAGTCACCAACGCAATCAACGGGATCCACAACAGTGGGATGGTGAAGCCAGCGACGATGACCAGAACGGGGACCGATCCGTAGTCGGTGGCCGTCGCCCTGGCCGACCCTTGCAGCCACGTGGACTCATCGAGATCGAACTGGATAGCCAGCATCGCCATTTCGTCGGGAGCGAGCGTCGTGTCCCCGTTCACGACAATCACATCATTGTCGGTCGTTCGTAGCGACTCGTCGATGACGGTCATGTCCTTCGTATGCGGTCTGTGTGACGTTTAAGTTTGGTGAATAGATCCGCTGTGCGATGACGAGGATGATCGTCGAAAGGTCCACCTGATTTTGGATCGTGCGTCGTTGGGCACGCAGCAATTCAAGGCGTGTTTCGCGATCCAGCAGTTCCGAGTTGATGGCCGCGATTGTCGTCACCGAAGTTGCGTCGTCGGGGAAGCCGCGAAGTCGTTCGACACTGATCTCCAACGATGCGATCTGACTGTCGAGGTCGACGAGTCGGTCGGTCACATCGTCCGTGGAGATCGTCTGGGTTCGGACCTCACCGATTGAACCGAGCCGGGTGAGCGCTTCACTAAAATCGGCGGGCGACACCTTGAAGGTCAGTACGATCCTGGCTATGGGTTCGCTCGATGTCTGCTGGCCCTAGAGCAGGCCGTCGATTCGCCTTGGGTGGTGTCGGTGCTGTCGGCCCTCGAGCCTGAGTCGCTGTCGCTACATGCCGCCAACAGCAGAACAACAGCCATAGCGAGAGCCAGGGGCCGGAGGCTTCGTTGTGGAGATGCTGTGAGCCTAGGAAGCCGATCGGTGCGCGTTGGTTCTCGACCGCTCCGGGGCTTCAGATGTTGCAGTTGGCGTTGCTCCACTCGCCGATCCGGCCATTAGAGGCGGCGATCTCCCGAGTCGTGTAGTCGATCTCGTTGAAGAACAACTCTTCGGCGGGCACGGTCTCCGATGCTGCGACGTACCAGTCTCGGATGTCATTGAGGTCGGGCTGCAGGTTGTCGGGAGCGATGATCGTGGCCAACTCGAGCCAGACCAGCAGGGCTGCCACGCCAGCTTCTGGATCTTTCTCGAGCGGGTCCATGATTCGGATCAGCTCAGCGAACGCAGCGCAGCGCAGTACATTTCCTCCGCTGCAGTGAGGTTTGCTGACTGGGTTGGGGTGGTGACGGCTGGCGCTGCGGTTGTTGCTTGTACCACCTTGATCTCGAAGTTGGCCTCGCCGAAGCAGCTCCAGTCGGTGTACGCCTCGATCTGTTCGAGGTCAGTGACGAGTCGGTCGAACTGCTCGAAGTCTTCGGATTCAAAATTCGCTTCGCCTACCTGAAAGAAGAAGTCGAGGGCATCGATCACCCGGTCCAGCTCAGCGTGAATCTCCGGGGTGGCAGCAGCGCTGAGTTCGCCCATCCATTGGAAGATCTTGGCCTGACCAGCGGCTGACTGGAGGTCGGGCCGCTCACGCTCTTCGATGTCTGCGAGAGTGGCGCAGAATGGACGGTGTTCGGGCATTGGGATCTAATCGAGCCGAGCTCGCGTGGTCGTTGGGTTTGGGTCCTGTGGCTCGTCGGGAATCTCGACGTCGCCACCGTTGTCGTCGCATTCCTCGTCGAAACACTCATCCGGTTCAGCGGCCGCTTCTTCCACCGAGGCGTCGCCGAACACCGAGCCGAGACCTGCCCGCGATGGCACCCGGATTTCCTCATCGCCACCGGTGCCAGTTTTGTTACCGGAGTTGTTGACTTCGGTTGTGGCGACAAGGGCAGAACTCGTCGTGCGTTCCGGTCCACCGGCTTCGACCGTGGCGCTTGTGGTTGAACCGCACGCGGTGGCGATCAGCGTCAGGGCCGCGAATACTGCGAGGAGTCGATTTCGCATGGGCATGAGACGTTGTGGACTGTCCATGCGGTTCCTGTCGGCCGCAGATTGTTTAGCCCAATGACTGGTGGGCTGAGGCCAGCAGTGCTGGCAGACGATCGGCGATCAACTCCATCCGTTCGTCGGTGGAATCGCCGACGACCCATCGGTGGTGAAGCTGCTGAATCACGGTCGCGGTTTTCCATAATGCGAACGCGTCGTACCAGCCGGCCTGGCTGACATCGAGCCCGGTGCGCTCTCCGTAGCGGGCGATGACCTCTGATCTGCTGGGCAGACCCATCGAGGTCATTCCGTCGTGGCTGACCCGTCCGGAGTCTTCGCTGTCGTCGGGATCAGGCCAGTAGTTGAGCAAGGTGCCTAGGTCGATAAGTGGATCGCCGAGAGTTGTCATGTCCCAGTCGAAGAACGAGATGACGCGGTCTGGATCGGTCGGGTCGAACATGCAGTTGTCGAGCTTGAGATCGTTATGTACGAAGCTCACCCGCTGGGCAGCCGGCATCGAAGCCTCGAGGCGCGAGTGGATGTCGGTCATCGCTGCGTCGTGACTGGGGTCGGCCACCAGATCCCAACGTTTCTTCCATCCGTTGACCTGTCGGGCCACAAAACCATCGGGACGCCCGAGGTCGCCCAACCCCACGTCGTTGGGATCGAGCAGATGAAACTCCGCCGTGGCGTCGATCAGGGCGAGCCCGATGCGATGGCCCACGTTGTCGTGCTCGCGCATCGACGGTGGGATTACACCGCGGATGACTTCGCCCTGGCGCCGTTCCATCACGAAGAAGTCGGCTCCGCCGATGGCGTGATCGTCGCAGAAGAGATAGGCCCTCGGCGACTTGTCGAAGGTCTTCCACAGCTGAGACAAGACCTTGAACTCGCGCTTCATGTCGTGCGCTCCCGGAGCCAACGTGCCGAATGGGGGACGTCGTAATACCAACTCGGTGTCACCAAAGCGGATCATGTAGGTGAGATTTGCTGCTCCATTCGGAAACTGCTTGACCTCGAACGAGCCGGACGTGTCGACTTCTGCAGGGAGTTCGGCCCTCAGATGAGCTTCGATTTTCGGCCAGTCGAGATCCTCCCCGGCGCGTACCGATTCAAGCTCAGACACAGGTTCGGAACTGAACGGATCAACGGGTTCGCTGTCGGTCTGTGGGCTGTGGTTGCTCATTTGGGCTTCGATGCTGGTTGGAGAATACCTCCGAACAGTAGTGCGATAGCGCCTAGCCGGTCATGGCGGCGAGCTGGCTCGGTCGATCTGTGGCAACGTCGCCAAGCGAACTACCGAGCCGACACTCGCCCGCGAGACAGTTGCTGCGACCGCACTCCGTCGTGCCGAACTGGATGGCCGGCCCCGTTCGGTTCTGCTGTCGCAGCAACCACGGTCCCGCTGATGGCCGTCGCGGCGGCGTCGCCACCGATGTCATCCGCATTGATTCCAGAGATAAGCGTTCATGTCCACGATTTCGCCCGGGAACGGTGTTCCGGCCTCGGCGGCAGTGACTGGGGAAGAGTGCAGCCACCGATACACCGGCGCGCGAACGTACGGTGCTGAACATGACATCTCGGGACGATTGGTGGTTCGGAGATGTCGGCGTGAACTGATGCTGGCTAAGGCGTTGGTCAGGGCCTGGCTTGGTTGGTTGCCCCTACTGAGTTTCGAGATGCCGTTCGAGTACGTCGGCATACTTCGTAAGAGCGGCTTCGCGACGCCTTGGCAGGTGCCCTGACGGGAAGAGGTCGTCGCATGGGACGTAGTCGTCGAGTACACGCCTGGCGACCTGCACCTTGTGCACTTCGGTCGGTCCATCGGCGAGTCCCATGTGGAACGACTCGATGACTTCCTTCGCAAAAGGCATCTCCCATGACACGCCGAGTGATCCGTGGATCTGCAGCGCTCGGGTGGCGATGTTGCGATAGACGCCGGGCATCGCGGCTTTCACACCGGAGATGTCCTTTCTGACCATCTTGTAATCGTTGTACCGATCAATACGCCAGGCAGTGCGGAGCACGAACAGCCGGAACTGTTCCATCTCAAGCCACGAGTCGGCGATCATTTCCTGGACCATCTGCTTCTTGCTGAGCAGTTCGCCCTGGGTAGTACGGCTGATGGCCCGTTCACACATCATGTCGAAAATGCGCTGGACACGTCCGCTGGTGCGCATGGCGTGGTGGATGCGTCCGCCACCGAGGCGGGTCTGGGCAACGATGAAGCCGCCGCCACGTGGGCCGAGCAGGTTCTCTTTCGGGACCCGGACGTCGTTGTAGCGGATGTAGGCATGGGAGCCCTCGTCTTCGTTCTCAGATTCGTAGCCGATGCCGACGTTGCGGATGATCTCGACGCCGGGGGTATCGGTCGGGACGAGGAACATCGACTGCTGCTGGTACGGAGGGTTGTCCGGTTCGGTGACCACCATGACGATGAGGAACGTGGCATAGCGGGCGTTGGAAGAGAACCACTTCTCGCCGTTGATGACCCACTCGTCGCCGTCCTGCACAGCTGTGGTGGTGAAGACCTTCGGGTCGGCGCCGCCCTGAGGTTCGGTCATGGAATAGCACGAGACGATGTCGTTGCGAAGCAGCGGTTCGAGGAACCGTTCCTTCTGCTCATCGGTGCCGTAGTGGGCGAGGATCTCGCTGTTGCCGGTGTCGGGCGCCTGGGTGCCGAAGATCGTCGACGCGCAGCGAGCGCGGCCGAGGATCTCGTTCATCAAAGCCAACTTCACCTGGCCGTATCCGGGGCCGCCGAGATCGGGGCCGAGATGGCAGGCCCACAGCTGGCGGTCCTGTACGACCTTCTGCAGCGGCTTGATGATGTCGTTGCGGACCGGATCGGTCAGGTCGTACGGGCTCTTGATGATGAAGTCGAGTGGTTCGATCTCTTCTCGGACGAACTCGTCGATCCAATCAAGCTCGGTCTGAAACTCGGCGTCTGTTTCGAAATCCCAACCCATGAGGGTCCCTTCTTTAGTTTGTTCCCCACACTGCGCCGCCGTCGATCTTGAGGATCGACCCGGTCGTGTAGCTCGATGCTTCGCTTGCGAAATACAACGCTGCGCCGACAACTTCGTGTGCTTCGCCGCCGCGTTCGAGGGCGATGTTCTCTTTGGCGCGAGCGTTGAACACATCCATGTCCCACGCCTTGGCGATGTCGGTCAGGAACGGCCCAGGCATGATGCAGTTGACCCGCACCTTCGGCGCATACTCGCGGGCGAACGACTTGGTGATGGCATGCACGCCCGCTTTGGCGGCGCCGTAGGCCGTTTCGTTGGGCGACGGGTCAGCGGCGGCAACTGAGCTGACGTTGATGATCGATCCGCCATTACCTTCTGCCATTCGTTTGCCGAATGCTGCCGAGAGTCGGAACGGTCCCTTCAGGTTGACGTCCATAACCTTCTGGTATAGCGCCTCGGTCACCTCGAAGAGGGAGGGGTACAGCGGAGAAAGCCCGGCGTTGTTGACCAGCACCTCGCAGTGGCCGAACTCGTCGTAGACGGTTTCGCACAGGGCGTCGCACTGGTCCCAGTCACCGACGTGACACGCGACGGCCAGAGCTCTCTGCCCGGTCGTCGATTCAACTTCGGCTGCGAGCTCCTGGCAGTTCTCAAGTTTCCGACTGGCAATGACGACGTCGGCACCCGCCTTGGCGAACGCGAGGATCATCTCCTTGCCCATGCCACGACTGCCTCCGGTGACCACAGCCACCTTGCCGGACAGGTCAAATAGTTCCGCTGCGGTGTTACTCATGGCGTTCCCCCCGTATTGAGTCATGCAGAGTTGATCACGTCTGCGCTCTACCCGCTCGTCAAGGGAGGAGAGGCAGGAGCTCGGCTGCGGTTCGAGTCACCCGACTGGGGTCGCGATCGGCTTTCGCCAGGGCGAGTGAGCCTTCGAGAGCGGCGAGCACGAGACCGGCGAGATTGTCGGCTCGATCTCGTTCGGCGCCGGCGCTGACGAAGTGGTCGCTCAACAAGGCTGACCATCGGCCATAAGCGGCCGAGCATGCAGTCCTCAAGCGTTCGCTGAGGTGTGCGGTCTCGAGCGTAAGCGCGGTAACCGGCCCGCCGGTTGCGAAATCGCTAGCTACGAGTTGACGTTCGAGACCCTCGGCCAAGATGAGAACGCTGTGGCGATCGGTGACGGCTGCCTGTTCGATACTGAAGAAGATGAGCTCTTCGGTCTGCGTCGACGCGGCGGCGATCGCCTCCTCGGCCAGCTGTTCTTTGCCGTCGGGGAAATGGAAGTAGAAGGAACCTTTCGGCGCCCCGCTCTCGTCGAGGATTCGCGAGAGGCCTGTTCCCGCGTAGCCGTCGGTTCCGAACAGTCGAGCGGCCGTCTTGATCGCGAGCTGGCGCACATCTCGTCTGGGCACACCGACACCGTACTCAGCAGAAAAGGTTGACTCCTACTATGACGGTCACCATATTATGGCGAGTGCCATAGTTCGACTATCGGAGGACCTTGAGATGCAACTATTCCTGTCCAGTTTCATCAGCGGACTATCCGTGGGTGTTGTTTACGCGCTCGTTGGCGTCGCCCTGGTGCTGATCTTCAAGAGCACCTCAGTGATCAACTTCGCTCAAGGCGAGATGGCGATGTTTGGAGCCTTCATCGCCTACGTGTTGCACGCCCAGCAAGGTCTCCCAGTCGCCATCGCGATTGCGGTTGTCCTCAGCGCACTTGCTGCAGGGCTCACCGAACGAGTCCTGATCCGACCCCTCCGTTCCGGTGACCCGTTGGCGGTGGTCGCTGGTGACGCTCGGCATCTTCTACATCGTGAATGCCTTCGCAGCCGACATCTGGAACTTCCAGGCCCGGTCATTCCCTTCGGTGATGTCGACCTACCCGGGTTGGATCCCAGGAATCGGCGGCGATCGTTTCTTCGAGATCGCCGGGGGCCGAGTCTTCGCCGGAAATGCCGTGCTCTTCGTTGCGTTCGGCCTAATGATCTTGGCGCTCCACTTGATTCTCAACCGGACGAAGATCGGGCTCGCCTTTCGGGCGGTGTCATCCAACCTCGAGTCATCGAGCCTCACCGGGATCAACCCGGGTTTGACCATGCAATTCGGCTGGGCCCTCGCGGCCGGTGTGGGAACCTTGAGTGCTTCGCTCGTGGCGCCGATCCTCACCCTGCAGCCAAACATGATGGCCGCGGTGTTGATCTACTCCCTCGCCGGCGCGGCGTTGGGAGGGCTCGACTCCATCGGTGGGGCGATCATCGGCGGCCTGATCGTGGGATCGATCCAGTCGGTTGGAGTCACCTGGCTCGTTGTCATCCAGCTCGGACAAGATTGGGCAAGCGTCCTACAGCTCGCAGTTGCCCTCTTGATTCTCCTCGCAGTCCTACTGTCCAGGCCGTCGGGTCTGTGGGGCAGCACCCAGGTCGAAAGGGTCTGAGTCAGCTACGCCTTCCAGGTGTTCGGGAACACCTCCGGGCTACGCCTTCCAGGTGTTCGGGAACACCTCCGGGCTACGCCTTCCAGGTGTTCCAGCTGATGACGTCGTCGGTGTTGGTGCGCGTCGCTGGCTTGAAGTCGGTGCCCTTGGTGTAGGCCACGGGGCTGAGGGCGAACTGGCGCACCTCGGCGAAGGGGATTCCGAGCACGTCTGCCGCTTCCTCTTCGAACATCAGGTGGAGGGTTGTCCAGCAAGTGCCGAGACCACGGTCGCGGGCGGCAAGCATGAAACTCCAGGCCGACGGAATGATTGATCCGGCCTGTCCGACGAGTCCGCCTGGATTGTCGGTCCGACCGTTCAGGCAGGGGATGAACAACGCCGGCGAACGGTGCATGTTGTCGGCCAAGTAGTCGGCCGAACTCGCGACCCGATCCTGTTGTGCTTCTCGCTGTTCACCCTGACCTTCCCCGACCCGTCCCGCGTACATCGGACTGTTTTTGTAGATGGCGAAGGCCTTGGCGTAAATGGCGCTGACGGCGGTGATCTTCTTTGGGTCGGTGATCATCATGAAGTGCCAGGTCTGGCTGTTGGAGCCTGTCGGCGCCTGCACCGCGTAGTCGAGGCATTCGCGAAGTACCGCGTCCTCGACTGGCCGGTCGAAGTCGAGACGTTTGCGGACCGCGCGAGTGGTGGAAAGAAGTTCGTCGACGCCAAGACCGAGACGGTCCATGTTGTGCCCCCAGGAGATGCTGTTGCCCGCAGACGCGCTAGGCATGGGCGTGAGACTAGCGAGCGGCGTAGGGTGTCGCCCCGTGAGCGCAGGCCAACGACTTCCCGGAGCACCAGACCCCGACCACGTATGGATGGGGCACGGTGGCACGAACGTCGCCGGCGACTCGTTCGGCGAACGCGGCGCGCAGCCGGTTCTGTTGCTGCATGGCGCGGGTCAAACGCGACACGCCTGGAAGACAACTGGCAGCGATTTGGCCGAGCGCGGCTATCACGTCATCGCACTTGATGCCCGAGGCCACGGCGACTCCGAATGGGCCGCCGACAAGGACTACTCCTACGTCGCGATGATGGGCGACGTCCAGAACGTCATCGCCGTCGAGTTTGACCGGGCGCCGGTGCTCGTAGGCGCGTCGATGGGTGGCCTGGTATCTCTCCTAGCGCTGGGAGAAAAACACATCGATGGCGCTGGCCTGGTGCTTGTCGACATCGCCCACCGCATGTCGAGCAAGGGCAGCGGCCGAGTTCGAACGTTCATGGATGACGGGCTTACCGGATTTGACTCGCTGGAAGAGGCGGCTGATGCCATCGCCAGCTACCAATCGCATCGTGAACGACCGAAGTCGACCTCTGGATTGGCCAAGAACCTCCGACTGTTCCCTGACGGCAAATACCGGTGGCACTGGGACCCCGACTACCGCACGGGCCGCTCCGGAAGCGACCCCAAGGAGCGTTACCTGCGCATGGTCGAGTGCACCAAGGCCTTGGACATTCCTGTCCAACTCATTCGTGGTGGCCTCAGCGATGTCTTGCCGGAATACGCGGCCAAGGAGTTCTGCGAACTTGCGCCCCACACCGAATACGTCGACATCGCTGGTGCTGCCCACATGATTGTCGGCGACAAGAACGACACATTCGGGGGAGCCGTTGTCGACTTCCTCACCCGTCGCATCCCGGCCTGAACGGCATGAGATGGAGCTGACCGATTCCGCCAACCGGCGTCTTGCCGCAGCGCTCTGGATCGGGTCAGTTGTCACATTTGCGGCGGGAATGTGGCTTGGTCTCGCCGTGAACGCGTATGTTGGCGCCTGGTTGTGGGTGCTGTCGGCGGTGTTTGGCTTCTTGCGGTTCCTGTCGGCCCGGACTCGACACTCGGGTAAGTGGTCCAGATAACAACATCCAGAGAAACAGCCGTCCAAAGAGCAACAATCCAGAAAGCGGCAGTCCACAGAGCGACAAGGTAGGAAGATGCGCCCCAAAATTGTGCTGGTGATCGCTCTGCTGATGATGGCGATTCTGCTCGCGGGAACCATCCAGCTGGTCCTCGCTGTCTAGCTGGGCATCTCCAGACCCGACTACTTCAAAACCCGGCTACTTCAAGAACTTGCTTGTTGTGTTGTCGGCAAGGATCTTGCCGCCGGTCTGACAGGTAGGGCAGTAGCTCACCGTGTACTTGCGGTACTCGACCGCTCGAACCTCGTCGTCGCAGACCGGGCACTTCTCACCAGCTCGGCTGTGTACTGCAGAGGGGCGATCTTTCGAACGGGTCATCTCGGGCTGTTCGCGGTCGTAGGCCAGACCCTCTTCGACCGCTGCGGAGATGGTGTCGACCAAGACCTCAGCATCTCCTTCGGTGAGCTTCTTTGTCTGAGTAAACGGTGAGATACCCGCCCGATGGCAAATCTCGTTTGAGAGTCGTCGCCCGAGACCCGACACGATGCGTTGGTCACGCAGGAAGCCGTGGATGCGCATCGAGTGTTCGCTGAACAGACCCATCAACTCTTGAGCCGAGAGTTCGGTGGCTTCAGGCCCAAGGTGGTCGATGGGCTCCTGCGTCTCGACATCACCGGTGAGCATCCACACGCCTGCCCGTCGTTCGGTGCCGGGTTCGGTGAGGAGCACGGCCCGACCATCGGCAAAGACCCAGCGGGCCATGCCGCCTCGAGGCTTCTTGGTCTGCTTTGGGTCCGGCTTGAGTCGGCCGCCCTGCATGAGGTGGATGACAAAGGTCAGCTCACCGAACCGCATCAGCAGGTACTTCGCTCGTTGATCGACGCGGTTGAGCTTGAGCCCGTAGGCATCGTTCGGCGAGGGGGAGAATGTCTTGAGCGTCGTAAAGCTGAGGGCGCGGAACGCTTCGAGCTCGGCTCCGCCGAACTCTTCGGTGAGCCGTTCTGCGTGGGCACGGATCTCAGGTATCTCGGGCACCTAGACCTCCGATTGCATACCCAGACGCTAGCAACGAGCTCGTCAGGCAGGACTAGCGTGCGGCCCATGGCGACAATCCGATGGTGGCGACAACCTTCCCCGATCGGCGACCTGGCAGTCGGAGCGACCGACTCGGGAGTGTGTCTTGTTGCCTGGGACGACAGCGACGACCCCGAGTTGTCGCTTGCAGGCTCCGAGCATGAAGTGATCAATGAACGGGTCGAGCCCGTCGCAGCTGCCTTCGAGCGCTACTTCAGAGGCGAGCGGGAAGCAGTTGCAGAGCTCGATGTCGACTTATGCCTGGTCGGTACGGAGTTTCGGCGTGAGGTGCTCGGCGAGTTACATCGTCTGCCCGTCGGGACGAGCACTACCTATGGCCAGCTCGGCGCTGCCGTGGGGCGACCCAAAGGTGCGCAGGCTGTTGGCGGCGCGGTCGGAGCGAATCCCATCCCAATTGTGATCCCTTGCCACCGTGTCCTTGCCGCGGATGGCAGCCTCGGCGGATTCTCTGGCGGCTTGCCAGCAAAACGCTGGTTGCTGGCGAATGAAGGTGTTGCGGTTCCCGATGGAGGTTGGGTCCCATCCCATCGCCTGGACTAAACGTTCTCGAGGGAGTTGGGGACTAGATGAGGGTGGCGGCTGCGGCGTCGATTGCTTCGAGCGCAGGGCGGGCGGCCATGAGCGCTTGCACGTCGCCGGTGACGTCGATGAGGCCTTGCTGGAAGGCAGCGAGGGCGTTGAGGCTGCCGTCGCGTAGGGCAATGGCGGTAGAGAGCGACTGGGTCAGTGCTACTTCGGGCGAAGAGTGAGTGCCGGCGATGACAGCTGCAGATCCGCCGCTGGCTTGCACGTAGTACTCGACCGAATCGCCGTTCTCGAAGGTCACCCGCTGCTGAATCACGATGTTGGCGTCGCCCACGTCGGCGGTCGCAACGGCGTCGTTGAGGGCTGAGATCCACTCGGAGTCGAGAAACTGCACCGGGTCATCCTACGCTCCGAGGTGTGACCAGACCTGCCCCCGCCGACGACCGACCGCATGTCGGCGTGGATGGGAAAGCAACCGCCGCTGGCGCCGGAGGCCGCGTCGTTGGACCGGACTGGATGGAGACCTGGGGGTTCGACTTTTACGATGCCAACCTCGACGTCGCTGGATGGATCCAGTTCATCCATCACCCTGCCTCTCAGCGCGCTGCGTATGCCTCGGCATGTATCGGGCCTGACAGGCGGCTGGTGGTCGTTGTCGATCCGGCCATCAAGATTCCGGTGCTGAAACCGTCACTCGAGTTTCGGGCCGAGGGCATATGGGCTCAGCACGTGTGCGAGACGCCGCTCGAGCATTGGTCCGTCGGCCTCGAGGCATTCGGGGTGGCCCTCGAAGAT
>JBLHLM010000027.1:0-22852 GCA_047618365.1 Candidatus Poriferisodalaceae bacterium | reverse complement strand
TCATCGTCTCCACCATCTCGTTGCTGGTGCACGTGTACTCCACCGAGTATGTGAAGGGCGATCGTCGCTACGTTCACTACTTCGCGTTCCTGAGTCTGTTCACCTCAGCGATGCTGTTCTTCGTTCTCTCCCAGAACATCCTGCAGATGATCGTGGGCTGGGAGCTTGTTGGGGTCTGTTCGTTCGGGCTGATTGGTCACTGGTGGGAAGAGCGTCCCAACACCGACGCCGCTCTCAAGGCATTCCTCACCAACCGCGTCGGCGATATTGGTCTGCTGGTCGGCATGATCATCCTCTTCGGGACGTTCAAGACCTTCAGCATCGACGAGATCAACTCGATGATCGCTGCGTCACCCGGGCAGTATCACTTCCCGCTGCTGATAGCTGCTCTGAGTCTCATGGCTGCCGTGATGTCGAAGTCGGGTCAGTTCCCGCTGCACACATGGCTGCCCGACGCTATGGCCGGCCCGACACCCGTGTCGGCGCTCATTCATGCGGCAACCATGGTTGTCGCTGGCGTCTACATGATTGCTCGCCTGTACCCAGTGTTCTACGAAGGCCTCTCGATCGGCACTTCGTCGATTAACTTCATGGCCTTCATCGGCGGCTTCACCGCTCTCATGGGCGCTGGTTTGGCCTTTGTCCAGTGGGACATCAAGAAGGTCCTTGCTTACTCGACAGTGTCGCAGCTTGGCTACATGGTCATGGCGCTCGGTGTCGGCGCTTGGACTGCAGCGATCTTCCACCTCTTCACCCACGCCATGTTCAAGGCATGCCTGTTCCTCGGAGCCGGCTCAGTCAGCCATGCTGCCCACCACACGTTCGACATGCGAAAGATGGGCGGTCTCCGCAAGGACATGCCGATTACCTACGGCACGTTCGTGGTGGCGTCGCTTGCTCTGGCGGGCATCTTCCCGTTCGCCGGATTCTGGTCCAAGGACGAGATCCTGTTGGGAGCCTTGAGCGGTCAGCAGAATGGCTATCCGTTGATGCTGATCTTCGGCTGTGCGGTAGCGCTCATGACGGCTGCGTACATGACCCGAGTTATCTGGTACACGTTCCACGGCGAGTTCCGTGGGCACGGGCACCCGCATGAGTCGCCAAAGGCAATGACCATTCCGTTGATCATCCTGGGTTTCATGGCCGTGGTCGCCGGCTTCTTTAACGTTCCCAGCGGTGTTGCAGACGCGGTTGGCCTCGGCGGGCTGGCCCATCAGGTCCAGAACTACGTTGAGCCTCAGATCTATCTCAATACCCCGGTGTTGCACATCATTCATCCCGATCCCTCGCTCAACATGGCGTTGGTTGGGTTGGCCCTGGCACTCACGGGCATTCTTCTTACGTATCTGTACTTCTGGAAGGGCAAAGGCCCCCAGAACCTCACCGAACGCAACAAGGTCGCCAAGGCCGGCAAGACGTTCCTTGAGAACAAGTACTACCTCGACCACCTGTACACGAACATCATCGTCGGCTCCATCAAGAAGCCGATTGCGTTCGCTGCGAACTGGATCAACCAGAACGTCATCGACCGCACAGTCAACCTCGTGGGCGAGTCCGCCCGCGACAGCGGCCGGTGGGTTTACAAGTGGATTGATCAGGGCGCCATCGATGGCAGTGTCAACGCTGTCGCCCGCAGCGCAGATTCCTCTGGTGAGGGTCTACGCGCCATCCAGTCCGGAAAGGTTCAGCAATACGGCTCCTTGCTCTTCGGAGCAGCCGCAGTGCTGGCCATCGTCTTCATCATCGTTATCTAGGAGCTGAATCAGTGGACGCAACGGGATTCGACGCCTGGGTGCTCAGCCTGGCCGTGTTCCTACCTTTGGTAGGGGCGCTGGTCATGATGGCCATTCCCAAGAGCTACGAGGCCGAACACAAACTGATCGCACTCGGCAGCTCCTTGCTGGCGCTTGCTGCCGGTGTGTACGTGCTCGTGAACTTCGACTACGGCAATGCAGGCGAGCTGCAGTTCGTGGTCGATAAGAGCTGGATCGACATCATCAATGCCAGGTACATCGTTGGGCTCGACGGCTTGTCGATGCCAATGTTCGTCCTGTCATTGGTCGTGGTGCCTTTGTGCATTCTCTACAGCTGGGAACACATCCCATCTCCGGGCAACGCCAAGACGTTCCTGATCTTGATCCTGATTCTTGCCACCGGCATGAACGGCACATTCGTGTCCCAGGACATGATCCTCTTCTTCGTGTTCTTCGAGGTCGTGCTGCTTCCGATGTACTTCCTCATTGGTGTCTGGGGCGGCGAAGATCGTCGATACGCCTCGTTGAAGTTCTTCCTCTACACGTTGTTCGGTTCAGCGCTGATGATCGTTAGCTTCCTGGCATTGTTCTTCCTGTCGAAGGATGCCGACGGCAATCTCCTGCAGACATTCGACATGCGCTTGTTGACCTCGGCCGGCGGTGTCGGCATCGCCAAGACCACGCAGGTGTGGATTTTCGCTGGTCTGTTTATGGGCTTCGGCATCAAGGTCCCGATGTTCCCATTCCACACTTGGCTGCCTGACGCTCACACCCAGGCACCCACGGTCGGCTCGGTCATCCTGGCCGCAGTGCTCCTGAAGCTCGGTACCTACGGTTTCATCCGAATCGCCATCCCGTTCCTCCCCCAGGCAGCGGTTGAATGGGCTCCCTGGATAGGCCTCTTAGCGGTGATCGGCATCATCTATGGTGCCCTCGGCTGTCTGGCCCAAACCGACATGAAGCGACTTATCGCCTTCTCGTCGGTGGCTCACATGGGTTACGTGATGCTCGGCATCGCTACCCTCACCGACTTCGGCATGAACGCAGCTGTGTTCGGCATGGTTGCTCACGGCTTGATCACCGGCATGTTGTTCTTCGTCGCCGGCTCGGTGAAGGAGCGCTACCACACGCTCGAGATCGATCGTCTCGGCGGGCTGCTCAAGCAGGCCCCTCGTATGGGTTGGATCCTTGGTTTCGCCACCATGGCTTCGCTTGGTCTTCCTGGCCTCGCAGGCTTCTGGGGCGAGTTCCCGGCAATCCTTTCGGCATACAACCCGGGCGCAGGCCTCTCCGAAGAGCTGTTCAGGGTCTACATGGTCATCGCCGCAATCGGCACCGTGCTCGCTGCTGGCTATCTCCTCTGGCTCTACCAGCGCACCGCATTCGGTGAGCCGAGCGAAGAATTCGCTGATGAGCCCATCGAAGACATGAACAAGTGGGAGCTCATGGCATGGGCCCCGTTCCTGGTCGGCATTCTGGTGCTCGGTATCTATCCCAACCTTCTGTTCAGCCTCAGTGACGATGTCGTGACCGGCATCGCCAACGGTGTGAGCGTTGCGGTGGGCGCGGGGAACTGATGATGGACACCATGCTGGCGTTCACTCGTCCAACAATCGACTGGCATGCTTTCGGCCCCGAGGTCGTACTGCTCGGCGCCGCTCTTCTCCTGCTGATTGTCGACATCATTTGGGACGAGAAGTCCAAGCAGATTATGCCGACCATCGCTGGTTTCGGCATGCTCGCCAGCCTGATCCCCATCCTCACACTCGCCGTCGACGGCGGCGATCGGTCGATGTTCGGTGGCGCTTACGTCGTCGACGACTTCTCTTTGGTCTTGAAGGCCCTCTTCCTGATTGCCGGCTACGTCATTGTTTTGATGTCGGTCGACTACATCCGCGAGGGCGACTTCTACGAGAACGAGTATTACTTCCTGCTCCTGTCCTCGTTGCTGGGCATGGTGATCATGGCGTCGAGCCGTGACCTCATCACCATCTTCGTTGCCTTGGAGTTGCTGTCAATCCCCGCCTACATGCTCGCTGCTTGGCGCAAGGGCGGACCGAAGTCGAACGAAGCAGGCCTGAAGTACTACCTGATGGGCGTGTTTGCCTCCGCGATCATGCTGTACGGCATGTCGCTGATTTTCGGCATGACCGGCTCGACTGTGCTAACCGAAATAAATGCTTCGCTGGCCGAAGGCGAAGCGAGCCCCGTCGTGATCGTCGGCATCTTGTTCGTGCTGATTGGTTTCGCATTCAAGGTCTCAGCGGTTCCGTTCCACACCTGGGCTCCTGACACCTACGAAGGTGCCCCCACCCCTGTCACTGCGTTCTTGGCCGTTGCTTCGAAGGCCGCTGGTTTCGTTGCGCTGCTTCAACTGGTGTTCGTTGGTTTCTTGGGCCGTGCAGATGTTGTCGAGCCGTTCTTCTGGATCCTCGCCGCGCTAACGATGACCATCGGCAACCTGATCGCCCTGCGCCAGACCAACATCGTTCGCCTCTTGGCCTACTCGGGTATTGCTCAGGGTGGCTTCATGCTGGTGCCGTTCGCGGTTGCCGGCGATGCCACTGAGCTCGCTCAGCAGTCAGTGGTCGTCTACTTGATCATTTACGCCTTCATGAACTTGGGTGCCTTCTCGATCGTGTTGGCGGTGTCACGCAAGACCCGTTCCGGGGAGATCGAGTCGATGAGTGGACTCTTCCACTACGCCCCAGGGCTGACGGCTCTGATGACCTTGTTCCTCGCGTCGCTCGCTGGCATCCCACCAGCAGGTGGTTGGTTGGCCAAGTTCACCGTGTTCCGTGCGCTGCTTGATGCCGGTTCGGCTTCGGCGGTTCTGCTGGCGGTCATCGTGGCAATCAACACGGTCATTGCCTTCGCTTACTACGCACGAGTGCTCATGGCGATGTGGTTCAGCCCGGTCGCTGAAGGCGACGATCGGCCGATTGAAGTCACAGGTTCGATCAGGGCAGCGCTCGGTATCACCGCGTTGGCCACCCTGGTCTTTGGTGTGCTCGGCAACTTCGTCGGACACTTTGGTGAAGTCATAGTGCTGGCTCAGCACGGCATCTTCCATCTGTAGGCCCGGTTCGATCTGATGCTTCGATTCGATCGGTGGGTCGACGAGGCCCTCTACGGCCCGGACGGGTTCTATTCCACGACGGGCCGCGCCGGCACAGCCGACGGCGACTTTGTCACCAGCGTCGAATCGGGCACCCTCTTCGCTGAAGCCCTCGCTGTACAAATCGACGCTTGGTGGCACGAGCTGGGTCGACCTGATCCGTTCGTCATCGTCGAAGGCGGTTCGGGTGTCGGCACCCTGTGTCGCAATCTGTGGGCGGCGGTGGATGACTGCCGTGAGGCATTGCGTTATGTGATGGTCGAGCGCAGCGTACGTCAAAGAACGTTCGCGTTCGACCGTGTGGTGAGCGAAGCCTTCATCGATATCGCGGAAGTGCCCTTGGCGGCAGTTGCCGACCTTCCAACTGGTCCGCTCACTGGAGTGGTGATCGCGAACGAACTTCTCGACAACGTCTCGAGTCGGGTGGTTGAACGAACTGCCGACGGCTGGTCAGAGCTGTTCGTCGACGACGGCGAACCGGTCCTGGTTCCCGCCGACGAGGCTGCGTCGCGAATGGCTTCAAGTCTGATGTCCGGCGCCGCCGTCGGCACCCGGATCCCACTCCAGGTCGGCGGAGCAGTGTGGATTACCAAGGCGCAGCGGCTTCTGGAGCGGGGCAAGATCGCCGTTTTCGACTACGGCGCACCCACCGCTGAATTGGCCGAACGCGGCTGGCCGGAATGGGTTCGCACCTACCGCAACCATCGCCACGGTGCAGGGTTGTTCGAAGCTGTTGGCCAACAGGACATCACCTTCGATGTGGCCACCGACCAGCTTCCAGGTGCGCCGATCATCACGACACAGGCCGACTGGCTTCGCTTAGTTGGCATCGACGATCTCACTGCCACTTCCCGTGAAGCCTGGGAGACCGGCAGGGCCAAGCCCGATCGAGCCACCCTCGCAGCCCGAGTCCGTCTCGACGAAGCCGCCGCCCTTCTCGATCCAGCAGCCCTGGGCGGTTTCTTCGTCGCCACCTGGGACCTCGTCGCTCCGCGGCCCTAGGGGATCTCCTCACTGTCGTTGCTTCGGCCCGGGCGCCTCACTCACTTACCGACTTACTCGCCGGCGTTCGTAACTCGCCGGTGTACGGGATTACTTCGAGCCGGAGCCTTGGGATTGGATCCGGGCCGAGTTTGAGGGCGCTGGTCCTGAACGATCGGTGGCGGGGGATTACGGTTATAGCCGTGCAACAGGCGGAACAGATATTCAGCGGTGCGTCGCTCGATGGGTTGGGTCCGGCGCTGTCGCGTTCGAGGTGGACTCTTGTCGATCTCGTACGGGTCCAGGCACAACAGCACGGGGAACGGCAGTTCATGTCGTTCGAGGATGGGGCGAGCCTGACGTTCGCCGAGCTGGATCGAGTCACTGATCAGGTGGCGACGGCCCTGGCCGAGTTGGGGCTGGAACCTGGCGATCGTCTGCTCGGGCTCCTCACCAACAGCCGGGCATTTATGGTCCTGATGATCGCCACCCACAAACGGCGGGCGATCTTTGTACCTTTGAACACCGAGCTGAAGGGCGCCTTCCTCGAACACCAGGTTCATAACAGCGAACCTCGCATTGTCGCTGTCGACGCCGAACTTCTCGGTCGTTTTGACGCAGTCGACACTTCGGGCATCGACATGACCGCGACAGTCGTTGTTGGGGACCAGCTCGACAGCACGCTGCCCGACTCGCTGGCGCACACGGAGCTCCTTGGCTTCGGCGAGCTCGAACAGCGAGCGACCGACCCTGAGCAGCTGTTGAAGCCAGAGCCTTCCGACGTATGCACGATCATGTACACGTCAGGCACCACTGGCCCTGCGAAGGGCGTGCTGATGCCCCAGGGTCACTGCTACCTGTTTGGCCTGGGCACCGTCGGGGCGATGGATCTCACCAAGGACGATCGCTACTTCTGCTGCATGCCGCTGTTTCACGCCAATGGTCTGTTCATGCAGGTGTACGCGTGTCTCGTCGCGGGCGCTTCAATCCACGTCGTCAAACGATTCAGCGTCGGCAGTTGGCTCGACACGGTCATCGAGCAGAACGCCACTATGACAAACGCTCTCGGCGTGATGCCCGAGTTCATCTACCGCAGCCCGCCCTCCGACCGTGATCGTTCGCATCAGTTGAAGAAGATCATGGCCATCCCGATCGCCGAAGAATGGGGCGAGGCGATGGAGGAACGTTTCGGCGTGACCCTGGTGCAGGGCTTCGGCATGACCGAAGTCAACATGGTCGCGTTCAGCGACCCAGCCGATCCGGTTACCCCAGGCTGTTCGGGGCCGCCGCTTCGCGAATACTTTGATGTGATCATTGGCAACCCCGCCACCGATGAAGAGCTCGCAGTGAACGAAGTGGGTGAGATCCTGATCCGGCCGAAGGTTCCGTCGTGTTTTAACGTCGGCTATTTCAAGATGCCCGACAAGACGGTCGAGGCCTGGCGCAACTTGTGGTTCCACACCGGGGATGCCGGGCGCATGGACAGCCAAGGGCGGCTCCATTTCGTTGACCGGCTCAACGATCGAATCCGCCGGCGGGGTGAGAATATTTCGAGCTACGAACTGGAGCAGGTCCTCAACGATTTCCCCGGGGTGACCGAGAGTGCGGTTGTTGGCCTGCGGGTCGAAGGCGCCGGCGGCGAAGAGGAAATCAAGGCCGTCGTTGCCATCTCTGGCGAGGCACCTGATCCGGTCGATTTCCTTGACTGGTGTGGGCCGCGAATGCCGCGGCACACCGTTCCCCGCTACCTACAGTTCGTCGATGAGCTCGACAAAACCGCTTCGGGCAAGATCCGCAAGCAGGCACTACGTGACGAGGGTGTAGCGGCTGAGGTGTGGGACCGAGAGTCAGTGGGATATGTGGTGGCTCGCTGATTCATTAGCCGTGAGCGTTCTTGTAGGTGGCGAGGGCGCGCTCACGGGCCGCGGAGTGATCCACGACCGGGAACGGATAGTCGCTGCCGAGTGTCACATCGGCAGTCGCTAGGTCGAGAGGCGCCGCCTTCCATGGCGCATGTACGTCTCTCGCTGCAACTCCGGCCAGTTCGGGCACCCATTGCTTGATGTAACGGCCGTTCGGGTCGAACTTCTTGCTCTGGGTGATTGGATTGAAGATCCGGAAGTACGGTGCAGCATCGGGTCCAGTGCCAGCAATCCATTGCCAATTGCCGACGTTCTGCGGAACATCGCCATCGAGCAACTCTCGGCGGAAGTGGGCCTCGCCGATACGCCAATCCACGAGTAAGTGTTTGACGAGGAACGACCCGACGATCATCCGGACCCGGTTGTGCATCCAGCCGGTAGATGCGAGCTCTCGCATGCCGGCGTCGACAATTGGGTAGCCGGTGGTTCCGGTCTTCCAGGCCTTGATGTCGTCGTCGTCGTTGCGCCACTGGAGGTTCCGATACTTCGGATTCACCGGCTCGGTAGTGAGCTCAGGCCGCACGTGCAGGGTGTGAGCCCACCAGTCGCGCCAGGCGAGTTGTCGGACGAACCCAGCGCGCCCTGCGGTGTGTCCGCCGATGACGTCGGCGACCGTACGAGGTGACAGGGTGCCGAACCGTAGATCGGTCGATAGCTGCGATGTGCCGTCGACCCCGGGGATGTCTCGCAGATCTAAATAGTCGTCGACCTTGCTGTTGAAATCGTGCAGCCGGTCATGGGCAGCTGATTCTCCGGCATCCGGATCAGGCCGCACGTCGGCTCTGGACCACTCACCAGGATCGCTAGCGAGCGCTGCGTCGCCGGCATCGGGCCAAGGGTTTGGATCGGTCGTCGTCCAGACCTTGCTGAATGGGGTGAATACCTGGGACACGGTGCCCTTGCTCGTGAGGATGTCGCCAGGTCGGTGGTAGAGCGACCCCCACCAACCGCGAAAGTCGGTTCCCATTTCGGTCACCTGGCTTTCGACGAGGGCGTCGCGAGCAGTCGCAAACGGTGTGACGTCGAGGTTGAGGTGAAGTGCAGCAGCGCTGGTTTCGACCAGGATTCGGCTCAACGCCTTATCTGGGCGCCCGGTCTCGACCCGTAGACGCCCACCGCGCTCAGCGATCGCGGCGTCGAGACAGAGCAGCTCGCTTCGGAGGCGATTGGCGCGACGGGAGCTGGTGGCCAGCAGCCGAGCGTCGAGAACGAACAGCGCTACCACGAAGTCGTGAAGCGAGAGGGCGTCATTCCACGCCGGGTTGTCGAGCAGGCGCAGGTCTCTGCGAAACCACATGACGCCAGTCGTCATTCGTTGTCTCCTGTTCAAGGCTGAAATTCGACAGTACGGGGCGGCGAGATTCGACGTGAACTCGGCCGCCACTCCAATGACGCCGACACGTCAGATTTAGTCCGGCGACCTTGAGCAGTAGTGTGCAGGACGGGTTGCTACACAGCTGACAGGGAGACCGGGGATGTCTGAGCCGACGATTGAGGACTACTACACCGAGGATCGGGTCTTCCCGCCTTCAGCGGAGTTCAAGGCACAGGCGCTGGTCGCCGATCGTTCGTTGTACGAAGAGGCTGAGGCTGATCGCCTCGGGTTCTGGGCCCGTCAGGCTCGGGAGCTTGTCAGCTGGTACGAGGACTTCGATCAGGTTCTCGATTGGCAGCTGCCGTTCGCCAAGTGGTTTGTCGGCGGCAAGCTCAACGTCTCCTACAACTGCCTCGACCGTCATGTTGACGCCGGCTGTGGCGACAGGGTCGCCTTCCATTGGGAGGGCGAGCCGGGAGACACCCGCACGATCACCTATAGCGACTTACTGGCAGAGGTCAGCAGCTTCGCCAATGTGTTGAAGGGGCTCGGCGTTGAGAAGGGCGATCGGGTCTGCATTTATATGCCGATGATTCCCGAGTTGCCCGTCGCAATGTTGGCTTGCACCCGTATCGGTGCTGCTCATTCGATCGTTTTCGGTGGCTTTTCTGCGGACTCCCTCGCGGATCGTTGCAACGACGCTGAGGCGAAGGTGCTCATCACTTCCGACGGCGGCTATCGCCGAGGTGATCCGTTTGGTCTCAAGGTCGTTGCCGATGAGGCCTGCCTCACCAGTCCGACTATCGAGAGCGTCGTGGTGGTCGAACGCACCAGCCAGGAGGTGGCGTGGGAAGACGGTCGCGATCACTGGTATCACGAGCTCATGGCGAGCGCGTCAACCGACTGCCCACCCGAACACATGGACTCCGAGGATCTCCTTTACCTGCTGTACACCTCGGGTACCACGGCGAAACCCAAGGGCATTATGCACACCACGGGTGGCTACCTCACCCAGGTGGCGTTCACCCACAAGTACATCTTCGACCTGAAACCCGATGACGACGTGTATTGGTGCGCGGCCGACATCGGCTGGGTAACGGGGCACAGCTACATCGTTTACGGACCTCTCACGAACGGCGCCACATCCGTGATGTACGAGGGGACCCCGGACACTCCTCGCCCTCAGTTCCGCGAAGGCGATCGGGCCGATTGGCCTAAAGACCGACTGTGGGACATCGCTGAACGTTATGGCGTCACCCAGCTCTACACGGCGCCCACTGCCATCCGCACATTCATGAAGTGGGGCGCACAAGAGGTCGAACGCCACGATCTTTCCAAGCTGCGGGTCCTCGGCACGGTGGGCGAGCCTATTAACCCTGAGGCATGGATGTGGTACCACGAACACATCGGCGGCGAGCGCTGCCCGATTGTTGACACCTGGTGGCAGACCGAGACTGGTGGTCACATGATCACCCCGATGCCAGGCGTCACCACTACTAAACCTGGCTCGGCCGTCGGGCCGATTCCTGGGGTGGTCATGGAAGTCGTCGATGATGACGGCAACAAGGTCGAGCGTGGCGGCGGCTACCTCACCATTACTGAGCCATGGCCGGCAATGTTGCGTGGCATCTGGGGAGATCCAGAGCGCTACATGGAGACGTACTGGAGCACGTACGAAGGCAAGTACTTCGCAGGTGACGGGGCAAAACTCGACGAGGACGGTTACCTGTGGCTGCTTGGCCGGGTCGATGACGTCATGAACGTTTCAGGGCACCGCATCTCGACCGCCGAGGTCGAGTCAGCACTCGTTGACCACCCAGCTGTTGCTGAGGCGGCCGTCGTGGGCGCCAATGACGAAACCACCGGGCAGGCCATTGTCGGCTACGTGATTCTGCGTGGGACCCATGAAGCGTCGCCCGAGCTCGGCGAGGAGATCCGCCAGCATGTCGCCAGCAAACTTGGTGCTATCGCCCGACCGAAGGCGGTTGTTCTGGTCCCTGATCTGCCGAAGACTCGTAGTGGCAAGATCATGCGTCGCCTCTTACGCGACGTTGCCGAGGGTCGCAAGCTTGGCGATACGACCACCCTGGCTGATGCGTCGGTTGTGGATGAGATCCGCCGCCGGGCCGAAGAAACACCACAAGAGGACTGATCGCCCTGAAAATTCCGCACCATTGGCGGTGGCGTGGGGCTGAAGTCGAGCCGAGCACCTGTGCGGTGGTCGACATCGATGGTGTCCTCGCAAATGCCGCCCATCGACAGCACCATCTTGATTCGCCGTGGCGGAACTGGGATGCGTTTTTCTCCGACGCTGACGGCGACGATGTATTTGTCGAAACAGCGGTAATGCTCGGGTTGCTCGATCCCGACGTTGCCGTGGTGTTGCTTACCTCGCGCCCAACCTGGATTCAGAAGATCACGGTCGAGTGGCTGAAAAAGTTCCACATTCGCTGGGACCTCCTCATCATGCGACCGCCGGGTGACTACCAACCGTCTCCAGGCTTCAAGCGCTACGAGCTGCTCGAGCTACAGAAGATTGGCTACGACGTGATGCTGGCCATCGACGACGACATGCGCAACGTCCGGATGTATCGCAACGAAGGACTCCCGACCCTGTACCTAGAGTCGGGCTACCACCCCCACTGATGGACGCTGGGAGCGAGTCGCGAGGCTGAGTTGGTGTGCGGGTTGTGAGCGCCAGCGAACAAGTCGGTAAGTGAGGAGCTCGCCCAGCGAGCGACCAACGTCAGTCTCGGAAGTTGTTGAACTGCAGGGGGATGTCGAAGTCGTTGTCTTTGAGAGCGGCGATGGTTTCCTGAAGCTGGTCACGCTTCTTGCCGTTCACCCGCAGCTGCTCGCCCTGAGTCTGGGACTGGATGCCCTTGATACCGAGGGCCTTGATGAACTTGTTGATCTCTTTGGCTTTGTCGGACGAGATCCCGGCCTGCAGTTTGGCGACCTGGCGCACGGTCGCCCCGGCTGCTTCTTCGACGCCGCCGAATTCGAGGCTTTTTAGGCTGACCTGACGGCGAACGAACTTCTCTTCGACGACCTGACGGAGGGCAATGAGGCGATCTTCGCTGACTGAACGCATGGTGAGTTCGTCGTCGCCGAGCTCGATCGATGAGCCCGTGCCCTTGAAATCGAATCGATTGCCGATCTCGCGCGCTGCCTGGTCCACAGCGTTACGGACCTCTTGCATGTCGAGTTCGGACACCACATCAAATGAAGCCATCAGAGTTCCCTTCGGTGAGCCGTCCCGAACGCTACTGCCGGTAGGGAAGTTCGTTGACATCTGATTTCGGAAACGGCGCCGTGAGTCGCTATTGTTCACTCCGTTGGGTCGGTGCCCGAGCGGCCAATGGGAACGGGCTGTAAACCCGTCGGCGAGAGCCTACGGAGGTTCGAATCCTCCTCGGCCCACATCTGAGAGCCCCGAGCGCTTGTCGCTCGGGGCTCTCTTCGTTTTGGCGCCTGGTCAGGTCTCGGGGGTGGGGGTCGACTGGTGGCACGATGGTTGAAATGAGCAGCAACACGCCCAAGGGTCACCGGACGTTCATGTGGGCGATGATCGGTGCGCTTGCTGCTTGTCTGATCGTCGGCCTGGTGGTGCCAATGGATCGTTTGGACGGCAAGGGCTGGCCTGCTCGTGCCGTGACGTATCCAATCTCTGCGTTGATCGCGCCCTCGGTGTGGCACCTCCGTGGACGACGTTCGATCTTCCCGTACCTGTCCAATGGGTTGCTGGTCACCCCGTTCATGCTTGACCTGGCTGGCAACCTCTTTGGCTTCTTCGACAACGTGACTAATTTCGATGACGCCCTCCACTTTTTTAATTGGGCTTTCCTGGTGGCTGCTGTGGTGGTGTTGATGGGCGGGCTCGGGCTGGCACGTTGGAACTTGGCCGCTCTCGGTACTGGATTCGGTGGAGTGGCGATCGTGCTGTGGGAGTTCATGGAGTACGTCGTGCAGGAGACGGGCACGACTGGGCTGAACCTGACGTACGTCGACACGATCTCGGATCTGATGCTCAGCACAGCAGGGGGAGCGATCGGAGCGTGGGTGGCCATCCTGGTGATGCAGCGGACGTCCGCCGTGCATGTCTAACGATCGTTTAGTAGAATTGGGTACACGTTTCGAAGGAGGAGCTGTGCAACATCAACCGATCACCTGGACCGTTGGGCCGCTGAGCCAGAGTGAACACGCTCAAATCCACGTTCTCTACGACGAGGCATTCCCCGGGATGGACAGCGTGCTTGACTCGCTCGGCGATCATGCCGAGGTGTTGTCGGCTCACGATGAGGGTGAACTCGTTGGCTACTTAGTGGCCACCCAGTCGGGCACAGATCGAGTTGAGCTCTGGGAGCATGTTGTTGCCCACGGTCATCGAGGCCGTGGAGTGGGCCGTGATCTACTGACACATCTCATCAATC
Organism: Candidatus Poriferisodalaceae bacterium; assembly: GCA_047618365.1. Taxonomy (GTDB): domain Bacteria; phylum Actinomycetota; class Acidimicrobiia; order Acidimicrobiales; family Poriferisodalaceae; genus JBLHLM01. Next base: position 9,329 of record JBLHLM010000027.1, on the reverse strand, counting down.
ATCTTCCGGGCGAGGACTTGGTAGTGGTCGATCCGGCCGGTCTGCTCGATGGGCAACGTTTGGCTGACTACTACGGCCACGCCGGCTTTCGGGTTGCTCCGTCTGGCGAGATGCAGGCCCGAGTCACCGAAATCGGGGAGGCGCTCTCCAGAGTGTGAGAGCTGGGCCAACGAGCCCTGCCAGCCGGGCGCGAGTACCGTTCAGGCATGGGGGAATTTTGTAGTACTGAACGTGACGGGAACGTGTTCATCGTCACCATTAACCGGCCTGAGCGGATGAACGCGTTGCACCCGCCTGGGAACGCTGAAATGTCGGACGTTTTCGACGAGTTTCAGAACGATCCTGACCTTTGGGTTGCGATCGTCACGGGCGCTGGAGATCGGGCGTTTTGCGCTGGAAACGATCTTCGGTACCAAGCCGAGGGCGGCGACCGCTCGGCCGCTCCTGCCAGCGGGTTCGGGGGACTTACGGCCCGTTGGGACCTCGACAAGCCCGTTATCGCAGCAGTGAACGGTGTGGCGATGGGCGGCGGTTTCGAGATCGCACTGGCATGCGACATCATCATCGCCAGCGAGAACGCCAAGTTGGCGTTGCCCGAGCCCAAGGTCGGCCTCGCTGCATTGGCAGCGGGCGTACATCGCCTGCCCCGTCAGATCGGTCTGAAGCAGGCCATGGGCATGATGCTCACTGGGCGTCATGTTCCTGCGGCCGAAGGTAAAGAACTCGGCTTCGTCACCGAAGTGGTGCCTGCGGGCGAAGCTCTCAATGAGGCCAAGCGCTGGGCAGCGATGATTCTGGAATGCTCGCCCATGTCGATTCGGGCAACGAAGCAGGCCGCTATGCAGGGTCTTAACGAAGCCGGCGTTCGGGCCGCACATGAGGGCCAGTACGAGGCTGTTAAGGCCATGGCGAAGAGTGACGATTACATCGAAGGCCCGCGGGCCTTCTCCGAGAAGCGGCCACCACAGTGGAAGGGCAGGTAATTGCCACTCAGCGAAAAGGCCACCACCCTCGTTGCCGAGGCGATGGACGACATCAGGGCAATCGATGCTGCGGGCGTCGATCGCAACGCTGTCGAATCGATTCGCGACCGTCTCCTTGAACTCGCCGCGCATCGCAGCGAGTTCTCCGGCAAGGCCTTTCCGGCTCCAGGTCTCGACGAGGACAAGAAGAGCGCGATGTATCGCATCGCTCAGGATGACGACGATCGTTTCGCCTTGTACGTGAGTTCGGTCGCCGACAAGTCAGCTGCGCCGCCTCATGACCACACGACGTGGGCCGTCATCGTCGGTATCGAAGGTCAGGAACGCAACGTCCGGTACTCAGGCGTGGCGAAGGGCGGAGCGCCAGAACCTGAATCTGAGTTCGTAGTCGAAGAGGGCACTGGCATCGCGTTCTTGCCCGATGACGTGCATTCCATCCACATCGATGGCGGGGCACTCAACTTCCACTGCTACGGATTGGCGCTCGAAGAACTCCACTCCCGTAACTACTGGAACAAATCGACCGAGGAATGGAAAGTCTTCAACGCGGTTTCTGACATTCGCGAAGGACGTCGTTGAGCATTTTCGCTACCCGAATTTCCGTCGATGACCTAGTCAGCGCGCTTGGTGACGGATCTGAGATGGCCTTGATCGACGCCCGCGAGCAGGGCGCATACAGCGATTCGCATCTTCTGTTCGCCGTGAACGTTCCCCGTTCTCGGGTCGAGCTGCGTTCGCCCCGGCTGATACCACGACGCGATACCCGTATCGTCGTTGTCGACACAGGTGGGGGAGAGGCCGACGACGTTGCTCGGTCTCTGACCACTCTTGGCTGGACTGACGTTGCTGTGCTCGATGGCGGCAACGACGCGTGGGCGGCTGCTGGGCACGAGCTGTATTCCGGGGTGAATGTGCCGTCGAAGCTGTTTGGCGAGCTGGTTGAACATCACTACGGCACCCCGCACGTAAAGCCCGCTGAGCTCCGTAGCTGGATCGATGAGGGCCGCAAGATGGTGATCCTCGACTCCCGAACGCACCGCGAGTACCGCCGCATGAGTATCCCCACCGGACGCTCCTGTCCCGGTGGCGAACTTGTCAGTCGGGTGTTTGATCTGATCGACGAGGACACAACCGTTGTTGTGAATTGTGCTGGACGAACTCGCAGCATTCTCGGTGCCCAGTCGTTGCGAAACGCTGGACTGACGAACGAGGTCGTAGCGCTCGAGAACGGCACCATGGGTTGGGAACTGGCGGGGCTGCAGCTTGACCATGACGCCCGTGAAGTCGCTCCACTTCCAACGGCTGAAGGTCGCGAGATCGCGGCGGCTGCGGCCGCAGATGTACGGGCACGTTTTGGAGTAGCCACGATTGGTCGCGAAGAGGCAGAACAGTGGCTGGCTGATGCCAGGCGCACCACGTATCTCCTCGATGTTCGGACTCCAGACGAGTACGAAGCGGCCCATCTGCTGGGTTCAGTTTCGGCGCCCGGTGGCCAGCTGGTTCAGGCAACCGATGAGTACATGGCGACCCGCAACAGCCGGGTCATCGTCGTCGATGACGATGGCACGCGCGCCTCAACGAGTGCTTCTTGGCTGCTGCAAATGGGCTGGGAGGTCGCGGTACTGTCCGACGGCTTGTCCGGGGGCACTCTTGCCCACGGGCCCGAGCGTAGTGAAGATCTTGTTGACATCCCTTCAGTCGCGATGGTCGATGTTGGCGGTGTCGGCGATGCTCTCATCATCGATGTGGCGTCGAGCACAGATCATCGTCGAGCACATATTCCGGGTTCTGTATGGGCGGTGAGGGGCCGGCTCGCTGATTGCGCTGGCCGGAACCTCGACCCAGATCGAGTCGTTATTACATCGCCCGAGGGTTTGCTCGGGGCGCTTGCTCACGCTGAGGCCGCCGCAGCGTGGCCCGGTGCCGATGTAGCGGTGCTCAGAGGCGGAACTGCGGCCTGGCGTGGTGCTGGGCTCCCAGTGGAGACAGGTCTCGATACAGACGAACCAGTCGACGATGTTTGGGCGTTGCCGTATGACCCGGGCGACGACAAGGTGGCCAAAGACGCGATGCAGGGTTACCTGACCTGGGAAGTGGATCTGGTCGATCAGTACGACCGCGACCCGCTGGTCGACTTCCCGCTTCCAACTGTGTAGGAAGAAGCTGTCTAGGTAGAGCTGTCTAGGCTGGTAACCAATCTGGTCGGTTACCACTGACGACCTCAGCCAAATCGAGATCGAGAAACGCCTCGAGCCGGGCGATTCGATCACCCTGTAGCCGGAACACGTGAATCAAGGGCACTGTCAATTCTGCGCCGTTCGAGAGCATGGTGACGGTGAGGTGACACGCGAGCACACTGCCGCAATGCCAGGTCGTATGGCGGGTGTAGGTGATCGACTGAGCACGTGCCCATACCTCTTCCATGCCCGCCAGGATTTCGTCGACGCCAGTAGGTGGGGTGACGCCGTCGGTGGGCGGATCGGCGATGGTTGCGTCCTCGGTCCAGAGGGTCCGGTACAGGTCGTGGTCGCGGTTGGCCCACGCGAGGTAGTAGCTGTCGAGAGTGCCGTCGTGGATTGTTTGTTGTTCCATGACGGCAGTCTTGCCCTATGCCGGGGTAGCCGGCCGAGCCGTATCGTCCATGGCGGGGGGCGGAATCAACCCGCAGAGTTCGACCCGGTCGGCCGCCATCTGGCGTAGCCGCCAGAGTCCTAGACCCGCTGAAGTGATGGCGACACCGATGGCAGGTGACTGATCGGCCCACGCCTTTCCGTCGAGTGCGTCATTGAGCAACTGGTCCAACAGTCCGGTGAGGCCGGCAATCAGCGAAACAGCGACTGCCAAGCCGGCGCCACTCAGCAGCACGAAGTGTGAGCCCCGGCGTGTGGGGGACGCCAATTCGTCACGACGAGCGCCCCCGACGGCCGCTTCCGATGCCGCCCAATGGTCACGAAAGACAGGAATGCTCAGCACGGTGAACGTAGCGGCGGCTCGTCGACGACGGCCCGGTCGAGTTGCGGTAGAGCCGTTGGTGCAGCCACCAGACGACCAAACCAACGAATGACCAGGCCACCGCTATGGGGATGAAGTCGAAGTGATCGGCAGCTCCCGATTCGTTAGGTGTGCCGACCAACCAAACACCGGTTTGGTGAATCAGCGCTGCGACTCCCCCGATCATTGCCGCGAACGCTGGCAGCGTCGCGACGAGCAGCACATAGGTGTGCCAGAGGCCAGTTCGCTGCTGGTGGCGGTAGTCGTGCCAGAACCACCGCCACGTGACGCCTCCGACGATGGTCATGTCGCTGTAGAGGACCCCGATGAGGCCTCCAGCGCCGGTGAAGATACCCACCGAACTACCGAACGCGAGGGACAGATCGGCCAATCCGCGATGGCGGCGGCGGATTCGGAACCAATGGATTGCTCACACGATCGACCAGATGATGGGTGCCGCCAGCAAGCCGGCGCTCCATTCGCCCCCGCCAAGAAAGGCGTTCAAGAGGTTCACCCAACCAACGACGGACGCGATGAGCGATACCGCCAGCGTGAGATCGAGGTGAGCTTTCCATGAAGGGGCTCGGCCCTCGGAAGGGTCGGGTCTCAAAAACTTCGACGTCGCGCGCCAGAGGAGAATGAACGTCGGTAGCCCGATGACGATCATCGAAATCGAGCTCGCCAGTGTTGCCTCGCGATCCCGACTGTCCTGGCCTCCAAGTGTGGACAGCAGTTCTGTGGCGCCGCTCGCGGTCACCATGAGGGCGGTGAACAGGGCACGATGAAGCACCCATCTCCTCACCAACGTTGCCCGATCGACGGTTTCGCCGTCGGGGGTGTTGGCGGCGTTGGATGTGACTGCTCTAGAAACGCCTCACACGATGAGACCGAGAATCACCAGGGGCAGGAGTCCGGCGAACACCACTAGTTGGTGTCGTCCAGGAGCGCGGCGAGCTCTGCTCGACACAGCGCTGCTCGCTCGAGTTTCAAATCCTCGTAGCCAGTCACGGCCATCGGCAGTTGGGCCAAACGAACCGAGGCATCGAAGTTGTCGTCGGTGAGGTGGGCAGCAAGAGTTCTGACTGCGGCTGCGTATTCCTCCAGGAGCGCACGTTCTACCTTGCGTACCTCTGCTCGGCCGAACGGATCGAAGCGGGTACCGCGAAGACGTTTGCCGCGCGCCAGCGATGCCATCACAGGTCGGCCCCACCTGGCGTTGATGTTGATCTTCGAGTTCATGCCCAAGGCCTTGAGCATTGGAGGGTGAAGTTTCCAAGTGACCTTCGGGTGTTGTCCCCCGATCGTTGCTGCTGCCACGGTCGCGTCGGGACCGATGAGCAAGCGAGCCACCTCGTACTCGTCTTTATACGCCATCACCTTGTGAAGACCGCGGGCCACCGCGACTGTGAACTGTTCACATTCAGCGGTGCGGGCAGCCTGTGCGGCCAGGTGAGCTGTGGTGACCTGTTTGATGAACGAGGAAGCAAGTGCGACGTTCTGGTAGCCGATGAGATCCGCAGCCAGTAGCTCCACGAGCGAGCCGGACTCGGTGGCCAGATTGAGACCCTGAATCTGACTTCGCAGCAGGGTTGGTAGTTCCGGTGTAGAGATCTGGGTCATGTCATCGGCACCCGGCGCACCGGGCAAAGAAGTCCCGTTCGACGTCCACTGTCTGCCGTGCTCGAACGCAGCACGGTTCGCCTCGACGGCGACTCCGTTTAACTCGATTGCCTCGACCAGGCGGTCCGGGTCGATGGGCAGGACCCCTGCCTGCACGGCTACACCGAGCATGAACACGTTGGCGTTAGTCGTGTCGCCCAGGAGAGCGGTCACTTCGGCGTGAGCATCGACGAAAACGTTCGTGGCCGGCTGGGAGACCTCGTCAACTCGAGCCCGCAGGACCGTCAGATCGGGATAGTCGAGGTCGGGATGGCCGATCATCGAACCAGTCGGGGTTTCGGTCGTGGACCCAACAACGATGGTGTGCCCGGACCGAGCCACCTGGAGTGCTGCTGGCCCCGCAGCGCCGAGTAGATCAAAGGCGATGATCACGTCTGCACCGGCAGCGCCGATCAGATTGGATCTCGCCGCTAATCCGCGCCGCAGGCGGAGATCTCCAACCACCGGCCCAGCCTTCTGGGAAAGACCGGTCTGATCAAGGCCGCGCACGTCGTAGCCGTCGAGCATCGCCGCGGTCGCCACGATTTGAGCTGCGGTGACGACCCCAGTTCCACCGATACCGATCATCCGAATGTCGATTGAATCGCGATCAACGCGGAGTACGGAGGGCACCAGTTCGCCGCGGGTCGTTGGAACCGACCGAGCGGCGGATTCTTCGGCGACCTCGACGAGCATGAAACTCGGGCAATCACCTTCGAGGCAGGAGCGATCGTGGTTGCATGTGGCCTGGTCGATCGTCGTTTTTGTACCGAGCGGTGTGTCCACGGGTTGTACCGACAGGCAGTTGCTGACAACACCGCAGTCTCCGCAGCCCTCGCAGATTCTTGGGTTGATCACTACTCGGGTCGACGGAGTCACCGCCCGGCCGCGTTTGCGTTCGCGTCGGACCTGAGCGGCACACGCTTGATCGTGGATCAGAATCGTGGTGCCTGGAATCGTACTCAAACGCTCTTGTGCTTCGATGATGCGTGACCGATCCCAGACGTGGACTTTGCCGTTCGGCCCGCGGGGGAGGTCAACGTCGGAATAGGCACTGACGTCATCGGTGGTGATCAACACGTCGGCCGCACCTTGAGCCAACAGGATTGTCGCAATGCCCGGGACGCCGACCCGACCGACTGCGTCTTGGCCGCCGGTCATGGCAACCGTGCCGTTGTGTAGCAACTTGTACGTCACATTGACCCCAGCTGCGATCGACGCCTGTATCGCCAACTGGCCGGAGTGGAAGTACGTGCCGTCGCCGAGGTTCTGACTGAAGTGATTTCGTTCAACGAACGGCGACATCCCAATCCACTGCGCTCCTTCGCCACCCATGGCTGCCAAGCCGGCGGTCGTGCCGACCCGGTCTTCGTCCATCAGCAGCACCATGCCGTGGCAGCCGATCCCGGCGCCGACGAGCGCACCGTCTGGCACTTGGGTACTGAGGTTGTGGGGACAGCCGGAGCAGAAAAAGGGCTTGCGCTCGACCGCGAGTGGGATGAGGACCCGCTCTCGTGGAGCTGGTTCGGGCGGGCGGAGGCGGTCGCCAATGGTCGGACTCAGGCGTTCTCGGAGGCCCTCGAGCATGGCGTCCGCGTCGAGGATGCCGTAGCTCCGCATCAGCGTGCGACCGTCCTCGTGGGTCTTGCCGACAACCGTTGGTTGGTGGGCGTTGCCATAGAGAGCGTTCTTTACCAACCATTCGAGGGTCGGGTTCTTTTCCTCGACCACAATGATCTCTCGCAGTCCCCGAGCGAGTCTTCGGATGTTGGACGGATCGATCGATAACGGCATCTGCATCTTCAGCACACGGATGCCGGCGGCGGCGATGGCGTCGTCGTCCTCCAAACCCAACCTTCGAAGTGATTCGAGTAGCTCGTGGTAGGTGTAGCCACTCGCGATCAACCCGATCCAGGCGTCCTCGGGGTCGATGGTCGCGTGGTTCAGCCGGTTGGCAGAGGCGTACCGCTGCACCAGCACTGAGCGAATCTCGCGAAACTCCCTCTCAAGTTCAAGGGTGTGCGGGGTGAGCAGAACGCCGTCCGGGTGGTGGACGTACGGGGCTCCGTCGGCGGAGCCTGGAATGGAGAGATCGGGTACGACGATGCCGACCCGGCTGGTGGTGATGTCGACCGTGCCGTTGCCGTCAGCAACCGGGGCCACGATCTTGAGCGACGTCCAGACGCCGGTCATACGACTGAGGGCAACGGCGTGGCGACCAAGGTCGATGACTTCCTGCACGTCGCCCGGATACAGGACCGGGATGTGGAGGTCGTACAACGTCGCGTCAGACGACGACGGAAGAGTGGAACTCTTCGCTGCCGGGTCGTCTCCGACGAGAGCGACCGCACCCCCGTGCCGACTCGTGCCAGCAAACACCGCGTGGCGAAGGGCGTCGCCAGCCCGATCGAGGCCTGGAGCCTTGCCGTACCAAATGCCGAGGACGCCGTCGCGAGTGAAGTCTGGTTGTTCGGCCGCCAACTGACTGCCCATCACCGCCGTGGCCCCCAGCTCTTCGTTTACGGCGGGTTGGCAGATGATGTCGAGACCGCCGTCTTCGTAGGTCCCGACGTCGCGCGCCGCCCGTGCCATCTCCTGATCGAACCCGCCGAGTGGCGACCCTGGGTAGCCGGACACGAACGCTGAGGTTCTCAGCCCGGCGGCTCGGTCGGCCCTGAGCTGGTCGATTGGGACTCGAGCTAGGGCTTGGATTCCGGTGAGGAAGACCCGCCCCTCCTCGCGTCCGTAACGGTCTGCCAAGGAATAGTTGTCGAGGAGCGTCATGACACCTCCTGCTCGTCCTGGGCCGCACCGTATGGGATCGGCTCTGCTTCGACTAGGGCCGTTGGTCACGATCTGTCGTGTGTGCGAACGTGGGACGGGCAGGCCAGGCCGTGTCCGAAGCAGATGACGAGTTCGCCGAGGTCCTTCGTCGTTGGACAGAGGCAGGTCTGTTCGACGCTGAACATGAGAACGCGGCCGAGATCCGCTCTCTGATCGAGTTCTACGCCGGTATTGGCGTTGACCCCAGCGACCACACTGGTGGGGGCAAGGATCTCGACGACATTTCGTTCAGCGTGAATCAGCGAATGCTTCGTCCGGGACCCAGGCTCAGCCGGGACGACGTTCGGCTCAGGGCGGGCCTTGATGACGAGAGCTTCGACCGGATCTGCAAGGCCGTCGGTTACCGCCCCGACGATGAGTTCACCGAACTTGATGCCGAGGCATTCGCTGGGTTCGCTGTTGGCGAGGCATTGTTCAGCGACGACGAGCTGGTCCACTTCTCGCGCGTGTTGGCCAGGGCGATGGGGCAAGTTGCAGAAGCATCGGCGTCGCTCTTCGGGATCGACGTTGGCGTCGAGATAGACGCTGTCGGCGGTTCCCGTCTCGAATTCGCCAAATCCAACGCTCTTGCCGCCGGGCTGATAGACCAACTGATGCTTGCCGCCAAGGCGTTCCTGTTGCGCAGCATCGAAGAGGCCGCCGGACGCGGCGACCTAGGACGCGAACGAGCGCTGAGCGGCGCACTATCTGCGGTGACAATGGCCGTCGGATTCGTTGATCTGGTTGGGTTCACGCCGATGAGCCTGGCACTCGACCTCGACGGTGTGAGTCGGCTGATCACCGATTTCGAGGCAAGGGCCACCGAAGCAGTTCGAGACCACTCCGGGCACCTAGTGAAACTGATCGGCGACG
>JBLHLM010000026.1:0-24445 GCA_047618365.1 Candidatus Poriferisodalaceae bacterium | reverse complement strand
CCTCGGCGCCGCCGGGTCAGTCCATCCATCGGTAGGTGGTGCCTTCACCAAGGGGCGGGAACACAACCTGGCGGCGTTCGAGGAAGCTGTTGATGCCTTCGCCAACGTCAGGGCCGGTGAGCGATTGGCGCATCAGCACGTCAGAGTCGGCCATAGCTTCGTGGCCGGTCATCGATGGCTGAGTGTTGATCTGGTGTTTGATGGTCGCCATCGATGCCGGGCTCGAGTTGGCCGCCAAACCAGCGGCGTAATCGGCAACAGCCTCGTCGAACACATCGCGTTCGACGACCTGGTGTACGAGACCCATCTCCTTCGCCTCCTCGGCGAGGAAGATTCTGGCGGACAACATCACGTCCATGGCAACGGCTCGACCAGCGACCTCGTTGATGAGCCAGGGCATGCCGTATTCGCCGATGAGGCCACGCTGGGCAAATGCGGAGGTGAACTTCACTCCGGCAGCGGCGATCCGGATATCGCACTGGAGTGCGTAGGCCAACCCGACGCCGGCGCAGGCCCCGTTGATCGCGGCGATCATCGGCTTGCGGATTTCCAGCGGGGTGGTGGTGGGAATCGACTGGTTTGGCAGCGGTTCCTGGCCTTCACCTGCCTTATGCGCCAAGTCGGCGCCAGGGCAGAAGCCGCGACCCGTGCCCGTGAGCACGATCACCCGAACATCGGGGTCGGCGTCCGCCTGGCGGAGGCGCTGGAAGTAAGCGACCTCCATGTCACCGATCATCCCGTTCATGTTGTCGGGTCGGTTGAACGACAGGGTCGCTACCCCATCGGCAACGGCGTAGGTGCAGAGATCGGTGGATTGTTCGTCAGGCTCGCTCATGAACGGCGAAACTAGTTCACGAATCAGGCGTGAAGCGCTGGCATGACCTCGTCTGCGAACAGAGTTTTGGCGATCTTCTGATCGTCGACGTTCGTGTCGCGCGAGGGGAAGGTAAACACCAAACGGTCGACGCCCTCGTCAACGACCGACTGGAGGCGAGCGATTACCTCGTCGGCTGGCCCCACGGCGGCGAATCGACGAATAAAATCGTCGTCGAGGGCCTGAGCGTGGCGGGCCGTGGCCATGGTGTGCTTCTTACGTTCGTAGTTCTCATGCACCGATTCGAACTGGGCCCGGTCCTCGGCGGTCTGACCCTCGCCGGTGCTGCCTTCCATACCGGAGAAGTGGGCAAAGGTTCCAGCGGTACCGCGCACGAGCGCAACCGCCTTGTCGGTGTCGGGATGGGCTGCGCATTGCACGTAGGCACCGAAACGCAGGTCATCTGGGTTGAGCCCAGCGTCCGTACGAGCCTGCCGGGCGAGGTCGATCCCCCACCGGATCCGATCGGGATTGACGCCGACAGCGAAAGTGATGCGGTCGGCGACCGTCGCTGCGTATTGGATGATCTTCGGTCCGGTGCAGGCCACGTCAACTGGCACATGATGTTTCTGGGGCCAGTTCTTGAACCAGCGAAGACTGCTCGGGGTGCCGTCCTGATCAACAATTTCGCCGCGCACGTATTTACATAGATCGGCGAGGAACGGTTTGAACTCTCGCAGCGGTGCCGGCTCCTGGCCGATGTGAAAGAGGGCGGAATCGCCTCGGCCGATGCCGAGCACCATTCGTCCGCCGCTGTCACCGTTGGCCGAAACCACGTTGACGGCAGCGGCAGCCGCGGCGAGCGCCGCTGGGTGACGAGTGACGGGATTGGCGACCCCGGTTCCGATACCGAGGGTCGTAGTGGCCTGGGCCATCACGGTGAGGCCGACGAATGAGTCGGGTGCAAGGCACTGAGAGTCGACGACAACAATCCCGTCGTAGCCCTCGTCTTCCAGCCGTTTGGCCACCTCGCCGCCACGCAGCGGGTCGGGGATTCCAATGGTCCAGATCTCTGCTGCCATTTCAGAAAGGTAGCCGAGCGCCGATCTGCACGACGCGCCAGACTTGTCGACACTCGTCTGCCCGCTGGAGCCCACTTGTCTAACGAACCCGCAAGGTCCACCGAACCCGCAGTCACCTACGAACTACGCGACAACATCGGCGTGATCACCCTGAACCGGCCCGAGAAGCTGAACGCCATGAGTGCGTCGCTGCTCGACGAGCTCGAGGCCACTTTCACCCGAGCCAAGAAGGACGAGGGTTGTTCGGTCGTGCTGTTGCAGGGAGCGGGCCGCTCCTTCTGCGCCGGCTACGACCTAGCACCCGACGACTGGATCCTCAGCCAATACGGCGCCGACTTCGATGGGCCGGTCGACGCGGTGATCGATCGTGAAGACGTCACTGAGATTCTCGAGCGTTGGTTGCGGCTTTGGAAGTTCCCGAAGCCCATCGTCGCCAAGGTGCAGGGAGTCTGCCTCGCTGGAGCCGGAGAGCTCCTCGGCATCGCCGACATCGTGGTCGCTGCCGACAACGCCCGTTTCGGCCACCCGGCGGGCCGTGACCTTGGTATTCCAGTGACCCTGTCGTTCTGGCCCATGCTCATCGGCATGCGCAAGACCAAGGAGCTGTTGTTCACAGCCAAGCTGATCGACGGCACCGAAGCTGAGCGCCTCGGCCTGGTCAACCAGGCTGTGCCCGCCGCCGAACTCGAGGACGCCGCATGGGCTATGGCCACCGATGTGGCTCGCACCGCCGCGGTTGGGCTCCGCATGTCGAAGCTCGCCACCAATCGATGGTTCGAGAACATGGGCTTGCTCGCGTCGTGTTATTCGACGGCCGACCTCGACACGTTCTTCCACCAGAGCCCCAGCTATGTGGACTTCTTCCGGGCCGTGCGGGAGACCGGCATGCACGGGGCGCTGCAGCAGCGCCAAGAGAAGTACGGCTGAACCGGTTCCCCAATTAGACGGCGGGCACTGCCCGTCGGGCGATAGTGGCTACGTCGGCGTGGCGGCTGAGGGTTCCGAACTCCGAACCCCAGTCGCCGTCGATGCGTGAGCGAATGTACGCGTCGGCGATGACAGGGTCATGTCGCAGCGCTAGAGAAGCGCCCCGACAGGCAACGAGCTCCAGGGCTTCGCGCACCACCGGTGTCGACTGCTTCGTGAGCCAGTATTTGCCCACCGCCGCCGCCATGCGGGACACGCCAGCTTCGTGCTCGTCGATAGCCGCACGTTCGTAAGCGCCGGACATACGCATCATCGCCAGGGTGCCGATCTCTGTCTCGAGTTCGAGGTCGGCCAGCACGTTCTGCATGAGGGGTTTCTCGATCAGCAAGTCGCCGAAAGCAGATCGCTGCGACACGCGCCACGCTGCCTGGGACACCGCCTGTCCCATGAGGGAGACCGACCAGTTCGCGCAGTCGATTCGGGTACTGCCCACCATCTTGATGATGACGTTGACGCCCCGGCCTTCCTCGCCGACGAGCCAACCGGCAGCGTTGGTGTATTCGAGTTCGCTCGACGCGTTCGATCGGTTGCCAAGCTTGTTCTTCAGACGCATCAACTGCAGCGAGTTGCGTGACCCGTCCGGAAGAATCCGAGGCACCAGGAAAAACGACAACCCGGCAGGAGCCTGAGCGAGTACGAGGAAGGCGTCGCACATCGGTACCGACGTACACCACTTGTGACCGGTCAATCGCTACTCGCCAGCAGGTCCGCCGCCATCCACCGGAACGGCGGTGGAGGAGTTGGCCCGAACGTCTGACCCACCCTGGCGCTCGGTGAGACCCATCCCCAGCAGACAGCGGGACTTCAGACTCGGATCGATAAGTCGAGGGTCATAGGCAGACGTCCGAACACGCGGTTCCCACACTTCGGACAGCTCCGGCTGATCGCGCAGCGCCGGCAGCGCGTGCTACGTAACCGCCATCGCCCGGCACAGACCCGTAGTGAGAGGAATGGACGCCACTCGACGACTTCAGCCGAGCCAACTCTCGCGCCGAAGTTGATCAAGGAATCGACGGCGTCGCCTGATGTTTGGCGGGCGATGCGTTTCAGAGCAGGTGGATGGGATGTGGAATCTCGGCGCCAGCCATTCGTTCGCTCTGGGACCGACACGAGTAACCGGTCGCCGACATTGGGCCGCCAAGATCGACGACCTTGGCCCACGACAAATTCCACACGTCCTGCGCCATGGCTTGATTGTCTGCCTCGTGGCCGAAAATGCCAGCCATGCCGCAGCATCCGAGCGCTGGAATAGTGACGTCGTAGCCGACAGCCTCAAGGACCTCACGCCACCCGTTCAACGCCGCAGGGCGATTTGCCCGTTCGGTGCAGTGGCCGAGGACCGCAACTGGTCCTTCCTCGCGACGGCGCAGACGAGCTGAACGAGCACTAATCATGTCAACGAGATGGCGGACATCTGCTGACGGATAGCCATCGACGAACGCCGGGTACTCCTCGTGATGCAGCAGCGCGGTCGCCGGTTCGATCGCCACGGCGACCGCTCCAGCCGCGGTGATCGATGCCACAAGCTCGGCCTGTTTCATCGCCTGCTTGACGAACGCCGCCCGTCGACCCTTGACATGATCGAACTTCCCCGACGGCACGAATGGTGACAGTTCGACCGAGTAACCAATGCTGGCCAGGACGTCTGCCGCCTTCTCCACTGTCGCTGGTTCAAGCGTCGAGGTGAACACGTCCGCGAGCAGCACGATGTCGGGTCGCGATGGGCCATCGGGAACAAACCTTGGCAAGTTTCCGTCCAGCCGCCGCTTGGGAGTTGGAAGATCGACCAGGCCGAGCAACCTGCCGGCCGGTGTGGCGCCGAGCTTGGCCAGGCGAGGGGCCCGACTCATGAGCGCCGCCAGTTGTTCGAACCGAGCCAACACGTTGTGGGCGATTGGGCGGCGGCGGGTTGAGTAGTAGCTCTCTAGGAACTGAGACTTCAGCTCAGGGATGTTCACTTCGACGGGGCACCTGCCAGTGCACGCGGAACAGGAGAGACACTCGTGAAGGTTGGAGGCGACGCCGTCCTCGAAGTCAGCAAGACCAGGATCGTTGGTCGACCTGCGACGCAGCCACTCTCGGATGAGATCTGCCCGACCCTTTGGTGACAACGCCGGATCGCGGGTCGCCTTGTAGGACGGGCACATCACCTCGGCCCCGTCATAGTGATGGCATAGGCCATTTCCGTTACAGGCGAAGGCGTGGTCGAACTCACGACGTATTCGGACCGGAACGGCTCGGTTCGCTTGCCCGCGCATTGGCGGTGCATCGACGGCGACGATCGGTTCGTCGATTGCAACCGGTCGATAGAGCTTGCCCGGGTTCAGTAGGTCAGCCGGGTCGAAGGCTGTTTTCACCTGCCGCATCACCGAGATGGTGTCCGCAGTGAGGAAAGTCTCGACGGAGTCGCCCCGAAAACCGCGCCCGTGTTCACCCCAGAGCACTCCGCCATGACGGGCAACGATGGCAACAACTTCGTCGGTGATCGCCTTTACCAGCGCCTCGTCTTCCGGGTGGGCGGTGTCGATTGCTGGCCGGACGTGCACGCAGCCAACATCGGCGTGGCCGAACATTCCGTATTCGACGCCAAACGAATCCAAGGCGGCGCGGAAATCGGCGATGAATGCGCACATAGAGGCCACGGGTACAGCACAGTCCTCAACCATCGCTGTGGGTCGGGCCGAACGGTCCGGGGCCCCAACCTCAACCTTGGCGAGCAGCCCGACAGCGTCAGACCGGACCTTCCACGCATCCGCTCGTTCGGCGGCGGTCTTCAGCTCAGCAGACCCGTTGCTGCGCCCAGTGGCAGCCAACGCGTCGCGCACCGGTCCCAGATCGACCTCGATATCGCCCTCGTACTCAAGGAGCAGAACCGCGCCGGTGTGCTGTCCAACGACTGCGTCGAGGGCTGGCCAGGCGGGAGATGAGCGGCCTTGCTGGAGGGTACGTTCGTCGAACGTCTCAATCGCGCTCGGGTTGGTGTCCCGGAGCTCGACCGCATCCGCCAGTGCGTCATCGAACGACGGGTAGCTCGCCACAATGAGCGAGGTATGGCTCGGCAACGGTGTAAGTCGAATCGTGGCCGCAACTATGACCCCCAGCGTCCCCTCTGCACCGGTGAGTAGCGCAGTCGGGTCGATCAGTCCGTCGTGCCGCAGGCGGTCGATTCCGTAACCCGAGAAACCGCGGGCCAGCTCCGGAAGGTCGAAGTCACTGTCTTCGTCGATGGGCAGGTCGAGCAGCGCTCTCCAGAGACGCGCGCCTGAGTCGTTTCCGTCTGCGCGACGTTCAGCCTCAGCAATCGAAACTGGTTCAGCACGCCACATGGCGCCATCAACCAGCAGCACATCTAGAGCCAGAACGTGACGATGCGCTCGCCCATGGACAAGTGAGCCCTTGCCGGCGGCGTCGGTTGAAATCATGCCGCCGACCGTGCAGCGGTTCAGGGTGGAGGTGTGCGGCGCCCAAAACAGGCCGTTCGGAGCCAACATCGCGTTCAGCTCCGCGGTGACTACGCCCGGCTCAACAACAGCTGTGCGTCCCTCAACGTCGACAGAAACAACGTTGCACAAGCGTCGTTTCACATCAATCGTGATGCCATCGGTGAGGCTCTGGCCGTTGGTCCCCGTGCCCCCACCCCGGGCAACGATCGGCGACGGATCATCGGAGGCAGCGTTCACCCTCAAGAGGTTGGCGATTTCTTGGGCGGTGCTAGGAACCGCAACCGACTGCGGAGTGACCTGATAGATCGAGTTATCCGTCGAGTAGACGGATCGGGTCACATCATCGAAGAGCAGCACTTGGTCATCCTCGCACCGCCACGGCCGCAGCAGCACCTTCTCCGGCTCGGCGACCAAACACCGCACCCGAGGTAAGTCCGGAGCCACCTGGGTAGCCGGCGAAAAACACTCCTCCGACCAGCTCACCGCAGGCGTACAGGCCCGTGATTGCCGACCCGTCTGCTTTCATCACCGCGCCGGAATCGTTGACGCGTAGACCGCCGTAGGTGAAGGTGATGCCGCCGGTGACCGGATACGCCCGGAAGGGCCCAGCGTCGAGGCGTTGGGCCCAGTTGCTACGCGGTGGCGCCAACCCAGGGGCGCCCTTGCCGTCGAGCACTGTTGGATCGAAAGCCACGGCGTCGTCGACGGCGTTGTTGTAGGCAGCCAGCGTTGCTGTGGCCGCCTCCTTGTCCACACCTTCGAGCTGGGCAACCAAACCCTCGAGCGTGTCGCTCTCCACGAACGAAGCGTCGTGGAAGCGGTACTCGCTGTACAGAAGATCGAACACCTTGCTGTCGAACAGCTGCCAGGCAAAGTGGCCTGGCTGTTTCAGCACCGCCGCGCCGAATTGTGCGTAAGTGTAGTTGCGGAAGTTCTTGCCCTCGTCGACGAAACGTTCGCCGTTGGCGTTCAGCATCACTCCGAGGAAGTAGCAGATCTTGCGATAGTGCTTGCGTTCGAGATGGGGTAGGTCGAGGTTGCCGTAGTTGGGCATGTGCTGGTCCATCGGGGTGGCGTGGCAGCCCTGGTAGAAGCCATGGGCCTCGGCACCGGCGCCATAGGCGAGGGTCAAACCAATACCCGTGTTGTGCGGTGTTCCCCTAACTTTCGCCGCAGCCCACTCAGGTCCGAGCTGCTCGACCCGCATCTCGTCGTTGGCTTCGAATCCACCACATCCGAGCACGACTGCCCCGGCGAGCAGTTCCTGTCGATTGCCCTCGCACTCGGCAACCACTCCCGCCACACGATCGCCGTCCATCACCAGCTCCACTGCGGCTGTTTCGTATCGAATCTCGCCGCCCATCTTGAGGAAGACCGCCAACTCAGAAGCGACAAGACCAGCTCCCTCACCAGCGGCCTCAAGGGTCAATCCGCCCCAGAAGATGTAGCGACCATCCTTCTCGAACGACTGCCGAGAATAGATGGGATCAAACCGCACACCGTTCGATGCCAGCCACTGCATCGTCGGCAAGGACTCGTTCACCAGGGCCTGTTGCTCAGCCGACAACTCGCGCCCATTGTTGAACCCGAGCAGGTCTGCCCCGAACTTCGCTGTGGTGTACGAGCCGAAGTCGGTCATTGGCAGCCGGGGATCGTCGGGGTCGCTCAATAGCGGCAAAAGATCGTCGGCATTGTCGTAAGCGAAACGCATTGCTCCAGCCGTGTACTTGCTGTTGCCTCCAGCGAGCACCTCGTCGGCTTTCTCAATCATGAGCACCGAGGCTCCATGGCCCAGCGCTGCTATGCCGGCGCACAAGGCCGCGCTGCCGGATCCGACGATGAGGATGTCAGTGTTTTGGGATGTCTTTTCCGATGTCATCTGCTGATTGCCCGCTAGTAGACCGTGTAGCCGCCGTCGACGCAGACTTCCTGACCCGTGTGGTAGGTCTGCGACGGGTCGGCTAGGAACGCCCCGACCTCGCGGAACTCGCTCGGCTCAGCCCAGCGGCGAACCGGCGTCCGTTTGATCGTGGCGTTGCGGAAAATGTCGCTTTCATAGCCGCCGGAAGCCAGCTCGGTGATGGTCCAGCCCGGCAGAACCGAGTTCACCCGAATCTGGTGGCGGGCGAGCCCCACTGCGAGGGCCCGCACGAGCCCATTGAGTCCTGTCTTGGCTGTTCCGTATGCCTCGTTGCCGGCCGCTCCATGAATCGCAGAGGTGGACGGCACCGCAAACAGGCCGTCGATGCGTCCGAAGTCTTCGACGCAACGGGCCATGGTCTCGATGACCTGCTCTTCGTGTGCGACGTCGCAAATGTGAGCGGTTGCCTGGCCGCCGAGCGCCTGTAGCTGAGCGACGGCTTCGGTATTCTTGTCACCGTTGCGACCCCAGATCACAACAGAGCCGCCCGACATAACGATGCCCTCGGCCATCCCGAGGCCGATGCCACCGTTGCCGCTGGTGACGATGAACACTTTGCCGGATAGATCGATCATGAACGCATCCTGACACGCCGCGCCGGGGCTCGCCGAGGGCAGCTATCGTGCCCCACAGCGTCGCCTAGACAGTCTGATGGGCCGGGGAGTCATGACGGAATCGATCGATCGACGCGCCTGGCTGTCTCTGGCCGTGCTGGCAGGCGCGTTCGGCATCGTGTCGATCAGCCTGAGCGTCATGAACGTGGCGTTCGACCCGCTCGCCGCTGAGTTCAACGACTCGTCGGCCGCCACGATCGGCTGGGTCCTCACCGGCTACACCACAATGACCGCTGCGCTGTTGATTGCGGCCGGTCGTCTCGCCGACGCCTACGGCCGGAAACGCCTATTCCTCATCGGAATCGTCACCTATGTGGTCACGTCCTTGTTGGGTGCGGTGGCGTGGAGTGCCCCGGTCATCATCCTCGCTCGGGTCGGCCAAGGGGCAGGCGCCGCGCTTGTCACACCAACATCGCTCGCTCTGCTGATGGCCGTATTCCCTGTCAGCAAACGATCGGCCGTCATCGGCATCTGGGGATCGGTTGGCTCTGTCGCCGCTGCCGGAGGACCGGCTCTTGGTGGCCTCGTTGTGGACACCCTCGGCTGGCGTTGGGTGTTCTGGCTGAACATTCCCCTGTGTTTCATCGTCTTTGTGGCCGGTCGCATTTGGCTCGACGAAAGTGAAACTTCCGACGACGCCGGCATTCCAGATCCAATCGGAATTATCTTCAGCGCCGCGGCCGTTGGATTCTTCGCCCTCGGATTGGCCCAAAGCGGCGAGTGGGGGTGGACCGACTGGCGAACCCTCGCGGCCCTGATCGCTGGTCCGACGTTCGCCTGGCTGCTCGTAGCTCGCTCAGGCACCCACCCAAATCCTGTCCTCGACCTCAAGCTGTTCGAATCCCGATTCTTCAACATCGGGAACGTGGTGACCCTGCTCTTCAACATCGGGTTCACCGCAATGATCCTCAACAACGTGCTGTTCCTCATCCGGGTGTGGGGCTACTCGTCCACAGCTGCCGGATTCGGCATCACCCCCAGCCCGCTGAGCGCGGCGCTCGTTGCACCCTTCGCTGGCCGGTTGGCCGATCGAATCGGCACCCGCGCGATGATCATCCCCGGACTTGGTCTTCTGCTGATCGGCCTTGGCTTACTGATCGTCGGCATCGGCGACGAGCCGACGTATTGGACAAGGTGGTTCCCCGCGGCGCTGTTCTTCGGGTCCGGCGTGGGATTCACGTTCACCAACCTCTCCAGCGCCGCGGTCGCCGACACACCACCGTCACGCCTCGCCCTAGCTTCTGCGACCAATGGCGCGGCCCGGTCCGTCGGCACCGTCCTCGGCCCAGCGTTGGTCATCGGGATCGTCGGTTCCGCGACAGGCCTAGCGTCCTCACCCCTGTTCGACCGGGTGTGGATGGTCTCCGCAGTTGTCGTCGCCATCGCCATCGTCGTCGCCTGGCAACTCCCCCGCCGGACTGTTGCCGGGTAGCCCGCCCGACACTCTCAGGTTTCAGGTTGCGTCGAAGCGGATCAGAAGAGCATCGCCTCCGCCCTTGACGTGGGTAACGACCGTCTAGCGAACCGACCAGATCAGGTCGGGCGGGTCGACACGGGCGCATCGTGGCGCCCCCTGCTGTTCAGTCAAGTCGATGCCGCCAAGCAACGCTCGCTCCGCACTCGGAGAAATCTGATCGGTTAGATGTCCCTGGTGCGCAACAGCTGCATGCCCATCACTGCGGTACCACCCAACCAGGCTCCAAGCACTGCCATAGCGGTCGAGTTCGAGATGGCAGCGTCACCGAACCCTTCGACGTTGCGGACCCTCGTGTCTAGCTGATCGATCGCGGTGCCAGGCAGGTAGTCGCCAACCGTCGAGATCAGGCTGAGCAGTGGGGAGAAGATCACGAAGAACCCGATCGTGGTGAGGACGGCGTAGTTGTCGTTCCTGAACACCAGGCTCAGAGCAAACGAGAACGCTGCGTACACCAAAGCAGTCGGTATCGATCCGGCAAGATCGCGGGCAACGCCATCCCAAACCAGATCAACGCCACCGAGACTGGCCATCAGCTGGGTCGCACCCGCACCGACCGCTGCGATCAGGCGCCCTCGGCGAGCATCAACTGATGCCAACCGCCAAAGACTGCAGCGACCATGGCCAGGGCCAGCCTGAAGATGTCGGTCAGCGTCAAGGTGTATGTGCTCGGATCGGCGGTATTGAGGAAGTACATGCATACTGGGGGGATCACCACCGCTGCGGTGAGGAGGCCGCCAAGGACCCAAGGGGTGCGGTGGCGGCGGATCTTGTAGAGCTCTGCAAATTTCATGATTCCCTCCCGGGCGCGGTGATGGACAACAAGACGTCTTCGAGTGATGCGGTGCGTTCGGTCAGCTGACTGGCGATGACACCAGCTTCGATGAGGGCCCGGTTCAGGTCCCGGCCGTCGATCCCGGTGGCGTTGCGCAGGACGAGCAGATCGCCGTGCAGATCAACCGGATACCCAGCGGCGCCCAAGGCATCAGCAGCGGCCGAGACGTCGTTCGACTGCACGTCGATTTCGAAGGTTCGTTCGGCGTGATCCTTGAGAACACCTTCGGTGGTGCCGGTCGTGACCAGGGCCCCATTCGACATTATGACCAGGTCGTCGCAGGCCTGCTGCACCTCGGCGAGTTGATGAGAGGAAACCAGCACGGTTGTGCCGATCGACATTGCTTGAAGGGTGAGGTTGTCTCTGGCTGACATACGGCCGTAGAGCGCAGGTGCCTCAATCATCGATCCAACCCGCTGAAGCGCTGAACCCCAGTTTGAGCTGCCGACCCGGTGACCGAGGAGATCGATGGTGTCGCTCGACGACTTCACCAGCCCGAGCAGGGCCTTCATGAGGGTGGTCTTACCGGCACCGTTCGGGCCGATGAGCCCGACGACTTGGCCCTTGCTGATGTCGAACGACACGTCAGAGACCGCTGTGTGCCGGCCGTAGGTTTTGGTCAGACCCGAGACCGACAGCACTGATGGCGTCGACGTCACGGGTTGCTCCTGAACTGGTTGAGGTGCGATTGCTGTGTGCATGGCTCAATGATCCGCGAGTTTGTCCAGCCCGCCATCAGGCGTTCGACCGTCATCATCACCGCGAACGAACGGTCACATGGGCCGCCGTATCGGCCGAAAGTATGAGAACGACCAGTTCGTCTGCCTGACGCCACCAACCATCGTCGCCCGCACTCTCATGGCTGTGGGAACAACCGAATCCTCTCCCAGCGCGTCGCCCACATCGGGCCGGCGGCGCTTCAACCAACTGGCGCAACGAGCCGACCAGCTGCTCGCTGGCGCGCCTCGCCCCGGTCGATGGACCGCAGCGGCAGTAATCGTCTTGGCCGTCCTCGTAGTGGCGGAGGTCGCGCTTACCCGGACACGACTTCCGTTCCTGGTCGGATTCGCTGGACTCATCACGGTCGCGACCATCATGATCCGCCGGTCACACGCCCTCCTCGCCCTCGGCGTCGCGGTTGCTGCCCGAGCAGGCACGGTCCTCGTCCCAGCCATCGAGGGCGACGAGCGAACAGTCGGCACCGGAGCTCAGTTCATCGCCACGATCGTCATCGGGTACAGCGCTGCCCGGTGGATCCATCGTCGCTATGCCATCCTCGCCATCAGCGTCATCATCCTCACGATCGCGCTTTCGTGGTCGCTCGCCGGTGACCACATCGGCGAGGCCATTGGAGGACTGTTCGGCTGGACAATCCTCGCTGGCGTCGGCATCGCGATGAGGGTTCGGGCAGATCGAGCGGCCCGAAATCTCGACCAGGTGCGGCTCGCCGAGCGACACGACCTAGCACGCGAACTTCACGACGTTGTGGCCCACCATGTGTCAGCGATCGCAGTGCAGGCTGATGTCGCGAAGGCCCTACAGGCCACCAACCCCGAGGCAACCACCGCCGCGATCGAGTCGATTCGTAGCACTGCTACAGAGGCGCTCACCGAAATGCGTCGGATGGTCGGCGTGCTACGTGATGGTCAAACGGCCGAGCCTGCAGCGCTGACCGAAAGCTTGCGGCAACTGGTTGCGACGTCCCCAAACGAACCCCATCCAACCCTCAGCATCGACGGCGACCTTTCAACGGTTCCTTCGACCATTGCCGCAGCAGTCCAACGCATCGTGCAGGAATCTTTGACCAACGCTCGCAAATACAGTCGGCATGCAAGTCAGGTGAATGTCGTACTGAAGCGAGACGCATTGGGGGTCGCGATCAGCGTCGCCAACAATGGAGACACCGCGGTGTCCGGTGAATGCACCGCCGGCTACGGGCTCGTCGGTATGGACGGGTTTCCAGATGATTCTCGACGCCCAGCCCGACATCGAGGGCGACGTTCTCATCTCGCCGTCAGTCACCGCACGACTGGTCGACGCCTTCACCTCTGGTGAACAAAGGACCGCCGAGGAACCCCTCGACTCCATCACCGAACGAGAAGAAGAGGTCCTGGCCGGCGTCGCTCGGGGACTCACCAATCAAGAATTGGCGGAGGAACTGTTCATCTCCCTCAGCACCGCGAAAACTCATGTGGCCAGCCTGATGACCAAACTTGGCTCGCGAAATCGAGTCGAGTTGGTGATCTGGGCCTACGAATCCGGCAGGGCGTGATCAGCACGATGGGAGATCGAACGTCCGCTAACCGATGGCTCCGGCGATGGCCAGTTCGATGACCTGGTCGTCGTTGTAACCGAGTATGTCTCGAAGTACATGATCGTTGTGTTCGCCGAGGATCGGGCCGGACCGTGTCACAAGGGCTGGAGTGCGTGACATCTGGAACCGTGTCGCTTCAACAATCATCGTGTCGTGGACGGGGTGCTCGACCGTGACCCAATGTTCACGGTGGTTGAGTTGAGGATCAGCGAAACACTCCACGCTGTTCTGCACCGAGTGCGCAGGCACGCCGGCTGTCTGAAGTTCGGCCTCGGCTACTCCCATCGTCCGGGTGCGACACCAGTCGGCGATGACTCCTTCGATCTCGGTCTGCTGGCCCTTACGACCAGCAAGATCGAGCCCGGCAAGATCATCTCGACCAAGCACTCGAGCGAGTGCCGCCCACTGCTGGTCGGTGTCACAGGCAACGGCGACCCAACGATCGTCACCTTCGGCGGGCACCACGACGTGGGGGCACATGAAGCGATCGTCGTTTCCAAGCCCGCCGATGACTTCGCCGTTCACGGTGTACTCGAGCACTGCGCTCCCGAGGAAGTGAATCGCTGCCTCAGCCTGAGCGAAATCGAGATGCTGACCGACACCATCGCGGTCTCGCTGTTCGAGCGCTGCGACCAGCAACGGGATCATGAAGTTCGGCACCACGTAGTCGGTATAGGCCAGGAACGGCCCAGCCGGATTGCGGCCGGGCCAGCCGGTCAACTCGTAGTAGCCACTGATGGCCCCGGCCAGGTTGCCGAAACCAGCGAACGTGGCGAGCGGGCCCGTGGCACCCATCAGGCTGGTGCTCAGCATGATCAGATTTGGGTTCGTTTCGCGAAGGGTCTCGTACCCGAGGCCCCACTCATCCATGGTGCCCGGCGTGTAGCTCTCGATGAACACGTCGGCCCAGTCGCACAGATCGCGGAACGCCTTACGCCCTTCGGGGACATTGAGATCGATCGTTGCCCCGGTCTTGCCAGCGTTGAGGGTTCCGTACTGCACAGAGGAGTCCAGCCCGGGGTCATCGTTGAGTGCTCCGCCGCCGCTACGCGACGCGTCTGGGCGGTCCGGACCCTCGACCTTGATGACCGTGGCACCCATATCGGCCAGAATCCTCGTCGTGAACGGGCCGGCATAGACCCATGTGGTGTCGAGGACCTTCAACCCTTCGAGGGGTCGAGCATTGGCTTTACTGACATCGACCATGTCCGGCAGCAGCGGAGTGCGAGGTGCCTTGATCTCGTCCGTGTGTTGACCGACCAACGGCGGCGCCGAGAGCTTGGGAAGAGGTCCGCTGCTCGGCTTCACCCACGGACCTGGTGCAGTTACGGTTCCCAGTTCCGGATCTTCGACCTTCTCCCAGTACTCGCGTGCAATCAGGTGCTCCATGCCGAGCATCTCGTCTGTGTGTGCCACAGGGGCAAGTAACACTTCGCGACGCTGAGCTTCTTCGAACAATTCGGCTTTGGTCATCGAAGAGGTGAATGCGGCTATGGCAGCCTTCGCTGCCTCGAGTTCGCCAGGACCTTCGGGCTCCATGAACAGCCGCATCCCGAAGTCGACCCACCCAAGGTCGCGCATGGCCTCGTCGCAGAAGCCCTTCTCGTGGACCCATGCCATCAGCCGATCGGTGAAACGCCCGATGGTGCTGCCGAACAACAGGGTGATGGAGACGAATCCGTCAGCGGCCGGGTATACGAACTGCAGGTGGTAGTTGAGGGCCAGGATTCCGCCGGAGGTGCGCTCTGTTTGGGGGTTGTTGTTGGGAGCGAGGATGGCCCCGGGAAACGCGTTCTGAAGCATGGCCTGCTGAGCCGAGACGTCGACGTGTTGGCCAAGTCCGCTGAATGCCCGAGCTCGCAACGCCAAAGCGGTTCCACTTGCCGCTTGCCCGGCCGCGTGTTGCCACGCTTGTGGGACCGAGGTTCGAAGTGGCGCCAGGTCGCTGTCGCCAGTGACGGCCATGCTGCACCCGGCAGCGCCGACGATGAGGTCGTTGGCGAGCCAATCGGCCTTGGGGCCAGTACTGCCGAACGCGGTGATGGTGGTGTGGACGAGGCTCGGATTGATGGCATGCAGTTCTTCGGTCGACAATCCGAGACCAGCGTCAGGTGACTCGATGAGTGCATCGGCTCCAGCGACGAGCTCGAGCAGCTCCACATGACTGTTGATTTGAACGCTCTTGGCTCCTCGACGTTGAGCCCACCATTCGAGCGAGGTGCCGTTCACCGCGACGGGTTGCCTTGTTCGTGCCGCCGAGCCGCCAGCTCCCTCGACGAGAACCACCTCGGCGCCTAACGAGCCAAGGATGTACCCAGCCATCCCCCCACGGTGGTCGGTCAGATCCAGGATTCGGTACGCACTGAACATGCGGGGAACCTAGCCGCCGGTACCGCCGCCGCCGATCGAATCGAAGATCATCTGCGCTTCTGCTGAGACAGCGATGCCGGGTGGCACGGTGACATTGACCTCGAGCGTTTCGCCCGAGCTGTCCAGCGTCCAGTCAATTCCGCCCGGCCCGCAGCATTCCCACTCCAGGGCCACCAGTTCTTCGAGACGCTCCCGAATGCCGGCCGCTCGCCGGTATCGGAAAACACCCCCGTCTGGGCGGCGCGCTCAACAAGCGCATGCTGCGTCAACGTTCAGAGCCCATCCAGCTGGGTCGCATCTTCGACGGGAATCTTGCGGCGTTCGCTCGACATGAGACCAACCTAGAACCTCAAGTCCACTTGAGGTCAAGGTCTGATGTCTGGAGTTCTTCCAACAGCCACCATGATCGGCTGATGCGTTCTCACGTCCGACAGCACGCGCCCGGCACCCGTTTTGACCCCAACCTGCCCCGCTTCCTTGAGAAGCTGATCAACCTGACGTAGAGACAGACCTTTCGATAGCGCGATTCTGTACCTTCGGCGAGATGCATCTCGTCATCACTGGTCTTATGGCGTCAGGCAAATCCTCGGTGGGTCGGACGGTCGCTGAAAGACTCCACATGAAGTGGCGCGATTCCGACACCGACATCGAACGGCTCCTCGGACGCACCGGCGCTGACATTGCCGATAGCGAAGGGGTTGATGCGTTGCACCAGCTGGAGTCGGCTGCCCTGTTGGGCGCGCTCGCCGACGACACCCCGGCCGTCATCGCCGGCGCTGGTTGGGTAGTTGAGGACCCGTTCTGCCGAGGAGCGATGGCTCGACGGTCCATGGTGTTCGTGCTCCGGGCGCCCGTAGAGATCCTGCTGGAACGTGCGTCGGCTGGCGCTCACCGCCGCGATATCGACGCAGCCGAGTACTCGATGCTCGCCGAACGTCGCGCCCCAATGTTCGCCGATGCCGCCGACCTCACGCTCGACGCCATGCTCCCATTCGACGCGAACGCCGACATCATCTGCGCCCACTGGCTGGCGAAGCACAAAAGCTGATCCACCGTCGTCGCATGGGAGTCTGTCCGGGTGACGAACCAGATTCCCCGTCCCACCCCAGCGTTCGAAGGCCAGATTGAACGGCTCATCGACGACTCGACAGCCGCGCCTCTACTGCGACCTGAGGCATCCACCGGGCCAAACATCGTGCTGGTCATGCTCGACGACGTGGGTTTCGGAACGTGCGGAACCTTCGGAGGCCCGGTCCCAACGCCGACCGTGTCGCAGCTGCCGGGCTTCGCTACAACCAGTTCCACACAACCGCGCTGTGTTCACCGACCCGAGCCGCGCTGCTGACCGGCCGCAATCATCACGCGGTTCACATGGGCGGCATCACCGAGATCGCTAACAGCTTCCCCGGCTACGACTCTGCGATCCCACGTGAAGCAGCCACCGTCGCTGAGATCCTCCGCCAGAACGGCTACTCCACCGGAGCTTTCGGCAAGTGGCATCTCATCCCGTCGTGGGAGCAGGGACCAGCTGGCCCGTTCGACCGTTGGCCAAAAGGCATGGGCTTCGACCGCTACTACGGGACGATCGGCGCCGAAGCATCGCACTGGGAACCCGCCTGCTACGACCAAACGACGCCTGTCGAGCCCCACGTCGGGCGAGACCACTACCACCTCACCGAAGACCTCGCCGACAAGGCAATCGAGTGGATCCAGCGCCAGAAGGCCGGCGCGCCTGATCGTCCGTTCTTCTGCTACTTCACTCCCCCGGCGGTCCACACACCTCATCATGTGTGGCCCGAATGGATCGAAAAGTTCAGTGGTCAGTTCGACCAGGGTTGGGATCGCCTCCGCCAAGAGATCTACGACCGCCAGATTGACATGGGCGTGATCCCTTCGGGCACAGCGCTGACGCCACGCCCCGACCAGGTCCCCAGGTGGGCCGGGTGCTCGACGCCGTCGACGAGCTTGGCCTCACCGACGACACACTCGTCATCTACCTCACTGGCGACAACGGAGCCTCAGCTGAGGGAACAGTGCATGGGGCGTGGAGCGCACCATCGTTCCAGAACGCTGTTCCAGAAGATCCCGAGTGGCTCCTCGACCACATGGACGACTTCGGTTCGGATCGATGCGAGAACCATTTCAACGTCGGCTGGGCCTGGGCGCTAGACGCCCCGTTCCAGTGGATGAAGCAGGTCGCGTCACACTTCGGCGGCACCCGCAACGCGTTGGCGGTCTCATGGCCGGCAGCGATCCCGGACCCAGGTGGTCTACGCGACCAGTTTCACCACGTGGTCGACATCGCCCCGACACTGTTGGCCGCAGCGGGAATCGAGATGCCCAACCGGGTCAACGGCATCGAGCAGATGCCGCTGAGCGGGGTGCCGATGAACTACTCCCTCGCCGACGCAGCAGCCCCCAGCACTCGTGACACCCAATATTTCGAGATCCTCGGCAACAGGGCGATCTACCACGACGGCTGGGTCGCCTGTTGTTTCCACGGCCGAGTGCCTTGGATCCGGATTGCCGCCTTCGAGTTCGATGGACCCGAGGAACGGTGGGAGCTTTACAACATCGCCGACGACTTCTCACAGAGCATCGACCTTTCAGCTGACTTCCCCGAGAAGCTCGCTGAGCTCCGGGCCCTTTTCGAGGTCGAAGCCCAATCCAATGGCGTCTACCCCATGCGGGACGCTGGCTCACGGCGTGGGGGCGCACGATTGGTTCCGTCGAACCTCGGGTCGCTCCGCAAGATGACGTATACCCCAGCGCATTCACGGATGGTCGAGTCATCGGTCGTGAACATGAAGAACGCCTCTTCAGAAGTCACGGCCCGGATCGTCGTGCCAGAGGGCGGAGCGACCGGCGTCATCGCCTGCCAAGGCGGCAACATGGCCGGGTGGTCTCTCTACCTAGACGAGCAGGGCCGCCCGACCTACGATGTCGGCCTCGACACTGGCGCACAGGTCGGCCCATATCACGACGGTTTCCCCTGCACCGCGAAGATCGTTGGCGTCACTCTTGAGCGACTCACGGAACCGGCCGCTGAAACCCGCAAGGCCATGATCGCTGGCGAGTTCCAGGCGGGCATGAGCACCCAGTAGGGCGAGCGGCTCTCCATCGAGCAATAGACTCGGCCTCGTGACGAACTCCTACCACCAGGCACCAGACTCCGTTGCAGCCGCTCCGCCCGGTTGCCCAGTTCACCAAACCTGGTCACCTCTCTCCGAGGAGTACCTCGCCGACCCGTACCCCATCGCGGCCCAGCTCAGAGACGACCACCCAGTTTTCTACTCGGCCGAACTCGGCTACGTCGTCGTCACGCGGATGGAAGACCTCGAGACGGTCTTCATGGATTCGGACACCTACGCATCCACCAATGTGCAGGATCCGCTCTTCCCTATGGCTCCCGAGGCCGCTGAAATTCTCAGCGCCGACGACTTCAACCCCACCGCGGTCATGTCGAACCGCCCGGAGCCCGATCACGCCCGCATTCGGGTCTTCACCCGCCAGGGGTTCTCAGTCCGCCGTCTGAAGACCCTCGAGGACTACATGCGGTCACGAGCCCACGCTCTGATCGACCAGATGCTCGCTGGACCATCGCCCGCCGACTACATCAGCACCGTTGCGTTCCCTCTCCCGGCTGAGATCGTCTTTCGTTTCATCGGATTCCCGCCTGAAGACGACCTGATGCTGAAGAGCTGGTGTGTAAACCGCAAAGCATTCTCCTGGGGTCAGCCGACCGCTGAAGAGCAGGCCGAAATCGCCGCAGGAATGCTCGACTACTGGCGCTACACCCGCGACTTCGTCGCCGGACGCCACAAGAATCGTGCCGACGACTTCTGTTCCGAACTACTCGACGCACACGACGCCGACCCTGATCCCGCCAACGGAACAGGCATCAGCTACCTCGAAGTCGAGTCCGCTATCTACGGCCTATCGTTCGCTGGCCACGATCCGGTCACCAACCTGCTCAGCAACACGCTCCGTTGCCTGTTGCCCCGCCGCGAAGCTTGGGACGCGATCTGCGCCGATCCGAGCCTCATCAACAACGCCATCGAAGAAGTGTTGCGCTACGAATCAAGTCAGATCGGTTGGCGCCGAGTCACCACCAAAAACACCACCCTCCGTGGCATAGACCTCCCCGCCGGCACCCGCATCTTCCTCAACTTCGCGGCCGCCAACCATCAGCCGGACCTGTTCGACGAACCCACCAGCTTCGACCTGAACCGCGACAACTCGGCTCGCCACATCAGCTTCGGCAAAGGCATCCACTTCTGCCTCGGCGCCAACCTGTCCCGCATGGAAGCCCGGATTGCGCTCGAACTGCTGAGCCAGAAGGCCCCGTCGCTACGTCTCGCCGAGCAAGAGTTCTCCAGCTTCCCCAACATCACGTTCCGCGGTCCCGAAAAACTGCTCGTCGAATTCTGACTCGCAGCAACCTCTACTCCAGCACGCCGGCAATGACGAGGTCGGCGATTTGGTCACCGTCGTACCCGCACACGCCGGTGAGGACATCGAAGTTGTGTTCGCCCCAGGTTGGGCCGCTCCGCTGCGGGGTTCCGACTGAGCGAGACAGCCGGAAGCCGTACTGCTCGGCCCACGTGTGTCCGTACTCGGGATGCGGCACCTCGTGGAAGTGATCGCGGTGCAACAACTGTGGGTCGACGATCACTTCGGGGCTGTTCTGCACATGGTGGGCGGGTACGCCCGCGTTTTGCAGTTCTTCCTGGAGTGCCGTCGGTTCCTTGCCCGTTGACCAGTTGGCGATCGCTTCGTCCAGCTCGCTCTGGCGTTCCAGACGCTCAGCCACCGAAAGCTCAGAGAGATCGGTGCGATCAATGAGAGTCGCGAGAATGCTCCACTGAGCATCGGTTTCGCAGGCAATCGCCATCCAGTCATCCGCGTCGGCCGCCCCACACGGGTACGCGCTGTGTGGCGCCATCCATCGGTCCGCGTTGCCCAACCGTGACTGGAGATTCCCGTTGACCTCCTGGTCCAGTACCGCCTCCGAAAGGAAGTGAATGCCGCCTTCAGCCTGGGAGAAATCGATTGCACATCCCTCACCGGTTCGGTCACGATGGTCCAGCGCAGCGAGTATCAGAGCCGCAGTGAGTCGGGGCGACGTGGCATCGGTGTACGCCAAGAACGGCCCGGCAGGGAGACGGTCGGGCCAACCGGTTAGCTCGTAATAGCCGCCCATCGCAGCACCCATGTTGCCGAACCCAGGGATCGGGGACAGCGGGCCAGACTGACCGAAGAGAGTCGTCGACACCGCGATCAGCTTCGGATTGACCTCGAGCAGTTCCTTGTGGCTCAGACCAACCCGGTCCAGTACTCCAGCCGAAAACGCATTGATCACAACATCGGCCGAGCGGGCCAAATCGAGGATCACCTGCCGAGCCTCGGGCACCTTCAGGTTGACCTGGACACTCAACTTGTCGGCGTTGATCGAATGCCATTGCTGGCTGTTCTCAGGCCCGTCGTTCTCCATGTCGCGCATGAGGCCCGAGGTACGAACCTGATCGGGTCGGGTCTGTGACTCAAGACGAATGACTTCAGCCCCGTAGTAGGCGAGCATCCGGGTCGCGAAAGGCCCTGCGTACACCCACGTGAAATCGACGACCCGCAGCCCTTCCAACGGTCGCTCGGGCGTCACAGCCGGCGAAGACGGCACCGCCATCGTGCGTGGCGACTCGGCAAGGACCTCGTCCGTATGTTCGCCAAGGTGTGGCGGCCGCCCGAGACGATGGAGCGGCGCAGCGGATGTTTTAGCCCAAGGTCCCGGAAACCGGACCGCTTCCGACTGACTGTCGACAACAACTTCGTCCCAGAACTCACGAGCCGCGTAGTGCTCGTTGGACAAGACATCAGCCGTATTCGTGACGGGCACCAGAAGCAGCTTGTCCCGCTGAGCCATCTCGAAAAGTTCGGCCTTGGTGTGACGGAGGAAACTGCGAGCCAGCCCCTCGGACGTTCGGTTCGCTAGTTCGGCTGCATCTTCGACCGAGTGGTCGTTCAGCAGGGTGGCCCAAACGATTTCGCCCAGCTCAGGTTCGGTGTCGCCAAGGCCGACCGACCAGTCGATCGCTCGATTGGTGAACGCCCCAACCAGGACGCCGGGAAGGAACGTCAGCGTGACGTGGCCATCGGCGCATTCGTACACGAACCGGAACCGAAGAATCCCCTGCAACTCCAGCCCGCCACCGCTTCTCTGGGCTGGCGGGTTGTCGCACAGGCTCGGGCACAACCAGCCCTGGGCGGTCAGCATCATGGCCTCTTGAGCCGAGACGTCGATGTGCTGCCCCTGTCCAGACGTCCGCCGGTCGGTGAGCGCGATCATCACAGCGCAGGCCGCCTCGGATCCGGTGTTGACCCACACCTGCGGCGCCGTGATTCGTATTGGGGCCCGATCCTTGTAGCCATTGAGCGACATCTCCCCACTGGCTGCGCTGAGGGTGAGATCGGTCCCAAGCCACTCGGACTTCGGTCCATCCGCGCCGAAAGGGGACAGCGACGCAGTAATCAGCGCTGGGTTGGCTTCCCGAAGCTTCTGAAGATCGACCGGGATGGCCCCGCACTCGATGATGACATCGGCCGTCGCTGCGAGCTCGGCAAGCTGCTGGTCGTCAAGGACGACTGACCGCTTGCCGCGGTTGTAGGCCCAATGGCCAAGCGACTTCTCGATATCTGGCGTTTCGCCTGCCCATGGACCCTGATGACGGGCCCGGGACCCTTCAGGCGGTTCGACCGCGATGACGTCTGCCCCCATCTGCGCCAACAGGAACCCGGCAAAGTGCCCGCGGTCGTCTGTGAGATCCAACACCCGGTACGGCGACAACATCGTCGTCTCCTCATAGTTCGCTCAGACTTGATCGACGCCGTTCCCCCAGCGTCACTGAATGGAACCTAACCCGTAGAGCCAGCCAGCTGACAACCAGGACACACGGCGACACGGCCCCCTCTCAGTGTGATCCAAAGTGCAGCGCTATCGCCGGGGGTCAGGGCGCCACAGCACCGGGAGGATCGTTGTGCAACACACTCATCCCGGCATGTGCGGATGTGTCGGCGTCGTAGCGCTCGCGGAGCAGAAACTTCTGAATCTTCCCTGAAGCGTTGAGGGGGAATTCCTGGATGGGAAACCATTGCCGCGGCACCTTGTGGGGGGCGATGCGTTCTCGGAGGAAGGCGGCTAGGTCCGCGTCGGTGGGCATGGGACCGTCGGGTCGAATAAACGCCACTGGTTGTTCGCCCCATTTCTCGTCGGGGACTCCGATCACCGCCGCTTCGGCGACGCAGGGGTGAGTGCTCAGGGCGTCTTCGATCTCGCGGGGGAAGAGGTTCTCGCCACCACGGATGATCATGTCCTTGATGCGTCCGGTGATGCGGGTGTACCCGTCGGCGTCCATCTCTCCGAGGTCGCCGGTGTGGAGCCAGCCGTTGGTGTCGATGGCCTCCGCTGTGGCCTCGGGCATGTTGTGGTAGCCGATCGTCACGCCCCAACCACGGCAACAGATCTCGCCCTGGGTTCCGACGGGCACCGGCTGGTTGTCGTCGCCGGCGATCATGGTCTCCCACTGGTTCAGCGGGACTCCGACGGTCTGAGACTTCTGGTAGGTGGTGGAGTCGAGACGGCTCATGAAGATAGTGCCGCTCGACTCGGTCTGACCCATGACCATGTTGTAGGTGACACCGAGCTCGGCTTCGATCCGCTCGACCAAGGCCGGGGGCACGGTGGTTTCGCCGGAGGAGAACACCTCGAGTGAGGAGGTGTCGCGAGTGGCGAAGTCGGGGTGTTCGAGCACCGCGAGAACCATGGTCGGTACACCGAGGGCATAGGTCGGGCGCTCCTCTTCGATGAGTTGGAGCACCAGCGCCGGGTCGAAGTCGGCGACCATGATCTGGGCGCCGAAACTGGCCATGGCACCCAGGGTGCCCATCACGCAGCCGCCAGTGTGGAACATGGGCAGCGGATTGAGCCAGACCTCGCCAGCCTGCCGCTCGAGACGCTCCGGGACGAACATGGCGGAGTTGACCAGACCGAAATGTGAGAGCGCGGCCCCTTTGGGCAGACCGGTGGTGCCGGAGGTGTATTGGATCATCACCGGGTCGTGGGCTTCCGGCGTCGGCAGCTCGACCACCGAATGGCAGTTGGCCGTGAACTCTGCCCAGGTTCGTAGGGGGATGATTTCTCGCAGGTTGCCAAGATCGGCTTGGAGTTCTGTGACGATCGTTTCGATGTCTTGGCCCCGGCACGGACCAGCGCCGACCGATTCCGACTGCTCGAGCACGTAGCTGATCTCGTTCGGTCGTAGTATGGGGTTGACGGTCACCAGAACCAGGCCGGCCAGAGCAGCCGAGAGCTGCACGAAGGTCCACTCTGGGACGTTTGGGCTGATCATGGCGATGTGGTCGCCGGGCTCGAATCGGGTCAGAAGGGCCTGTGCACCCTCTTCGGCTTTGGCCTATCGGTCGGCATAGGTCCAACGCTTCCGGGTCGCCTGATCACCCGCGCCTTCGATCAGCGCGGGTAGGTCGCCAGCCTCGGCGACGGCGCGGGCGAGGAGCTGGCCGACCGTCCACTCGACGGT
>JBLHLM010000025.1:0-25268 GCA_047618365.1 Candidatus Poriferisodalaceae bacterium | reverse complement strand
TCAAGGGTTCGCGGTTGGCAAGTGCTGGTGAGCCAGGGATCAGATCGGGTCGGCCGGTCTCATCGGTCCAGCAGCTACTGGTAATTGCCGGGAGTGCGGCCCCCGCTGCGCCGCTGGCGAGCACGTCATCAATGGTGGTCTTGGCGACCCCACCCTTGTGGTTCACTACGGCGGTCGTGCGCATAGCGGAAGGCTAGCGGCCTACTAAACAATCGGCGTTAGCCAAGTGCTGCTGCTGGGCGACGGATGTTGAGCCCGCAGATGGCCGCTGCTGCGACGAGGCGACCGCGACTCGGAGCGCCGTCGCCTTGTTCGATGCGAGTTGCCGTGTCGAGCAGTGCCTGGCGAGCCCTCGGTGCGTCGAGATCGTCATCGAGCGCAGCTCGCACCTCGTCGACCACTCCGCCCCTCTCCACTGGTTCGGCACCGCCAGCGGCTGAGATAAGGCGATCAAGATCGACGGCCGCGTCGACGGCCTCGCGGTCGAACCACTCGTAGTCGAGCCGGTAATGATGGGCCATGAGCGCCAGACGGATCGCCCGCGGGTCGATCTGTTTGGAGAGTTCGCTCACGAACACGAGGTTGCCGAGCGACTTCGACATCTTTTCGCCCTGGTAACCAACAAGTCCGCAATGCATCCAATGGGTGGCGAAAGGCTCGCCAGTCACCGATTCGCTCTGGGCGATTTCGCATTCGTGATGCGGGAAGACCAGGTCGCTTCCGCCGCCGTGAAGATCGATGGTGCTGCCGAGGGCAGACATGCCCATCGCGCTGCATTCGATGTGCCAGCCGGGGCGGCCGGGGCCGAACGGTGATTCCCACACAGGTTCATCGGAGGCGCTCGGCATCCACAGGATGAAGTCGAGCGGATCGCGTTGGCGGGGATCATCTGGAGTGCCGCCGCGTTCGCGTGCGAGGTCGATCATCTCTTCGCGTGAGTAGCCGGAGAGCTTGCCAAAGTTGTCGAAGGAGTTGGCGTCGAAGTAGGTGATGCCCTCGACGGTGTAGGTGTGCCCACCGTCGGACAGCCGCTCGACCAGGTCAATAATGTCTCGAATGGCCTCGGTAGCGCGGGGCTCGTGTGCAGGAGGCCGGGTTTCGAGGGCGAGCATGTCGCCGTGGAATCGATCGATCTCAGATTGAGCCAGCTCGAGGAAGTCGACTCCGAGTTCGCGTGCCTTGGGAAGGATCGAGTCATCGACGTCGGTGAAGTTGCGTACCAACTCGACTGTGTGGCCCTTGTCTTCGAGCCTCCTGATCAGCAGATCGTAGGTGAGGTAGGTGGCGGCGTGCCCGAGATGAGTGGAGTCATACGGGGTAATGCCGCACACATACATCCGTACGTGTTCGGGCGGTTCGAAGTCGACGATGCCACGACGGGCGGTGTCGTGCAGACGCATGCTCACGGTGCTGTGTTTCTCCCCTGTGCCGTCTCTGATTCGGCGATGTTCGGACGCCGCGACGCGGTGTTGAGGTCCGAGCGGGATACAGGTTACGCAGCAATGGGCCGACTCCACGTCCTGAACGGGATTGGATTGCCCAACATGTCGCAGCGACGAGCTAGAAACTCGCTGTGCCCTCGCTGAAAGAACTCCTGCTCGAAGTTAAGGATCAGGTCAAACAGGACAACGTTCCCGTGTCCGCAGCTGGCATTGCGTTTTTCGGTTTCTTCGCCTTGTTCCCTGCCCTCGGCGCCCTGATCGCGGTCTATGGAATGGTCGCCGATCCCGCCGAAGTGCCTACACAGCTCAACGAGACGCTCGCGGGCGCTCCAGAGGGTTTGCGCGAGTTCATCGTCGAAGAGGCCACCAGCATCGCAGAATCTTCGGGAGGCGCACTCGGGTTCGGTGTCGCGGTCGGCATTCTGATCGCGATCTGGAGCGCTTCGGGCGCCATCAAACATCTGCTCGCAGCCCTCAACCGCGTCTACGGCTTTCGCGAAACCCGCGGTTTCGCGAGCCTTCGAGGCGCCTCTTACTCGTTCACATTGGGCACGGTGCTGGCGTTAGCCTTGGCGATGTTCGGCTTGGCGGTCCTGCCAGGCTTGTTGGCCGCTCTCGATATGGGGCCGTTCGGTCGGGTCGTTATCGGCATCCTGCGATTCCCTGGGCTGGTCCTGTTCATGGCCATTTGTCTGAGCATCCTGTACCACCTCGGTCCGGACCGACCGACTCGCGGAAAGTTCCGCTGGGTGACCAAGGGTTCGATGATCGCGACGGTGATGTGGATTGTGTTGTGCGGACTCCTGTCGATCTACATCACCGCCTCCACCTCGGGTGATGCCAGTCCCACTGCAGCGCTGCTAGCAGTGCTGACCTCCCTGATGCTGTTCCTGAACGTCACTGCGTTGTGTGTGCTCATCGGCGCCGAGATCGACGCCACGATCGAGATGATGGAAAGGCGCGAACGAGCGGCCGACGAAGAGAAGGTCACAGCAGCGATGACCAGGTCGGGCAAGGCCACCATCAGCGGCGCCCTACTCGGCACGGCCATCGGCGTGGTGTTGGGCCGACCCAAGAAGTAGACGGCACTTATTTGGCGGGCACTACCCAGATGGGGGTCGGGTCGGTACTCTCGCTCAGAATGGCCGAGCGCACTGACACCGACACCTTCGGGTGGGTTGAGGACTACCGCGAGTTCCGGCGCCTGACGCCGCTCGACGAGCGCACTCTTGTGGATGTCATCGATGAGATCGGTAAGCGCGGCTCGGGCCCGGCGCGCTACGTGGCGTCGGCCTTCGAGCAGCACGACATCGTGTTTCTGGGCCACCGAACTCCTTCACTGCAGGCCGGCCTGTTCCTGCAGGAGCTCATACCTGTTCTGCACAGCGCTGGAGTGTGGGCGGTCGGCATCGAATACGCCTGCGTCGATGACCAGGAACTGTTGGACGCCCTCGTGCGAGGACCAGTGTTCGACGAGGCCCTGGCTCGGGGCGCACTCTTCCGTTGGGGCATGCGCCACCACTTCGCGTACTGTGAGTACCTCGATGTGTTGCGTGCCGCTTGGGCAGTGAACCAGCGTCGCGATCCACAGGCGCCGTCGTTTCGTGTAGTGGCGTTGGATTATGACCTCAACACTGACGCTGTGACCGAAACCGCCGATCTGCGTTCACCGTACGCGTGGCCACACCTCCGCCACCGCGGCACCGCGGCCAGGCACATGGCCAACGTCATCATGCGCGAGTTCGTGGAACCAGGACATCGCGCTCTCATCCTGTGCCGGACCCAGCACGCGCTGACTCGTCTGCGCCGAACTCCGCACGCCACTGTGGATGCAATCGACACAGACATTCACGACGGCCTGGTCGTGGGCGCGGCGAACTATGTCTATTCAGCCATCGCCGATCGCGCGGCCACGATCCTGATCCATGAGGCACTGCCGGCTGACGGCCACCATGGCGAGTTCGCGTTCCCTGGCGACGGCTTGCTCGACGCCGCTTTCGCTCGCCACGACGGACCGAAATATCCAGTGGCATTCGATCTGACCGCGAACACCCTCGGGCAGCTCGCTTGTTCGACGGCCCTCGACGGCGGAACACTGGCCTCGTGGGCCCACGGGTGGATCTTCCTCGAGAGTCTCGATCACCTGCTAGCGCCCACGCCCATCCCAAACATCGTCGACCACACGAATCTCAGCGACGCTCGCCGCTGGGCTCTCGACGGGCATCTGCGCCGGGTAGACGTGACTCCCGAGGACTTCAACGCCGCTGTCTCGACGAGCGCCGCTTGGACCGAGTTGGTGTGGGCCCATCTGGCCTGACCAGATACGTCTCTGGCAAGATACCGTGCAGCAAGCCCTCGACGCCCCTGAATCATCGCGAGTACCAGGCCTGTGACCTCCCCAGATCCCAAGAGCATCCCTCCTTCCGACGCTTCTTCATCGGGAGACCCGTCGGTGTTCGATCTCGAACACGACGCGCCAGCGACCCGGCCGCCTGAGCGCATCGAACGACTCGGCGACCCCGAAGACCGGCCTGAGGAAAACGAGCTCTCCAAAGACAGGGCTTCTCAAGACACTGGTGCGAAGAACAGCGGTGTGAGCACCAGCGGTACAAAGAGCACTGCTTCCGGCGGCTCGACGGCGCCGAGCGATCCAGACACGACTTCAGCTGTGTCATCGAAGGCCCTGCCAGAGCCAGCTGACTATCTCGCTGAACTCTGCAACGACGCCCAGATCGTGCTGCTGGGGGACCAACGTCATGTTGCCCAACACCTGGGGTTCGTAGCCTCGTTCCTCCCGCGCCTCCACGCTGCTGGCATCACCAACTTCGCCTGGGAATTCACGAACAGTCGAGCCCAGGACAATCTCGACGCCCTCCTCGCCGGCGGCTCCTGGAATCAATCGCTCTGTAACGACCTCTTCGTCGACCTCATGGGTATTGGCCTCGGGTATGAGCAATACGCCGAGGTGCTTCGGTCTGCGTGGAAGATCAACCAGACTCTGCGCGAAGGCGAAAAACCCATGCGCGTGATTGCGCTGGGACTGCCCTCCTACGTCGAGGACCCAGAACTGCTCGACGGCCGTTCCGCAGGTGAACTCGAGCTCCGCAATTGGTGGCTCGGTGGCCACTACCGCGACATCACCGCGTTCCATATGACCAACGTGCTCACCACCGAAGTGATTCGGGCGGGGGAACGTGCCCTCGTCTACGGCGACGCCGCCCGCACCACCACGGCCGTCACTGAATGGGCCGACGGACACGCCGTCACCAGCCTCGGCAATCTGCTCCACCGATGGATGGGCGAAGGTGTTCGCCGGGTCCTGTTCCACGGCGCACTCAACGACGACACTGCGCTCGACAGAATCGAATCGCTGATCGCTGCGGCGCCTGAAGACGCCGAACAGTTCGGCCTCGACATCGGCCGCAGCACCCTGGGCAACGTCGGAGTTCCAGCGGTCAAGGGCTGTATCGCTGGCGAACACACCGAGTTCCGACTCGGCGACATTGCCGACGGTTACATATTCATCGCTCCTCGCTCACAGTGGCGTCCGGTCGATCTAATTCCCGACTTCGTTGCTCCCCGCAATCTGCGCGAGGCCGAGCAGCGGTATAGGGCCCTCGATCCGCGCGTCGAGCCGTACACGCTCGGCGAACTTGAGATCGTGCGTTCCGACGGTCATCACGACATTGAGGCTGGCTGGCCAGGGGTTCCCGAGCTCCCCCAAGAGGAGCCAGTTGTGGCCAAGAAGTGGTTCCGTCGGGGCTGACACCACCGCTGATGAACATTTTCTCCCTGAAACGGGGGCTTCGAAAATGAATCCCGGGAATTTTTGGTTCCGACTTGACCTTTCGGGGTTCGCATTGACTACATTGAACACCCAGAGGTCACGTCGCCCCACCGCGACTGGCCTCCTTGCGTTGGTTCATCGTCCCACCACGATGTTCCTTCGAGCGGGATCCCTGCAGTCCCACCACTGCAGCCCGCAGGGGCCGGTCGATCTCGCCCACCCGAGATCGTCCGGCCCCGTTTCTTTTTCTCGGCTTCGCGGACCGTCTCCTCCTGTACTGGCGCAACCCGTACTGTCTGATCGGTGAGCAGCGAATTCATCCTTGGTGTCGACCTCGACGGTGTCTGCGGGCAGCACACCGAAATGTTCAGGCGCATCGTCGCCCGCGAACTGAAGGTCAGCGAAGAGTCGCTGCCACTGGAACGCTCATGGGACTTTCACGAGTGGGGCTTCGCCGACGGCGACTTCGAACGTATGCATCGGATTGCTGTGCTCGAGTACCGAATGTTCCGCGACATGGAGGTCATGCCCGGCTGCGCCGAAGCACTTTGGCGCCTCTCCGACGCTGGCGTCTGGATCCGCATCGTCACCCACCGCCTGTATGTGAACTGGGGTCACTCCATCGCGATCGCCGACACCGCTGATTGGCTCGACCGCTCCAAAATCCCGTACCGCGACATCTGCTTCCTTGGTGCCAAACCCGAGGTGCAAGCCCACGCGTACATCGACGACGGTCCACACAACATCATTGGTCTGCGCGAGGCAGGCAACCAGGTCATCACCTTCGACCAGCCGTACAACCGCCACGTCGAAGGGGCCCGCGTCGCCAACTGGGCAGAGCTGGAAGAAGTGGTCGCGGAGCTGGCAGCGGCACACCGCGGCGCACTGACCCAACAGCTTCCGGGCATGGACGCAGGCGCAGACCGCCTCGCAGCGCGTACGATCCACGACGGCCGCTAACCCGGCCGCTCACCATTGGCTACAAGCCGCACGGGGACAGACAGCATGCAGGACGAAATCGCAACAGCGCCACCTATTGATGCGGCGACCGTCATCGTGGCCCGAGATGCCGCTGACGGTCCTGAAGTGTTGATGCTTCGCAAGAACTCCAAGATCCATTTCGGCGGAATGTGGGTGTTCCCCGGCGGACGGGTCGACCCCGAGGATCGTGTTTCCCCACACCCGACAGATCACCTGGGAGCCTTCAAGATCGCTGCTGTGCGAGAGGCTCAGGAAGAGGCTGGCATCGACTTGGCCGGCGCCGACCTCCACCACTTCTCCCACTGGCTTCCGCCTGCAATTCGCCCCAAACGATTCTCGACCCACTTCTTCCTCGCCGAAGCGCCCTCCGAACTGGCCGAAGTCGCGATCGACGACCAAGAAATCGTCGACCACTCATGGGTGAGTGCCCACCGTGCTCTCGAACGACGCACCGCAGGCGAGATCGAGTTCGTCACCCCAACCTTTGTGACCCTTGACTGGCTGCGGCGTCACGACTCGGTCAGCTCGGCCATCGCCGACGTTGCCGGGCCTGTCTGTTACCACACCCACATCAAGCCGGTCTCAGACGGCATGATCGCCGTGTACGAAGGCGACGTGGCGTACGTCGACGGGGAGAACAATGTCGGCGACCTTGACGAACCCGGCCCACGACGCCGCTGCTACATGCTCGACTCGGCATGGTGGTGGGAAGAGCACGACGGCGCTGGTAACGGCCCATCCCCGGCACCGGCGTCCTAGCTCAGGCTCGGCCGGCTACGACACAACGGTCGCGAAAGCAAACACCGCGCTGACGCCCGTGAACAGCACCACTGACTGGCCGATCAAACGGGCGGCCAACGGATGCACAATGCTGGTGGTGCGACGTAGCGGTCCGTGCAGTTCTTCGTAATGCAGCCCAGACCAGACAAGCACCGCTCCCCCGCCAAGGACCTGTAGCAGACCGAGGAAGGCCACAAACAGGAAGCCGTGGACTGCAGCTTCGCGGGCCAGGGCGACACCAGCGACCATCATCGCCAACGCCGTGCGTTCCCATGCGAGGGCAGTGCGCTCATGCTGGACACCGAAGTCGAGATATGTGTCTGGCCGACCCCGTGCTGGCCGACCCCGTGCTGGCCGTTTCACGCCTTGTCGACGATGAACAGCACGGTTGCACCGACGGCGACGGCTGTGGTGCCGATGGCCATGATGATGGGCAACACCGACTTTGGTAGGGGTTCACCCAGGCGAATCGACCGTTCGTTGTTGGCCCACCGCCGATACGCCGTTGCAGCCGTGGCGAAGCTCAGGGTGAGCAAGGCCACGCCGAGAACCTCGGCGCCGGCGAACTCGTCCAGCAGGTTCACGGCGCCAATGCCACCCGCGGCGAGAGCCAACGCTGTTCGGATCCACGCCAGGAAGGTGCGTTCGTTGGCGAGGGTGAACCGGTAATCGGGCTCTTCGCCGACCTTGCGTGGGTCCACTAGTGGTCGTGGCCATGGGGTCGGGCCGCGTACGCCACTGCTCGGCTCTCGACTGAGGTTCGATCTGCGAGGTTGTTGCTGGCTGCGATCGACTCGAGAGCTTCGAGCCACCGCTCGTAGTAGGAGTAGTCGGCTCCCGGAGTGGCGCTGGACTCCCAGGTGCCGATAGCCACGATGAGCTCGTTGCGGAAGTCCTGCCAACCGAAATCGCCTCGCTCGACCAGGGCCGCTGCGACTCCAAAGGCCCGGGCTTCCCACGGGGCCTCGAACAGCAGCTCGCCGTTCAACCTCGGCGGTGCACCTTCACCCTCGAGCGCACCCTCAAGCGGGAGATCGGCTATCTCGGAGCCACTCATGTCTGGCTGGAGGAGGGTTCGGCGGCTCGGGCGACGCCGATCATTGAGTCGCGTGTCACCAGTTCAGCCAGTTCGTCGACCGACATGCCCTCGGTGCCAGCCGGACGTTCCGGCAGCACCAAGAAACGAGTCTCAGAGCTGCTGTCCCAGACGTTGACCTTCGTCTCGACTTCGAGCGCGAGCCCCATTTCGGACAGGACCTGCCTGGGTTCTTTGACCACACGACTCCGGTATTCGGGGCTCTTATACCAGTTGGGAGGAAGGCCGAGCACCGCCCACGGATAGCAGGAACAGAGGGTGCAGACCACGACGTTGTGTACGCCCGGTTCGTTGGCCTTCACCTCGATGTGTTCCATTTCCGGACCGCTGATTCCCGACTCGGCCAAGGCTCGGTCGGCATCTGACAGCAGCTGGTCGCGAAACTCCTCGTCGGTCCACGCCCTGGCCACGAGCCGAGCACCGATCATTGGACCCAGGTCGGTTTCGAACTTCTCGATGGTCGAATCGATGCGCGACCGATCGAGGATGCCCTTCTCTACCAGCAGATCTTCGAGTGCCTCGATACGGATCTTGGGCGATCGGGGATCGTGGTTTTCGTAATGGTGCTGGTCATGGCTCATGAGTCGTCCTAGTGGCGGAGGTGGTTCTCATAGACGTCGACGTGGATGGTGACGCCGGGTTCTGCCTCGGCGCCCCATAATTCGACTGCGTCGAACGCGACGGCGAGCACCCATTGGGGGCGTTCTCCGAGTCCGTGGGCGGTGCTGTCGGGCAACACTTCCACGGGGTGGATGGCTGCGACAACACCGGCCTTACCGTCGATGTAGGCAGGGACGCGGGTGTGGCCGGGGCCGGTCGGGCCAATCACGCTGACCGACTCGCCGACCTTGAAGCGGGGCCCAGCGGAGATCACTCGACGAACGCTTCGTTTCGCCGCGGCCAGCACCGGCCGGTCTGCGGGAAGCGTCGAGGGATCTGGGGCAACCGCTTCGGCGGCACGACTCACCGGACCGGTGTCGACATCTGCACCGAGCAGCTGGTCGATCTCGCCGGGAGCGAGCACGCCATGTTCGGTGAGCACAAGCTCGAATGCCGATAGCCAACGTCCGTAGTAGCCGTTGCCGAAGTAGTCGCTCTCTGAGAGTCGTTCGAGGGCATGGCGGAATTCGCCTGGCACTGTTCCGGCCAACGCCGGGCCGAGCATGGCGAAGACGTGTCGTTCCCAGTCGTCATGGAATGGTGGCTCGTCCGGATCATGTGGAACGCGCCCGTAGCCATCGTCACCGCCGAGGTCGTGCACGGCCGCCATGTTCAGCGCCCCTCGAACACGGGCGGACGCTTCTCGAGGAACGCATGGCGAGCCTCTTGGCCGTCGCGGCTACCGAAGGCCCGGCGGATGTTCTGCACCTCGTAGCGAAGGTGCCCTTCGAGGTCGAGATGGCGCATGGCGTTACGCACGACTCGTTTCGAGCTCCGAGCGGTGATGGGCGACAGATTGGTGAGCTGCTGGCAATACTCCCGGAAGCGAGCATCGAACTGGTCGTCGGGCACCGTCTCGCCGACCATGCCGAGGGCGAACCCTGCGCCGACAGCTACGCCATTGATGCCGCTGTGGTCGATGCCGTCGTCGGCTTGAGCTTCGCGAACCGCGTTGATGACACCCCATGCCAGTTCGAGGGAGATGGCGTTCATCTTGTCTGGCCGGTTCAGCCGGATGATTCGAACCTTGCCGTCCTGTTCGATCTGGACGACATCGTTTGCTGCTTCTGACATGTCTTGCCGGGTTGCTTTCTGGTCTGAGTTTGCCGAAGGGGGTGAGCGCGGACAGTTACATGGCTCGGGCGCCACCGTCGACGGGAACAATGGCACCGTTGACGTAACTGGCGTCGTCACTGGCAAGGAACGTGACCAGTCCAACAACCTCGTCAGGCTCGCCATAACGCCCCATGGGGTTGCGGACCTCGGCTTCTTTGCGGAACTCTTCAGGATTGTCGCCTCCGTAGCCATCGACGAGGGCGTCCCACATGCGGGTGTTGATCGGTGACGGGGCAACGGCATTAGTGCGGATGCCAAGCGCTGCGAACTCCCGCGCTGCGGTTTTGGTGAGGCCGACGACGGCGTGTTTGCTGGCCCCATAGGCCACCACGCCTGGGGTGCCGGCCAGGCCAGCCACCGATGCGGTGTTGACAATCGCACCCTTGCCGTTCTTGAGCATGGCGGGCACCACATGTTTAATGCCGAGCCAGACTCCCTTGACGTTGACATCGATGACCCTGTCGAAATCTGCTGCGTCGTATTCGAGGGTGCTACTCACGGGCCCCTCGATCCCGGCATTGTTGAAGAGCACGTCGACACGCCCGTAGGCCTCGACGGCTGCCGCAACGTATGCCGCTACGTCGGCTTCGACCCGCACATCGGCTTCGGTGCTGATTGCTTCGCCACCGGCAGCAACTGCGATGTCAACTGCCGCGGCAAGGTCGGATCCGTGGAGGTCGACAGCAACAATTTTGGCTCCCTCGGAGGCGAATCGGCGGCAGGCCTCAAGCCCAATACCACCGGCCGCACCGGTGATGATCACAACCTTGTCCTCGAAACGACGCATCGATTTCTTCTCCGAATCTCGGCGGACCAGGCCGCCCGAACAGGCCCAGCCTTCCATCTCTGACGCGTTGAAGGCGCAGATCTGGAAAACTGCTTCCAAACGTCATTTCGTCTAGAGGGATCCAACATGTCAGCTGACCCGATCCAGTTCCACGACCCAAGGGCTTTGCCGCTCAATCCGGCCGAGCCATACGAGCTCACCGTTTCGCTCGACAAGCCGCTCGGTATTGGTTTGCTCGCCAACGGTTTCCCCGATTCGGTCAACTTCCTCGACAAGGTCGAGAAGGCCTTGGCTCAGGTCATTCCGAATGCATCGTTCCACCGCTATGACAAAGGCGACGCCTCATCGGTGGCCAGCGAGGCCATGCTCGACGAGATCCAGGCCGAATGCCAGGCGGTGGTTGCCGCCTACGGCCATTGAGGCAGCTGCACTTCTGGCACCGTGCGTGACAGCATCGAAGTAGCTCGCCGAAACATTCCCGCCATCGCTCTCGTAACGACGGCGTTCTGGCCCCAAGGCGATTTCGTCGCCGCCTCGACCGGCATGC
The DNA here is from genome assembly GCA_047618365.1 of Candidatus Poriferisodalaceae bacterium. Classification (GTDB taxonomy): domain Bacteria; phylum Actinomycetota; class Acidimicrobiia; order Acidimicrobiales; family Poriferisodalaceae; genus JBLHLM01. The sequence goes on along the minus strand of JBLHLM010000025.1, from coordinate 14,072 downwards.
CCAACATTCCCCGAGTCGAACTCCCCCACCCAGTCGCCGGCAGCGGCGAATCCAACATGCAGGTTGTCGCGGACGGCATCGCACCTCAGATCGTCGCATTGCTCACCGGTGAGACACCGTCTTGACAGCATTGCTGACTGAAACAAGCCTGCTGAGCGCTCTCGACGAAGCGTCCGCGCTCGAAGACCTGCACGCGCTCGGGTGCACCGACGGGCTGCCCGTTGTTATCCCGACCCCTGACCGGGTCTTCAGAATGGTGCTGGCATCTGGGCTCGACCCAGACATGGTGCTGGGCGTCATGGGCCCAATGCATGGTGCTGCCACGGTCGACAAGGTGGCTGTTGCCGCTGTGATGGCTGGCTGTCTACCCGATCATTTCCCAGTCGTGGTCGCTGCAGTCCGCGCCATATGTCAACCAGAGTTCGACCTCACCGAGATGCAGAGCACCACCCACTGCACGACCCCAATGATCGTGGTCACCGGCCCCGCTCGTCACATGTGCGGGCCGATCCACTCAGGGTTCGGAGCGATGGGTCCAGGCTTCAGGGCCAACGCCTCCATCGGGCGCGCTGTTCGTTTGGCGATGATGAACGTCGGTGGCGCTCGACCCGGCGAGTCCGACATGGCGCTGCATGGGCAGCCAGGCAAGTTCAGTTTCTGTTTCGCTGAGGATGAGGAGAACAGCCCATTCCCAGGGCTGCACACCTCGTTCGGATACGCACCCGAGCAGAGCGCAGTTGTCATTACCGGAGTCGAGGCACCTCACTCGGCGATGTTCAGCGGAAACGCCGACAACCCCGACTCGTACAATCACTTGTTGAACGTGCTTGCCGGAGTGATGGCCAACCCTGGTAGCAACAACGCGCACCTGCGCGGCGGATCGCTTTCGGTAGTGATGAACCCCGACCACGCCCTCGTCCTGCACAATGCCGGGCTATCCCGCGAGGACATCCAAAACGAGCTGTGTCAGCGAGCCACTATCTCCTTGGGCGACCTTCGCAAGACAGGCTCCGCCTTCGCCGCCCGAAGTGACAAAGCCGACGATGCGATGATCCAGATTCTCGACGACCCGTCCCGCATCCTCGTTCTGCAGGCGGGCGGATCTGGCCTCTATTCAATGGTGATGCCATCGTGGTGCGCAGGCGCACACCGCAACGGCATCGTGCACGCCGAAATCGAACTCGACCAGGCCTGCGAAGTGCCTGGCATGAATCCAGGAGACATCGCCCTCTAATGGCCGATCCAACTGCACCAGACGCCAACATCCGGCCCCATGGGGGTTTGTGGTTCGAAGAGCTCACTCCCGGCCTGGTGGTTCACCACCGGCTGCGTCGCACGGTCACCGAAACCGACAACGTCATGTTCACCACGATGACCATGAACCCTGCTGCTTTGCACCTGGACTTCGACTACGCCGAAAAAGAGACCCAGTTCGGCAAGCCGCTCGTGAACTCCATGTTCACCGCAGCGGTTGTGGTGGGCATCTCGGTCCACGAGACCACCCACGGCACCACGGTCGCCAACCTCGGCTTCACCGACATGAACTTCCCAGCACCGGTCTTTCATGGCGACACCTTGCGGGTAGTAAGCGAAGTGATCTCGTCGCGGGCCTCGAGCTCGAAGCCCACTCAGGGCATCGTGCTGTTCGAACATCGGGCCTTCAACCAACGTGACGAAATGGTGGCGACTATGCGACGCAACGCACTGATGCTCCGGCGGCCTTCCTAAACCAGCCCGGGCGGTTACTCAGGGGTAACCGCGTTCCTGTAGCGTCTTCGCATGACCTACACGGCACCAACCGATTCATTCCGGTTCGACCAATACCGAAACGCTGTTGAAGGCAAACGAGTCTTCATCACCGGCGCGGGCAAGGACGGCGGCATCGGCCAAGCCTTCGCCCTGTCCGCTGGGCTCAACGGTGCCGAATCTGTTGGCGTGCACTTCCACCGCAGCTACGAAGACGGCTTCGATCTGGTAGCCGAACTGCGTAAGAACGGGGTCAACGCGTTTCCGGTGCAGGCCGACGTCACTAACTTGCGCGACCTGTGGGCAAGCCGTTCGTACGTCATTGAGCAGATGGGCGGCCTCCCACCAAACCTGGTGATCTGCAACTCGGGCCTCACCGAAAGCGGCTACCAGTTCGGTCGGGCACTACGCGAAGAAGCCGATGAGCCACGCGCCGTTCGCCGAGCACGAGTTCGTCAGCACTTTCTTGACAACCTGGACGAGAGCCGTCTCGTGCTCGACACCAAGATCGACGGTTTCCTCGCCTCCACCCACCTGTGGGCCGGCGAAGCGGTGTATCACAACGAACCAATCCAGTTCATCTACGTGTCGTCCCGCCAGGCGATCGACCCGGGCCCTGCCGTTCCGGGATACGCCATCAGCAACTGGGCCGTGCTGCAGTTGCCAAAGGTGCTCAAGGTCAACCTCGGCCGCAACGCCGAACTGGTGCAGTGTTTCTCCCTGATGTTCCCGTTCATACGCACCGGCATGACCGACGAGTTTGCAGGCAACGAGCGGGTCTTCGGCCGCTGGCAGCGACGCATGCTCGAGCCGAGCGAAATGGCTGAGGCGTTCATGTCGCTGCTCGCACGGCCGGGTGAAGAAACCGACGATGGCATGTTCGAGCTCATGGTCAGCGATGCCGAAGGCAGCGAAACCGAAATCGATGTCACCTGGAAGCAGGTGGAGTTCAACATCGCCGAGACTGACCTCGCCTGGAGCGCCGACGCGCCCCTTCGTTACTGAACCAGGGTTCATGGGATTGTCTGAATTTCGACAGTTTGACGCCTAGGCCGGGAAGTACCGGACATGGTCCCGGGTTCCCGGGCCATGCGTTCACTTCCTCGTCTGACCGCTGGCTTAATCGCTGGAGTCATTCTCCTCTCGGCTTGCTCGTCTAATGAGGGTGCCACCAGCGCTGTGCCGTCGGGCGAGTCGTTGCTGCCAACATCGACCTTGGCGAGCTCGTCGTCGGCATCGGAAATCTCGATCCGCGAGACATCATTCGCCCCATCGACGCCCCCGTCTTCACCGACCTCGCTACCGGGGCTGAATGGCTGACAGATCGGGATCCTGGGGCACTCGTCGAGGTCGATGGCGTACGCCGCTTCTACCCGTTGACCATCCTGACCCGCCACGAGATCGTTAACGACAAGTTTGGCGACATTCCAGTGGCAGTCACTTATTGCCCGCTGTGCAACACCGCTGCGAGTTACGACCGTCGAGTCGGTGACGAAACGATTCGACTCGGGGTGTCGGGTCTACTGCGCAACAGCGACATGGTCATGTGGGACACCAAGTCCACGTCGCTCTGGCAACAGATCACAGGCGAAGGCATCGTCGGCCGCTTCACCGGCACCCGCCTTGACTCGATCAGCACAGCGATTGTCAGTTTCGGCGAGGTGCGGGAAAGCTTCCCCGAGGCCGAGGTGATGTCGTTTGACCAGGGATTCGGCACTGAGTACCGAGTCACGCCATATCAGGGGTACAGCCGCCAATCTGCCCCATTCCCTGGTTTCGCCGACGCCCCGGAGGACACTCCCTTGCCGGCTCTTGAACGGGTCATAGCAGTCGACATCAATGATGCTGTCAAGGCCTACGGATTCCCGACGATGCAGATCGCCGACTCTCGATCTGTGGGAACCCGAGTGGCGTATGAGGCAACGGTCGACGGCCGGACCCTCACGTTCTCCAAGTCTGGCGAGAACTTCACCGATGAGCAGACCAGCAGCACCTGGAGCATCCTCGGCACCGCCATTGCGGGTTCCCTCGAAGGAACCCAACTGACCTTCGCCAATCATCGCAACGAGTTCTGGTTCGCCTTCGCCTTCTTCTTCCCTGAAGCTGAACTATATGGAAAGTGATTCGCACAGCATCACAAGCATTGAAGAATCTATTAAACTCCGGCATCCTGACTGGAAACGAAAACCTGGGAGTGCTATGGTTTCTTTTTACGCCGCTTCGAGCGGCGTTTCTTCATTTTTGAGGCCAATCATTCTTGAGCCAGGGGGCTGGGCAGATGGGGCTACTGAACGACGAGGACCGCGATGCGTTCCTGAGCGAGCGGCGAATTGGGGTGCTGGCGATCGAACGTGCCGACGCCGGACCGTTGACTGCGCCAATTTGGTACCGCTACACGCCTGATGGCGGTTTCGAGATCTGCATGGCGAACGCATCAGCGAAGGCCCACCTCTTGCGTGCGGCTGGGCGGGCATCGATCTGTGTCCAGCAGGAGGCGTTCCCCTACACCTACGTCACCGCTGACGGCCCGGTCGAGATGCGGGTCATGACCGGCGACGAACGCGACGACATCCTTCGCGAAATTGCCAAGCGATACTTGGGTGAAGCTGGCGGCAATCAGTACGCCGATGCGTTCCCCGGTCACGACGAGGCTCTGGTCACCCTGCGACCAACCCGCTGGCGCAGCGAGGTGCTGAGCTAAACCAAACCGGCTAGCTGGCGACGCCTAGCTACGGCAGGCCCGCTCCGGGGATTTCGACCCTGATGGTTTCGACTCGCCCGGTGTGACTCGCTGCTGCCTTTGGGCCGGAGGTAACGGCGGTCAACATGTAGAGGGTCCGCCGGTCATTGCCTCCGAGCATGCAGGCGAAACAATTCTGTTCGAGTTCGATGACGTCGGTGACCTCGCCACCATCGACGACTCGGAAGCAGCAGGCGTTGGCGGGATCGGCGACCCAGATGCCGCCTTCTGCGTCGAGGCAGATGCCGTCGGGGACCCGTTCGCCCAGGTCTGCGAACTCTCGACGGTTCTCGAGGGAGCCATCTGCGGCAATGTCGAACGCTGTGAGGCGGCGACCGTAGGACTCACCAATCACAAGCTGGGTCCCAGTCGGATCGATCACCGTCCCATTCGGGAAGTCGATGCCGTCAGGGCCGCGGCGCACGGTGCCGTCGGGCGAAACGATTGCCAGGGTCGCCTGAGCGAACTTGTCGCCAACCTCGGCATCGAAGCCGAAGTTGCCGACGTAGGCGGTGCCGTCCGCTGACACGATCATGTCGTTGCATGGGCCGTCCGCAATCTCGGACAGGTCTGCATGCAACGTGACTGTTCCGTCGGCTGCCCGGCGCTGGAGAGTCCTGTCGAGCATCGACACGAAGAGCAGGTCGCCGTTCGGCATCCATCCGAGGCCCGACGGTTGGGTTGGTACCTCGAGAACGAGTTCCTCTGTCCCATCCGCGTCGACGGTGTAAATCCCGTGACGATAGAAGTCTGAGAACCAAAGAAGTCCGTCGTGCCAACGAGGCCCTTCGCCAAACGAGAGCCCGGTCAGAAGGATATTGGTTGCCGCTGTTTCACCCATAGTTCCCCCAGATGTGTTGATCGCGTCTCTGACGCTAGCTTGCCGTCGGTGAGCCGATTCGCCGAAGTTCCCGGACGCCTGAGGATTGTCGTCGCTGTCGACGAGATCGACGCTGTGTCTGGCCAGCTGTGGATGCTCGACACCCTCGGCATCGAGGAGCGTCCGACGGACGATCCGAATCTGGTCGAGCTGGTCGCCGGATTCGACCTGGCCGAGCAGGCCGACGCCGCCGCTACACACTTCGATCGCTTCACTGTGGTCGAAGAGATCCACAACCACGAGCAGCTGTTGGCAGCCTGGCGAGAACACGCCAGCCCCATGAAGGCCGGGAACCGGATCGTTGTGCGGCCCCCGTGGGTTGGCTACGACCTTCAGCCGTGCGATCTGGTCTTACACATCGACCCGGGACCAGTGTTCGGTTCGGGCAGCCACGAGACAACCCGGCTGGCCCTGGCCGAACTCGAAGTGTCGCTCGAGGGAAACGAACGAGTGCTCGACGTGGGTTGCGGGAGCGGCGTGCTCGCTATTGCAGCGGCTCGCCTTGGAGCGGTCGATGTCGTCGCTGTCGACATCGACCCAGCCGCGCCTGACATCACCATGTCGAATGCTCGCCGCAACGGGGTCACCGAGTTCATCGCTGCTTCGGATCGCCCGTTGTCAGACGTCGACGGGGTGTTCAATGTGGTGGTCGCCAACATCCTCGCCGTGGTTCTGATCGAGTTGGGACCCGAGCTGGTCAGTCGAGTCGCCGAAAACGGACGACTGGTGCTCGCCGGACTGCTCCGTCGTCAGATCGACGATGTTGTTTCCGCCATGTCGCCGCTCAGGACTCTCCACGAGACATCAGCGCCCGGGCACGATGGAACCGGTGACCCCGACTCCGATTGGGTGTGCCTGGTTTTGGGTTGAGACCGAGCGCAGCTAGACCCGATGAGCTCCTGCCAGGCAACGCCCTCGTGCAGCGACCACTCGAGTCGTTGCGAGGTCCAGCCACCGGGGACCTCAATGTCAGCTGCACCGTCAAAGGCCTCCTCGACCCTGAAAATCTCGACCTCGCCGACAGCGTAAGGGTCCGCGATGAAACGCCAGCGGCCGTCGAGCAGGGCCCGGGAGCGGGCCGAGATGTTCGTGATGAGGGGGCTGGGCTTCGGCACGGACAAGGCCGTCGGAGCCTAGGCTCCCCGGGTCGACAAGAAGCGGAGCCAACCATGAAGTGGGCCAACTGGTCAGGAAAGATCACCGCAGAACCTCAGGCGGTTGTCTCCGCTTCGACCGAACAAGAGGTTGTCGATCTGGTTCGTGACGGCGGGCCGATCCGAGTTGCAGGTGCGACCCATAGCCATGCTCCCTTGGTTCCCACCGACGGCACCATCATCGACATGTTGCCCATGGCCGGCATGATCTCGGCCGATCCCACTAGGGCCACTGCCACCTTCCGCGCCGGCACTCGCATCGCCGACACGGGCCTTGCTCTCCGCGAGGCGGGTCTGGCTCTGAAAAACCAGGGCGATATCGATCAGCAGGCTCTCGCAGGTGCCATCGCCACCGGCACCCATGGCACCGGGCCGACATTGCAGAACTTCTCGGCATCGATGCTCGGGGCACGCCTCGTGGTCGCTGATGGCTCAGTGATTCATGTGGACGCAGAAAGCGATCCCGACCTTTTCCAGGCCGCGCGTCTCTCTCTTGGCGCCCTTGGAGTCATGACCGAAGTGACCCTCGCAGTGCGGCCGTCCTACAAACTCGCCGAGAACCTGTGGCTTGAGCCACTCGACGACGTGATGGCCCGCATCGACGAACTAATTGCCGCCACTCGACACTTCGAGTTCTTCTGGTATCCGCATGAGGAACGAGCAATCTGCAAGGCGATCGCCGAGACCGACGCCGATCCCATCTATCCCCTCGGGAAGGAGGGCGAGCGCACCAGCTGGAACTATGAGGTCCTCGCCAACTCCCGCACCGACAAACACACCGAGATGGAATATAGCGTTCCGGCCGAATCAGGTCCCGAATGCCTGGCCGTCATCCAGGAGCTCACGACCCGTCACCCTGATGTGACCTGGCCCATCGAATACCGCACGGTGGCGTCGGACGATGTGTGGCTTTCGCCCGCTCGTGGACGCGAAACAGTCACCATTTCAGTCCACGAGGACGTGACGCGCGATGAGACCCCCTACTACCGCGAAGCCGAGGAGATTTTTCGGTCGTTCGGAGGTCGGCCACACTGGGGCAAGGTCAACTACGTTGACGCCGATGGATATGCAGACATGTATGGCCTGCAGTGGGAGCAATGGTGGAATGTCCGCAACGAAATCGACCCCTCAGGTCGTTTCCTGAACGCCCGGCTGCGGAGCGTCGCCCCCTAAACACGCCCCGTCGATAGTCTGTGAACACATGACCACGAAGTCCACCAAACATAGGACGCGCGGGCCGCTGGCTTCGCTGGCGCGCGCCTGCGTGCGGGCGCGGTGGTTGGTGACTCTGACGTGGCTCAGCATCATCATCATGTTTTTGGTCGTGACGCTCGAGACGGGCGGGGCCTTCGTGGCGTCGTCCATCGAACCCGACATAGCCGATCTGCGGCGCGGCCTTTGGGCAATCCTGCCGGTCGCCTTGCTGTCGCTTCTCGTCTTGGGTGCCGTTAGCACCACAGGTGCCGTTGTGGCAACAGCGGGTGCAGGCGGATTCCTCAGCGCATGTACAGCGATATTGCTCAGCAATGTCATCGATATGGGCCCCTACTCGCTCGCCCTATCGGTCATCATCGGCGGGTCAATGGCCGCAGCTTGGGGTGTCAGCATCTCGACCCGCTACCTGGCATCGAGATCGCTTGGCCGTGACGCCGAACGCGGTTCTCGAGAAGCCTTGGCGTCCGCCGGTCGGGCAATCGCAGTCGCGGTCCTTACCGCCATTGCGGCCAGCGCCCTCATGTCACTCGTTGGGGGCGCTTCGATCAGAGGCAGCATCCTGGTCACGGCCTCCTCCATGCTCATGGCAGGGCTAGCGCTCACCACGCTCATGCCTGCCCTCTACGCCGCCGCCGGCGACCGGGTCGAGAAATACGCCACTGGTCGGGCAGCAAACACAAGCGGCGGATTGCATCGCTGGACAGCCATCACTCGCACAGCGAGCACGCCAATGATGGCGGCAGGCGGCGTGGTCGCTCTCCTGCTGGGTGCTCTCATCTTCAGAGCCGATATTCAGGACCTCACCGAAGATCACGCACTCGCCTCGATTCCTCGTCTGGTCGGGATGCTCTTCGTGATTGGCATCGCCACCGTTGGCGGGCTCACTATCGGGTTCCGTTCGCTGTCACTGGCGATTCGTAGCTACGAAACCACCATTCTCAGCCTGCTTGCGAGCACCGGCCTGGCTACCGCGGTCTACAGCCGAAGCGCCGTGGGCGCCACCGACGCAGATGGCCTCGCTGTGGTGCTGCTGGTCGTACTCATCGCTGGGCTGACCAACGATGCACTGCTCGCTGGGCGGCTGCGGCGAGGCCTGCTCGAAGGCGAAGGCCTTCGACAGAACCTCGAACGTTCCACCGCCGCAGCATGTCAGGACGCGCTAATGGCCGGCATGGCTATCGCCCTTACCGGTCTGGTGCTGATGCGCAGCGCTCACGGCGGACTCGCCGCCCTCGGCCTGGCCCTTGCGGTCACGGCTCTGGCCGACGCACTGCTGATTCGCTGCGTCATTGTTCCCGCTGCCACCCACTATCTCGGCACCGCCAACTTCAGCCTCCCCAACTGGGCTGACGTGGTTATCCCAGTCGAGCCGGACGCCCCAAGCCCCGAACGTGTACTGGTCTCCAACGACAAGGTCACCGAGGTCAAGGGCGGCAACGTCGTCTCAGCGGCAAATCTTTGGGCCGCCGAAGACAAACCACGCGAGACCGGACACGCCAAGACCGCTGCTTCCAGCTCCTCGCCTGGTCTTGGAGCCAGAGCTGAGTCGGTCGACAGGACACCCGACGAGCCACCGCGTATTCCGTCGCCGATGGAAGCTCCCCCTGCCGAGGTGCAATCCAGCAGCGACACCCTCCGCCGAGGCGATACCGACCATGACGAACTGTTCGACTACGAACTGTCTACTCCCAACGCCACCCCTGAGCCGCCCGTCGAGAAACCGGCCGCACAGCCTGCTGCCAAAGACGCCGCTGTTCGCGGGAGTGCGAACGAACCTGCGGTCGACCAGCCAGCCGCGTCCCCTTCGCCTGCACGATCAAGTAGCCCGCCTCGCATGAGCGCCGGCAGCGATCCCCTCGACGATCCATACCTTGCAGCACTATCGAGGGGCCGGGGTTTCACGATCGACGAACCCGACGTCACCCTCGCTGCAGGGCCGACCGAACACGCCTCCTCCGCCGAGCCACCCGCTGTCGAGATACCCGTCGCCAAACCGGCCGACACGCCTGCGGAGGAAACTCGGCTGGAGATTTCCGACGACAAGCTCGATCCCTCTCGCCTCAACGGATTGCCGGAGTTGTTCCAGCGGATCGCCGTCCTCGAAGACGACAATCATCAGGTCCTCGAACGTATTGCCCGTAACGCTGAAGGCGAACGACGAGACGTGCTGGCCATGGCTGCTCGTTTCAGCTCCGACCATCGCGACACGGCCATCGAATGTTTCGACGAGGTCATGCAGCTGGGCGCCGAGTTCACCGACATTGGCGACACCAGCAGTGATACCAGTGGCGATCAGGTCACCGATCGCGCATCGACTACATCCATCATGCAGCTAGCTGCCCTCGACCTTCTTGCGGGTGGCACGTTGCATCCGGAGGCAGCTGAAGAGCTGCGCTGGTGGCTCGATCGCAGCGTGGGTCAGTGGAATGCACTTGAGCGGGCAGGCATCGTCGACGACGCCTCGTGATGGACGACCCGCCGCTGCTGCGCCATCTTCCCGAACAACCTGACGCCAGCAACCTTCTCGACGGATTCTTCGCTCACGCTGACGCCATTGGAATGGAGCTGTACGAAGCTCAAGAGGAGGCGATCCTCGAGTTCCTCGATGGCAACCATGTCATCCTCAGCACCCCAACCGGTTCGGGCAAGTCGATGGTGGCGCTCGCCGCCCACTTTGCGGCAGTCGCCAAAGGGCAGCGGAGCTACTACACGGCTCCAGTCAAGGCGTTGGTGAGCGAGAAGTTCTTCGCTCTGTGCCGCGATCTCGGCTCGGACAATGTGGGCATGGTCACTGGCGATGCGTCGGTGAATCCGGACGCTCCCGTCATCTGCTGCACCCAGGAGATCCTCGCCAACATCGCACTACGCGATGGTGCTTCGGCCGAGGTGCACAACGTGGTCGTGGACGAGTTCCATTACTACAGCGATCGCGATCGGGGTTGGGCGTGGCAGGTTCCGCTGCTCGAACTGACCAACACCCAGTTCCTGTTGATGTCGGCGACGCTCGGCCCCACCGACATGTTCGAAGCCGATCTCGAACGCCGAACTGGTCGTCCCGTCGTGACAGTCGGCGGCACGGTTCGCCCCGTTCCCCTGACCTTCACCTATCGGGAGACACCGCTGCTGCAGTCGATCGAAGAGCTGCTCGATATGCGCAAGGCTCCGGTCTACATCGTGCATTTCACTCAGCGGTCGGCGACTGAGCGGGCCCAAAGCCTGATGAGTATCGACTTCCTTACCAAGGAAGAGAAGACACACATCAAAGCCGAGATCGCCGGCTTCCGGTTCGACTCCCCGTTCGGCAAAGACATCAAACGTTTCCTCCAGCACGGCATCGGCGTACACCACGCCGGCCTGCTCCCGAAGTACCGGCTGCTCGTCGAGAAGCTGGCCCAAGCCGGCCTACTCAAGCTGATCTGCGGCACAGACACGTTGGGTGTCGGTGTGAATGTGCCGATCCGCACGGTTCTGTTTACTCAGCTCTGCAAGTACGACGGACAACGCACCCGGGTGCTGACCGTTCGTGACTTCCAGCAGATCGCCGGCCGGGCCGGTCGCAAGGGTTTCGACGACGAAGGGTTCGTCTGGTGCCAGGCGCCCGACCATGTCGTCGAGAACATAAAGGCTCTCGACAAGGCTGGCGACGATCCGAAGAAACGTCGCAAGGTGCAGCGAAAGAAGCCGCCCGATCGCGGTTACTCCCATTGGGACGACCAGACGTTCGAGCGCCTTCAAACCGGTCAGCCAGAGCCGCTCACTTCGAGTTTTGATGTGAGTCACGCCATGTTGCTCAACGTGCTCGATCGCCCGGGCACCGATGCCGGCGACGGCTGCACTGGTATGAAACGCCTACTTCTCGACAACCACGAGCCGCGCCCTCGCCAACGGGCCCACATCAAGCGGGCCATCTCGATCTACCGTTCGCTCGAAGCCGCCGAGATCGTAGAGCGACTCCACAGTCCCGATGCTGAAGGCCGCACCGTTCGGGTCAACATCGATCTGCAGGCCGAGTTCGCACTCAACCAGCCGTTGTCGCCGTTTGCGCTCGAAGCCATCGAACGACTCAACCTCGAAGACCCCGCCTACGCCCTCGACGCCGTAACCGTGGTCGAGTCGATCATGGAGAACCCGGGCGTCGTGCTCGCTCGCCAGCTCGACATGGCCAAGACCAATCTCATGAACGAGATGAAGGCCCAAGGAGTCGAATACGAGGAGCGGATGGAACGCCTCGACGAGGTCGAGTGGCCCAAACCCCTCGGCGATGAGCTCTACGAGCTGTTCAACGCCTGGTCGGTGCATCACCCGTGGGTCAACCGGGAGAACATCCGTCCCAAGTCCGTCGTGCGAGACATGTTCGAGCGGGCCATGACGTTCCGTGAGTACGTGAATCACTACGGCCTCAAAGGCGTCGAGGGAGTGCTGCTTCGCTACCTCACCGACGTCTACAAGGGTCTCATGCAGACCGTTCCTGAGTCGGCCCAGACCGATGATCTGTGGGACATCACCGAATGGCTTGGCGCCCTGGTTCGCCAGGTCGACAGCAGCCTGATCGACGAGTGGGACCGGCTCCGCAACCCCGACCCTGAAGTCGCCTCCACACCAGGCGAGCTACGGCCGCCATCGGACGACATCACCCTGCAGACCCGAGCCTTCTCGGTCATGGTTCGCAACGAACTCTTCCGCTGGGTCAAGTTGCTGGCCGGCGAGAGCTACATCGCCCTCGCCGAGTTCGCCGACGGCGACCTGGCCGATTTCCGGGAACTCGAAGTCGCGATCGCCCCCTACTACGACGATCACGTACGCATTGAGACCGGTCCAGACGCTCGATCGGCCCGCTGGTTCATCGACGGCGACCGAGTCGGTTCGGTCTGGAACGTCCAACAGATCCTCGTCGACCCCGAACAAGACGGCGAGTGGCGAATCAACGGCATCGTCGACCTCGAAGCCAGCCGCGAAGCCGGCGAAGCGGTCATGCGCCTCACCAGCGTTGGACGCATCGGCTAGCCCCGAGGCTGACTCGGTGAACTGACGACGATCTGGATCTCTTCCACTGTCATCGGGACCTCGACTTCGCTGAACAGTGGATCGAGGAAACCTGTCTCGCCGCTCGACGCCTCCCAAGTGATGTCCCACTCGATCTCGACCGTGGCTGGCCAGGTTCCAGAGTCGTGATGGGCCGACACCCATTGATAGATGTGCCAGCACTCCGACTCAGCGCCCTCTGACCAAACAACGCCCGGACCCTCGCACGTGATTATCGGATTGTCGTCGCCCGGGTCGAAGTTCAGGAGGATCGGAGTAGCAGTAGCTGTGATCGACGTCGCTCCAGCCGTTGCAGTCGCTGTGATCGGCTGCCATTGCGCTTCAGGAACCCAGACCCAGGTATCGATCCCCACGATCGTACGAACCGTCGCCGCAGGCGGAGCGAACTGTGGCTCAGGCAATGGCGGGACCAGCAGACTTCGCGCCTCGAGGGCCAGGCCTTCAAGATCGAAACCAATAGGCACCCATAGGTAGTCCCACCCATCGATACAGAACCGGAAGTACAACACCGACACCTGCCCAGTAGGCGAGATGTTCATGAAGATGGCGTCACCATCACCCGCCGGAAACGGCAGCTCGTACCCGTCCGATGCCGAGTACAACGCCCAGTCATCGCAAGGATCATCGGGACCAGCAGCATGAGTAGGCGCCGCGTTCTCCCGAGCCCAGACCTCGACACCGGTGTCAGTCCTGTCCGTGCCTGTATCTGGAAGCTGGCCGGCTGCAGAGGCTGGCTCCGTCATGGTCAAGAACGTGACGGCCAGGACTAGCCAGCCCAATTGTCGCCGCATGGTTCGCCAACCTCCCCCTGAGTCTCGAGACTTTGAGCCAGTCGCCAGACACCGTCGACCTGAAGCATCGCCACTCGGGCGAACAGCGGAATTGAGGCCGAGTTTGTGACCTCTCCCGATGTTGCGTCCGTGACGATCAGGTCGTCCAGAAGACAAACCAGCAAATCCAATTGGTCGCCGTCACGACCCTTGCCGTAGAACCGCGCGGCCGGTCGAGTGCCCGCTGGCCACTCGCCACGGCTGTTCTCGTGAAAATCGGAAACATGCCCGACGCGAATCCCTGCTGCATCAGCGGTGTGTGTCTCCCTCAACCGGTTAAGCGCCGCCTCGGACGGCTCGATTAGTGCGAGGTTGTACGCCTCCTGCGCATCCAAGTAGGCCTCGATGATTTCGAGTTCTTCTTCGGTGAAGCGGCCGTCGTAGGGGGCTTCGGTCGTTGTCGTTGGTGCGGCGCTCGTCGTCGGTGCTGCCGTTGTTGGTGCCATTGTTGTTAGCGCCACCAC
>JBLHLM010000024.1:0-26618 GCA_047618365.1 Candidatus Poriferisodalaceae bacterium | reverse complement strand
CGCCGCCGTCGCTTGGCCTGCTGTCTATCAACTCCCTCTTCGCCGCGGACCAGGCCCTCATCGTCACCGAGCCAGGGGGATGGCTGCAGATGGGGTCGACCTGATGCTTCCTTCAATCCGGTTACGCGCCGCGATCGCCGAGGCTTCGGCTCAAGCGTTGCCGCTGTCGTCGATGGGAAAACGTTCCGGCGCCCCAGAGGCTGTAGCCGATTTCGATGCGCTGTGGAGTGCCATCTCCGCCAGTGCACGCCCTCGTCAGGAGGCCCACCATGGCGGGATATGACCCCAAACGTCCACGGCCCACAGCCGCACCCGATCTCGACGCGTTGATTGGATCCGAAGCGCAAGCCGGCGACTCCCCATCAGACGCTCCGACTCCGGACGCGACTCCCGTCGAGATTGACGAGTCCATCTCGGCTGATCCTGTTCCGGCCGCCGCACGCCGGGTGTTGCCACGAACCGCCGCCCCGCTCGACCGGCGCGTGCCGCCCTTGGCGGTGCTCGGCTCGACAGCCGCCGCCGCAGTTACGCTCTGGTTGTGGCGTCGCTGGCGACGTTGACCGACCAGCCGACGCCCGGGGTAGCGAGCATCGCTGAGGATGTCCCACCGCTGGGTCAAACTGCTGACATGACTGTCGCGACCGCCAACAGTGTTGATACAACCAGTGTTGATGCAAACACAAACGGCGGGCTCATCGTCATCACCGATGGCGCGCCGACGGTTCGTCACCTCAGCCCTTCGTCTGCTTCAACGTTCCGTCAGTGCCCTCAGCGGTGGAAGTACCGCTACATCGAACGCCTTCCTGACCCGGCCGGAATTCCTGCCCTGGTCGGCACATTTGTGCATCGGATCCTCGAGGAACTGATGGTTGCTGACCCGTCCGAGCGTACGCTCGAACTTGCGAAATCTCACGCCCGCGATCTATGGCCGGAAGTAAACGACGACCCAGACTTCCAGGCTCTGGAACTCGACGACGAAGAGCAACGCGGTGTTCGGTGGAAGTCGTGGCGTCTTGTCGAGGCCTATTTCGCCATGGAAGATCCCACCGAGGTGGTGGTGGCCGAACGCGAGCAGCGACTCGAGGTCGATCTCGCTGGCGTGCCCTTTGTTGGCGTCGTCGACCGAGTGGATCACTCCGATGATGGGCTTCTGGTCACCGACTACAAGACTGGCAAGGCTCCCGCGAGCAAATACGTCGATGGGCGACTCGACCAGGTGTGGCTCTACGCGGCAGCTCTGAAAGAGATCGGACAGTCGGTCGATCGAGTGAGGTTGATGTACATCGGCACCGAAAGCATCGAGCGTTCGCTTGATCCTGAGGCCGTAGTCGCCGCTGTTGATGGCCACCGCAGCACCTGGGACAGCATTGGGTCCGCTATGGAACGTGACAACTTTCCGACCCAGACCGGACCGTTGTGTGCCTGGTGCCCGTACGTCGGCCAATGCGCGGCTGGAAAGGTCGAGGTCGAACGTCGCTACGGGCCACCCGCTGAGCCTGCTGGCTGAGTCCGCCGATGAGCCCGACAGGCGCTGACCGGATCTGGCAGGCTGTCGTGTATGGCAGACCATGAGCAGATTTCCGTCGAGGATCATGGCCGCGTTCGAGTCATCACTCTGAACCGGCCCGAGAAGCTGAACGCGTGGACGCGCGTGATGCAGGCCGAAATCAACGAGGTCGTGCATGACGGCAACGATGATCCGTCCATCGGCGCCTTTGTGTTCACCGGTGCGGGGCGGGCCATGTGCGCCGGCGCCGACATTGGCGCTGAGTTCAGCACTCCGAGCCCCGAATCCGACAACTCGGAGAACTGGGTCGATCTGGCCCGAGCTTCGAAGCCGATGGTCACGGCCGTTAACGGTGTTGCGGTTGGTGTTGGGCTGACTTTGTGGCTGCCCACCGATTTCATCATTGCCGCTGAATCGGCTCGTCTGTCCTGCCGTTTCGTAAAGATGGGTCTCGTGCCAGAACTGGCGTCGAGCCACTTTCTTGTTCAGCGATGTGGTTGGGGCCAGGCCAGCGATCTGTCGCTGAGCGGACGTATGGTGTCTGCGAGCGAAGCCAAAGAGGTCGGCCTCGTCGACAGTGTCGTTCTCGACGATGAGCTGATGGAAGCTGCACTTGCTCGGGCGAACAGCTATGCCGAGAACCCGGCGCCACAGCTACGGATGATCAAAGAACTATTGACGGTGAACGGCACTGACGCTGACCACCGAGCAGTCCAAGGTCGCGAGATGAAGGCCCTCAATGAGGCGTTCCGCACCCCTGAACATCGCGAAGCCGTCGCAGCCTTCATGGAAAAGCGAGCCCCGAACTTCAGTCAGGCGTAGAGCTCAGGCCAACTCGAACCTGATGGTTCGTTTGGCCGGGTGAGCCGAGACGAGACGGACTTCAGTCTCGGTCCCAGGTTCGAGCTGGGCGTCGATCACCGTTGAGACTGCAGGGTCGGCAATCTGAATGATGGCATCGCCGTCACGGCGCTGGCCGGTCACGATGGCCGGAAACGTGTGACCGACCATCGGCTCCAAAATGAGGGCCTCTGCAAAATCTATGATGGCCCGATCAAGCTGGCTTTCCCGCCGGCGAGCCTTGTTGAGCAGCGATGGCATTTGGGGCAGAGCTTCGTCGACCCAATTGGGAAGCCGCTGCCCCGACATGATCGAAAGGAGTGCTTCGTTGGCGAACCGGTCTCCGACCCGTCTCAACGGAGCGGTCACGTGGGCGTAGTCGGCCCCGATTGCCCAGTGGATTGTCGACTCATCGGTGGGTCCGTCGAGAGCCAGGTAGCTGGCGCCACGTAGGGCGCGAACCGCTACGGAGAGGAGAGCGACGTCGGCTGGCAACGCAGGATTAAGCTGTCGGACTCTGTCGGGATAGCTGACGTGTGGCGCCCATGAGACGCCGAGGCCACGTGCGTGGAGGCGAATCTCGTCGAGGGTTTCCTGTGGCGGTGGGGGCAGGGTACGAAGAAGACCGATACCAGCGTCGAGCATCAGTGATCCTGCAGTCATACCTGCAAGGAGCGATATTTGAGCGTTCCAGTTTTCGACCGGCAACGATTCGTCGTGTTCGAGTCGGTAGCCCGAGTCGGTGC
Organism: Candidatus Poriferisodalaceae bacterium; assembly: GCA_047618365.1. GTDB lineage: Bacteria > Actinomycetota > Acidimicrobiia > Acidimicrobiales > Poriferisodalaceae > JBLHLM01. Next base: position 23,525 of record JBLHLM010000024.1, on the reverse strand, counting down.
GCACCACTTCCTGGCTCGGGAGGTTGATGCTCACTCCACCGCGCTGCTGCTCGAGTATCTGTCGAGCAGTGCCGATTTCGCGGAGCAGTTGGAGCTGCTCGGTGGGGTCACCGTTGTCGAGGCGCTGCTGCACTTCGGAGTACGACAACTTGGCGCGACTGCGCACAAGTGCTCTGCCGAAATGAACGTCGGTCCGTTCGCCGCTGCTGTCGAGATCAATGGTCCACAGGACTGAAGGCCGGTCGACGTCGGGGAGCAGGCTGGCGGCGTGTTCGCTGAGCGGCCGGGGGTGTAATGGACTGTTGCGGTCAGGGGCGTAGTAAGTGACACCGCGACCACGAGTCGCGATATCAAGAGGTCCGTCAGGGGTGATGAACGCAGCCGGGTCAGCAATTGCGTAGAAGACTCGATAGCCATCGCCACGTCGTTCGGCGTGGAACGCCTGATCGAGGTCCATGGACGTCGGCGGGTCGACAGTGATCAGATCTATATCGCGTCGATCGGCGACATCGGTGACAGCTCGATGTGCACTCAGCCCGACGCCGAGCTCGGAGAGTTCCTGCTCTACCTCCGGTCCGAAGTCATCTTCGATGTCGAGCTCGGTTCGAATGGTGTCGAACCCAGCGTGAAACTCGTCTTGGGTAGGAAACCGAAACGTGACAGCTGACATGGGTGGGAAACTACCAACCAGCAGACCTCTACAGGGCGGCCTCTGGGGCGCTATAGGGTCAACGGGTGCCTGAACTGCCTGAGGTCGAAACCATCCGTCGCCAGCTGGCTCCCGAGCTGAGTCAACGGCAGGTGATTGAGTCGTGGACGTTTGGAACGGGAAAGTTCGCGGCTGCCACCGAACTCGACGGGGCCTGGTTTGGTGACATTGGCCGTCGGGGTAAGTACCTCATCATTGAGCTCGAAGACGGGCGGGAGTTGGTGGTGCATCTCGGTATGACGGGGGTCATCCGGTTCGTTGATCACGATGCCCCGCACGACCCACACGTACGCGCCTGGTGGTTGTTGGACGACGGACGCCGCCTCGAGTTCAAGGACGTGCGCCGCTTCGGCCGCCTCGCTCTCGTCGATGCTGGTGACTATTCGGGTATCGCAACGCTTTCGGCGATGGGGCCCGAACCGTTCGACCCTTCGTTTGGCCCCCTGGACTTCTGGGAGCGTCTGGGTCGCAGCAACCAGATGCTCAAGACCAACCTGTTGAGCCAACGGCCGATCGCTGGCGTTGGCAACATCTATGCCGACGAGGCTCTCTTCCGTGCTCGGATTCACCCGGCTGTGCGATCGATTTCCAAGCCGAAGGCCGCCCGCCTACTGGAGACCATCCGTTACGTGCTCGGGGTGTCGATTGGTCACGGTGGCACGACCTTGCGCGACTACAGAAACTTGGAAGGGTCGGGCGAAAATCAGCTGCATCTCGTCTGCTACGGGCGGGCAGGGCGACCGTGTACAGAGTGCGGCACCGAACTCAAAGGCAGAGTGATCGACGCCAGGTCGACTTCGTTTTGCCCCTCCTGTCAAAAGCGCTGATTATGCGAGCTGACACACTGGGCACCACCACACGCTCCGGCTCCCGATCTTTCCGATGGTGATCGGGGCGTCACATCGGCGGCATGGCTGATCCTCGCGTTTGTAGACGTAGAGCCGCTCGTTGTTCGTCATGCGAGACTGAGGTTTGCCGCCGTCCTGGCGGGAAACAGTCACGATGCGGTTGAGCTTCACGCCGAGGCGGAGCATCTGCTTCGACAGGTCCCACAGCTCGAGGGCCTGGTCTGCGGTGAGCTTGTTGGCCGGTGTATGTGGCTCGATGCCCATCAAGAACAGGAACTCGGCCCGGTACACGTTGCCGATGCCGGCGACAACACCCTGATCAAGGAGCGCGGCCGAGATCGGTACCTTGCGTTTGCCCAGTGCTTCGATGAACTGCTGTGATGAGGCGCCACGGGCCAAAGGGTCCGGACCGAGCTTGTTGGCGACGTGGGCTTCCTCGTGCGCGGTGACGATGGCGCAGGTTTGGGGCCCGGTCAGCTGCCAGAACTCCTCGCCGTTGGTCAGGTCGAGTCGTACCGAGTCGGTGGCGTCGACCCCCAGAGCTCGCGGTCGGAACTTGCCGATGAGGCCCAGATGGATATGGAGCAGCGTCTCGTCAAACTCAAGGAAGAGGTGTTTGCCGCGTGCGGTCGCCCTGGCAAGCGGTTTTCCGTCGATCGACGCGGCCCCTTCGGTGAACCTTCCCTGCGGAGAGGTGGCCCCGACGGGACCTCCTCCGAACGTGGCGGAGAGGTCTCGGGCGAGGCGGTGGATCGTATGTCCTTCGGGCACCGCCTCGTTCTAGCCGGTGGCGCGCTCGGAAGCTGCACTGTCTTGCATCCGGCGCCGGGCATTTAGGACGGTTCGTCGACCGCTCGATTTGGGCATGTAGCCAGCGAGGGTTCGTTCTTCTTCGTTCTCGCCACCCCAGAATCCATGTTCGCGGTGCCGGCGAGCGGAGTCCCGGCATTCGAACATAACTGGACAGTTGGCGCAGATGGTGCGGGCGACCGCTTCACGGCGGCGGCGCTGGGTGGGCGTTTCTTTCAGGGGATCGAAGAAGAGTTCGCCGTGGCCGGTGCACTGAGCCTGTTCCGTCCAACCTCGGTCTTCCCAACCGCCGAAGAGAAGTAACGCGTCGAGGGCTGGTCGATCGATCGGGGGCTGGTCGGTGAGGGCCATGAACTCAACCTAGAAACATTTAGCACTAAACACAACCCCTTCTGTTCGAAAGTGCCTTCTAGGACGCCTCTCGGCGGAGGATGAGATCGACCGCCCCGGCAGCAGTGGCGCTCCATCCGGATGAACCAAGACCACGAGCGTGTGACGCATCGACGATGGCGCCGCCGCCAACAAATACCGGTATCTCCTGTAGATCCGTGCCGCACATGCTGGCTTTGAGCGCTGTCGTGGTTACCAAGACCTGGTCGTCGAGTCCCATTGCGGTCACGGTGATGGCGACTGAAACCAGCCGGTCTGCTGAGCCAGCGACGCTGACAAACGACTCGGCCGGGCTATTGGCGCCTAGGTCCCGCACTGCATAACCCTCGCCTCTGATGAGATCGGCCATGAAGTGGCAGGGGAGTGCGTGTTCGTCGCCGGATACAGCGCCGATGACGACGGTGCCCCTGGTGCGACCACGTTTCACGAACCTCGGCCCAAGTCGGCCAACCAAACGACTCATCGTGGCTGAAGCTACATGTTCGTCGGCAACGGACAAGTCGCCCGATCGCCAGAGTTGTCCGATTTCATTCATTGCGGGAACCAGCAAATCCTGCTGTATCTGCTGGGCGCTGGCGCCACCCGTGAGTGAGTCCTCGATCACCTTCCATGCGCCCGCTTCGTCGCCCTTGACGAGAACGGTTCTGAGGCGATTCCGGCTAGCAGCGCGTTGCGGGGCCCGAACGCGTGCTGGGGGAGCGAGACGGAACCGGTCGAGGTCGCTCCGCTTCACCTGCCACACACCTGAGTGCTGCACCGCTTCGAGGCGACCAGTGCGGACGTAGCGGTACGCGGTCATGTAATGGACCCCGAGTTCGTTAGCCGCTTCTTGGAGAGTGAGAGTCGACATTGTTCCCTGCGCGATGAGTCCTCGGAACGTACTGCCTGGGCAGCGGCGGCGGTGACTCAAGTCGGGACTACGCTCGGTTGATGGCTCTCGGCATTCCTGATGTGTTGGTTGGTTGCTGGACTGACGATGTGAACGCGACTGGTGTCACGGTCATCCTGCCGCCGTCGGGAACGCTTGGGGCCATCGCCGTGAGGGGAGGAGCCCCCGGCACACGGGAGGCTGCCGCCCTCGGACCCGCGGGATCGGGAGTGGAATGCCATGGCGTGGCATTGTGCGGCAATTCGGTATTTGGGTTGGCTGCGGCCGACGGTGTCGTTGAATGGTGTGTCGAGCAGGAACGGGGTCTGGCCCTGCCATTCGCGATCATCCCGGTGGTTGGGGCAGCGGTCGTGTTCGACGTCAGATCGAACGATGCGCCGAGGCCCGGGGCAGCTGCCGGACGCTCCGCATGCGAGAACGCGACCGCTGAGGATCCGGTGATGGGTTTGGTTGGCGTTGGTCGTGGGTGCACGGTGGGCAAATTGGCCGGCCGCGACTATGCGTCGCGGGGTGGGCAAGGCTGGGCGGTGGCGTCGTCGGGTTCGGTCACGGTAGGAGCGCTGATGGCAGTGAATGCCTTCGGTGACGTCCTCGACGAGCAGGGCGAGCTACTTGCGGGTTCAACAGCACCAGCTGACGCGCCGCGGTTCCCGGCCTCATCGCTTGAAGAAATTCAGGCGTGGGCCGTCGGGGAAGCCAGGGCCAACACGACTATTGGGTGTCTGGTCACCAACGCAATCCTCGACAAGCCGGGTGCGTGTCGAGCGGCAGATCTCAGTCACACCGGAATTGCGCGGGCTGTTGATCCGCCGCACACCAGTGTCGACGGCGATGCGTTGTTCTTGTTAGCTACGCAACAGGTGGAGGCGTCGGTTGATCTCGTCGCCGACCTCGGTGCCAAGGCTGTGGCAGCAGCGATTCGGGCCGCCGTCAGGGCGTGACGTCGGGCCTGAATCCCCACGCGGGGCCTGCGACGCCGGCGGCAAACGCCGCTGTTGCTTCAGTGCTGGTGACAATTCGCCAGTCGGATTCCTTGTCGATCTCGAACCAGACGAGGCCGATGATGTCAGGGCGGGAGTTGATGCTGGAAAGCACATCCGCGATCCAGTTCGCTTTTTGGCCTCCCAGCTCGGTCGCCCCAATCTCGGTGATCACGATCGGCTGTTCAGTGAAGACGCGCACCTCGTCGAGGGTGGGGCCGAACAGTTCGTCGAACGACGGAGTCCACACCCGAGGATCAATGCCGTTGCCGAGGTAACCAACCAGGCCTACCCAGTCGACATATTCGTCGCCTGGCCAGAGACTGTCGATTGGCTGCAGCGTTGCGCTGTCCAGGTTCGGGCTCCAGACCCAGATGACGTTGTTGGCCCCAGCTGCAGCGAAGATCTCGTGCACGTGACGCCACGCGTCGATGAACTCGCCCGATGTGTTGTTGTTCGCCAATTCGGCCCACGGGTACCAGTAGCCATTCATCTCGTGGGCGAACCGGAGGATCAGCGGGTGGCCCCAGGCAGCAGCGTCGGCGGCCCATTGGCGGAGGTACTCATCGTGCTTACCGTCGATGATGGTGCTGAGCGCGTACTCAGGCTGCACCGACCGGAGGCGACCGCCACCCCTACTCGTATGGTCCCAGGGCTCCCAGGCCACCATCGGGACGTGGCCGGCGGCCCACAATCGTTCCATGGCCACAAGATCGAATCCACCCGATGCCCAATCGCGAGACAACATGACGACGTCTGGCATCCGGCCGGCCGCGTCGGCGAACAGCTGGATCTCCTCGGCAGAATCGGTGGCCGTTGAGACGCCGAGGAAGTTGGTACCCGGTGTGCCGATGTCGTTGGCCCAGCTCCCTTGAGGAGCCCTTGTTGTGGGGGCCGATGTCGCGGGAGCAGTGCTGGGCGCTGGTGTGGGTTGGGTCGTTGGTGGCCGAGAGGGTTCCGCCGATGTCAACGTGGTTGACGGTTGAGTCCTAGCGCTGAGCTCTGGTGGCGTGACACTTGGGCCAACGACACCAGCGAGTGCGTTCTGGCTTCCGAAACCTGACGTGGTCGCCGCGACGGCGACAACGGCAGCCATGAAAAGCACTTGAAGCGCTGACATGAGAGGGGTACGACGGATCGGCACGGGTCTCCATCGGCAGCTGTGGCAGGTTTCTTATGCCGAAGTTTGGGCTCAGAACCCGTTGGTACGCGCCGATGGATACTCATGTCCACCGACCGACACAAGTCCCGTCAGCTGCCGCGTGCAGCGGCGGTCGCCTGCGTCTTTGTGTCGGTGCTGTACCTGAGCTGGCGGTTGCTGTTCACCATTCCACTCGGAACATGGTGGCTGGCGATCCCCTTGTGGCTGCTTGAGGCTCACATGTCGGCGAGATTTGCGCTGACGGTGTTCGAGCTGTGGAGCGCAGAAGCCGAACCGCCACCGACGTTCGACTCGGTCCCGGGGTTCTCAGTTGCCGTGGTGATCCCGACGTACGATGAGGGCGTTGACGTGTTGCTGCCGACCGTCGCTGCAGCGCTGGCCCTCGAGCCCGTCCACCAGACGTGGGTTCTTGATGATGGCTCACGTCCTGAGATCGCCGACATGGCTCGACAGCTAGGTGCCGGGTACATCGCTCGGGTCGACAACAGTTTCGCCAAGGCAGGCAACATCAACCACGCCCTCGGGCACATCGACGCAGATCTCATGGCGGTCTTGGACGCCGACCATGTTGCCCAACCCGGATTTCTGACGGCGACGATTCCGTACTTCGTTGATCCAGAGTTGGCCCTCGTCCAGACTCCCCAAGACTTCTACAACACCAATTCGTTCGTTCACGCCTCGAAGGACTTTCACGAGGAACAGTTCTTCCACCGGGCGATCCAGAGCGGCAAGAACCGAATGGGCGCCGCGTTCTGGTGCGGGACAGGCTCGCTCGTTCGCCTCTCGGCACTGCGTTCGATCGGCGGCACCGCGACCGCATCAATCACCGAGGATCTGCAGACGACAATGCGGTTGCATCGCGCTGGTTGGAAGACGGTCCATCACAACGAAGTCCTGAGTAAGGGTCTTGCCCCACGTACTTTCGACGAGTTCCGTAAGCAGAGGTGGCGTTGGGGCGCGGGCGCCATGCAGGCGTTCGCCATTGACTTCCCGCTTCGGGCGAAAGGCCTCTCGTTCGGTCAGCGGCTGAGCTATTTCGCCAGCATGGCGAGCTGGTTCGACTCATGGCGCACCCTGGGATTTCTACTCGTGCCGCTGGTCGTCATCGTCACTGGCGCGGCGCCAGTGTCGGTCCCGTTCGGGCCGCTGCTTGGCGTGTCGTTCGGCGTGATGTTGGCCCAGCTGTTCTCGATCCGAGCCCTCGCTGGAGGTCGGCTTCGGCTGTGGTGGGCGACACTATTTGACGTCTTGCGACTCCCGATGAACCTGAGTTCGACTCAGATTTTCTTCAGACCCCGAGGGCTACGTTTCGGAGTTACACCGAAGGGGCGCAGCGCCGCTGGGCAGCGCGCTGGTCGGATGCCGGCTCTGCTACGAATCCTGGAGTGGGCATACACCGCAGCGTGGGCATACGGCGTCCTGGTTCTGGTCGACCTTGCTCCATCGCAACACGACAGTTCTGGTGTGTTGCTGATTGCCCTCGGATGGACGTTGTTCAACCTGGCCGTGCTGAACACAGCGATGACTCGAGTGACTGACCCTCGGTTCGGTGTCGATCAACGCGGGGCAGTTCGATTGCACGGGGCGATGTCAGCGGAGATGTCCGGTCACCCCGTCGAGGTGTTGGATGTGTCGATGAGCGGGGCTCGTTTGAAGGTTCCCTCAAGCTGGCAGCATGCCGTAGCTGACGGTTGGGTACTCGGCTTTGATTTTCCGCACCATGTGAGTCTCGAATGTTCGATTCGACGAATCTTGCCGTCGACCCCTGGCCATATCGAGATCGGTGTTGAGTTCAGCAAACGGCAGTGGTTCCCGTTGGCGGACCTAGCCATGGCGGTGCTGCGCTCGGGACAAGTTTCCGAGCGACGTCAGGATGTTGGCGTCGCCGGTTGATCGCCGCTGGGCGTGGCCGACTAAGGAAGGGTGACTTCAGTTCCGGGCCCTTCCGGCTCGCCCTCGGACAATAGTCTTCGTCAACGGATCGGCAGCATCGTCGGGCCGTCATATCGACGAGTCTGCTCTCTACCTGTGGTGCGTGACCATCTCGCCCCATGGTTGAAGAAGCGCCCAGAGATCAACAGCTACAGCCCAACTGGCGTAGGTCTTGGTCCCGAGGAAACCCTTCGCCAGGCTGCCCGTCTGCACAGCATGCAGGGCGCCACTGCAGTTGTTCTTGGTGCAGGAGCTGGCAACGAGGCTGACTTCCTGGCCCCGCACGGGGTGAAACGGGTCATCGGGGCCGATCTCGAAGCCCACGAGACTCGGTGGCCCCAGCGCCGGGCCCAGTTGGCCGCTCAAGGTATCAACGCCACGTTCACCCTCATGGACGGAGCGAACTATGCGTTGCGCGACTCCAGCGTCGACGTGGTGTTTTCTCAAAGTGTCCTCGAACACGTCGTCGAGCTCGACACCGCTCTTGCCGAAGCAAGTCGCATTCTTCGAGCCGACGGGCACTTCGTGGCGTGGTTCGGCCCTCTGTGGTCCACCTTCGGCGGCTCCCATGTCGCAGAACTGGGTTTTGATCACCTCCTCGTCTCCAAAGAGGAACTACTCGATCGGGGCCGCAAGGTCGGCGACGGCTGGGAATACTGGCTCGAGCTCGATCTGTTCAACCGTATGAAATACGACGACTACATCGAGTTGCTGGAGCGTCATTTTGTGCTCGAATGGGTCAGCGTTGCAGGAAGTCCCGAAGCGACGGACTTCCGTGACAACAACCCCGACATGTGGTCACGCCTTCGGGAGCATCACGACGAGATGGACCTCATGGTGCGCCTCGTCGGCGTGGTGGGCCGCCCACGGCGCTGAGATCGTTCCGGCGAGTTCCCTATCACCGTCGCGGTTCATCAGCCCTGCGTAGAGAGCTTCGACCTGGTCGCAGTGCGCCTCGGGACTGAAGGTCTGGAAACCATCGAGGCCGTTGCGAATCCAGCGGCTCCGACCGACTTCGTCGTTGAACGCCCGTTCCCAGGCCGTCGTCATCGCCGTTGGGTTGTCGGCCGGAACCAACACCCCGTCCTGGTTGTCCTTGATGAGGTCCAGCGCGCCGCCAAGAGCGGTCGCAACGATCGGTGTGCCCGATAGCTGAGCCTCGACTACCACTCGATCGAACCCTTCCGGATGTCGACACGGGTGGGTGATGACGTCGGCAGCTGCGTAGATCGTCCGGCAGCCCCAGCTCAGCGGACGCTTCAGATCGACCGATCTGACGGGGGCACGCTGTGGGGTTGGCGACCGCTTCGAGTTTGGCCCGAGCGAACGGCAGCTGTTCGCCTGTAAAGGTCCTGTTGGCAATGATTAGGTCGGCGGAGCGGGAGGTGTGACGTCGAGAATCGTCGGAACGGAACGGAACGGAACGGAACGGAACGGAACGGAACGGACCGAACCGCGCCGGCGCCGAATGCCGCGGGGCCAATATGGCGACCGGCGCCCGACAGGTCCTTGTGGATCACAGCGATCACTTCAGCGCCTGCTGCAGCAAATGCCTGGCTGGCCTCCCCGGGAGCAAGCAGAACAACCTTGCACTCGTGGCCGCGCTGGGTGAGTCCAGCAATCAGTTCGGCCAGACTTCGTTCGGCCCCGCCCTCGGCCCGACCGCCGGGGTTCACAAACATGATCATCATGCCGTGTCCGCTGTCTGAGTAAGTGCTGTCTGAGTAAGTGCTGTCTGAGTAAGTGCTGTGTGAGCAGGCACTGAATGGCTTCGGACTTCGCCGCGCAGATCTAGCCAGCGAGCGAGCAGCAACAACGACCATGGACGAAGCGGTTCGGCCCCGGCCATAGAACTTGCAGAGATCATGGCTCTGGCGACGTCAAGGTTGAGGAGCCCACACCATGGATCAGGCTGGCTGAGAAGTTCCCGGCTGTCAGCGGACACGCTGGAGATCCACCGCTCCCAGGGCAACCGGAACGTCAGCTTTGCCTCGGTCGCCTTGTCGAGGAGATAGGCGTCGCTCCACTCCTCGGCCATCTCAAGTTTGGTCGGCGGTCGTTCAGCGGCAAGAACAGCCTGAACAACGCGCGTATCGACAAACGGCACCCGTAGCTCGACGCCGTGCCACATGGAGTACACGTCTGCATCACGAAGCAGGGTGGGCTGTAGGTATGTCGACGTGTCTAGCTGAGCAAACTGCAGCCGTGCGGTGAGCGAGGAGTCGGTGTGCCACCTCGACGATCGGGTCAGCGGAGAACCGGTGAGTTGGGCCACCTCGTCACTTGTAAACAATGCTCTGAATGCTTGATGGCGACCAGGGAGGTCGGTGCTCTTCAACAACTCGCCGAGGCGGGCCTCATTGGTTCCGAGCATTCGGGCGTCCGGGCCAACCATCCGTTCGCGAAAAGCGGCCGAGAGTTTGGCTAGGAGTGGCAGCAACTGCCGGAGGCGTGGTTCGAGTTTGTAGTACCGGTAGCCGCCCATGACTTTGTCACCGCCGAGGCCCGAGAGCGCAACGGGGTGTCCGTGGGCGCGACAGGCTTCAGAGATCAGATATGTGTTGAAACCGTCGATTCCCGGTTGGTCCATGGCCCGGAGGTATCCGTCGAAGTGCTCCGACAGACGGTTGCGGTCGACGGTGATGACCTCGTGTTCGACTCCGTAGTCACGAGCGGTTCTGTTGGTTCTCGCGAGATCTTCGTTGTTCGTTCCGGTGTCGAGGGTCAATGCGAGCGCAGTCAAGCCAGCTTCAGCATGAGCGAGAATCGATTCATGCAGCGCAGCGGCTGGCGACAGTCTGACGGCGCAGTCGTGGGCAATGAGGAGCAAATTGTCAGTCTGGCCATGCAGGGCGAGTGCGAACATACCCTCGAATCGTTCGAGGGTACCGATGCCGAATCGACGCAATGCCAGCAGGACAACTTCGGTGTCGCCGGTGGTGGTTGTAGAGCTCGCCGTTGTAGACCAGGGTCACCGGCCGTCAGGGCCACGGTGATCAATGGGTGCGAGCAACCGGTGCGCTCGTCGGGCCGGTTCTGAGCCGATGGTGGCAACGATGCCGCACATGTCAACGGACCCCCGCCAGCTCGGAGGTGGAGTCAAGGGTGTCGCCGTGTCGAGCGAATTCACGCCCAAATAGCGCCGACGCGTAGGCGACTGCGGTGGCTCGTGGTGTAGTTCAGCCTTGGACTGGACGAGTTCTTCTACTGCACGAACCCAAGCACTGGTGTCGTCGGGATCAACGAGCGTCGCCCATGGTGAATGAGCGGCGTTGTGGGCGCCTGCTGCGTCACCGACGATCACGGGTAGACCCGCCGCGGCGAGCTCCTGGACGACGATGCCAAAACCCTCGAAACCGCCCTCAGCAACAGCGTCGCGACTCGCGAACACCCCGACATGGGCCTTGGTGAGCACAGCAGCGAGTTCGTCGTCGTCGAGCCGGCCGGGAGGGTCCACCACGTCGCTGAGTTCAAGTTGGGCCACGCGGGCCTTGAGAGCGGCTCGTCTCGGTCCGTCGCCGACAATGGTCAGCCGGTCAATCACTTCAGCGTCGGCCAGCACCCTCGCTGCGCGCAGGAGCACCTCAAGGTTTTTGTAGCCCTCAGCGAGACGCGTCATGGTGACAAGACGGAGAGGTGTGCCTGGGGGACGGCCTTTGGGTGAATCGACGGTCGCGAACTGTGGCTTCAGTTCGGGGGCGATCCACAGGCGTCGATTGGGCTCGACGCCAAGCCGTTCAAGCAAGGCTTCGGAGTGTTCGCTGATGGTGACGACCCGGCGATCGCGACTCAAGCTGGACAAGGCGATCCGTTGGTGGGGGCGATAGGGGACGAGTTCGCGCCGGTACGCAATCGTGGAGACGGAGGTGGAGGCGAGACGTCCGAGCGTGTGGGCGAGGGGGACCGAGATACACGTGCCCCGAGACAATGAGGGCTTCGTCGGCCTCAGCCAGCCAGCGCCGTTCCCGCAAGGTCGATGGAATCATGTTGCGAAAGCTTGAGGCGCGAGCAACGGTCGGGCATGAACTGTTTGGCTGAGTGGCGCTGGGTGCTGTGGTGACAACTCGCCAGTCGATGAAGTGGGATGAGCCCTCGACGATGCTCGACAGCGGGAGTGGCATGCCACCGGTCTGTGGGGCGTGATCAACGGTGAGAAGCAACGCTCGTGGGCGTTGCGTTGCGGACAACCTCATGAGGCACCAGCCATGGCGAATCCGTATTGGTCGATCGCTGGTCGTTCGAGCGCTGGGACGTGAAGCCAACGTCCGAGGCGGTGGGTTTCTCTAGCCAAGATGGGCACGACGATGTCTCGCCGTTGTGTTCGTTGACTTCACCCTCGAGCCGTGGGAGCGAGAAGGCAGGGGACTCGTCGGAGATTAGGGTCGCCTAGTTGAGCGGACTCACGTCGAAGGTGCTGTGGATCCGAGTGTCAGAGTGGGAGGGCCCCCAGCCGATGATGCCGTTGAGGCAACGCGTGGCGGTGCCGGTTTGGTGGTCGATGGCGAGACACTGTCCAGCGTCCGTTGGAGAGCTGATCATCGCATGCGACCAACACCGACCCGGTTGACGACCGAGGCCAACAACTCAGCTGGAGTCAAGCCCTCTCCCGTAGCCGCGTAGAACGCCATCAGGCGACCCTCGCCTGGACTTTCGTCCTGACGACAGGCGTGACGGCTACCGAGGCGGCGACGCCGCACAACTCGATGAGCTGGCGACCGCGTGTTGCGTAGGTGTCGGCGGCGATGAGTTCTTGACCACGTCTCGCGTGTGACGTGGCCCACATCGGATCAGCGAGAGCGCGTTCGGCGAGTTCTCGCAGTTGTTGTGGCGAGTCGAACCACATCGCACCGTCGCCATCGCTGAGGGGGGTGCCATCGGTTCCGGGGTCAGTCAGCTGCAGAGCGCCACTGGCACAGATCTCGCGGGTGCGCATGTTGTGGGCGCCTGCACACTGGGGGTGGAGAAGGTTGACGCCAACGACCGAGCGGCGCAGAATCGCTCCGGCTTCCGCCTCCACGATCGGATCGCTCACCTCACGGATGGCGCTGTTCTCTTTCCAACCGGTTCCGGCGATCGTGACGGGAAGACCATCGAGAGCCGACAAGAAACGTTCCCGTCGGTGTGACCACGTGCCGAGGAAGGCAATACCGGAGCGGTCACCGCCAGCGGGCGACAGTTCGTACCAGTTGGGGTTGTACCCGAACGGCAGTACTTCTGCCCGATCGACCCGGCTTGCCAGCGAGGCGGCCTGTCGCTGGCTCCACAAGATCGGAATCTCGCACGCTTCGAGGCGGGCCTGGGCTCCAGGGTCACCGCCGGTCCAGCGGGGGTTGTCGGGATACCAACAGGCTACCGGCGTTCCGCCAGTCTGGATTTCTCGGATGGTGGAAGCTTGGATGCCCCTCCCTTTGATCAAGACAACGAGAGCCGGTGAGAGCTGAGCGACGGCTTCGATGAGGCGCTGTTCGGATCGATGGGCTGCGACTCGACGGCGGACGGCCGCGACGATTCCGGTTTTGGCGACGAGCGAGGTCGCGGCCGAACGTGGGTTGAGCACCGTGGTGGGCACTGCTGATTCGATGCCTGGCCGAATGGATGCCAGCAGGGAGCCAGGGGCATCCTCACCGACGAGTAGGACCCCGCCGGCTGGAGGAGCAGCGACGCCCGGTCGCTGCAACGTTCCCGCGTTGATGAAGCTCATGCCATTGCTTCTTTCTTGACTGCTGGCATGTCAGTGTCAACAATTACCTGACGAATCTCTTCGGCGCACCGAGCGGCGATGGAGTCGTAATCGAATGGGAGAGCCATTTCGGCAACCTCGAGGCCGCTCTGGCGAGTCGTTGCCGGGTCGACCGCGAGTTCTGCGAGACGCCGGCCGAGTCGATCGGGGTACGTGTTGTCCCAAGTGCCGCGGTAGTCGACGAGCATGTCCTCGGGCAGGAGGTCGGCCGCGGTCCCGACCCGACTGGCGAGGATGTGGCGGCCCGCTGCGAGGTAGCCGGGTAGTTTGCCGGTGGTACGGGCCCAGCTCGACGGGTCGTTGGTTTGGGTGAGTAGACACACGTCGCAGAGCGAGAGGTACCTGGGTAGATCTGGGTACGGAACACGGCCCATGACATGGACCCGATCGCTGATGCCGTGTTTGGCTGCGAGGATCCGCAGCTCACCGATTCCAGGACCAGAGCCGATCAGGATGGCGCGCACATTGAGTTCGGGGTTGCGGCCCATGGCTTCAATGGGGTCCCAACCAATTCCACCGCCGAGCTGTGGGAACCAGGTGAAGTTCCTTTGGACACCGACGGTGAGTGCGTCATCCAACCCCAACTGGGTGCGCAGGTCATCGACGTCGATGGGGCGGAAGAACGACAGGTCTACGCCGTCCGGAATGACGGATACATGGTGGTAACCAGCGTCGTTGAGCTGGGTGCGGTGATGGGGGCCACGAACGATGATCCGTGCCGAACGTCCACAGCCCACCTTTTCAAGACCAGCCGCGGCCAACCGAGCTGTTGCGGAGGCGCCAATGAGGTCGAGGAACGCCTTCGGTGTGTCGCCCGTGTCGACGATCAGGGGTTGCGCTGAGCCGGTCGACAGCCACGCAGCGACAGGCGCCGCAGCAAGGTCCATGGCGTAGGCGACTTGGGGACGGTGCTCGAGCAATGCGTGTCGCATGGCGCTGACTGCGCCCCTCGGTCCGGCCTCTCGGTAGGCAACCACCGTGCGGTCTGCTCCGAGAGCGGCAGCGATTCGTTCAGCGCGTTCGCCTGTTGCTGAACCAAAACCACCGTTCACCAGGAACGCGACATCGGTTGTGCTCGAGAGATCACCCATGAGTGTCGTGTCGGTCGCGGCGGTCGATTTGTGAGGCGCTGAAAGGGTGCTCGGCCTGACGTTCTGCAGACGGGTTAGTCGTGGGCCAAACCTGCCGATAGGGCAAGGGTGAGGATCCTCGTCGTAACTCCCTCCCTACCTCTGGCCTTTGGCACCGTTGATGCTCGGTGGCTCCACGTCGTGGTCACGGAGCTGGCCCGACGAGGCCGCGAGGTGGTGTGTGTCAGCTGTACGGAAGAGAGCGACGAACGAATCGCCCAGGCCCAAACGTTTGCTGATGAGCGGGGGTTCCGGTTTCGGCATGTGTCGCTCAGCTTGCATGAGCATCCCGTTGCACGGAAGGCACGGGCGTTCCTCAAGCCGTTCTCGGAGTACGAACGGGTCGACGAACTGACCCGGGTGCTCGACGAAGAGGCACCGCTCGCAGACATCGTTCACATCGAACACCTCTTCCCATCTTGGGTCGGTGCCGGTCGAGAACGCACGGTCACCTACCTCCATCATCTCGAGGTCATCGACTGGGAACAGCGCACCGATCTCACGAACCGTGAACGACTCACCCGTTGGCAGGTGGAACGTGCGACTGACGCCGTCCTCTCCATCAGCGACCGTGTGATCGGCGCCTCTTCGCGCCTCGTCGAGCGTGCGTTGAAGGTCAACCCGAAGCTCGAGACCGGGCTAGTGCCAGTGTCGATCGATCCTGACCGCTACGAACAGCTGTCCCTGCCTGATGAGCCGGTGGTCGGCCTCATCGGCTCGATGTTCTGGTACCCATCGCGCAGCGCAGCCGATGAAGCGCTCGGGCATCTTTTCCCTGTCGCCGGCGCGGAATTGCTCGGCACCGTCGATCGACCGGAAGACTTCTTCTCGCGCATCAACACCCTTTTGTATCCGCCTGCGCTTGGCAGCGGCTGCAAGATCAAGGTGATGGAAGCTATGGCCTACGGCCGTGCAGTCGTGAGCAACACCGAAGGTTTCGAAGGCCTGAGTGACTTGCCGCAGGATCTACTCCGGCCGCTCGACGACGACGAGGCGCTCATCGAGCGAACCGTCGCGTTGCTCCGCGATCCCGCCGCACGTGCCGCAGAGGCCGCCGCTGGACGCGAACTGATCGAGAACGTTTTTGCGCCAGAGCCGGCGGTTGACCGGCTCGAAGCTGCATACGAACAACTGGGGCTATTGACCCCAGCTCAGGAAGGCACACCATGAACGAATACAGCGCATCCTCGGAACGCCGAGTCCTCGTGACGGGCGGCACCGGCTTCATCGGTGTGCCCACCACCGAGTGGCTGGTCCAACTCGGCGAGGACGTCGTCGTGGTCGACAACTTCGAAGTTGGCGAACGGTCGAGGCTCGACCATCTCTCCGACGCGACAAATCTCACAGTTCGCGAGCTTGACCTGCGCAACCGCAAGGCAGTCGAGCAGGCCGTCCACGAGATTGCGCCGACACATGTGATCCACCTGGCGGCTCACCATTTCATCCCGTTCTGCATCGACCATCCGTCCGACACCATCGAGGTCAACGTGGCAGGCACTCAGTATCTGCTCGACGCCCTGGTGCCAGTGCAGCCCGAACGGATCATCTTTGCTTCGACTGCCGATGTGTATCAGCCTGCACCCCACGCCCACTTGGAGATCGACATCATCGAGCCGAACAATGTCTACGGCGCTTCGAAGCGCATGGGGGAGCAACTGATGGAATTCCATCAGCGTCGCTGCCAGGAGACCGACATGGTCACCACCCGCTTCTTTAATGCCCTAGGCCCGGGTGAAACCAACCCGCACCTGGTTCCCGACATTCTCGACTATCTGCACGACGGTGATGTATTGCCACTTGGCAACGTCGACACCCGCCGTGACTACATCTATACCCGCGACATGGCACGGGCCCTGGCGATGATGCTTGACGGCCCTGAAGGCAATTTCACCGTTAATCTCGGAACCGGCAAGAGTTGGACGGCGCGAGAGATCGTGTCCCGTCTGGGCGCGCTGCTCGGTCGTGACCTGGTGATCGATACCGATCCCGCCAAGGTCCGTCAGAGTGATCGTCCCTTGCTGCAAGCCTCGACCCGTCGTCTCTCGATGCTCCTCCCGGACTTCGCGACCACCGACCTCGATGACGCTCTGGCTGCGACGCTCGTTGGCGAAGGCTTCGAACTCGCCAGCAACGTTCCCGCACGCCAGCTCTAAGAGCGGTCCGCGTCGCAGGGCCCTGAGGCCTGGATCAGCGGTTGCTGCGGCGCCTACGAGGGCGTGGCTCGGGCTCGGCTGCCTCACCCGCTGTTTCTGCAGGGGTTTTGTTGCGTGCTTCCGATGTCTCAGCAGGCCGGGGAGCATCGGGCCAGTCGAGATAGGCAAATGCGGCCAGGACCAGTCCGGCATCGGCGATGAGGCGTGCAATGAGCGCCCGGTTGGCTGCCAGCATTCCCAGCACGGCACACAGACCGATGATGCCTGCGGCAAACAACGCCGTGCGCAGATGGCTCCATCCGGCGTCGGTGAGCCGCTGGTAGACGTGGTGGCGATGGGGCTGATGCCACTGCTCGCCGTGACGGATCCGCCACACCAGCGTGGTGCCGGTGTCGAGGAAGTAGATGAGTGTTGGCGCAAGGCAAGCTTCGGGCGCAATGCCTGAGGCCAACCCAATCAGGGCCAGCACCCCCATGTAGGCGCCAAGGAAATAGGCGCCGACGTCGCCGAGAAAAACTCTGGCTCGAATGACATTGAATGGGGCGAAGCCGAGGGCAGCACCGGCAAGAGCGCCACCACCGACCACGAGCTGCCCGGCCCCTTCGACCGTGCCCATGATGGCCCAGGCGAGCCCGGCCACCGCGGCTTGGGCGACGCTGATCCCGTTAATGCCGTCCATGAAGTTGAAGGCATTGACGAACGCAACCAGGCCAACAATGGCAGTGATGGCAAGCACGACATAGGCAAAAACGTGGACGTCGGTCCAACGCAGCAGGAGCAACACTGCAGCTGTCGACACTGCGAACTGGAAGAAGAGCCGGAGAAAGGGCGGCCGGCTGCGGATGTCGTCGGCGAGGCCGATCAGCCCGAAACCGAGACCAGCGACCACCAGGGCGCGACTGCTCACTCCTGTGATCAGCCAACCAACGACGAGTGCCGAAAGGGCTGCGACCGCAACGGCCACGCCGCCACCGCGAGGTGTCGGGATTTCGTGGCTGCTACGAACGTTCGGAACATCAATGAATCCGCGTTGACGCAGCACGCCAATGACGAGGGGCGTAAGCCCCAGCGCCATGACAAAAGCGATCGGCAGCGTGACCCACATCAGCTATGCGCCTGCCCCACTGTTACGTCAGGAACTGTTTCGTCGATGGCTGTTTCGCCGAGAACTGTTTCGTCCCCTGGAGCGACTGGGGTGCCGTCCTCGAGATAGCAGAGCCTCAGGAGCGAGTCGACGATGCTCGACGAGGTGTTCTGCGGGTCGAGCCGGTCAACGTGGAGCGGATCGAGGGCCGGAACCATGCAGGCGCTGATCTTGGGGTGTTCGGTTGCCTCGGCGTGTTCGTCTCGACCGAATAGATCCTCGACGAGCTTCTCGCCCGCACGTAGGTGTGTGTACACGATCTTGGCTTCGAGGCCCGCACTTCGGGCCAGTCGTCTTGCGACGTCGACGATGCGGATCGGTTCGCCCATGTCGAGCACCATCGCGTCGCCGCGCCCGCCAATTGCACCTGCTTGGATCACCAGTTCCACTGCCTCTTCGACGGTCATGAAGTAACGGGCAACGTTGGGATGGGTGATGGTGACGGGGCGTCCCTCCAGGATTTGTTTGTGGAACGACGTGAGTACGGATCCGCGGCTGCCGAGGACGTTGCCAAATCGAACGCTCATGTACTTGCCAGATGAATGTTTCGCATAGAAGGCGGTAAGCCGCTCGCTGAGACGCTTCGAGTAGCCGAGCACTGAGATCGGGTTGGCGGCTTTGTCGCTGGAGATGTTCACAAAACATTCGACGTGGAAGCGGGCCGATAGATCCAACAGGCTCACCGTGGCTTGAACGTTGGTCATCAGGGCCTCCCCTGGATAACGCTCCAGGAGAGGAAGGTGTTTGAGCGCTGCGGCGTGGAACACGACGTCAGGGCGATGGTGAGCAAAGACGCGCTCCATCCGGTCCCGGTCGCGGATGTCGCCAAGCACGATGTTGTCTGAATCGAGCATCGCTTGGCCGTCGATCGAGAGCTGCACCGCATGCAGAGCCGATTCGTCACGGTCGAGCATTATCAGTCGTTCAGGGGCGAACTGGGCGAGTTGGCGGCACAGTTCAGATCCGATTGATCCGCCGGCGCCAGTGACCATGACCCGCTTGTCGCGGAGATAGCCAGCGATCGAGTTGATATCGGTGTCGATGCGGCGGCGACCGAGAAGATCTGAGACCACGAGTTCGCGGATTTCGCCGAGCTCCATAGGAGACCGGTCGAAGAGGTCTCGTACGGGCGGGAGCGTTCGTACATCGAGCCCCATCTGGTCGCCGAGGTCGAACAGCTCCGTGATTGCAGGACCCTCGGCGCTTGGTACTGCGATGAGGAGCGTGTCTGCGCCACGATCGGCGAGTTCGGCCAGTTTTTCTCGTCCGCCGAGAATGCGAACGCCTTCCAGGCGGCGACCGTGGAATGCTGGGTCGTCGTCCAGGACCGCCATTGGGCGATATCGGCCCTCGGGATCGGCGGCGATGGCTTGTAGCGCCATGGTTCCACCGGTGCCGGCACCGAAGATCACTACCCGAGCGGCGCCACTGCGAGAACGACTGAGCCGGTCGGCCCGTGCGAGAACCCGTAGTGCCCCGATCCCGCCCGTAGCGAGGATGAACGACGTGAGAAGCGTCAGTGCAGTGGCGGCCGATCCCATGAGTGTGGCGCCAACGAGAGCGCACAACAATGTCAGAGCCGACCCGCTCAATAGGTGCACGACGCTGTGGCATCCCCCAAAGTTGACGCGGGCTCTACCGTCGCCGAGGAGTCCATAGACAGCCCCGGCGGATGCACCTGTCAGGAGCACTGTCCCGAGTTCGAGAGGTGTGGCGTCAGCGAGCACCAGCTGCGCTGTCGAGAGTCCGGCGACCCACATGGACGCGCCTATCCCCGCGTGTCGCAACCGTGCGCTGATGTGCTGGGGCGACCTCAGGGGCGACTGACGGGATTCCTGTTGTATTGCCACGGGTTCCCTGTCGACCGAAAGACCCGGACATTCAAGGGGTCATTGAGGTTTCGCAGGGGTCCGAACGGCCGACAGGAAGTCTGATGAGAATTGTTCATGTCTTCAAGGACGCGTACCCACCGGTTGCTGCAGGTATCACCCGCTATATGGGTGACCTTGCTGCGGCGTCAGCTGCGCGAGGTCACGACGTAGAGATAGTGGTGGCGGGTGTTCGCTTCGCTCGCGTCGAACAGCGTCCCGACGGGGTCTCCATCCGTCGCGTCAGGGAGTGGGGTCGGGTGTTGTCGATGCCGATCTCTCCTGCGTTGATCACCGCAACAGCCCGAGCCAAGGCGGACATCGTGCACATCCACGTGCCGAATCCGCTCAGCGAACTCGGCGCCATCGGCAACAGTGGAAACTACAAACTGGTCGCTAGTTTCCATGCGCAGCTCGGGCGCCAGCGCCTGTTCGCTCCACTGGCTGGCCCACTACAGAGGGCCGCCTTCTCGCGTGCTGCGCGGGTGTTCGCCAGTAGTGAGGTATTGGCTGGCGCCGCTGAACTCGAGCATGTGGACCATCGAGTGGTGCTGGCTCCGTACGGTGTGTCGCCCCAGATGGTGGCTGATGAGCCGTCTCCGCCACGAGACAGTATCGACAAGCTTCGGGTGCTGTTCGTCGGCCGTCTCGTCTACTACAAGGGGATCGATGTTCTGCTCGACGCCGTAGAAGGAAACGAGCGCTTCGATGTCACGATTATGGGTGACGGGGCCCTTCGTGAGTCGATAGAAGCTCGAGTCTTGGCATCACCCCAGCTCGCAGCGCAGGTCACCATGATCGCCGATGCCTCAGACGAGGGAGTTATGGGGCAGCACGGGCTCCACGACGTCGTCGTGCTCCCCTCCGTGTCACGCGCCGAAGCGTTCGGGCTGTCGATGGCCGAGGCCATGGCCAACGGTCTGCCAGCGATCAGCACCCGCCTCGGAACAGGGACCGACTGGGTGAACCGCCATGAAGAATCTGGATTGACCGTTGAGGCCAACAACGCCGACGCGCTTCGGGGCGCGCTGGACCGGTTCTTCGACGACGCACTGCGGCTCCGGTTGGCAGCCGGTGCCCTAGAGCGAGCCCGCACCGTGTTCTCCTTCGATCGTCACGCCGACCTGATCCACCGTCACTACGACGCAGTCATCGCCGGGGTACCGGCGTCTGCCATGGAGCACGCCCATGCGATGCCTCGCTCATCGGCCGTTGTCGGAGGTGCATGATGATGCGTCCGCTTCCGTTTCTTGAACGGGCAACCGTCATCGGGGCGAACGGTTTCGTCGGCCGTCACCTCGTCGACGCCTTGTCGCTCGTCGCTGACACCGTCATTGCCTGCACGTCTGCTGAGCAGCCGCCGACATGGCAGCCCGAAGCTAACGTGCAGCAATACCCGCTCAGTGACGCCGCGGCATTTGACTCCGCACCTGAACTCTTCGCGTCCGGCCCGGTCTTCATGCTGCCGCAGCTGCAGCGCCCTTCGATTGACTGGATGCTGGATCGCATCGACGGCCCGCGCTGGGTCGTGTTCAGCTCAGCCCAGCTCAGCGCCGCCGAAGTAGCCCCTGGCTACGCAGTTGCGGCGAGCCGTGAACGAGCCGCAGCCGCCCGCGGTGCCACTGTCATTCGACCAACGATGATCTTCGGACGTGGTGGTGACAAAAATCTCACATCGGTCATTCGCACGATGGGGCGTACACGCGTGCCGGTGCAGATGGGTGATGGTGGGCAGCTGGTTCAGCCCATCCATGTGGACGACCTCATCGACCTCCTCCTCCGAGTGGGACACCAGGGTGGACAGACCGGTGTCTTCGAAGCGGGCGGTAGTGAGCAACTTCCATCACGCGAGCTCATGGCGATGATCTCGGAGTTGCTCGGGGTGAGAACACCCGTGTTGAGCGTCCCGAATGGTGTGCTCAGTGCCGCAGCGGTAATCGCACCAATCGCTGGGCTTCGTGCTGATCAGATCCGGCGCCTTGTCGAAGACAAGGTCGTCGACAACACCGCTGCGATGACCACCTTTGGCTGGACACCAGACACGCTCGCCCACCGTCTCGAGGCGGCTGTTGCTTTCGTCGGCTTCGGCTCGGAACACTGAAATGTTGCCGCCACGGGTCCTCACGGTGTTGCCCGACTATCCACTTCCCGCGACGACTGGCCTCCATCTACGCATGGTGGCCAACATCGAAGCGGTGAATCGGCTGGTCGCGATGGGCCGCGTCGATGGTCACGATGTCCTGTGGTTTGGAACCGAGGAACGAAACAGCGCCCCAGACAGTGCTGCCCCAGACAGTGCTGCCCCAGACAGTGCTGCCCCAGACAGTGCTGCCCCAGACAGTGCTGCCCCAGACAGTGCGCTGACGGCGTGCGATTCAGTGGTTCACGCAGCAGGTCGAGTCGAGCAGCACACCATGTCAGCTATCCGGTTGGCATCATCCAAGGTCTGCTAAGGGTTGGCTGGGAGCCTCGGGCAGGCGAGTGCCACCTACCCCTTCTCGATGCGATGCGATGCGATGCGATGCGACGCTGCCGACGTGCTGAGCGACGTCACCAAGGACCTGCTCAACCGCCACGACGGTGGCCGGGTCGGCCGCCTCAGCCTGTGGTGCAACCACCGAGCTTCGGTCGAACAGGAACGGCGCTTTCTACCGCTCGCCACAGAAGTGTGGGCGACGACCGAAACCGAGGCCGACCGGTTTCGTTCACTTGTCTCGCCAGTGAAGGTGATTGCGGTGCCCAGCTCTCTCGACGAGACCGCCGTTGCGGCGGTGCCAGCTGCCACAGGATCCACCATTGGGTTCCTCGGGACATGCTCCTACCTGCCGAACCTCGAAGCCCTCGTGCATCTCGCCGACGAGGTGCTCCCGTTCGTTGTGGCAAGTCGCGTGACGTGACCCTTTCGGTTGCTGGCGCAGGTCTTCCCGACGACGTCGAATGTCGCCTGAGCTCGCGACCATCGATCGATGTGCTCGGGCGTGTCGCCGATCTTGAAGCGTGGTGGCGCGGGTGCACGGTGGCAGCGTTCCCGGTAAAGGTTCGCGGCGGTGTGCCCCTGAAGCTGATCGAGGCGCTGGAGCGTGGTCGAGCAACGGTGGTGTCACCCGAACTGGTTGTCGGCTTGGATCTGACCGACGGACGCGACGTCTTGATTCGAGACACACCTCGAGCCTTCGCTGAAGCGATCGACTCTTTGCTCGCCTCTCCCGACGAGAGACGCCGACTCGAAGTCAACGCCTGCGAGGCATTCGTCCGCTCGTTCTCTTGGTCCGACGCCACGGAAGCGTTGTTGAGCGGAAGCTTTTTGGGTCGAGAGGTGAATCATGAGCTTCGTTGACGTAGCTAGCAGGGTGCTGAAATTCGGTTGGGGTGCTCGCGTTCTGGTCCGGGATGGAAAAGAATGGGGGGATGCGTGGTTCTCCTGAGCGTCAGTTGTCGATGTTGTCGTCGTTGAGCACCGAGGATCTGATCCCGGCTGATCATCCAATTCGCCGGATTCGGGTAGTGGTGGATGGGGTGTTGGCGGGCCTTGATGCCGAGTTCGACGTCATGTAAGCGTCGTCGGGGCGGCGTTCGGTGCCGCCGGAGACGTTGTTGAAGGCCACGGTGTTTGGTGGCGATGTATTCGATCCGCTCGGAGCGTGCGTTCTGTGAGCGGTTGAACTACGACATGTTGTTCAAGTGGTTCCTCGATTTGGCGATCGATGATCGGGCCTTCGACGCGACGACGTTCACAAAGAACCGGCAGCGCCTGTTGGATCACCAGATCG
>JBLHLM010000023.1:0-28743 GCA_047618365.1 Candidatus Poriferisodalaceae bacterium | reverse complement strand
TCGCAGGTGGCAGGTCGACTCGGTACCCGGTCGCGTCAAACCCCGATGGTCCGGCCAGAATCGTAAGTGCCAGATCGAGATCTGCAGCAGAGCGCGCGAGCGGACCACACACCGCTATGTCGAGATCCACTTCCTCACCAGGCGCCATGTGCCCGGCCGCGGGGACCAATCCAAAGGTCGGCTTGTGGCCGAATACCCCGCAGTAGTGAGCCGGGTTACGAATCGAGGCGCCGATGTCGCTCCCGATCTCCATAGCCGACATGCCGGTCGCCAGCGCCGCCGCTGAACCACCGGACGAGCCACCGGGCACTCGGGTCAGGTCCCACGGATTGCTCGTGGTGCCGTAGATGTCGTTGAAGGTCTGCCAGTCGCCCAGCATGAGTGGCACGTTGGTCTTGCCGTAGATGATTGCGCCGGCGGCCTCGAGACGTTCGACGGCAACAGCGTCTCCCTGTGGCACAGGACGCGACTCTGGCACGTTGTCAGCCCACGGCGGGTTCCCCCACGTCGAGGGGGTATCCACCCAGTCGAACGCCTCCTTGATGGTGGCGGGCACACCGTGAAGCGGCCCCCAAGATTCGCCACGCGCCGTAGCTGCGTCGGCCTCGGCCGCCCTCTCTCGGGCAAGCTCGAGTCGGGTCACAACCACAGCATTGATGGTCGGATTGAACTTCTCGTATCGAGCAATCGCCTCTTCGAGCAGATCGACGGCAGTGATCTCCCCAGTGCGGATCATGGAAGCCAACTCGATCGCAGGTCGCAACATCAGATCTGTGGTCATGTTCGGAATCGTATGATCACTTGGACGTCCCTGCTGACAAACTCAGCAGAGACCACGCCGAGGGGAACCTGATGACAAGCCTGACCGACTCCGAGATCAACGAGGCAGCCCAGTCGCTGCTGGATGCCCGAGCGCGCCGCTCCAAACTCGACGACCTCGTACCGACGCCTGCATCGGCTGCTGAAGGCTACGCGATTCAAGACGCAACGATCGAACTGAACGAGGCGTCCGTCGTTGGTTGGAAAGTCGGAGCGACGTCGCCGTTCGCCCTCAAGTTGTTCAACACCGATGAGCCATTCGCTGGCCCCATCTTCGAGGGCACTATCTTTCACGGCACCGCCGACGCCAGCGGGTTCATGGGGCCTTCAGTCGAAGGCGAGATCGCGTTCGTGTTGTCGGACGACCTGCCGGTGCGCGATGACGAGTACTCACGCGATGAGATCGTGGCCGCCATCGGCGAGGCCTACGGAGCAATGGAGCTGGTCGAGAGCCGCATTGAAGGGTTCCCCCCGACGCTCGGCAACATGATCGCCGACTGCTCAGGCAACGGTGGCCTGTTGTTGGGAGCGCCGTCTGGCGACTGGCCAAACATCGATCTGCTGGCCACAACTGCTTCGATGACCATCGGAGACGAGGTTGTTGGTTCAGGCCTCGGCGCCGATGCCTACGGCGATCCGGTCGAGTCACTGCGTTGGCTCGCCAACCATCTCTCGGGCAGAGGCCATGGACTCTCTGCGGGAATGTTCGTCACGACCGGTTCGTGCACCGGCATCGCACCACTTCCAAGTGGTGGCGTCGCAGTGGCTGATTTCGGCTCCCTCGGCCAGGTGACCGCAAACGGCTAACGGACAGAACCGCTAGCTCGCCGACGCGCCGGGGCCATCGGGGCTAGGGCGAACCGCCGGGTCGTTCCACACGAACCGGACGCCAGCCTCTTCAAGCAACACCACATTGCGGGCGAACACTGGGTGACGGGCGAACGCTTGCCCCATCTGAGGTTCGATAGTGACCGGAACGCGGCGTCCGATCGCCTCGCATACGAGCCCCGTCGCCATGTCGTCGGCGAACCCGGCTGCAATCCGGTTGATGGTGTTGAACGAACCCGGGGCGACCAGCACCTCATGTCCGAGCGGTTCAAAGAGCGGCTCACCGTGCAAACGCATCCGACTCTGGATCGGGTGCCCGGTGAGCTCCTCAGCCGTGCGACCGTCGAACCAGTGCAGCGAGCGTTCGGTGGCGATGAGGCAAACCTCCCAGCCCTTCGTTTGTTCGGCCGCGATTCGTTCGAGTGTCCGCTCGGCGCCAGGCACCGCGCAGACCACGAGATACAAGACTCGCCCTCCGTTGAAAGCGTAGCTCGTCATTTAGGGAGTAAGCCGGGCGCGCAAACCCAACATTGCCTTGCCCCCCTCTTCACTCGTGACCCACGAAATGAAATCGGCTCGGCCACGCGAGCGGAACATAGGCGTGGCGAACGTGTCTGCCCACCACTGCACCGGCTTCAATGTCCATTCCATCTCGGCGTCGAACTCGGCCCAATTCCTGGCGTCCTCTTCCGACCGGAAGAGATTCATGCCCCCTCACCTGAAGGGCCGGTTCGCCGCATCACCTCCAACCGGGCTGCGGGTGTAGCCAACGATGGTGTCTGGCGACATCACGAGGATTTCCTCATCACGCATCTCGATCGACAACGGCTCGCCACCGAGAAGGCACGGCGCATCGATTCGCACGGTCTTGCCAGGCACGAGCCACCTGATGGCGAGCGCTTCGAAGCCACATTGGGCGAACCACTTCTGCTCGCCATCAATGCTGACTCGGTACTGGGTCGGCTGGTTGTTGAACGGTGGGAACGATGCGATGTAGTCGGTGCCGGGGTGCATCCATCCGGGCGTGACATCCATAATCCCGTTGATGCGGGCCAACACCTCGATGGGAGAGATGCCGAAGCGCGTCGCCAACTCGGCGTAGTGAGGCGACACGCCGGTTGCGACGGTCTCCTCCATGATCGCCACGTACATGGCGTCGAGGTCTTCGAGAGAAATCATGAGCTCAGCCCTTCAGGCCGAGATGAACAATGGAGGCGTGGACGGCTTGAAGTAGCTGTGCGATGTCGCCATCGCTCGTGGCCAGGTTCATGCAACCCATGCCGTAGCTGCTGAAGTACACCTCACGCTCGAGCAGCCGTTGCTGCAGGGCAGCCATGACAGCTTGTTCGTCGCTGGTGTGGTGAGCGTCGCGATAATTCCTCACCGGGCGATCGTGAGGGTGGATTCGAAAAAGTGAGCCAGCGCCGGTCGTCTGCCAGCGGACTCCAAGCGCGGCGAACACTGAGTCGAGACCGGTGCGGATGGCTTGTCCGATCTCGTCGAGACGCTCGAAAGCGGCCTCGTCGAGCTGCTGCATGCACGCCAGCCCTGCAGTCATCGTGATTGGGTTCGCGGTATAGGTACCGCCGGACGGGACTGCTGCTCGGGCACCATTGACCGCCTCGAACACGCGCATGACTTCAGCCCGTCCTGCGATCGCGCCCACTGGATAGCCACCGCCGATGATCTTGCCCAGCGCGGTGAGATCGGGCTCGACCCCATGGATCTCCTGCGCTCCACCAACCCCCAACCGGAAGGTGATCACCTCGTCGAGGATCACGAGCGCACCCACGTCCCTGGCGGCCGAGGTAAACGCGGCGATGAACGCAGGATCGACCTCCGGCATCCCGACCCGGCTGGGCATCAGATCTACAAGGACGCCGGCGAGTTGGTCACCGCACTGTCGAATGATCCGGTCGGCGGTCTCAACGTCGTTGAACGGAATCACGACTACTTCTTCGGCGACCGTCGCCGGGGCACCCTCTGCGTAGACGATCGTTTTGGGCGCGTTTGGGTCACCCCAATTCGATGGATCCGACCCGAGGGAGGCTTCGGCGTGGTCGTACGTACCGTGATAACTGCCTTCGACTTTGACGATCTTCGGGCGCCCTGTGTGTGCACGGGCCGCCTTGATGGCTCCCATCACCGCTTCGGTTCCCGAGTTACAGAAGCGGATCTGATCAGCCGCCGAGAGCCGGCCGATCAGGAGCTCTGCAAGTTCGATCTCGACTTCGGTCGCGAGAGAAAAGGCAGTGCCACGGCTGAGTTGATCTCTGACCGCCGCATCGGTGGTCGGGTCGCCATGGCCGAGGATGATCGACGTGAAGTTGTTGTTGCAATCGAGGTATCTGTTGCCATCGACGTCGGTCAGCCACGCCCCCTCACCCCGCTCGACGTAGATCGGGTGTGGACGGATGAGCACCGTCGAACGAGAGGCACCATCGGGAATCACTTCCCGCCCGCGGGCGTACAGCTCAGCTGAGCGGGAGGAGGGGTCGGGGTACGAACCGGGCATCGCTACAGTCTCGCACCTCACGACATGAGAAGATCGATGTGTTGCCGAAGCGGATTCGGGGCCAGGGGAGAAACACATGTCTGAAACAACCGCTTCTGCGGCACCAGCGAAACCAATTGCGCCGTGGCGAATCGGTGTCGACGTGGGCGGAACCTTCACCGACCTCGTTCTTGCTGATGCCAACGGCAACACCTGGGTGGCGAAGGTGCCGTCGGTGCCAGCGGACCCAAGCCGTGGCGTCATCGCTGCTGTGCAGCGGATCGCCGTCGACTTGGGCATCCCCACCGCTGACATGTTGGCGAAGTGTGCCCTCTTCGTGCACGGCTCGACCGTCGCAACCAACACGATGCTGGAAGGAAAAGGAGCGACCGTCGGCTTGATCGCGACCGAAGGATTCCGCGACAGCCTCGAGATTCGCCGCGGCCTACGGGAAGACCAATTCAACCACCGCGCCCCGTACGCCCCTGTCCTCGTTCCACGCCACCTCCGCGCCACCGTCCCCGGCCGCATCGACGCTGACGGGTCCGAGCACGCACCTCTCGACCTCAGCGGACTGGACGACATCCTCAGTAGCTTCGCCGAAGAAGGAGTCGAGGCGATCGCCGTATCGCTGATGAACAGCTTCCTCGACGACAGCCACGAGCAGCAGGTGGCCACAGCTCTCGAAACTGCCGGAGCATCAGAGTGGATCAGCACCTCAGCCGCTGTTTCTCCCTTGATGGGCGAATACGAACGTTCCTCAACCGCCGTTGTTAACGCTGCACTCTCGCCGAAGATCGTGGCGTATCTGAAGTCGCTCGACACCGAACTTGCTGCTCTCGGCTTGCCGCGATCGATCCTGCTTGTCCAGTCCAACGGCGGAGCTGCCTCGGTCAACCAGGTGGCCGAACGTCCCGTGAACCTTTTGCTCAGCGGTCCCGCTGCCGCGGTTGGTGCATTGAACCTGTATCGCCACGCCGTCGACCGCGCCGACAGCGATCAGTCGGAGCGCGACGAGAGCAACCTGATTTCGATGGAAATCGGCGGCACATCGTGCGATGTGTTGCTCATGTCAGGCGGAGAAGTCGCCACCCGCGACGACGTCTCGATCGCCGGCTATCACGTGTCGACCCCTGCCATCGACATCCATACCGTCGGAGCTGGAGGCGGCACCATCGCTGGTGTCGACGCTGCCGGCATGTTGTTCGTTGGACCCGAGGGCGCCGGCGCCGACCCAGGACCAGCCTGCTATCGCCGCGGCGGGACACGTCCAACAGTGACCGATGCTCAGCTTGTGCTGGGACGCCTCCGCCCGGGAAAGTCAGCAGGCGGCACCCTCGACCTGGACTACGACGCTGCTGAGGAAGCCATCCGGACACACGTGGCTGAGCCGCTGGGCATGACGGTTGCCGAGGCCGCAGCAGGCATCATCAACCTGGTCGAACAGCACCTCCTTCACGCGGTGGAACACATCTCGATCGAGCGCGGCCACTCGCCTCGCCGTTTCACCCTCGTCGCTGCCGGTGGTGCCGGCCCCATGCATGGCTCAGCGGTTGCCTCCGGCCTGGGATGCAGCAGGGTGTACGTGCCGCGAGACGCCGGCGCCCTATGCGCCATTGGAATGTTGCACGCCGACGTACGCCAAGACTTCGTCCGATTCCTCATGGGGTCAATCGACACCATCGACCCGTCGAACATCGCTGGCGGGTTCACCGACCTCGAAACGCAGGCCAATGCAGTGCTCGCTGACGAGGGCTTTTCGCCCGACGACATTCGGCTCGACCATGAGTTAGAGCTACATCACCCTGGTCAGCTGTGGGCTATCAGGGTTCCGGCACCGGGCGGAGCGTTCGACCCCGTCGCCATCCGCTCTGCGTTCGAAGCCGAATACGAACGGCTCTACGGTCACGCTCAAGAAAACGGCACGATCATGGTCGCTTCGTTGCGGCTCACCGCTCGGGCTTCCACCGGGTCCATCGCCACGGTCGAAGGCAGCGAAGCGGAACAACCCGCTCGTCCAATCGAGACCCGTTCGGTGTGGCACGGAAACCACGGCTGGGCAGACACGGCCGTCTTCGACGGGCACGACGTCTTGGCCGGACACCGAATCAACGGTCCTGCCTTGATTGAAGAACTCACGACCACAGTTGTCGTGCAGCCTGGCGACCAGCTGTGGGTCGATACCGATGGCAACTTCTTCATCGACCTGGCTCGCCAGCCGGAGGCCGCTCGACAGCAGACCGAGGTCGGCCGCGATCCAGTTGTGCTGGCGCTGATGCAGAACCGCCTCGACCAGATCACGAAACACATGGGCTGGGTGATGACTCGCACCGCTCGCAGCACAATCTTCAGCCAGAGCCATGACTTCAGCTGCTACATCACCACGCCTGACGGCACCCTCGTCGCCAATGCCGACGGCATCCCCATCCACACTGGTGGTGGCGGGTTCGCTGTCCGGGCGCTCATACGTCGATTCGGTGATCGCCTGCGGCCTGGGGATGTGTTCATCCTCAGCGATCCCTATGTCGCTGGCGGCAACCATCTTCCAGACTGGGTCGTAGCCCGTCCGATCTGGGTCGATGGCGCTGACGGAGAGCCGACCGTTGCCGGTTTCTGCTGCAACCGAGCCCATCAATCCGACATCGGCGGCGGCCTCGCCGGCACCTACAACCCCGAGGCGACCGAGATCTGGCACGAGGGCATCCGGCTACCCGTGATGCGCCTCGTCGACCAGGGCGAAGTCCGCGACGACGTGTGGGAGCTGCTGCTCATCAACTCGCGCACTCCGGAACTTCTCGACGGCGACCTGCTCGCCATGCTGGGCTCGACCCAGATCGGGGCCGAGCGAGTCATTGGACTCGCAGACGAACTGGGCGTCGACTCGTACCTCAGCTACCTCGACGGGGTCCTCGACCATG
Source organism: Candidatus Poriferisodalaceae bacterium (assembly GCA_047618365.1). Lineage (GTDB taxonomy): Bacteria > Actinomycetota > Acidimicrobiia > Acidimicrobiales > Poriferisodalaceae > JBLHLM01. The sequence continues at coordinate 21,684 of JBLHLM010000023.1, read as the reverse complement.
CCGACCGCCGGATGCGAGGAGCCATCGCCGAACTCCCCGACGGCGTGTACTTCGGCGAGGACCACAGCGACAACGACTGCTTCCAGAAGATCGACATCCCCATCACCTGCACGCTCACAGTTGCAGGCGACGAGATCATCGCCGACTTCACCGGCAGCGGTGATCAGATTCTCGGCTTCAAGAACAGCTCGCTCGCCAACACCTATTCGTCGGTGTATCTGGCGATCGCGTCATTCTTCGACCCGACGATCCCTCGCAACGAAGGCACATATCGCGGGGTCACGATCATCGCTCCCGAGGGCAGCATCGTGAACGCTCTGCCGCCTGCGCCGATGACCATGAACACCGTGTATGTCGCCCACGAGATCGTGACCGCGACCTGGCAGGCGTTAGCTCAGGCCGACCCGCAACGGGCGTGCGCAGGCTGGTCGAAGACCATGCACGGCCACGTCACTGGCACTCGGGACGACGGCACCACTTGGGTCATGTACCACTGGCACGCAATGGGTACGCCTGGGGCCACGGCCGAACGAGACGGTTTCGCCCAGATGGGTCACCTGATCTCCCTCGGCGGTCTCGACATCCCGAACCTCGAGTTCCACGAGCAGATGTACCCCGTCCGTTACGTCTGCCAGGAACAACGGATGGACGCAGCAGGCCCCGGCGCGAAACGTGGCGGCACAGGCATCCGGTACGTCGCTGATGTGCTCGAACCGGCTACGTGGTCGTTTCGGGCCGAGGGGCTCGACACACCAAGCGGGTACGGAGTGGAAGGCGGCCAGACCGGCGGGGTGGGTCTCGAGTGGATCCACCCAGTCGGCGAAGAGGAGTTCGTGCCGCCGAAGTACGGAGTGCGACGCCTCGGCCCAGCGCGCATGATCGCCGAAACTCCAGGAGGAGGCGGGTGGGGCAACCCGTTCGAACGAGATCCAGCCCTCGTGCTGCGAGACGTGCGAGACGGAGTTGTTTCGACCGAAGCAGCGGAGCGCGACTACGCCGTGGTCATCTCCCCCGACGGCCGAGCCGTCGACGAGACCGCAACTTCTGAACTGCGTTCTTGAAGGACTGAGCCGCTGAACGACTGGGCTCCTAGAATCGTCGGCCGTGTCTGAAACAAACTCCACCTGCGCGCCAGACGACTGGTTGGCACTAGAGCCCACCGAGGACGGCAACCGCTTCACCCTGACAGTGACGCCCGGCATCTCAACCTCCGGGGGGTTCATCTATGGGGGTGCCGGACTGGGCCTCGGGGCTACAGCCCTCGAATTGGCAACCGGTCGTCCCGTCGTGTGGGCAACCGCCCAGTTCCTCCGCTTCACCGGCCCTGGCACCAAGGGCGAGATCGTTGTAGACGAACCTGTGCGAGGCCACTTCGTCTCACAAGCCCGCTGCTCCTTGGTCTGTGGCGGCGAAGAGATCCTTACGGTGTCAGGAGCGCTCGGCCGCCGCGACTACCCAACGACCGCCCGTTGGGTGAAGCCGCCAGATGTTCCAGGGCCCGAGCGCTGCCCCCAAATCGACCGCTGGTGGGCAGGCGACGGCACGGCGGCCTCACGTTTTGACCTTCTCGACGCCAACTCATTTCTCGACGCACCACCATCGGAGACCGGCCGAGCCGCTTACTGGGGAAGAGTCCCCGAGCTCGGCGCCAAGTTCTCGTCACTCAAGCTGGCCTTGCTCGGCGACACCCACATGACCGCATTCTCTGCGGCTCTCGGCGACCATGTTGGCTCCAACAGTCTCGACAACACCATGCGAATCATGGATCCCGTCGACTGTGAGTGGGCGCTCATCGATCATCGGCTCGAAGACATCGGGCTCGGTATGGCTTCGGCCACGGGCTATTTCTGGTCTCCCGACGGGCATCTGCTGGGCTCTGTCGCCCAGACTCTGCGCATTAAGAAGCTCCCACCCGAACACCCGGCCTTCAAGGAGTCACCACATGGCTGACAGATCTGACCAGGTTGCCGATGCTCTCGCGTCGTTCAACATCGAGCACGAAATGGTGCCGTGCGACCCAGACCTCGCCGACACCGCCGAGTTCTGCGCTCATTACGGCTACGCCCTGGACGACAGTGCCAACGCCATCATGGTCGTCGGCAAATCCGAACCTCGCGTGTACGCGATGTGCCTCATCCTCGCCACAACTCAGGTCGACGTGAACAAAACCGTGCGCAAACGGCTGGGCACGAAGAAGGCGTCGTTCGCTCCAGGCGAAGAGACCACCGATATCACAGGGATGATCCTCGGCGGTGTCACGCCCTTTGGGCTTCCTGCTGATCTTCCCTTGTGGATCGACAGCCGGGTCATGGGCCGAGAACGAGTGATCGTCGGCGGAGGCTCGCGAGACCGCAAGGTCCTACTACCCCCGGCCGGTTTGCTGTCACTGCCAAACGCCGAAGTCGTCGAAGACCTCGCCAAAGAGCGCCCACCGGTCGGCTAAGCCGGCACCACAAAAGTGCAGGTCGGTCCCGGCGCTCCAGCGAGCCGCGCATCCAACGTCACGAGCGGCGCATCGAGCGCTTCGGCAAGGGCAACGTACCAGGCGTCGTATGCAGTGACTGTGGGACGGAGATCCCAAACCCGTCTAGCGAACGGTTCGAGTGGGGACAGTTCGATCGGCAACAAGAAGAGGTTTCGATACGCAAGGTTGGCGGCATCTGAGCTGAGATCACCAGACAGCACAGCTCGCCGCAACACGCTCGCCACCTCGATGTGGAGCAGGTGTGGTCCAACCAATGTCGCGTCGCTGAGTTGCTGCTCAACCCATCGGCCGTCGACCCCATCGTCGACCAACAACGCAACGATTGCTGACGCATCAACCACTATCGTCATCGGCGTTCGGCATCTCGCAGTTCAAGAATTCGCGCTGCTGGAAGTCGACTCCCGATGCTCGACTTCGTCTCCCGGAGCTCAGCCACCAAGCTCCCAAGATCGGGTCGTGAGGCAAGCTCGATCAACGATGCTCTGATGTATTCCTGCAGTGATCGGCCGCTTCTGCTGGCGCGTGCCGCCAACTCATTGCGGGTTTCGTCAGGAACGTCTCGAATCGTCATCGATGGCATGACATGCATTTTGCCAGCAACCCTTGCGTTTCGCAATCCATGACTATCCCGATTCGACAACGACGTCTACTGACCGAAGCGCTGGCCCGGGGCTGGAAGGAACACCTCGGGCCCCGTGCGCCAGCAAGCCGCAGGTCAAGCGGGTGCCCCGGCGAGGACAAAGGACCATTCGACTGGGCCGCAGTCGACGGGACTCCTAGCGGGATCAGCGACGAGGATGGCGCGCAAACCGCTCGTCGAGAGAGCCGACATTGTCCCCGTTGCCAACGACCAAACCCTCAGCTGTGCCTGGCGCACACATAGTGACGTAGCTCGTCTGCACCGGCAGTTGAGTCCGTTGGCTCGATGGCAAGATGATCGCCACGAGGCTCGACGTTTCGCGGCCGGGATACTCCGAGAGAACCTTCTCAATAGGCACAGAAAGAAGCTAGAGCAGCGTTGCGACGTGAGTAGCAGTTGCGACCGCCGTCTCCCCCACAACGGGGGTCGACCGAGCCGCGGCGCGTAGCTGAGGACCCACCAGCGATCGAAGCCGGAGCGCTCGCGTCCGGCAGCGTCACGATTGATGGCATCCAGATCGACTATGTGGCGATCGCCCCAGAGGGGTTTGAGGTCGGCGACGAAGCTCCGGTCTTGTTCGCCCTGCCACCGGGCGGTCAAACGCTTTCGCTCACAACAAGTTTCGCCAGCGACACGTACCTGGTTGAAGCCCTGGCCCGGGGCTGGGTCGTTGTCAGCCCAGCCGCACCGAATGGCGACCTGCTCTTCCGAGGGTCCGAAGCGTTGGTACCCGGACTGCTCGACTGGATCGAAACCTGGGTTGCTCCCGAAGACGGACGATTCCACATCAGTGGCGTCAGCAACGGCAGCATCTCGTCGTTCCGAATTGCCGGAAGCCAGCCAGAACGGTTTGCTTCGGTGACCGTCTACCCGGGATTCGCCAGCTCCGAAGACGATCAGGCCGCGCTAGCTGGATTGGTCGACATCCCGATACGGCTGTACGTCGGCAGCCTCGACACCAGCTGGGTCGCTCCGGCTGAGTCGGTCGCCGCCACTCTCGAGTCTCTGGGCGGCGACGTCGTGCTCGACATCCGTGACGGCGAAGGCCACATCATGACCTCGCTTTCGGACGGCCAAGACATCTTCAACGGTCTCAACAGCTTCAGGTAGGCCGGACAAAGCAGGGCCCACTTTCCTTGTTGTGGGCGGCCAGTGTCACAAAGCAGCGGTGACCGCCGACCCTCGATCCCTGCCTTTGTTGGGCACAGAGGTCGCGAGTTCATCTTGGAAGCACCCATTGCCAGCCGGATCTTCCGGCCAGGTCTGGCGAGCCCGCCACGAGCGCCAGCCAGCGTTGCTGTTCGGCAGCGAACCTCCACATGCCGCTTGGGCGACAAATGGGACGGAAAGGACAAAAAGAAGGGTGGTGCGGAAGGTCATGCATTTCAACGCCGGAATCTCAGTTCAGGCGTTCTGGACGCAAGCCGGGTGCTTTCCGGGAGCTTCTCAGACTCGTTGAGTCAGGAATGGCGATGCAGGGCTGCGGGCCTTGCCGGTGGACGACCGGCTTTGAGCCAAGCGCCCGTGCGTTCGCGAGCTCGTTCGGTCAGATCGGCGCCCTGGCTGAAGTCGACGGGCGAAACCGACAACGGGCAAGGTGCTGGCACAAGATGCACCGGGACTGGATAGGTCCGTCTCTCGGTCTCCATGATGAGCCGTTGTTGTACCAGAAATCCAACTGCGTTGAGCGCGGCCGCGATGGCACCTTTCGGCACTGCGGTTCCCGTGCATGCAAACCCGGTCGACAAGACGTAGACCTCTGTTGCGCCTGCATCGATGGCCGCAGTGATCGGCGTGTTGTTGACGACTCCGCCGTCGACCAGCTGCCGACCTTCGATCTCGACAGGCGGGAACACCCCTGGGATCGCAGCGCTGGCAAGCACAGCTGGTACCGCTGGACCGGCCGTGAGCCTGACTTCGTCACCGGTCACCGCGTCAGTGGCGATGAGCATCACCGGGATCTGCGCATCCTCGAGCAACCGGAAGTTGATGAGGCGTCGAAGCATTCGCCTCAGCGCCGTGTTGGGAATGAAGTGATCGGACCGGCCCATGAACGCTCTCAGACCCACGGTCGGATGCAAGGGAAAGATGTCCCGACGATGGAGGGTCGCCCACACCTCAGCGAGACCATCAAGCGGTCGACCACCCGCCACCCAGCTGGCGTTTATCGCTCCGGCTGAGGTGCCGACGAGCAGGTCAGGGGTGATGCCCTCAGCCGCCAAGGCTTGCATGACCCCAACCTGAATCGACCCAAGGCTGGAGCCACCGGAAAGAGCGAAAGCAACGGTCATACAGGAGAAACCGTACGCGCCGTTCAAGGCTTCCGTCGCGGGATCGATCGAATCGTCCGCCAAGATGGTCCAATGGACATCAGAGCGCTGGTCGCAGACGGAAACGGGCCGTGCGGCGAAACCGCCATCGATGATCTCCGTCCCGGTAAAGCTCGATGGACCTGGATCGATATCTGCGATATCGAACACGTCGATCACCTACCCCAAGTGGTCACCGACCTCGGGCTCGATGCGATGGCGATGGCCGATGCTTTAGGGGACCGCGATGCGCCCAAGGTCGACGACTACGGCGACCATGTCGTCGTGGTGCTCCACGGCCTGACTTCGGGAAAGATCTCGACCTGCGAGATCGACTGTTTCCTGACCGACGAGGTGCTGGTGACCATTCGCTCCTCGGAATCTCGGGCGTTGGATGCATTGTGGGATGCGCTGCAAAGCAACCATTCGCTGACAACGGGCGGACCAGACGAACTTCTGGGCCGTCTCGGCCATGTGCTCAGCCGCCGCTTCCTCAGCATCGTCGACGCCCTCGACGAACGCATCGAGAGTCTCACCGAAATGGCCTTGTCGGCCCATCCCGAGCTCCTTGGCGATGTCACCGCGATCCGGTCGGATCTGGCAACAATTCGACGGGTCCTGCATCCCCAACGCGAGACGTTCGACGAGCTGAGACGCTCCGAGTCTGAGCTCATCAGCGAGGGAGGCAAACGTCGGTTCGCCGACGCCTTCGACGTAGCCGAGCGGGCAGCGCACGAAGTCGATGCGGCGCGGTCAGCGCTGTCCGAGCTGCTTGAGGCCTATCGGGGCGCCGAAGCACGCGAAGCGACCGAGGTCTCGCGTGTCCTCACCGTCTATGCGGCGATCATGCTCCCACTGTCACTCGTCGCCGGTTTCTTCGGAATGAATTTTCCGACCCTTCCAGGAGGCAGCAGCACGAATGGCTGGATCATCGTTCTCATCGCGATGATCGCTGTCGCCGCTGTTTCGTTCGGCGTGCTCATAGCCCTCGGCTGGGTGCGTCCGCTTGCGCCGCGCAAAGCCGGGGCAACTCTCGGCCGAGGGCTCGTCGAAGCATCGAGGGCACCGGTCCAGATCGTTGGTGCCCTGTACGAGCTCGCAGCGACGCCGGTTCGGCGCCGCGGCAGCTCAAACGGTCACAACCGATCCAAGAGCGCGCGGTCAGACCCTTAACCGATGGCAGCGTCTGCGGTCTGACCTGCGAGGGCAACCAGTTCGAGGTCGTGGGCATTGGCCGGCAGGTTGAGGCAGATGCCGTCTATGCCCGTTGCCATCGCATTGCCGATCGCTTCTCCGACGAAGTCAGCATCGCCAATGGTGAGTCGCGGGCGAACCAGCTCGATCACCTCAGCGGGCCAGCCTTGAAGGGCGATGTAGTCAGCGATCGACTTGTCGGCGTACTGGGCAACCATACGAAGCGTCTTCTTTTCGCCTGAGCCGCCGATCATCACTGGGATCCTCGAGATGGGTGCCGGCTCGTTGATCACGTCAGTGACTTGGTAGTACTGACCGTTCACGGTTGGGCGTTCGCCTCGAAGCATCGCAATGATGTTGAGGGCCCCTTCAAGCTTCTCGAATCGCTCGGTGAAGCTGTTGAAGGGAATACCGAACGCATCGTGTTCTGCTTCGAACCAGCCTGATCCAATGCCGAGGTGTGCTGGGCCAACGCTGCGAGCGTCGTGTACCACTCGAGCATGTAGTCGTGGGCCTCGCCGATGCCGGGCAGTTGGTAGAAATGGTCCATCAGCAGAACGCGATCGAAGTGGTTGTCTTCGGCGGTCTTGGCCTGGGCAACAACGGCGTTAAAGATGCCTTCGGGAGCCACATCGGGGTAGGTGAAGTTCGGAATCTGATAGCCGAGTCGAGTCATGGTGCACCTGTCTTGTTCATCGCGGGCGAGTGCCACCACACACTCGATCCAACGACACCCTGACAGTTTGTGCTCCAGGTGTCAGATTGTTCGCTCCGAGCCGACGGGTGTGTGAACATCACACCGTGGCCAAGGACAACGACAAGAAGGAGCGGATACTCGACGCTGGCTTCGAGAAGTTCACGGCCTACGGGTTTGCTCGGACATCCATGGCCGACATCGCACAAGCTGCCGGGATGTCGCGACCGGCGCTATATCTCCACTTCGACAACAAGGACGAGATCCTCCGATCGATGCTCCACCGAATCATGGATGACGCGACCACAGCCGCCCTTGCAGAACTCAGCAGTGCAAGCAACGCCGCCAACCAACTCGACGGTTTCCTCCAGCGGTACAACGGCGATCTGGCAATGTTGCTGCAATCAACCGAGCATGGTGCCGAGCTGATCGAAGCCAAACAGGGTCACGCCAAGTCGGTGATCGAAAAGCACCATGTCCAGCTACGCAAGGGCCTCACCAGCTGGTTGGCCACAAACGCACCTTCAGCGTCACGCTCTCAAATCAACGACTGGGTCGACCTGATCATGATGTCCCCAATCGGGTTCAAGTACGACGGACCCACCCTCACGAAGTACCGGCGCCGACTGTCGACGCTGGCCGCGTCTGTCGCCGCGGCCATGACCTAATCGCTCCGACCCACAGGATCTCACTCCTCGAAGCGGTCCTCCATCGACCTCACGACCGCAGTAACGGTGTCGCTGTAGGGAGTATCGATCCCAAGTTGGCGACCCAGCACGGGCACCTGACCATTGATTGCATCCAGCTCGGACCTGCGCCTCGCCAGGTGATCCAGCAGCATCGACGGGCGGGCGTTCGGCATCGCTGCCGCGAACTTGGCGACGTAGGCGATCGGATCATCAAACGAAAAGTTGACGTTGCGCGCCATGCCGACCTGGTGAGCCTCAAGCATGCAGCCCATCGCAATCGCCCATCGTTCAGGGTTGGCCTGCAGTTCTCCGACCGTGCAACCAAACATTGCGCACGGCCCGCTCAGGCTCACGTTGCAGAGAAATTTCTCCCAGATCAGCTGGTCGATGTCCTCAAATGATCTGGCGTCGAAACCGGCGCCCTGCCACACCGACACAACCGACTCGAGTCGATCGGTCAGACCGCCAGCCATTTCACCAACACGGATCATGCGCATGTTGTTGTGGTGGGCGTGGCCTGGCCCGACCATCGAAGCTCCGAACCCCTCGGCCACGCCGAGTAGAACGTTGTCGGTCGGCATGTGTTCGGCGATCCGTTCGCCGGCGCCAAGCCCGTTTTGAATGGTCAGCACCAGCGAGTCAGGGCCCATCTGAGGCGCAACGGCCCGGGCCGCCGCGCCGACTCCTGAGGCCTTCGTCGCAATGACGAAGAGTTCACACTCGCCGGCATCACCCAGTTCAGCTGTTGGATGCAGGTCGGTCACGGTGCGGTCACCGCTCGCCCCCTCGACTCTCAATCCGGTCGCCTTCATGGCCTCGACGTGTTCCTGCCATGTGTCGATGGCCCATACCTCGTGACCAGCATCGGCGAGCAGGGCCGCGTACACCGATCCCATCGCACCAGTTCCGACAATGGCGATTTTCATGCTGGCCTCCGGGGCGACATATGCGGTGAGCTGTCAAACACCTGCCCGATGGTGCCACAACCGGCCGGCTCAGGTTTCGGAGGCGTCGATGGACCCAAAGATTTTCCACCAACGGTGAGACGCCTCGTCCCGCCCGACCTCAGCCACGAGGCTTGCAAACAGTGCACCGAGCTGATCAGTCGAATCCCGCGCAGCGAGCACCTGAGCCCTGAACGTTCGGCCAGGAGGTCCGGTGTTCAGGTCTGACACGTGCTGACCTCCCCGCCTGACTCACTTGTCCGACCGGCACATCCTCACAGATGGCGACCGGTAGCGTGCGAAGATAGCCCAATCGGACACTACAGACGTCGAGGCGGTCACCAACGCGCTGAAGACCAGCGGGGTCGAAGCCTGGGACTACGTCATTGCGGCCAGCATTCTCGTCGGTTCCGTCGTTGTTGGGCGCTTGGCGCGCCTGGTCGTCAAGTGGCTCGTCTCGCGCAGCAGGACCGATGACTTCCTCGGCGACCTGATCGGCCGGATCCTCTCCTACGTGATCGTCACGTTCGGACTCGCCTACGCCCTTGACGTGTTCGGAATCGCTATCGCCCCGATCCTGGGGGCCCTCGGCATCGCTGGTATCGCCCTCGCGTTCGCCCTCCAGGACATCCTGGAAAACTTCGTCGCTGGGGTGATCCTTCAAGCCAGACGGCCCTTCACGGCCGGCGACGAGGTCGTCGTCTCCGATCAGGAGGGTTCGGTGGTCTCGATCGACGCCTGCACCATCACCCTGCACACCCCCGACGGCGAAACCGTCAAGGTTCCAAGCGCGCTCGTCATCAAGAATTCGATCGTGAACCACACCCAGATCGGGCGGCGTCGCACAACCGTCGATGTGGGGGTGGCCTAGGGAACCGATCTTGATCACGCAACGACAGTGGCCCGTGACGCAGCGTCAGCGGCCAAGGGAGTGCTGGCCAGCAATCCCGCCGAGGCCTTCGTTCACACCTTCGGGTCTTCCAGCGTCGACATCGCTGTCCGCTACTGGCACGAACCCTCGATCGCGGAGATGTGGCGCGTTCGAAACGAAGTTGCTCAATCGGTCAACCGCGCCTTCCGAGACAACGGCATCGAACCCGACGTTCGTCATAGAGCTACTGGCTCCCCTCGCCCCAAACCAATTCAGGTGTTGGTCCTCAGATGACTCCGAACATCCAGTCGCCGTGTTCGATCAGCATGGCGTGGGCGTCTTCGATGCACGACAGGTGATAACGCAGCTGCGTCGTCTTCACCTGCACGACCAGCGCTGGCGGATCCGCCTCAGGGTCTCGGTAGGCCTCAAACGCGCGCTTTCCGGGAGGGGTAGTCAGTTGCCAGGGATCCGCTGGGGTTCCAGTGCCTTCGACGGCGTCGTTCATCGCTGGGAGCGTCTGAATTTGCCTGCTGTGCGTTCATGTCAATCATTCTGAAGGTCCTTACCTGACACAAGGCGGGATCGAACTCCACGACGGATTCCGAACCGGCTGTGGTCCCGTTTGCCGGCCTGCGAGCCACACGAATCACTCGGCGGCAGTTCGAGCGGAGTCCCACCTTCGACCTCAACTCAACCTGGGAACGCGACCTCCAATCAGTCGGCTCAAAGTAGAAGCCGAATCTCAGAGCTGAGACCTGACCGAAGTCGACATAACATGGCCAGGTGTCTGACACAGGAGATCGCATGTACTCATCACCTGGGGCCTCGTCGCTAGTCGTTCAGGAGCTCTGATGTCGGGCTATCGCATCGGCGCAGACGTTGGCGGAACGTTCACCGACATCGTCGTCGAAAACCCAGACGGATCGTTCGAGTCGACCAAGGTCCTCACCACCAGCGACGCTCCCGAACAGGGCATCCTCGACGGCATCGAAGCACTATGCGTCGAGCACAAAATCGATCTGAGCGAAGTCCAGCAGATCATCCACGGAACGACGCTTGCCACCAACGCCCTGATTGAACGGACGGGTGCCCGCACGGCCCTCGTCACGACCGACGGCTTCAGGGATGTCATCGAGACCCGCACAGAAAGTCGCTTCGAGCAGTACGACCTGAACATCGTGCTGCCGACAGCGTTGATCGAACGCCAACACCGTCACGTAGTTACAGAACGCATGAGCGCCCAAGGGGAAGTTCTCAGGGCGTTCGACGAGGAGTCGGCCAACTCTGTGATCGAGGCGCTCGTCGTAGGGAACTACGAGGCCGTCGCTGTGGGCTTCCTCCACAGCTACCGGAATCCCGCTCACGAGCAACGGTTCCGCGATCTACTCACGTCCCGGCTGCCCGACATCGCTGTGTCGATCAGCTCCGAAGTCTCGCCACAGATGCGCGAGTTTGAGCGCTTCAACACGGTATGCGCCAACGCGTACCTGCAACCGCTCATGGCTTCGTATCTCGTCCGGTTGCAAGACCAGTTGCGAGTCAGAGGAGCCACCTGTCCGCTGTACCTCATCCACTCGGGCGGGGGTCTGATCAGTGTTGAAACAGCGGCCGACTTCCCGGTGCGGCTCATCGAGTCCGGACCCGCTGGCGGGGCCATTTTCGCCGCCGATCTCGCTGCCCGCTATGGCAGAGATCGAGTCCTTTCCTATGACATGGGCGGTACCACCGCCAAGATCACCCTGATCGAGGACTACACACCTCAGACCGCCAAAACCTTCGAGGTTGCCCGCACCACCCGGTTCAAGAAGGGCAGCGGTATGCCCATCTCGATTCCGGTCATCGAAATGATCGAGATCGGAGCTGGAGGCGGGTCCATCGCCAGCGTCGACTCACTCGGCCAGATCCGCATCGGGCCGCTCAGCGCTGGCTCCGAGCCGGGGCCCGCGGCGTACGATCTCGGCGGCACCGAAGCCACGGTCACCGACGCCAACCTGCAACTGGGACGTCTGCACCCCGACACGTTCGGCGCCAAAACAATCACCCTCTCCCCAGCGAGGGCGACCGAGGCAATCAGTGCCGCGGTCGGCGAGCGACTCAACATGGACGCTGACACCGCTGCCATCGGGATCGCCGAAGTCGTCGACGAAAACATGACCAACGCAGCCCGTGTCCACGCCGTCGAGAACGGAAAGGACCTGGCCGGTTTCGCCATGGTTGCTTTCGGGGGCGGCGCACCCCTGCACGCCACAAGGTTGATGGACAAACTCGGCCTCGATGAGGTGTTCGTACCGCCGGGAGCCGGCGTTGGTTCGGCGATTGGTTTCCTCCGCGCACCCTTCGCTTATGAGGCTGTGCGGAGCCACTACACCCGTATCGACCAGTTCGATCATGCAGGGGTGAACGAGGTCCTTGATCAATTGGCCGTGGAAGCCCAGTCGTTCGTGCGCCAGGGCACCGACGCCGACATCGTGATCGAACGGCAAGTCTCGATGCGCTACAAGGGTCAGGGCTGGGAGATCCCAGTTCGGCTCGAAGCCGGCGACTTTGACGAGTTCGCGGCTGAATCGCTCAAGGCCGTGTTCACCAAGGCATACGAAGAGTTCTTCGGTCGGGCCATCGACGACCTGGCGATCGAAGCCGTCAGTTGGTCTGTTCGTGTCGCTTCAACCGTGGAGGCTCCAGCACGGGTCGATCTTGTCGACCCGGCGACGACAGTCGTCGCCCCCTCAACCCGTCCAATGTTCGACCCGAGTTCCCGCTCCGTCGCAGAAGCAGGAATCCATGAACGTGAATCGCTCTCGACCGGAGACAGCGTGGCCGGCCCGGCAGTAATCATCGAGTCCCAGACAACCACGGTCCTCGGGTCGAATCACGTCGCCACAATGCAACCCGACGGCAGTTTGCGGGTGGTCCGAAAGCCACTGCCTGAAACAACAATCTCTGAAGGGAGCGCCCAGTGAACAGCGACACAGTGAAGAGCGACACAGTGAACGCCAACCAGACAGAGGTCCACTTCCAGATCATGTGGAACCGTCTGATCTCGGTGCTCGAGGAGCAGGCAACGACCCTGATCCGCACCGCGTTCAGCACCTCGGTCCGCGAAGCCGGCGATCTCTCCGCTGGCGTGTTCGACCGCGAGGGCCGCATGGTTGCCCAGGCCGTCACTGGCACCCCCGGCCACGTCAACACCATGGCTGCAGCGGTACCGCACTTCATCAACGACATCGGCCCAGAACGCATCTACCCGGGCGACGTCTACCTCACGAACGATCCGTGGAAGGGGACAGGCCACCTCCACGACATCACGGTGACGACGCCTGTATTCGTCGGCGACCAACTCGTCGGCTTCTTCGCTTCAACAGCACACGTCGTCGACATTGGCGGGCGAGGCTTCGGCCCCGACGCACGAGAGGTGTACGAGGAAGGCCTCCGCATCCCGATCATGAAGTGGGCCGAGCGCGGCGAACTTAACCGCGACCTGGTCAACATCATCCGCAACAACGTCCGCGAGCAAGACCAGGTGATTGGCGATATTTACGGACTCGCCGCATCGAATGAAACCGGCCGGCGCCGCCTACTTGAAATGCTCGACGAGTTCGATATGGCTGGGCTCGACGAGTTGGCTGAGTTCATCTTCGATCGCACCAGCGCCGCCACGATGACAGCGATCGCGTCACTGTCCAAGGGGACATATCGCAACGAGATGCGAGTCGACGGCTACAACGAGACCATCACCCTCGCCGTCGAGCTGACAGTCACCGATGAAGGCATGCACGCTGACTTCGCCGGCACCTCACCGCTCAGCACATACGGAATTAACGTCCCCCTCACCTACGCCCAGGCCTACTTCACCTACGGGATGTTGGTGGCGCTAGCGCCTGAGCTGCCGAACAACTACGCGTCACTACTGCCATTCACCGTGAGCGCCCCCACCGGCGTGATCTTGAATGCCCAGGACCCAGACGCCGTCGCTGTGCGTCACGTCATCGGCCACTTCGTCACCGACCTTTGTTTCGGAGCGATCGCAGACGCGTTACCCGACGTGATCCCAGCAGAGGGCGCTGGCGCACTGTGGAACTTCCAGGCCAGTGCCCGAGCCGCCGACCCCATGTCGACGCTTCCGCCAGTCGAGATCTTGATGTTCAACAGCGGCGGCAGCGGCGCTCGCCCAACGCTCGATGGCCTGACTGCCACCGCGTTTCCCTCGGGTGTCCACACCATGAGTGTTGAGGCGGTCGAGCAGATCGGACCAATCGTTCTGTGGCGCAAAGAGATCCGCGAGAACAGCGCCGGTGACGGCACATACCGCGGCGGCCTCGGGCAAATCGTCGAGATCGGTCCAGCCGAGGGATACACCTTCGAGTTCTCCGCCATGTTCGATCGGGTCGACAACCCCGCCCGCGGTCGCGCCGGCGGAGGCAATGGAGCACCCGGCAGGCTGTATCTCGATGACGGCACACCGTTCGCGACCAAAGGCCGCCAAACCGTGCCCGCCGGACACAGCCTCATCCTCGAGCTTCCCGGCGGAGGTGGCTTCGGAGACCCTGCGTTGAGAGATCCGTCGGACCGAGAGAACGATCTCGCCCAGGGCTATATCTCTGGGCACACAGCCTCAGAACAGAACGAGTAATGCCCGCGCTGCCATCACCTGCGGCCAGTAACGCTCACTCGACCTGACCCCCCTGCTCCTGACCCGAACCGGCGCCCTCAAATTGCGCCAGAGCCAAATCGTGAGGCGCCAGTTTGCAACTCGACACGCAGGGGTGCGCCAAACCGAAGTCCGAGTACGGTTCGGGGCGATGAGCACAACTGGGCTGAGTGCCGATCAGTCCGAGCCCATCCAGCCCGAGGTGTGGTGGCGGACTCAGAAGTGGCGGGCGTTCTTTGCCTTGGGCCTGTCGTTCTTCGTGATCGTGTGGTCGACGACGATGACCTACGTCCTGCTGCCAGACATCGCCGAACACTTCGACGTGACTCTCGGGGCAGTGGGATGGGTCGTCATCATCGAGGCGTTGATCATCTCGGCGCTCCTTTTGCCATTTGGCGGACTCGCGGATGCGTTCGGACGCAAACGCTTCCTTATTGCTGGGATGTCAGTGTTCGCGGCTGGCTCGATCGCCACCGGCCTCGCCCCATCGTTTGTCCTGCTCATCGTGGCCCGCGCCGCAATGTCAGTCGGAAACGCGATGATTCAAGCGGTCGGGACAGCGGCCCTGGTCGCGGCATTCCCCCCTCAGGAGCGGGGCATGGCTATGGGCGCGCAGGCCATCTCGGTATCGATCGGTGCTGCTAGCGGCCCGTTGATTGGTGGATTTGCTGTCGCCTACGTGGACTGGTCCACGCTTTTTGTGCTCCTCGCCGTGCCGAGCCTTGTTGCTGTCGCAGGCGCGGTGGCGTTCCTCACTCCCGATGACCCGAACATTGCCGCGACCTGCCGATCAGCTGACCCAGTTGGTGCTCTGTTGTCGGCGCTGGCAGTCGTCGCGCTCATCGTCACGATCAGCGATCCATGGGGGTTCGGGCTCACCGGTCCAACCTTGGCGCTAGCAGCCGCGACTCTCGTCCTGATAGTGGGCTTCGTCACCTGGGAGCTCCGAAACCAACAGCCGCTCATCGATGTTCGCCTGTTCACCCTGCCGGTTGTCAAGACAGCAAGCATCGTCCGCTCGCTCGGGTTTTCTGCCACCACCACAATTCAGCTGCTGCTGCCGGTCTTGTTGGTCAGCGTGCGAGGAGCATCCTCCGGCACCGCTGGCATCGTCGCCGCCATGATTGCGGTCGGTATGGCCTTTGGCGCCCAAATAGGGGGCCAGATCTACGACCGAATCGGGCCTCGCCGCCCGTCCGTGGCCGGACTGATTGCCCAAACGATCCTGCTCGGGACCTTCGGATGGGCGGACGCAGACTCCTCGGTGATCTGGCTCGGCGCTCTGGCGTTGGCTTCAGGGTTCGCTCAGAACATCTGGAACGTACCTAACAACAGCGCCCTCATGGGAGCTCCACCCACGGCTGCCCTGGGCGTGATGGGAGCCTTCACAAACGTCAACCGGACCATGGGCAACGTCTTCGGCCAGGCCCTATCCACCAGCATCATCGTGAGTGTGCTGGCAGCTGATGGTTTCGACATTCCCCTCGACGAGTTAGCTGACACCCCCGGCGCCGCGGCGTCATTCCTGGACGGCTGGTGGATCGTTCTTATGACCGCAGCCGGGCTGTCAGCGGTCGCTGCCGCATTTGCGTCACGTCTACCCAAGTCTCGAACCGACACAATTGGATCGTGACTTCGTGGCGACGACGTCGAGAGCCTCAAGGTGGAGCAGCGGACGCACACTCGACCACCATCCACAGCTTCCCAAGCTGAATACCGGGGTTCGATTCCCCGTACCCGCTCCATTTGCCATGGTCGTGGAACTGTCCAGCACCCGAAGTTGTCAGCCCTCGTTGCGGCGGTCCAGCGGCGGCATGGCTATACCGGAGGCCAAGGCCCAGCGTTCATTCAGTGATCCTCATGTGCGAACGACGAAGACGGACCCAAGGTTCGCCGAACCCAACGAGACATCGTTCGCCGAACTCGCGAAACAGATCGGAAACATACGTCAGCGTGGCACCTCGACATGCAACATGGCTACTTCACCCGTGCCCAAGCACACGACGTTGGGGTCAGCGACGTCGAACTCTCAAGCGCAACCGACTACGGACAGATACGACGCCTCGACCACGGCGTCTACCGAGTCGCCGGAGCCGGTCACGACGAACATGCCGATCTGCGCATCGCTTGGTTGCGACTCGATCCGAAACGTCGTGCCCGCGAACGCACCAGCAACCCCACCATCTGGGTCTCGCACCAAACAGCAGCTGTCCTCCTCGGCCTTGGCGCGTTCATCTCGCCTCGGCATCAATTCATCTCCACCGTGCGCAAACAGCTCCGCTCCGACGCTCTGCACATTTCGGTTCGCCCGGAGGGACTCACCCCGAATCAGTGGGTGATCAGAGACGGGATGGCAACCACCTCACCTCTACAAACACTCATCGACCCCGAACAAGCCGCACTGCGGACCCTGGTTGACGCCCTGCTCGACATGGCCGGAGATGGCACCCGCCGATGACTGTCCCCCACCGCTATGCCACATCGACAGCGTTGCACGATGCCATCAAGGTACGCGCCGCGGCCGAAGCCAAGGTCGGCCACCGCGACATCAACCAGATCCGGCGGCACTTCGCGTACGACCGGTTCTTGACTCGCATCTTCCTCGACCCTGAATCAACCTGGGTGCTCAAAGGCGGAACCGGCCTCCTAGTCCGAGTGCCCCAGCGAGCGCGCCATACCCAAGGCATCGACCTCTACCGTCACGGCGAGATCGAGCGCGCCCACACCGAACTTGCCGCAGCAACAAACCGGGACCTTGGTGACTTCTTCAGCTTCGACATCGAACAAACCGGCGTTCCGGACCACGCGCCAGGGCTCCGGCCTATCGACATCGACGGACTCCCCACCACTAACTACCGCATCTATCCGGTCGTCGACCACCTCGCCGAAAAGCTCGTTGCCATGACAAGCATGTTCGCCGGAAATCGCCCGAGCACACGCTTTCGCGACCTCGTTGACATGGTGCTGATCGCTCAAACCCAAACGAACAACGCCGAGGCGCTACGTACGGCCGTTGAATCGGAACAACTCCACCGAAACCACACGCTGCCCGAACGACTCGAGATCGCAGTGGCGCTCTATCGCCCAGTCTTCGACGACTCGACCGTCGGCACCTGGGAGCCGTCGACGATGGAGTGGATCTGACACGCGATACCCGCCTGGTTTCGGCCATTGCCAACGGAGGCGAGTTCGTTCGCCGACGCGTTGAGGCGGGCGACGAAGCGTTCATCGCAATGTGGAAATCGATGGGCGGGGCCGGACGTTTCGATCGCCGCCGCGAATGGTGGGCCTCGGAACGCCAGCGATTCGCCGACGCCCTCGGGGTGGTGTGACCGCAGTCGCTATTGGCGTGCCATCTCTGCTGCCGCTGTAGCTGCTGTGTCGGCCGCAGTGCGGACCGGAAGCTGGACCACGACGTCGTGCAACGTGCCGCTGAATCTGAACGGCGCCGCGTAGCGCTGCGACACGGCCGAACCGTTGTCGTAACCGACGCTCGCGCCAACTGACGAGATCATCCGCATGTAGAGACCGATCGCTTCTCGACCGACCAGCTCATCGTCGATGCGGAGTTCGACCCAACCGGTTGATCGGCTGTCTCGTTCGAGGTGCACGTTGAGGACGCTGTCGCCCTCGGGGATCTCGACGTTGGACTCCACAATCGTGTGGTCGTCGAACGCGTTGTAGTCGATGACCAGCCGGTTGTTCTGCACGAACACTGAGACCCCAGAGTTCTCGGTACCGGTTGCCCACAGCACCCCCTCATCCCCTGCTGCCCGGGTGACGCGGGCGGTGAGGTCGAAGCTGCGCCCGCCGGCTGCGGCTCCTGCTTGACCCGGGATGGGTGACATTGGCGGCCTGTAGACATAGCGGCGATCTTCCCTATGGGGAGACTGGTCACGCACGTGGGTGCCGAAGAGTTCAACCATCCGATCGTCGAGAGGAAGCACTCCGTGACGGTCGGCTTCGGACCACCAGAGTTCGATCAGCGCCGCAAGCTTCTCGGGCATCTCGGCCGCCAGGTCGTTGCACTCCGAGAAATCAGCTTCGAGGTGGTACAGCTCCCACTGCTCGGTGTCGTAGTCGGCGCCCTTCTCGTGACGGCAAACCGCCTTCCATCCCTCGTGCACCATTGCCCGGCTACCCGCCATCTCAAAGTACTGAAGGGTGTTCGCCGCGTCAGCCGTGGAGTCTTCGAGGGTCGGCCGGAACGAATGCCCAGTGACGGGCAACTGGTCGATGCCTCGGTAAGTGTCCGGCGCCGTGATGCCGAGCAGGTCATAAATGGTCGGCGCGATATCTGACACGTTGACGAACTGGTCGCGCATCGTGCCCTGCTGCTCGGCTGAGATTCCCTGCGGCCAGTGCACGATCATGGGGACGTGAACGCCGCCCTCATGGGTGTTCTGCTTGTACCACTTGAATGGCGAGTTGCCGCACTGGGCCCAACCCCACGGATAGTTGGTGTGGCTGTGTGGACCACCGATGTCGTCGACGCGGCCGATGGCTTCATCGGGAGTTTCGAGGATGCCGTTGAAAAACTTCATCTCGTGCATGACGCCAAACGGGCCACCCTCCTGGGACGCCCCATTGTCGGCAAGCACGATCAGGATCGTGTTGTCGAGCTGGTCCATGTCGCGCAACCCGTCGACGAGCCGGCCGATCTGGTCGTCTGTGTGGTCGAGGAAGGCTGCAAATGCCTCCTGTAGACGAGCAGCCAACCGGCGCTGGTTCTCGGGCAGTGAATCCCAAGCATCCACACCCGGGTTCCTGGGAGCGAGCTGCGTGCCTTCGGGGATGACACCCAGCTCGAGCTGGCGTGTGAACCAGCGCTCGCGAACGACGTCCCATCCTTCGTCGAACCGACCCTTGTACTTCTCGAGGTAATCGGCTGGCGCTTGATGTGGAGCATGAGTCGCGCCAAACGGCACGTAGGCGAAGAATGGCCGGTCGGGGCGAACGCCCTTGCTGTCATTGATCATTCGCAGGGCCTGGTCGATCAGGTCCTCGGTCACGTGATACCCCTCCTCGGGCAAGGCAGGCGGCTCGATGGAGTGGTTGTCACACGTCAGCTCAGGGTTGAACTGGTCGGTCTCGCCCTCGAGAAATCCGTAGAAGCGGTCGAATCCGCGCCCGAGGGGCCAATGATCAAACGGTCCGGCAGCCGAGCACTGCTCCATCGGGGCGAGGTGCCACTTGCCGGTACAGAACGTGGCGTAGCCCTCGGCCCCAAGCACCTCAGCGATTGTCGTCGCA
This sequence comes from Candidatus Poriferisodalaceae bacterium, assembly GCA_047618365.1. Lineage (GTDB taxonomy): Bacteria > Actinomycetota > Acidimicrobiia > Acidimicrobiales > Poriferisodalaceae > JBLHLM01. Next base: position 1,954 of record JBLHLM010000023.1, on the reverse strand, counting down.
CGCTCAGAGATGTGTCCCAGCTGGTTCGGGAATCCAGTGCGGAAGTTGGAGACAGCCCGCATCCCTACAGCGTGTTGAGATCGTCCCGTCAACAACGAAGCCCGAGTTGGTGAACACAGGGGCGTGACATGGAAGTTGGTGAACTGGAGACCATCAGCGGCGAGCGCGTCGACGTTCGGCGTGTCGATATCCGATCCGAAACAGCCGAACTGAGCAAACCCTGTGTCATCGAGGAGGACGAGCACCACGTTCGGGGCATCTGCTCCCGGGTGGGGCGGCTCTTCAAAGTGAGGAACGGAATCAGCGACGGTTTTGCCGATTGTTCCGCCGAACTCCCAAGCGCCTGCTGTCTCATCAGCCATACATGTCTCCCTTGTTGACCGAATCAGATGGTGCGAGTAGCCCTAGCAATTTATTATGTGAGTATCAATCGCACTATGTGTTCTAGTGGCTAGCCGCCATCGCGAAGGAGACCCGCGATTCGCGCGGTGGCCTCGGCAGCACCCGGGTACGGCGCAGCGACTGACATATCAGTGATGGCGCCCCAATTTTCGGCGATCGCGTCGGGTGTGGCCTCAGAGGCTGAAAGCACAACACCCGCCCCCTCAACCATTTGCACCAGTGAGTAATAGCCGCCGCCGGCTTCGACAATGGCGCCGCTCGCTTCACACTCTTCCGAGCAGAGGAACACAACTGCGGGGCTCACGAGCGATGGGTCATAGAGGGCCACGTCGTCACCCATCAATGACTCGGTCATCCGTGTCGTCGCGACCGGGGCGATCGTGTTCACCCTGATTCCCTTCGGTGCGCCCTCGATCACCAGGGTGTTCATCATGCCCACCACAGCGAGCTTTCCAGCCGCGTAGTTGGTCTGTCCGAAGTTGCCGTACAAACCAGCGGCGCTGGTCGTAAAAACCACTCGTCCGTACTGCTTGTCGCGCATGATGGGCCATGCCGCATGAGTTGGGTAGGCGTTGCCTGCCAGGTGGATGGCGATGATGGCGTCGAAGTCGTCAAGCGGCATCTTTGTGAATGTGCGGTCTCGGAGGTAACCGGCGTTGTTGACCAGGATGTCGATGGTGCCGTACGCGTCAACCGCAGTGTCGATTACGCCCTGCCCGCCTGCGTGGGTGGACACATCGTGGAAGTCTGCAACCGCCTCGCCACCCGCCTCACGTATCTCGGTGACGACGGCCTCTGCGACGGAATCTTCGGTGCCGTGACCGTCGAGTCCCGCACCAGTGTCGTTCACCACTACCCGCGCCCCCAACGCGGCGAGCGAAATGGCGTGACTGCGGCCCAGCCCTCGCCCGCCACCGGTGACCACTGCAACCCTGTCGTCGAAACGAATGCTCATTGCGCCTCCTCGTCGTGTCCCCTACGGGTGACGCTAGGCGAGACTCGACTTCAGGCGCAGTGCTGCCTACACAGTGCTGGCCTAACTAGTGCGCCGTGATGCGGTAGCGCAGCTGGCCGTCGACGGGACGAGCCTCGGCCTTGCCATTCTGGCGGAGGTGCTCGAGGTGGGCGAAGGTCTCGCTATCAGCCATCGGCCCCCAAGATCGGGGCTTGAAGAGGTGTTGTGAATACTCCGGAACCGTGAGCTCGTTGTCGGGAGCGTGCACTGCGGCGTCGGCGATGACCTCGAGGCGCTCGTGGTGGTGTTCGATGATCTCAGTTGATCTGCCGGGCAAATCGTGGAACTCGAGCCCGTGAGCAGGGAGAACAACCTTGACGCCGGTGAACTCGTGCATTCTCTGTAGCGATTCGAGGAACTCGCCCAGCGGCTCGACCTGGTTGGTCAGACCCGAAATGTGTGGGGTAATAGTGGGCAGCAGGTGGTCACCCGAAATGAAGATGCCGTTGTCAGCGTCGAGCAGACAGAGATGGTCGGCGGTGTGGCCTGGGGTGTACACGCTGGTCCATTCGCGATCGCCCAGAAGGATCGCCTCAC
>JBLHLM010000022.1:0-30603 GCA_047618365.1 Candidatus Poriferisodalaceae bacterium | reverse complement strand
TGACCCCGATCGGGTGGTGTTCGATCTGCGGGTCGATCTGGTCGACGGACCAACAGCCATGGTCGGCACGATCACAGTTCCGTTGCCCCGATGAGCACCGCACTCGCCGGCATCAGGGTCCTCGACTTGGCTGGGCGCCCGGGCGCATTCGCAGGCCGGATCCTGGCCGACCTCGGCGCCGAAGTGATCCTGGTCGAGCCGCCTCAGGGCAGCTCGACCCGAACTCATGCACCATTTCTCAATGATGAGCCCGGCGACGACCGCTCGTTCGCTCACCTCTATTTCAACACCAACAAGCGCTCGGTCGTACTGAACCTAGAAGACGGTTCGCAGCGCTCTCAGTTCATTGATCTGGTCGCGTCGGCCGACGTTCTGCTCGACAATCAGACACCTGGCGAGCTCGACGGTTTGGAGCTATCGCACGAGGTGCTGCGAGCCATACGCCCTGGCTTGATCCAGTGTTCGATCACTCCCTTTGGTCTTCACAGCGAATGGAACGACCGCGTCGCAAATGATCTGGTCGCTGGAGCAGCAAGCGGCCTGGTGTGGTTGTCGGGCTCCCCGCGTGGCACGCCAATCCAGGGCGGCGCCGACCCGGCCTACGCCATGAGCGGGCTTGCAGCGGCGTCTGCGATCACGATTGCTCTGCATCAACGCCAGCACTCCGGCGAGGGGTCAGGCGTACACATCGACTTGTCGATGCAAGAGGCCACGGCGTTGGCCACCACCCAGTCAGCGAGCCCGGGTATCTGGGCCTGGCACGGACGAATTCCCAGGCGACCAGCATTCTCGGCCGCGCTGAGATGTAAAGATGGTGGCTACGTCGGCCACCTGGTGAGGCCCGATCGTTTTGACGGTTTCTTGGCATGGGCCGACAGGGTTGGTATTGACCACGGCATGACCTCGGCCGATTGGGAGTGGAGCCAGCTTTCCGCTCCTCGTCAGAACAACCCGGTCGCCGAAACCACCCTTGCCCTTGCTGCGGCTCTCACGCGTGATGAGTTCGCTGCGGGAGCCCTCGAGGCCGACATCGTGTGCCTCCCCGTTCTGAACTTCCATGACCTCCCCCGCACCGAGCAGTACATGGTCAACGACCAATTCCTCACCCTGGCTCACGACGAGCTGGGCACAGATCTGGGTTTCGTCCGATCTCCAGTCGACGCCATGGCCGACGGCGTCGACTTCACTCGGGCTCCGACCCTTGGAGAGCACCAACATCTGCTGGACCAGCTTCAACCAACCGCCACCCCGTCACCGGCTGCCACGGCGTCTACCCAAACGCCCGACCCATCGCGAGCCCTCGAAGGCCTTCGGGTCGTCGACTTCGGATGGGTGCTCGCGGCCCCACTCGGCACCAAACTTTTGGCCAGCTTCGGCGCCGAGGTCATCCGCATCGAGTCCGCCACAAAACCCGACTCGATGCGTAGCCAGATCGGGCCAGCTGGCACACCGGACCCAGACCTCGGCGGCCTCTTCAACAGCGTCAACACAGGAAAGAAGTCGCTCGCAGTCGACCTGACTACTGAGGCCGGGCTGCAACTCGTACGCGAACTCATCGCCACGAGCGATGTTGTGGTCAACAACTTCCGCCCCGGGGCCATGGAGCGCATGGGACTCGGCTACGAGAGCCTGCGAGAACTCCGCGACGACATCGTGCTGCTCAACCTCCCAGGAGCACATCGGAAAGGTCCATGGGCGCCTCGGGCCAGCATGGGCAACATCCTGATGGCAGCGTCGGGTCTCAACGTGCTCAGCGGATTCGAAGGCGATCGCCCCCGCGGTATGGGTATCGCCTACCCGGACTTCACAGCACCTCATCTGCTGACCGCCACCATTCTGGCTGCCATCCGTCAGCGCGACATCGAAGGACACGGACAAGAACTGCACCTCACCCAACTGTCGGGCGTGGTGTCGCTTTTGGGCGCCGAGTGGATGCAGTACATCGCCACGGGTGTCCAGCCGCCACCCAAAGCGAACCGCGATCCCAACTTCGCCCCACATGGGGTCTACTCGTCTGTCGGCTCCGATCACAGCGACGACGAATGGGTCGCTCTCGCCGTCGGTTCCAACGAACAGTGGCAAGCCATGTGCACGGTGATGGGCCAACCTGAGCTCGCCAGCGATTCGCGTTTCGCGACCAGCGAAGCACGGCAAGCCAACCAGAACGACCTCGACGAATTCGTATCCGCGTGGACCCGCGGCCTCGACAAGTGGTTGGCAGCGGATCAGCTTCAAGCCGTTGGGGTTGCCGCTGCACCCGTCGAACATCTCGCAGACACCTACTCCCGCGATCCGCAGCTGTCCCTCGCCCATCAGCTGATTCGCCAACCCACAGCGCCCGACACCGACATTCCGATCACCCGGGAAGCGGCCCAGTGGGTCGGAGTTGAACTCCGGCTGAACCGAGCCCCAGGGCTCGGAGAACACAACGAACACATCGTGCGCGACCTGCTCGGACGCAGCGACGAGGACTACATCCAGCTCGTCATCGACGGTGTTCTCGGATGAGCGATCGCAGGATCGAATCGGTCGGAACCATCGGTTTCATTGGCCTGGGAGCGATGGGTGGCCCGATGTGTCACAACCTGGCCCGCAAGGCAACCGTGCCAGTCTTGGCCTTTGACCTGTCGCCAACCCGACGTGTTGAAGCGGTGGCCGCCGGAGCAACGCCTGCCGAAGACCTTGCCCACGTCGCGTCGGCAGATCTCGTTTTCGTCTGCGTTCCGGGCGAACCGGAGACGCGCTCAGTGCTTCTCGGCCCGGGTGGGTTGGTCGAATTGGCCCGACCGGGCCAGATCATCGTCGACAGCACCACCGCAACCGCTGAGGTCAACACCGATGCCGCCTTGGCCCTGGCCGCCAAGGGCGCACATTTTGCCGATGCGCCCGTCGCACGAGGTGTTCCGAACGCAGTTGAGGGCACCCTGTCGATCACCGTTGGGGCAGAGCCCGACGTGTTCGAGGCCATCGAGCCGTGGTTGTCCCTCATGGGCACCGACGTGGCCCATTGCGGACCGGTCGGCACTGGAACCGTCATGAAACTCATGAACAACATGGTCCTATTCCAGAACGTCTCGGCCCTCGCCGAGGCAATGGCAATCGCCACGCGGGCAGGAGTTGCCCGCGATCGGGTCTTTGATTTGTTGGGCCAGGGTTCCGCCGACAGCTTTGCCCTTCGCCGCCACGGAGCATTCATGACCACGGGGGAATACCCCACAGATCGATTTCCTACGACGTACTCGTTGAAGGACATCCAGTACGCGCTTCGCTTGGCCGAGCAGGTTGGGGTCGATGCCGCTGGGGCCGAGTTGGTCGCCAGTCGATTCCAGGCAGCGATCGACGCCGGCCTGGGCGACCACTACTCCCCCGTCATCTACCGACTCTTCGACGACGCAGCCGAGAACCCGCAGGAAGCCAACGACGAGTCGTGACGCTGATCAACGGATGGGGCGTCGTCGCCTCGCTGTCGTTGGTGCTCGTCGCCATCGCGACGGTGAGAGCGATTGTTCAGCTCCTCGCCGTTGGCGTCATTCTGGTTCCCGTTCTGAACGATGACGCCCCGATGTACTGGGCCTGGACCTGGGTCGCACTCATGATCGCCATCTCTGTGGTGGTGGTGCGGCGTCGCACCGCCAAATTCAATGAGCTACGCCCCACCGTCACGACAACCACGCTCGCCGTGGCTGCCCCGTTGGCTGTGAGCCTCGGTGTTGTTTTCGGTTTCGGGGTGCTCGAACTAGCACCCTTCGCGTTGATCCCAGTCTCAGGAATTCTGCTCGGCAACACCTTGCCTGCGACTGTGTCGGGTGCGGTCAGGTTCCAAGAGCAGGTCACCAGCGAACGCGGCCAGATTGAGGCCATGTTGGCCTTGGGGATGCCACCTAAGGAGGCCATCCGCTCGAAGCAGTGCTCACCCAGATCGTGGTGATGTTCCTCGTGCTCGGCGGGGTGGCGCTCACTCTGACGATAGTTGTCCTGGCGCTGTCATCGCGGGCGTTCAGCGCTGATCACCGGCTGCTGCCCACCGGCCGCTGAGTATCGTCATGGACCGGTGGGGTTCCCATCGGAATCCACAATGAGAGGAAGCCGGCGGCACTGCACAACACGAAGAAACCCAATACCCGGTCGTAGAACGGCAACGACAGGGGGCCGTCGTCTTGGGTCAAGATGGCAAAAACCGCGCCTGTCCCGACTGCGGCCGCCGCGTACCTGAGGGTGTTGAACAGGCCATTCGCTTCACCCCAGAAACGCTCTTCGATCCATTTGAGGGCAACACTGTTCAGCAACGGTGCACTCATGCCCCACCCGAGCCCATAGAGCATGATCCCGGGCGCAAAATCTGTCCAGTAGTTCAGTTCGCCGTCCAGCCGCAGCAGGTGCCACGAGACGGCACAGACCTGGAGTGCTGAACCCAGTCGGATGAAGAAGATCTGTCCGAATCGATCGCTCAGTCTGCTGAACAACACGGTCGAGGATCCGGCGACAAGGGGCCCGAGCGTCACACCCAGCCCCGTTCCGATGGTCGAGTAGCCGTAGACCCCCAGCAGAAACTTTGGCCACACCAGCCAGATTGAGAGGGATGTGATGGAGACCAAGAAGTTGGCTCCGTTGACGACGACAACCCCGCGTCTCGACAAAAGCTTCAGGTTGAGAATCGGAGCCGGGTGCCGGAATGATCCACGAACGAAAACGGCCATCGAGATGATGCCGAGGAGAGCAACGGTGATGGTGATTGGACTGCCATAACCCCATCGAACGCCTTGCATGATTGCCGCGACGATCGCGGCCACGCCAACCGTGCCAGCAACGGCACCAACGATGTCGAGCCTCTCGCCGTCGTCTGACACGGGGAGCTCGTCAAGGATTCGGCGAGCGACGAACCACATGGCCACCGCCGCTGGCGCCGTCACGAGGTAGACCACCCGCCAGCCTGCCCCGTTCAGGATCGCCGCCGACGCAAACGGAGCAATCCCGGCCGCGAGCGGACCTGCCGCCGACCAGAGCCCGACCGCTCCAGATCTTCGAGACTCGGGAAACAGCGGCAACACCAAGGCCAACGACGACGGCAGAACCGCTGCTCCCGCAGCCGCCTGCAGCACCCGCGCTGCATTCAAGGTCCACACGTCGGGGGCTCCCCACGACAGAACGGAGCTGACGGCGAACAAAACCAGGCCTGCCTGGAACACCTTCTTGCGACCAATGCGGTCAGCCAATCGACCGCCGAGTGGAAGGAGCGCAGCAGTCGCGATGAAGTAGGCAGCCACACCCCAGCCGACCGATGTCTTGGTAGCGCCGAGGCCTCGTTCGATGTCGGTCAGCGCGATGTTCGTGGCGGTGCTGTTGAAGCCTGCGAGCACCGTTCCCATCGATGCCACGGCCAGACCTTGCCATGCGCGACGAGACACCCCGGTGGTTGCAATCGCGGGGATTAACGGAATTGGCTGAGCAGACGTTGCTGCGGCTATCAGAACGGTCGCCCGCGGCATCGACTCATCGTTCACGGATCACACCCTACGATGCTCTCGAATCCGACGACCCCTGAATCGAACGAAGATTCGAAAGTTGTCACTCGCAAGTCTCCACATGAAGGACAGGTTCATGCGATTCGGTTTGACGTACGACTTCCGCAACCCAGCAGGTAGCGGACGATCCGACCAGGAGCTCTACACCGAACTCTTGGATCAGATCGTCTTGGCGGAAAATCTTGGCTACGACGAAGTCTGGTTGACAGAGCACCACTTCACCGACGACGGCTACAACCCATCGGTGTTGCCGATGGCTGCGGCGATTGCCGCTCGCACGTCCACCATCCGAATTGGCACGTTCGTGCTCGTACTCCCATTCCACGATCCGCTGCGCGTGGCAGAAGACGCCACCTGCGTTGATCTCATCAGCAATGGGCGTCTCGATCTTGGGGTCGGCATCGGATACACCGCCGACGAGTACGCAACGCTCGGCTTGGACCGGACGACTCGTGGTGCTCGGATGGAGGAAGGCCTCGAGTTGATCCAACGTCTATGGACCGAAGACCGAGTAACCCTCAACGGCAAGTTCAACCAGCTCAACGACGCTCGACTGACACCGCGACCCGTGCAGGACCCGCATCCGCCACTGTGGATTGGCGCCCGAGCGGGCAAAGCCATCGAGCGGGCCGCTCGTCTCGGGGCGAATCTCCTCACCACCATTGGACCTGACCCGACTCCGGACTACGTCGAGGCGCTCAAGCGCCACGGCCGCGACCCTGCAGACTACGAAGTCGGTCAACTCCGACTCGCCTACTGCGCACCCACCGAGGACCAAGCCTGGGAAGAAGTCGCTGGACCTCTCCACACCTCCATGAGCTACTACGGGCGGGTCATGGGCGAAACACCCGAGGCACGGGGCGACGAATCGGTGTGGCGCTTCAACTCCCCAGCCGAGATACGAAACTCAGGCCTGGGGCGGGCGGCCACGATCGGTACACCTGATCAGGTTGCGGCACGTCTCGAGTCGTGGCTCGACACCCACCACTGCACCCAAATCATCTGCTCCACCCACTTGGCCGGCATGGATCCCAACATGTCATCGGCAGCGATGGAACTCTTCGCCACCGAGGTCATGCCCCGCTTCAAGTAGACAGAACGCGGAAACTATTGCTCGGCGTCGGCCTGCTCGTACGCGCCCTGCACTCCTGTGTCGGGAACAGTCATCTCCGTCTCAGGAACCGTCGACTCAGGAACCGTCGACTCAGGAACCGTTGTCTCAGGAACAGTCGACTCAGGAACCGTTGCCTCAGGGGGCGTTGGGATGGTGACCAACAACGGTTCTTCCTCACCGATCTCTGGCTCTGTACCGGGCGTCGGAGCCGTCGGCCTCGGTTTCGGGGTGTCGGGCAGTGGCGGAGTAATGACCAGGGCATCCCCGATGTCGCCGACTGGCCGATCCTTGCGTTCGATGACAAGCGGCTCGCCAATGTCGCCTTCGACGAGTTCGGTGGATGGGATGCTGATGATTGCGTCGACGGTGGTCGCAGGCGCTTCGGTGGAGTCGGGAGTCGAGTTCGATGGATCGTCGGTGGCCTGAGCAGCACCACTTGGGACGGTCAAGTCGACGACATCAAGTGAAGGTTCGGCCCAGTCAACAGCTGCCGCGATCGCTGGCGGTGAAGCCGAATACGGGCCTGGCTCGAAAGCCGGGAGCACGAAGGCGCCGCCGACGGTTGCTGCAACGGTGGCTGCCGCAACGCTCGCCATCACGGTGACCGACCCAGCGGCGGCTCCAGTAGAGACAGCGGCACCTGCGCCAATGACACCAGCAGTCGCAACGCCAGTGGCTCCGGCTGCCGATGCGGAACCAGCGGACAATCCAGCCAGCTTGGCGGCGCCGACGAGACCTCCGCCGATCCCCGCAGCTCCAGTCCCCAGGGCGAAAGCGCCCGGCGCCAGGAGAAGCGGGCCGGCCATTGCACGCAGGCCCAGCCCGACCTCAGCCATTTCGGCGAATGAAATCCGACAATCGTCACATTCGAGGAGATGGTTATCGACCTGAACGGTGAAGTCGTTGTTGAGTTTGCCGCGCAGATACTTGGGCAGATGGTCCACGGTCCACCGACAGACCGGCTCATTGGCCGTGAGGTCGATGTCGACATGGGCAAGTACGTACGCCTGCCGCAATCCTTCGCGTGCACGGTACGCGAGCGCTGCCACGGCGTTCGGTTTCATGTCGAACATGATCGAGAGCTCTTCGACGGGCGTTTCTTCGATCTCGGTGTGCCAGAGGACTGCCTGCCAACGCTCGGGCAGGGACTTATACGCATCGGCAATTGCGCCACGCTCGAAGGCCAGCACGGAAGGGTCGACGTCTTCGAAGCCCTCGTCGAGGATCCAGTCCTGATCGGTTGCGCCAACACGTGACTCACGGCGGGTGCGGTCGTAGGCCGTCCTGCGTACGGCGGTGAGAAGATAGGGGCGGAACGAGTCGCGTGGCCCAGAACCGCGCCTCAGCGCCCCCAGCACACGCTCGAAGGCCTCGGACACCGTGTCGTCGGCTTCGCCGGCCGAGCCGCCGCTGAGCTTTCTCGCTAAGGCTGTGGCCGAAGCCCGATGCCGTTCGAAAAGGAGACCGTAGGCCTCGAGGTCATCGCGACGGGCGCGCTCGATGAGCGCCTCGTCGCTGTGTCCAGAGCGCCGTTTGCGCATCATCAGTGTGCCCACGGGACCTCCTACGTACGGGTGATCAGGCGATGACGTTCGAGCCGACATTCTTGCCTAGATTTCCCGAGCGCGAACAGCGGCTTCGCCCGGACGTGGCGATCGGCCCGCTGACAGGGCACCATCTGGTGATGGATGCCACCCGCGCTGAACAAGATTCGACACCCCCACGTTGGGACCTCACCTGGATCGCTCCGGCGATTGACCATCCTGATTTCCAGAAAGCGGAGGAATCGACCTCTGCGAGAGTCCAGCGTTTGGCCAGCCACTTCGAAGCCCACGATCTGCGAGGCGGCCCGCCAATAGCGCCTGACGCTGAGGGTGCCCAGCAGCTCGCGGCAACACTCGATTTGATCAACCAGGCACTTGCCGAGGTCCGAGATATTCGAGCCGTCGTCCATGGCAATGTGACCCAGGACGTGACGGACGATGTAGCAGCGTCAGCACAGGATCGGTTGCGCACCGAGATGACATCACCACTCAACGTCTTGCTGACAAGGTTCGACGCATACTGCGCGCGCCTAGACCTTCCAGCGCTCGCGACGCTGGAACCGACCGTGGCCGACCATCTTCACCCCCTTGAGCGTGGCGTCGCGGCAGCAGACCATCAGATGAGCGAGACGGAAGAGCAGCTTGCCGCGGACCTGGCGCTCACCGGCAGCGCCGCGTGGGTCCGCCTCCATGGCGACATCTGCGGCCGGCTGACCGGCACCCTCGCTGCCGACTCGCCATCCGCGCTCGCGGGGCAGACCCTGCCCATGACCCGCCTGCGTGCCCTGGGCACCAATAATGATCCGGCGACTCGACGAGCCGCCTACGACGCGGAGATCGCTGCCTGGGAAAGCGTGACAGTCCCATTGGCGGCCTGTCTCAACAGCCAAAAGGGCGAATCCATCACCCTGAACCGTCGACGCGGCTGGCCAGACGATCTCGCCCCAGCACTCTTCAACAACGCCATCGATGCCGCCACCCTCGATGCAATGACCCAAGAAGTCGTCGAATCGCTTCCCGACTTCCGTCGCTACCTCACAGCCAAGGCCCGGTTGGTCAACGGCGACGACAAGCTGCCCTGGTGCGATGTGCTGGCGCCGATGGGCGCTGCGGCTGACGGAGTCCCGTGGGATCAGGCCATGGACACGGTGCAATCAGCATTCGGCGATTTCAGCAACCCGCTGCGTGCTCTGGCTGAACGAGCAGTGTCAGAACAGTGGATCGATGCTGAGCCGCGAGCCGGTAAAGCCGGCGGCGCGTTCTGCATGCCTGTTGCCAATGATGTGTCGCGCATCTTGATGACATTCGACGGGTCAGCCGATGCCATGCAGACCCTGGCTCACGAACTCGGTCACGCCTATCACAACACCCTGCTCGGAACTCGGCCGTGGTTGCAGCGCTCCACTCCAAGCTGCCTGGCCGAAACCGCTTCGATCTTCTGTGAAACCCTCGTCGTTCAGTCGCTGTTGAGTTCAGCCCCTGCCGAAGTCCGCCTCGGACTTCTCGACACCGACCTTCAGGGCGCGACACAGGTCATAGTCGACATCCACAGTCGCTTCCTCTTCGAATCAGAGCTGTACCGACGTCGAGCATCGGGCACTCTGTCCGTCGACGAACTGTGCGGGCTCATGAACGAGTGCCAGCAGGCTGCCTATGGCGACGCGGTCACTGAGCTGCACCCCTACATGTGGGCGGTGAAGGCCCACTACTTCACCCCGTTCTACAACTTCCCCTACACGTTCGGTCTGCTATTTGGGCTCGGGCTATATGCGGTATACGAACGTGACCCCGACCACTTTCGAGGCAACTACGACAGCCTGCTCGGAGCGACAGGACTGGCCGACGCTGCTGACCTGGCCGCCCGATTCGATATCGACATCACCGATCGAGCCTTCTGGCGCAGCAGTCTCGATGTTCTACGAACTCGCATCGACGAGTTCTGCCGGCTGGCATCAGACAACTAGCCGAAGGCGCCACTTTCAGTGAGCTTTGCAACCGAATCGGCGCCGAGACCAAGCCAATCCCGAAGGGTGTCGTCTCGGTCGGTCCCCAACTGGCCGCTGGGCGTTAGTTCGACGCGGTCAGACCCGTGATACATCAGCGGGCTGCCTGGCAAGACAATCCGGCCAAGGTGCGGATGGTCAACCCACTGAAGGGCGCCACGTTCGTGAAGATGCGGATCTTCGACGACCTCGGCCACTGACCGAATCGGCGCCGCAGGGAAATGGAATACCTGGGCGGCTTCGAACACATCCTCCTTGGGCTGCGACATTGTCCAAGCGGAAACCATCTCGTTGACTTCGTCGCGACGGCTGTGGCGGCCTTTGTTTGTTGCGTAGCGCTCGTCGGTGCCGAGTTCCGGTTGGCCCATGGCGTCGCACAGCCGCCGCCACATGGCGTCGGTGATGATGAGCAATGCCACCCACCCATCGGCCGCCCGATACACGTCGTACGGGACGATGTGGCCAGCAGCGTGAGTGTTCCCCATGCGAGGCGTCTCCCCGGTGCGCCAATAGCCAGCGAGGGTCGATGCGAGGGTGTAGTACGTCGCATCGGCCATGGAACTCTCAACCACCTGACCGCGTCCGGTGCGCTCGCGCTGGAACAGGGCGGTGACGATCCCGGCGTACAGGTGGGTGCCGCCGAGAAAGTCGATGAAAGCGACCCCAGCCTTCAGTGGCGGCTGGCCCGGATAGCCGGTGACATCCATGACTCCCATACGGGCTTGGATCGTGAGGTCCATTGCCACCCGGTCTCGATCTGGGCCGCTCAATCCAAACCCGGTGCCTGTTCCGTACACGAGGCCGGGGTTTCGTTCGAGGAGAACGTCGGCTCCAATGCCGAGACGATCCATGACGCCCGGGGCGAAGTTCTCGATGACCACATCGGCCTTGGACGCCATCTCGATCACGAGTCCCACAGCCTCGGGGTTCTTGAGATCGAGCGCGAGTGAACGTTTGTTGGAGTTGAGCATGGCGAAGACTTCGCTTTGGCCCCGCTTGTCACGGGCTCGCACAGGCTCGCCCTCCGGAGCCTCGATCTTCACAACGTCCGCGCCAGCGAGTGCCATGAGGAGCCCGCAATAGGGACCCTGGTAGATACGGCCGAAGTCGAGGACCTTGATCCCGGTGAGGGGCGGATCCATAGGCTCCGAAGACGATTCGGGGCGATCCGCGTGTGGCGATCTACTCGCAGGGCTCACTTGAGGGACCGACCCAACAGCTCGCGAGCCATGATGAGGCGTTGCACCTCGTTCGGTCCTTCGCCGACCCTACGAATACGGAGCTCGCGCCACCATCGCTCCAAAGGAAGATCTTTGGTCATACCCGCACCGCCGTGAATCTGCATAGCCCGGTCGACCACCCGGGCAGAAGCCTCAGTGGCCACCAGCTTCGCCATAGCCGCCTCCTTGCGGAACGGCTTTCCCTGATCGGCTAGATGCGCTGCCTCGACCGTGACCCAATAGGCGTGCTTGAGGTCGATCTCGTTGTCGACCAGCATCCACTGGATGCCTTGACGTGAGGCAAGCGGACCGCCGAACGTTTCGCGGTTCTTGGCCCATTCGACCGCCATATCCTGCGACGCGCGGGCGACGCCGATACATGCCGCCGCATACGGGATGCGTTGACGTGACAGCCGGTCGTTCGCAATTCCGAATCCCTTGTTGAGTTCCCCAAGGATGTTCGTTCCTGGGACCCGCACGTCTTCGAGCTGGATTTCGGTCGCGTAGTGGGCAGACCGAAGGGTATGCACGACTCGCCTCACGTGGAACCCAGGGGTGTCGGTGTCGACGAGGAACGCAGTAACGCCCTCTCTCCCAGGATCGTCGCTGGTGCGAGCGAACAGCAGGGCGAAGTCGGCTTTATCCGCGTTGGAGATGTAGAGCTTGGCCCCGTTGAGGATCCATTCGTCGCCGTCTGGGGTACCCGTTGTTTGGATTGCTCGCCCTGGGTCGCTGCCACCAGAAGGCTCGGTCAGAGCGAAACAGCCCCGCTTCTCCCCCCGCAAGGTCGGAAAGAGATAGCGCTCCTTCTGATCCTCAGTGGCCTCATACAGCTGGGCCAGGCCAGCGCCACCGAACACCCCATAACAGGCCGCGTAGAGGCCAGCACGATGCTGCGACATTTCCATCGCCATGAGGGTCCTGGTCATCACGTCGATGCCCGGACCGCCGTACTCAGCAGGGATGTCGAGGCCGTAAAAACCCATCTCCTTCACCTTGGCGACGAGTCGCTCCTGGTGGTGTGCCGGTAGCTGGGTCGCGTCGGGGTCCATTTCGGCTTCGAGCGGCACGATTTCGTTCTGAACGAACGAACGCACCGTCTCGATGATCATCTGTTGTTCGTCGGTCGGGTCCAGATTCATGTGGTCAGCCTGGGCTCAGGCGGCCGATACGCCGCTCGTCAGTGTTGTCGTTTGGGAGGTGGCCATGGTCGGCCACATGCACCATGAGCAGCTCGTCATAGCGGCTCATGTATTGCATGTTTTCTTCGATGCGAAACAGGGTGGTTCCAGCGCCTCGCTCAGTTAGCGCGGTTTGCAGCTCACTACGCAGACCGAACAGTGACCGGCCTCCGGCAAACCCGATCTTCTGCACGACCTCGTCGAGATCGGCTAACTCATATACACCCATCGTTCCTTGAAGAGCCGCTGCTTGCGCCTCATCAAGCGGACGCCACGATCCAGCTAGCCGAACACCCGCGCCCATCATGCACCTCCGGCTGCGGAGCCGTGATTTTTATGCAGGCGATCGATGACCCGCTCAAACTCAGCGACCGTCGATGCGACGATTTCGGCGACTGGCCTAATTTTGTCGATGCGTCCGGCGACTTCGCCCGTCAACGCGACCGCTGCTTCCATATCGCCTCCGAAGTACAGGTCGAGAGCGCTGCCGAAATCGCCCATGACGTTGTCGAGCGAATCTTCAAGGCGCAATGTTCGCTCCGACCGTAGCGCTCGAAGAGCTGGACTATGGCGCCGATTCAAGAAGACCGTGTCCGTGGCCTCGGCATCGAGAATGCTTTTCTTCCAGTTCTCGTGGACTGGCGACTCCATAGCGCTCACCATTCGAGTTCCCATCTGCACGCCTTCGGCGCCAAGGGCGAAAGCCGCGGCCATGCTCACCCCGTCAGTGATGCCGCCAGCTGCGATGATCGGTACGTCGACGTGGGAAGCGACAAGAGGCAACAGAACCATGGTGGACACAGGCGTTGGATTCTTGAATCCGCCACCCTCTCCCCCTTCGACGACCAACCCGTCCACGCCCGCCTCAACTGCCTTCAGTGCGGCCCGCAGCGTGGGCACAACATGGAACACCGTGAGTCCGGCCGCCTTGAGCTGCGCCGTGTACTGCATTGGATTACCAGCGGATGTGGTGACGAACCGCACACCCTGATCGATAACGAAGTCGACGATCTTCGGATCACGAACGAACGCTTGGGCGATGTTTACACCGAACGGTTTGTCGGTCAGCTGACGCATCTTGACGATCTCGTCGCGAACCGCATCCAGTTCGCCCGATGACGTCTCAATGATCCCGAGGGCGCCAGAGTTACTCACCGCCGACGCGAGTTGGGATCGGGCGATCCAACCCATCGGGGCTTGGACAATCGGATAGTCCACGCCAAGGATCTCAGAGACCCGGCTCACGATTGCCATCAATTGCTCCCCTGGTCCGTGTGCCACCGCACATTAGGTGAGCAGTCTGACCCGCGCTGGAGATCTAGCTGGCTGAGTCCTCGGGTGCAGGTGGAGCGAAACTGATACTCGGCGCCGGCAGTGGATTCGCCTTACGAGTGGCCAGAGCGGCCGCTTGTTCGATCCACTCGTCGCGGATGATGCGGTCCGGGAACAGGTCAATCTCAGCCGCGACTTCTCGGATGTCGTCGCGTGACCAGGCAGCGATCTGGTCGTACGTCGTATATCCCATGCCATTGAGGGAACGCTCGAAGACTGGGCCAACACCGTGGATCAGCTTGAGATCATCGGTTCGATACGGAGCCAGTTCGGCTTGGAGCTGCTGAATCTGTCCCTCTTGACCGGAAACAACAAGCTTGAGACGTTCGATCTCAGCTTCCATCTCCGTGTCACCGAACGAAGCGCCAGTATCGGCTCCATCGGCACTCGCCGAAGCAGCGGCTGCGAGGCCCTCAGATGTCAGGTCAATAGTGTCGGAATCAGCATCGGTTGCACCATCGATGCTTTCGTCGACGCTGTCAGCAGCGGCGCTGACCTTGTTCTTGCGACCAATACGACCGAGCAGCCACCCCATGATCAGGCCCAACACAACGGCCAGAATCAGGAACAGAACGATCTCGCTGATGAGCCATGTCATGAGCCGTCTCCTTCAAGGACCATGATCACGACGCGCTCACCAGCATCGTCGCCGTTGCCGCTGCCGCTGCCGAGACCTTCAACGTCCATACGATCGAAATCCACGCCGAGGTACTCCAGATAGCCAGCTGAGGACCAGGCACGAGCATCCGAGACCTCAAGGTTGTCGTCTTCATCGTCGTCGCCGTCGAACCAACCGGTCACGCTCACCCGCAGATCGTTGTCGAGGAGTAGCTCGCCGATCTCATCGAGGGTGGCCTTCGACGCTTCGGTTGGCTCGTCGGTGTCAGCATCGAACTCAAGCGGTTCGTCGGCAAGCAAATCGTCAATCGCTGCGGCCACATCAGCACTTGGAACCGTTGTTGGCACTGTGGTCGCTGGAGCATCGGTAGCGAGCGGAGCTGTAGTGGCGGAGCTCGTCGGCGTCGAGCCATCTGCCAGCTCATCGGTGTCGAGGTCTGGCAGGTCGATATCGATGGATCGAACACCGTCTACCGCTTCGAGAATCTCGGCGGCACGTTGGCCACCGTCGCCATCGGCAGGGATCACCCGAAGGGTGCGCCCGTCAGCCTCGAGGCCACCGACCGTGACCCCCGCAGCTTCGAGCGCGGCGAGTCCGTCTTGTTCGAGCGTGTCTTCAATGCCGCTAGTGGCGGAAAACGCAGCTATGCCCAACAGCGCAAAGGCGACAACGCCAAGGATCCAAATCCACTTTCGAGTCATCACACGTCCTTCCACTCGGAGCAGTCATCCGCCTCGGCGTCACCCTAGTTCACTCTGGGTGATCTTCGCGAGTGCGTTGGCTACGCAACGAACCCAGGAAGGCGAATCGCTCCAGTGTCATCAACGGGTTCGACTGCAGCATCTGGACCCTCTAACAATGCAACCGAGGCGTCGATGTCTGGATCGAGGCGCTCGGCGGCCCACGCAACCACCTGATCTTCTTGGCTGAAAAGGACGACTTGAGTGTGCCGGCTGACCTCGCGCAAGAACTCAAGCATCTCGACCTTTCGATCGGCATCGGCGTGCACAGTCGGATCATCGAGAAGGATCGGGCATCGCTCGTCAGGTGCGGTGAGCAGGTTGGCGAGCACCACCCGCAGCACAAGATGCACCTGCTCTGCCGTGCCATGGGATACAACAGCGGCCTCGCGCCAGATGCCGGTGGTTTCCCGAAGTTTCATCTGTAACGACTCGGGGTCGACCCGTGCTCGGTCGTACCGCCCGCCTGTCACTGCTGGAATCCACCGGGTGACCTCTTCTTCGAGACGGGGTGCCAGTGTGCGATGCGCCTGTTCTTGAGCTCGGGCGAGGAAGGCGTTGGTGTGGTCGAGGGTCTCTGCAAGCTTTCGTACCCGGAGCAGTTCAGCCTGAGCCTGGGTCAAAGTGGCCTCAGAGATCGCCACGTCAGGCGCCGATTCCCGAAGTTGATCGAGTCGTCCCTGTGCCGCGGCCACAGCCTCGGACCCTCGGCGGATTCTGACCCCTGTGGTGGACACCAGTTCGTCGATGTTCGCCTCATCCACTTCGATTCCATCGACAGTGCGGATTCCGCCCACCGTGTCCTCGATCAAATGGGACCCCGCAGCCACAGCATCACGGTGCCGAGCTTCAAGTGACGCCAGATCAAGTCGGTGATCAGCGAGACTGCGACCGTCGAGTTGGGATTGCAGCCGTCCCCAGTCGCTGCGCCGACGGTCGTGTTCGGCGAGCGCTTCATCTCGACGGCCGGCGATCATCGGGATGGCGGCCAGAATCTCATCGATGTCGTTGCCTGCCTCGAACGGCGCGGCGGCCTCGATGAGTGCACCCTGCGCAACGAGTACGTCGACCCTGTGCTGGTCGACTGCCGCCAGATAGGCCTCGCTGCGGGAGAGTTCAGCCTCGAGCGCAGTCCGCTGACGCGATGCCAGGTCGAGTGCGCGCCTTGTTTCACATTCTTGGCGTGCTGCCATCAGCCGTTCTGCGGGCGAGCCGGTCGCTTCGGTGTAGCTATCGAGCAATTCGGCCGCAGCACTCGCAGTGGAGTTCATGTGCCGCTGACACGAGACGAAGTGCTGACGCCACGCGGCAACTCGCTGCATCT
The DNA here is from genome assembly GCA_047618365.1 of Candidatus Poriferisodalaceae bacterium. GTDB lineage: Bacteria > Actinomycetota > Acidimicrobiia > Acidimicrobiales > Poriferisodalaceae > JBLHLM01. The sequence goes on along the minus strand of JBLHLM010000022.1, from coordinate 14,004 downwards.
CCGCGGCCTGAGCGTCAGCGGCAGCAACCGCCTCGGCGCCGGTGATGGGCAGATTCCATTCGGCGAGCTGTGCGATGCAGCGCTCCCGCTCGACCCTGACTTCGTCGTTACTAACAATGCGGCCAGCAAGTTCGGCTTCGATCCGTTGTACGCGACTCGGATCAACGTCGCTCGTGCTCCTGACGTCGGCCGAGCGTGCTGCGTGTGTAACTCCAGCAAACCCGACAACTGCAGCTGCAGCCAACAAGGGAACGGTCGACGTTGCCACACCGATGATCGCGATCGCGACTGCGGTTGCAAAAACAATCAGGCTGAACCGGCGACGACGACGCTGTTCCTCCGCCGCCTCAGCTACTTCTGCTTCGGCTTCGATCTGACGGTTGGTGAGGTGTGCCGCTTCTCGCTCGAGGTCAGCCGTCGGTTGTTCAACGAGCGCCTGCAGCCGCACTGCAACGTGCCGCACGAGGGCAGGCTCTGGGCCTTCGATCGGCTCGACCGGCACATCGGCCTGCAGAGCAGCGACTTGCGTAGCAGCAGCGCGCCACTGTGAGACAGCCGTTTCGGTGTCGCCGTCAATCGACATCGGGCCGTCGGGCACCAGCGGCACTGCAGCAAGCTCAGCAGCGATCTCAGAGGCGGGACGCAGGTCAATCGCCTCGGGGGCCCGCACAGCGTGCAGCTGGGCCCGAGCTGAAAGAAGGGGCGCCAGATCGGCCGTAGTGGGGGTCGCAGGCTCGCCGTCGGGACATTGAGCAGCGAGGCGCTGGAGCGTAGCAAAGCGCTTGGCAGCCGACTCAAGGTCGAAGGCCTCCGCTGCGAACTGCAGCGAGCGGCTCCGCTTTTCAAGCTGGACGAGGTGGGTTCGGTACTGCTCGGCCGACGCTGCGGCTTGCAAGTAATCGCTGTGGGCCCGTTGAGCCTCTGACAGCCGTTGCTCAGCCTCGACGACCCTATTGATCGCTGTGCGCAGCGGCTTGACAGCATTGGCTCGGTCGGTGCCGACCTGATCCTTACGGAACCGGGCGACTCGCTTCATTGCGCTCGCGGCTGACTCGGTACCTCCGGCCGTCGCCGCTGCTCGCCCGAGAAACTCAGTGAGGCTCCCTGGCTCGTCGGTGACGCTGAGTATGTCGGCCTGGCGGACGCTGGCGGTGGAGGCGAAGCTGGTGCGGTCGAGCCCGAGCCATACCGCTGCATCGGGACTGCCGTCGCGCATCAGCTCGTCGGGGACCGCTCGGCCGCCAAGTTGCACGTCCCGCACACTGTTCGCCTGGCGGTGAAGGTCGCGTTCGATTTCGATCTCTCGGCCATCGTCGAGAAGGAGCTCAATACCAACTGCCCACGATTCGTCAAGATCCCATGGGCGATGGCGAGCCTCGAAATCGGCATCGGCGCTGGTGCGACCGGCACCGCGCCGTCGCCCACACAATCCAACAGTGATGGCGGCGTGCCATGTCGACTTGGCGGACTCGTTCTGACCGTGGACGATCGTCAGACCAGGCGCGAGATCGAGCTCGTGGTTGCGAAGCCCACCGAAGGCTCTAGCGAACACTTTGCGGATGTACATGTCAGGCCACCTCGAGATCGTCTCGACCGGACAGGGCGCGTAGCCCGGTCGCGATCACCCGACGTTGTTCGTCGTCGGCGAGTTCAGAATCCAATACGTCTCGTACGAACTGCCCGCGAACAGTCGGTTCGTCACGGATTCGTTCGAGATCGAAACCTTCGGTGACCCGGCCGACCCGAAGCTCCAACTGATCGAGGGAATGGGCTGGCTCGGAGGACAACACCAGACCGAGATCGAGCGTTGGCGCCACCTCGCCCACCAGGGTGAGCCTACCTACGCCAGTGCGGGAGGCGAGCTGAGCCGAAATTGTCGACACCACGGCCTCGGCGTCGCCGAGCCCGGTGATGTCGAGGACGAGGTCATGCAACGCCAAACTGCAGATCGGGTACCACTCGCGACTGACGACACCCCCCTCAACCCCAGGATCGATTTCCAGCACCACCGCTCCCCCATCGCCGCGCTCGCCGAAGCTGAGTGGAGCCGGGTTACCTGGGTAGGTGTGGGTGGGGGCCTCGCGACGCAGGTGGTAGTGCCCGACCACGGCGTGGGCGAGTCCAGCAGCAGCGATCTGCTCGGCACGGAAGGGGGAGTGCATCACCTTGTCAGGATCGACTTGGAGGGTGAAATCGGACTCTTCGGACCCGTGGAAAAGCCCCAGGTGGACCCGGTGCGACACATCATCGCTCGAGGCGCCCACTGAGAAATCATCGAGCAAGCCGCCGGTGCCTGAAGGGGCGTGGTGAGCTGCGCCCCACACGACCACGTCGTTGCTGAGCTCGAAAGGGGTCAACCGAGCGCTGGCGAACACGTGCACATTTTTGGACCAGGCCGTTGTGGCATAGATGCTCGACGGGCCGTACCAATCGTGGTTGCCCGGCGACAGCAGCACTGGCATTGGTGATAGTTCCTCGAAAGTGCGCCGCAACAACTCGGCGGTATCGGGGCTGATGCGGTCGTGTTCGAACAGGTCGCCAGCGCACATGAGCGCCGCTGCGTCAACCCTTCGGGCGAGGGCAGCGACACCGGCCAATGCTTCGCGAAGAGCGCCGCGGCGAAGCCGAACCAGTTCAGGTCCCCCCTTGGCAAAGGGGGCGTCGAGATGAAGGTCTGAGAACGCCACGAGCCGCATGACCTTGAAGATACGAGGAGGCTGTGACGTCGACGATGATGGGGCGGGAATTCAGCCGCCAGCGCCAGTAGCCGAGCCCAACACGAGCGCTACCTGGCGCTCTACTCCTGCGGCTGACAACACGAAGACAGAGACTTCGCTGTCAACGGCTGCCCCACGGACTGCCCCGACAAGATCGTCGGCATTCTCAATGCGGACCCCGTCGAACTCGACGATGGTTTCACCGACCAGTATTCCGGCCCGATCGGCGGCTTCGCCCGGGCTGATCCCGACGACAAGTGCTCCGGTGGTGACCACGTCGGTCAGTCCGGCAGCTTCGCGACCCTCGGGTGTCAGATCGCGAACGTCACTGATGTTCACTCCGAGCAGCGGACGGGTGGGAACGACTCCCTGGACGAGCGACTCAATCACTGGTCGTGCATGGTCGATGGAGATGGCGAAGCCAATCCCCTCGGCGTTGCCGGCAATTGCTGTGTTGACTCCGATGACTTCGCCTGCGGCATTGACCAGAGGACCACCCGAGTTACCCGGGTTGATCGCTGCGTCCGTCTGGATGATGCGTGTGAGCCTGGCGCTCGCCGTGTTCACCTCCCGGTCGAGTGCCGACACGATGCCGGTGGTCACGGTCGGGCTATCCCCGAGATCGAGAGCGTTTCCAATGGCGAGGACTGGGTCACCGACTTCGAGATCTGCAGACGACCCTAGGCGTGCCGTCACCAGCCCCTGGGCTTCAACGTGCAGGACAGCGAGGTCGCGAGTCGGGTCAACCTGCACCACTTCGGCCTCAAGACGCTCACCGTCGCTGAACACAACTGAAACCGTCACGGCGCCTTCGACCACGTGGGCGTTCGTCACGATGTCGCCGTCACTGGAGATAACGAAACCCGTGCCAGCTCCGTCGCCGCGTTCACCGAAGACCGAAACCGTCACGACAGCAGGTTCAATGACACTCAGCACTGCCTTCACGTCGAGCCCCCCTCCGATGTTGTTGACGACCACTTGGGTCGTCTCATTGGCGGAGTCGTCGCTGATTGTCGCCACATCCGCTGCGATCACAGCCGGAGCCGCGTCATCGCCGAACGCCACGACCATTCCGCCGCCAACGAGGCCACCGACCAGCGCGCCGAGCGCCACACCGGCGAAGAACCTGCGACCGCCGCCCTTTTCGGGAGCCCTCGGGGGCAAATGGGTGATGACTGGGGCAGCAGCAACCGTGGCTGGCTCGAGCGGAGCGAGTGGAATCTCTTGGACCGGCGAAGGTTCGCCCGGGCGCCAAGCCGCATCGGGAGGCACATTCCCCGGGGGAACAGTTTCTGTAGGCAAGATTTCTGTAGGCAAGATCGCCGCCGGCGATCCGGTCGCGGGGTGGATCGGGTCGGGATCGGATTCGTACACGGGTTCACTCCTCGGAGCTGGTCCGAACGTATCTTCTGACGACGTTCGGTGGTCCTGGCTGTGCGTCGGAACGCTGCGATCGGGTCGAAGGTTCCCGGATTCTGATTCTGGTGTCTCGCTCACGAGAGTCCTTCCACGACCCGGGCCGAAAGTGCACGGGCTCCGTGTGGGTCGACAAACACGACACTGGCCGGGCCCACCCATCCCACATCGGCAGGAACCTGGTGTCCCGGTAGGGATCCGCCAGCGGAACGAATGCGTTGGGCGAGACCCACAAGATCGCTCAGAGAGAGGGCATCATCGAGCACGACGTGATTCTGCACTGCGGAAAGGATCGAGGGTGCGCTCGTCACCGCGTCGACGCTCCATGCCGCACGTATCAAAGCCAACAGGTACGCCTGCTGACGCCGGATTCGGCCGAAGTCCGACGACCGATCGGCGACCCACACACCATCCACCTCGGTCTCGACGTGACGAGCCCGCACCAGCCGCAGGGCGGTCGCTCCATCTAGGCGATTCACCCTGGCCTCGACTTGCAGTCCGGTGGGGATGTCGCGCAGCGGTGCTCGAAACTCATGTCGACGCGGACCACATGGTCGATCCGCAGCCCGGTGAGATCAGCAACTTCGGCACGGAGCGTGGACGGTCCGTCGATGGCATAGAGGGAGTTGATTCGAGTCTTACGGGCGGCGACCCAGGTGTCCCGCGGGATCGAGATTGCGGCAACCTTACCCGTGTCGCGACCGATCATCAGCACCATCACTACATCGGTGAGAGTGTCCGCACCGCGCTGGTCTGGATCGGAAACACCGATCGCTAGGGCTTCGCCATCAGTGATACCGGTCGTGCCGGTGGAAAAGACGAGGAACGTTTCGACACTTGCGCTATCGACATCAAGCAGGGGAATCGCGGCGGTCGTCGCTGCCGGCTCCCCGATGCCGAGGGTTGACACACCAGCTTGGCCCGTTGACTCCTCCGTGCCGCTCCCAACGCCAACGTCGTCTTGCTCGTCGGTGGACACAAACGGAATTCCGATCGGAGACTCGTTCGTCGAGTTTGCAGGGCTGATCGGGACCATCTGTTCCGACGCCCCATCGACCTCGCTGAAGCGCTGGATCTCGGAGAAGGAACGCCAAACAACGAGCGCCCCGAGCGCTACCACGGCAAAAGCCGTCAGCGCTGCGGCGAGCAGGAATCGCCGCACGCGCCCCCGCGTGCGGATCGGCAGCAGATCCGGTCGCAACTGGCCTGGAGGACGCCGTCGATTGGTTTCGCCGCTGGCGCTCAAACCGGGTTGCGGGCGCGGGGGCCGTTTTGATTCCACTGCTCAGACCCCTGCGGCCGTAACGCCGACGGAATATCCGTCGCTCGTTGATTCGGGCGACCGGTGAGCAGGAGGCTCAGCCGGCGTCGGTCGCGAAAACCACACCGATGGCCAGAGCGGCCATGGAGAGAAGGGTACGCCGAGACTGGCGATGAGATGCACCAACCATTAGGTCGACATCGACAGGTCCGTCTGCAAGATTGAGCAATAAGGTGTCGCCATGACTGTTGAACGCGTCACACCGGTGATCCCCGTGAACGATCTTGCAAGCGCCGTAGCGACCTGGAGCGTCATTCTCGGTACCGAGCCGACGTTCGTCGACGGCGATCGGTGGGCCCAGTTCGACGTGGGCGCAAGCCGCATCGCGCTCGCCGGTGCAGATCGCACAACAGACGCCACCGGGGTGATGATCAAGGTCGACGATTTAGCGGCAAGCCACGGTGAATTCACGTCAGCCGGTATGGCTCCAGGCGACATGGAAACCGGTGCCCATGAGGTTCGTTTTCTCGTTGAAGGTCCCGGCGCACCGGCAACGCTATACAGCTCAATTCCTCAGTGAGCCCTATCCCTCAGTGAGCCCTATCCCTCAGACAACAGGGTGAGGGCGTTGGTGGCGAGTGTTTCGACCTGCAGCTTGAACATCTCGGTGTCGCCCTCTTGGCCCATCGCACCGTTGAGGTAACGGTTCAGGACACCTTCAACAATGGCGGCGAGGCGCCAGTATGAGAAGGCCCGGTAGTAGGCAACCTTGCCCACATCACGCCCAGTGGCGTCCTGGTACCACCCCAACATCTGATCCCGTGTAGCGAATCCGCCGGCGATCGTGGGAGCCGAGGAACTCGGAAGGGCCTCACCTGGCTCGACCCAGTTGTTCATGAGATAGCCGACGTCGGCCATTGGGTCGCCGAGGGTGCAGAGTTCCCAGTCGAGGACTGCGAGCACTCGACCCTCACCGGTCAACATGTTGCCGAGGCGATAGTCACCATGGACGATCGCGGCACCGATCTGTTCGGGCATACCTTCGTCGAGGAGGCGTTGGGTTTCCTCCATTTCGGGGAGTTCACGGGTCTTGGACGCGAGCCATTGTTTGGTCCACCGTCGAAGCTGGCGACCGATGTATTCCTCGCGCTTACCCAGTTCGCCAAGCCCGATATCGCCTGGCTCAACTGCGTGAAGATCGGCGAGAACATCGACCACGTGGCGACTCAGCGCCATCTTCTCGTCGCCGCCCATACCAGCGACCTCTTCGTCGGTGTGCAACACAGTGCCGACCACGTGGTCCATCACATAGAACGGGGCGTCGTTGACGCTGACGTCTTCGCACAAGCCAAGTGCGGCCGGCACGGGCACGTTGGTTTTGCCCACACCACTGATGATTCGGTGTTCACGTTCCATGTCGTGAGCTGTGGCCAACACATGGCCAAGCGGTGGGCGGCGCAATACAAAGTCGGTTTTCGCGGCGTCGGTGACCCGATAGGTGAGGTTGGAGTGACCGCCCGCCAGCAGCTCGAACGTCAGCGGCAAAGCGACCCCACCAATGTTCTGAACGAACCACTCGGTGACCGCCTCGTCGCTGATCCCAGCCAGGTTATTCGCAGCCACGTTTCTCCCCTCGAATCGCCGGTCTGGCGACGTCAGGTGAGCCTACTTGCGCTTATTGTTGCCGGTTCGAGTTGAGGACGCCGTACCGGACGAGGTGAGAGCGGAAATCAGCCGCCGAGGTCCAGAGTTCTGCCTGCAGGCCCGCTGCACGCGCCCCCTCAATATTGGTCGCCATGTCGTCGGTGAACAGGGTGCAGGCCAGGTCGAGGTGATATCGGGTGCTGAGCAGTTCAAAAATGGCGGCCTCGGGTTTGGCAACGCCCTCTTGTCCCGAGACGATGATTCCGTCGAACCAGGTGAGCCATTCGAATCGGGCTTCGGCGTGAGGGAACGTCTCAGCGGACCAGTTCGTCAGTGCATAGGTGGGCACGTCGGCGGCGAGCAACTCGGCCAGCAACTGCACTGCGTCCTCATCGACGTCGCCCATTGTTTCGACCCAGCGGTCACGAAATGCCGCGATCTCGTCCGCCCAATCGGGATGTTCGACCGAGAGTTCGGCCACAGCCTCATCGAACGAGCGGCCCCGATCGAGGGCAACGTTCCATGCCATGTTGGCTACGTGTTCTAGGAACCAGGCCCGTCGCTCAGCGTCAGGAATGATCTTCCGATAGAGCAGGTCGCGATTCCATTCGATCAGCACGTTGCCCAGATCGAACACCACAGCACTCACTCGCCCAGAGGTGGGGCTCACCCAACGGCTACTTGTCGTAGCGGTAGAAGCCGCGGCCGGCTTTGCGGCCCATAAGGCCCGCTTCACACATACGGCTCAGCAGAGGCGGTGGCGCGTAGAGCTGCTCTTTGAACTCTTCGTACAACGACTCGGCCACTGCCATCGTCGTGTCGAGCCCGATCAGGTCAGCGAGGGCCAGCGGACCCATCGGGTGGTTGCAGCCGAGCACCATGCCGGCATCGATATCTTCGGCGCTGGCAAACCCCGACTCCATCATCCGAACAGCCGAGAGGATGTAAGGGATCAGCAGTGCGTTCACCACGAAGCCGGCGCGGTCCTGAGACCGAACGACACGTTTGCCCAGCTGCACATCGGCAAACTCGGAAGCGAGGGCAATCGTCTTGTCGCCTGTCAGTAGTGAGCTGATGACCTCAACCAACGACATCACTGGTACCGGGTTGAAGAAGTGAACCCCGAGCACCTGCTGAGGGCGCTGGGTGGCCATGGCCAACTTCATCACGGGAATTGAAGAAGTGTTGGAAGCAAGAATGGCATTCGGATCCTCGACCACCTGATCCAGCATGCGGAACACGTTAAGTTTCGCTTCTTCGTTCTCGTAGATCGCTTCGACCACAAGTTGACGGTCGGCGAGATCGCTCATGTCAGTCGAGAACGACATGTTGGCGAGCGCCATGTCGCGTTCGCTCTGTTCGACCTTTCCAGCGCGCACAGCGCGGTCAAGGCTCTTCTCGAGGTTGGCCATACCGGTAGCCAACGCCTCCTCGGTGAGCTCGACGATTTTGACGTCAGCTCCACTACGGGCACACACCTCGGCAATACCAGCCCCCATGAGGCCACAGCCGACAACTCCGATTCGTTCAAAGATCACTCGGGCGAGGATACAACCGACGCCCAAGAACTGCCCAGTGGGATGCTCAGACCACTTGCCCTGAGCTCAGCCTCGGCGAGCAGCAATCGAGGAGCGGACGGCCTCGACAACCTCATCGCTCGTTGCGCCAGGCGTGAGGACAGCAGCGACACCAGCATCCTTCATCGACTGGAAATCTGACTCGGGAACAATGCCGCCAAGAATTACTGGAATGTCGGCGCCAGCTTCGGCGAGCTTCGCGCAAACCAAGGGCAGCAGAACCTCGTGGGCTCCCGACAACATCGAAACACCGATGGCGTCGACGTCCTCGTCGATCGCAGCAGCGACAACCGTGTCAGGGGTCTGGAACAGACCGGTGTAAATCACTTCGTACCCGGCATCACGAAGAATGCGGGCGACGATCTTCACCCCGCGGTCGTGCCCATCGAGGCCCAATTTGGTTACCAAAACACGATCCGCCATAAGGGCGATGTTAGCGCTCGTTCACGTCGAAATGTTTGCCGACCTGATGTCGCCGGAAGCAATGCGGAATGCACGTTCCCAGCCAGGCACCTCGACACCCATGTCAGCCAGCAAAGAGCTGGCCTCGAGCCGGTACGCATCGGCGTTTACATCACCCATGGTCTCGTAGGCCACCGCTCGGGCCAGGCGAACAACGGCCTGGCTCATCACGCTCTCGGTTGCGTCGACGCCCATCAGCGCGTCCCTGAATGCTTGCTCCATGGCGGCCCGATTACCACTGCGGGCGTAGCTCAGAGCCCGTGCCAACCCGGCGGTGCGACGATCGAGGTACGTGGAGCGGCCTTCGGAAAGAACAGAGTCGCTATGGGCAATGGCTTCAGCGATGTCGTTGTTGCACGCAAAGGCAAGAGAAAGCACAGAATCGAGGTAGGCCCGCACCCCCAGATCCCCAAGTTCGACGCCTAAAAGCACGTCGAGGGCGCCAGCGACATCGCCAAGCTGGAGCAGCGCCAAACCTCGAGTGACTTCAACGTCGACTGAACCAATCATCCGTCGACGGTCATCGCGCTCGCCCAAATGTTCAAGGTGGTCGAGAGCGCTCACTGGGTCGCCGATTTGCACAGCAGCGCCGGCATTCACCAGCCGCACGAACGTTCGTTGTTGATCAGTGGTGGATGTCGCGTCAGCACGACTCAAGCAATCGTCCAGATTCTTGCGACTGGACTGGATGTCGCCGATCGCAGCAAAAGCGCGACCCAGCAGCCCCATGGCCTGGACCTCGCCGTACTCGCTATCGATCTGTTGGAACACCGACTTGGCGACGGTCGCCATCTCGATTGCCTTGCGAGCTCGACCTGACCACAAACTGACCGACGCAAGCAAGAGATCCATCATTGCCTCGCTGAACCGCTCGCCGCGCTGGTGGGCATCGGCGAGTACTTCAGACGCGAGCGCCTCAGCCTCGTCGCCACGACCTTCATGGAAGTGGATGAACGCCATCAGACCGCGGGCGAAACTCAACCCAGCTTCGTCATCTACGTCGGCAAAGAGCTCCATCGCCCGGGTGACGCGTTCTGTGGCCTCATCGACATACCCAGCCTCGAACGACAACCAGGCCAGATTCTGGAGACACCAGCCAACACCGGCGGCATCGCCCAGTTCTTCGAAGATGGTGCGAGCGTGATCGAGATCGCGATCAGCTGCCTCGTGCTCGCCAGCGAACAACGAGACCATGCCTCGTAGTCGAAGGGTCTCGGCAACTTCGGCATCGTCGCCCAACGCCTCGAACCGTCCAAGAGCGTCAGCCAGTGGCAACACCGCGCGGGTGAGGTCGCCAGCAGCGCTATGGATCTCTCCAGTCAGCCTGATGGCAATGGCAAGGGAACGGGAATCGTCGACTTCAGGGCGGCCGGCAATCTCCATCGCCAGTTCTGCATCTGCCGTAGCTCCCGGGAGCTCGCGCAAGCTCAGACGTGCTCGCCCACGGCCTATCGCCGCAGTGAGTTGACGACGATCGCCCTCCGGGACAAGTGAGAGCGCTCGATGAAACATCTGGGCTGCGACGTAGTGAGAGTCGCGATCGTCGGCTTGAAGGCCGGCCCGTTCGAGCCAATCAACCGCGCGGTCAACAAGATCGGACGGGAGGGAGTTGAGAGGCCCAAGGTCAGGCAGCAGCTCAGCTGCAGAGGCGTAGTGTTCGGCAATCATGCCGACGGTTTCGCCGGTGGGATCGTCGGCGTGTTCGGCCAACCAATCAGCAATGGCAACGTGTTTCGCGCCACGGTCGGTCTTGGTCAGCATGCTGTAAGCGACGTCGCGAAGGAGATCGGAGCGGAACGCCCAACGCTCAGACTCAATCGTGAAGATGTCCTTGTCGACCAGGTGCCGGAAGACCGACTGGTCTTGGTCCGGTATCCGGCTGGCAAGGAGGAGACCGTATAGGTAGCCCTCACGGCCAAACACGGCAGCGTTGTCGACCATCGACCGCTCATCAGATGACAAGGAATCCAGACGGGCAGCGACCAACCCTCGCAGGGTGCTCGGAAGTTCCGCGACGCCACGAACGTCAAAGTCGCCTCGAGTTCCCGGTCCGACGACGCCGGCCTCTCGCAAAAGGTTGGCAATCTCTTCGAGATAGAATGGATTCCCGCCGCTTCGGTCGTGTAGCTGCTCGGCCACCGAATCAGGCACGTCTGCCCCGATGAGTTCGGCAATCAGCTCTCGCGACGCATCTCGGTCGAGCGGGTCGAGGTTCAGCACCATGGTGTTGTGACGACCTGGGGAGACCACCCAGCGTTCTTCGTCGACAGTCCATCTTGCACTGGCAATCACAATGAACGGCCGCGAAGCCAAAGCGGCCAGCAGGTGCTCCACCAACGCCAGCAGACGCGGGTCGGCCCAGTGCACATCGCCGAGGATCAGAACAACCGGTTGACGAGATGCAGCTGCATCAAAGAACCGGCGAAGACCTTCGAGGACCTCCGAGGTGCGTCGGGTCTGCTCCAGCGAGCGCAACGGAGTAGGCCGGCCAATCACGTGCAGGAGTGCTTCGGTAACCCGCTCGACGTCGGCCGATGCTGCACCGATCTCAAGCATCCGGGCGACCAGCTCGGACACCTTGCGATACGCAATGTCGGCGCTGTCCGCGGTCGACAACTCGCACAAGTCGGAGATTGCCTCGCCGATCGAGCGGACCGGGTTCGTTTCGCCGTACGGAACAACTCGGCCTTCGAGAACGAGGGCGTCGTGCTGCACCTCGGCCACCTCGGCGACCTCTTCGGCGAGGCGGGTCTTGCCCATGCCAGCCTCACCCAAGATATTGATAAGGTGGGCTCGACTACGGGCGACCGACGTCTCGATTCCCGCCATGAGCTGGATGTGTTCGGCCTCGCGACCAACAAGTGGCGCTCGTTCGCGGCGGGGACGACGCCCAGGAGGCGCCGTCTCGGTGATGGCTTGGTAGACGTGCACCATCTCGTCGCGGCCACGCAATTGAACGTCGCCATGGGAGTGGTATTCGACCACGTCCATCGTGGCATCGCGTGTGATCTGACCGACGAGAACCTCACCTGGACGGGACAGATGTTGCAGGCGGCTGGCCACGTTCACCGTGTCGCCCATAGCTGTGTAATCGCCGCCGGCTTGCAGGGCGCCAACGAGAACTTCGCCAGTGTTCACCCCGATACGCATCTTGAGGTCCGAACCCATCTCCTCGGCGATTGAACCGAGCGTGCGCTGCATACGGAGCGCGGCCCGAACGCCCCGCTCGGGGTCGTCCTCATGGGCCTTAGGGGCTCCGAAAAGTGCGACGATTGCATCGCCGACGATCTTGTCGACGGTGCCGCCAAAAGCAGTGATATCGGCGACGAGACGCTGGAAACAACGATCGATGAGGTGTTTCAGCTGCTCGGGGTCGAGCTCTTCAGAGAGGCTAGTAAACCCGACCAGATCAGCGAACAGCACTGTCACGATGCGGCGCTCTTCGGTGCGGACGAGCAGATGTCCACAATTGGAGCAGAAGCGCGACTCCTCGGCCACTAGCTGGGCGCAAGACGGACACGACATCAGGCAAGAGTGTAGGTGTCGAATCCTTGGGGGAGGCCTTGAATTTGTAGGGCTACAACAACTTTGTGACCCGCGTCACAAGTGACCGAGCGGTCATGAAGGGCGCGTTAGCTTCGTCCTCATGAATGACGTCACCAGCCCCGCACCACCGCCGCCCATCAGCACCGGAATTGCAGCCGCAGCCGTCGACGCAACGAAGGTGTACGGCAAGGGCGACACCGAGGTCAGGGCTCTCGACGGGATCAGCATTGAGTTCCCGATCGGGCACTTCACAGCAGTCATGGGCCCCTCCGGGTCAGGCAAGTCGACGCTCATGCACTGTCTCGCCGGGCTCGACGTGCTCACCACCGGCGCCGTCGTCGTCGGTGGCGACAACCTTGACTCTCTCAGCGAGAAACAACTCACGTTGCTGCGACGAGAGAAGGTCGGCTTCATCTTCCAGGCCTACAACCTGGTACCGACGCTGAGTGCTTTGGAAAACATCACGCTTCCGCAGCGTTTGGGCGGAACGGAAACCGATCCTGAATGGCTCAAGACCGTCGTCGAGAAGGTCGGCTTGGCCGATCGCCTCAGTCATCGACCGAACGAACTCTCCGGCGGCCAACAGCAACGCGTCGCCGTAGCGCGAGCCATGGCCGGGCGACCCGACATCATCTTTGCCGACGAACCCACCGGCAACCTCGACAGTCGAACCGGGGCCGAGATCCTCGATTTCATGCAGACAGCGGTCCGCGACTTCGGACAGACAATTGTCATGGTGACCCACGATCCAATCGCCGCCAGCTACAGCGACCGGGTGGTGTTTCTCGCCGACGGCAAGATCGTCGACACCATGGACGACCCGACCGCCGACGCAGTCTTCGACCGGATGAAGCAGTTGGGAGACTGAGGTGTTCAAGCTCACCCTCAAGTCACTCCTCGATCGCAAGATCAGGCTGGCGCTCACGACGTTCGCCGTGGTGCTCGGCGTCGCGTTCGTTTCCGGAGCCTTCATCGTCGCCGACAGCCTTCGCGCCACCTTTGGTGAGGTCGCCGACGAGATTGCTGGACCAATCAGCGTGCAGGTGCGCGGCACCGAAGCTTTCGAAGGCGACATCAACAGCCGCAACCGAGTTCCAGAAGAGCTGCTCGGGCTCGTGCGCGCCCAGCCTGGCGTCGCTGAGGCCAACGGCTTCATTCAGGGCTTCCCCCGAGTCAGCGTCGGCGAGGACTTCCAAGATCTGATCGACCCAGGTCAAGCCCCGACCCTCGCATTCAACTACGAGGACGCGGTCACGGCGTTCGAAATCGTCGATGGCCAAGCACCCGTTGGCGATGAAGTACTCATCGACGTCGATACGGCTCGTACCTACGAAATCTCCCTGGGCGACCCAATCTCTGTCCGCGCTCCGGATGAAACCCT